>CAZZFE010000002.1:0-197661 GCA_964653495.1 uncultured Terricaulis sp. | reverse complement strand
CCGATACCAAGCAGGTGAATCCGCCGCAGCGATGACATTCTCGATGCAAGGCGATCAGGTGCTCGTTGCATCAGGGCCACTGGATGAAGCGCAATTCGTCACCCTTCGTGGCTCGGGTTCAATTGACGGCGACATCGCTACGCTGAGCATGAGCGCCTCCAATCACGAGGTCGGACGTCTCGTCCTGCAATGCCGGAACGGCACGCTGTTTGGCGAAGGCGTCCTTTTCGGCACACCGGTAGGCATTCACGCCATCCGACCGCCGCGACGCTCGCGCCCACCCGTCACCCACGTGTTCGCGCCGGCTCGCTACTCACTGCAATATACCTCAACCCTTGACCCAGCGCTTCGCCTGGAGCCGGGCGACACCGTGCGCACCACCACCTTAGACAACGAAGGACGCGACGCCTCTTTGGTATGGCGTGGCATGCCAGGCAATACGCTGACCGGCCCCTTCTATGTCGAGGGCGCGCTACCGGGCGACACGCTCGTCGTGCGTTTGAACCGCGTGAGGCTAAATCGCGACAATGCGAACATGTTCAGTGGCGCCATCAATCGTCGGGCCGTGCAAAGCGACTATGAGCAGACCCCGGTTCAAGGGTGGGGACGCGGCTGGAGTCTCGATCTCGCTCGCGGTCGAGCACGCCTCACACAGCCAAGCGATCGCCTTGCGCGCTTCTCCACACCGCTCCGTCCAATGCTGGGATCCATCGGGGTTGCGCCGCCGCGCAATCAGGCAATCTTTGCAGGCGACCTTGGCGCTCACGGCGGAAATTTGGATTACAACCGGCTCGTCGAAGGCGTGACGATCTACCTGCCGGTGTGGCGTCCCGGCGCACATCTCTTTCTGGGGGATGGCCACGCAGCGCAGGCGGACGGAGAAATAACAGGCCAGGGTTTGGAGACTTCGCTCCAAGTCGAGTTCAGCGTCGAACTCATGCGCGGCGCCTCGTTGGGCCAAGTCTGGATGGAAGACGCCGAAGACATCATGGTCTCAGGCATCGACAACACGCTCGACCAAGCCTTGCAAATGGCAACCACAGGAATGGCGCGCTGGCTTAGAGAGCGTTATCAGCTGAATGATTCCGAAATCGCCGCCGTGCTCGGCACTTCGATAGAGTACGATATCGCCGAGGTCGTCGATCCGCGGCCGCATGTCGTCGCGCGCATCTCAAAAGCGGTGCTGCAGACGATCCGACCACACTAAGCAGCGCCCGCGCTGAACAGAAGTGAAGCGCCCGCTGTTTGGGCACGAACAAGTGGAGTTGAAGTCCGTTGAAAACGATGATCAAGGCTATTTCAGCGAGCCTGTGCGCTTGGCTAGGGCTTGCGGCGACGGCAGATGCTCAACAACCCCATCGATGGTCACTTGTCGTGCATGGCGGCGCAGGCGCCGTTGAACGGACCCAAATGGATGTCGAGACGGAAGCGCGATATCGCGCCTCCATGACGACAGCGCTAGAGCGCGGTGCGGCGGTGCTTGACGCGGGCGGCTCGTCGCTGGACGCCGTCGAAGCGGTGATCGCCGGCTTGGAAAACGATCCTCTGTTCAATGCTGGGCGCGGCGCCGTGTTCGGCGCCGACGGCAGAAACCATCTCGACGCCGCGATCATGGACGGCCGCAACCGCGCGGCCGGCGCCGTCGCCGACATCAGCCACACGCGCCATCCGATCCGCTTGGCGCGCGCCGTGATGGAGCACTCGCCACACGTCTTGCTGGTGGGCGAAGGCGCGGAGGCCTTCGGACAAACCCAAGGGCTCGAACAAGTCGACCGTTCGTTCTTCTTCACTGAACGTCGCTGGCAACAGCTTGTTCGAGAACTTCAACACCGGAACCTGCCGCTCCCAGAGCGCCCAATAATGGCGCCGCCCGAATCGCGCAGTTTTGAAGACACTAATACGGACGATCACAGGTTCGGCACAGTCGGAGTCGTCGCTTTCGACACACGCGGTGATCTTGCGGCAGGCACGTCCACAGGAGGCACAAGTGCAAAGCTTTGGGGACGCGTAGGAGATACGCCGGTGATCGGCGCCGGCACCTACGCCCAGAACGGTGTCTGCGCGGTGTCCGCTACCGGGGTCGGCGAGTACTTCATCCGCGCCAGCGTGGCCCGAACCATATGCGCACGCATAGAGTTGCTGCAAGAAAACCCCGAGCACGCAAGTCGCGCGGTCTTTGCCGAACTCGACGCCATGGGCGGCACCGGCGGAGTCATCGTTATGGATGGCCAGGGGCGCGGCGTGTGGCATTTCAATACACAGAGCATGTACCGCGCCAGGTTCGAACAAGGCGGGGTCCCCGTGATATCGATCTATGGCGACGAACAGTGATCCATTGAACCAGCACATTCGACCTCCAACGATTCCGACGTCCAACGCCTTGCATAGAAGTTGGTGTTGCTGGTCGTCCTCTTATTCCGGAAGCATTCCGCCTAGGGGTGTTGTAGGCGTGGTGTGCGGGATGCTATTCGATGTGTCACAACACAGACCGCACTCTGGCTTTCTCTCCAGTGCCGAAACATGCCCGCACTCACCGACACCCTTGCGTTCCCCACCCTTCGAACTGGTGAGTTCTTCGGCGAGCTTGATCGCTACGCGAGTCGAAGCGGCGACATCAGTTTTTGCGGACAGGTTGAGGCTGTAGACCATCACCAACACGCTGATGCTCACATCGTGTTTGTTCCCAATGGCGAGTATCAGACCACAGCCTGCCGCGCTAGCGCGTTGGTCGGACCGGGATCGATCATCTTCAATCCCCCCGGCACCGAACATCGCGATAGGTATGTCGGCTCAGACCCCTTTATCTCCTTCTCGCTTGCTGAGCCGGTGCTCCGCACCTGGGGTCGCGAGAAATCTATGCCGCAGAAATCGACACTGATCGTCGACCCACGCGCCGTCATCCTCATGGCAAACATCGCCAAGGAAGCCCGTCTCGCTGACCCCGTTTCCGAATTGGTCATCGAACTTGCATCCCTCGAGCTCATTGCTCTGCTTGCGAAAGCACCAGCAGGGGGATCGCTCCGTCGGGTAGCTTGGCTTGCGCGTTGCCGAGAGCGCATCGAGGATGACCTCTCTTTAGTACCATCGGTGCAAGAACTCGCCGAGGACGCAAGCGTCCACCCGGTCTATCTCGCCCGCGCCTTTCGAAGGCGTTATGGGCACTCGCCGGCGGAGTATCTGCGGCATACCCGGATTGCACGGGCCGGGCGCTTGCTCCGCACGTCCCAAATGTCGCTTGTTCAGGTCTCGTTGGCGTGCGGCTTTGCAGATCAGCCGTCATTTACTAAGGCTTTCGGTCGTTTGGTCGGCACAACCCCGGGTCAGTTTCGAGCCCAATACCAAGGAAACAGGTTTGGTCCGGACAAGACAGCTCGTAGTTTGGACCATTAGCAAGGACGCCTATTCACTGGAGAAGGCGTCTTGAAGGCTCTTGTCCGATTTGTCCTGGTCTCCGCTTGGACCATGTTGACTGCAGCGTGTGCGAGCGAGTTAGACCGTGAACGCCACGCAACGATGTCCGCAGTGCGCGAAATCGGAGCGAACGCCTACGGTTCCGACGGTCCTGGCGGCGCCATCATCGCCGTCCGCAACGGCGAGGTGCTTGTTGCGGAGGGGTTCGGCTCAGCTGATCTGGAGTGGCAGGAGCCAATGAGCGCCGACACCGCGCTTCGTATCGGCTCGCTCACAAAGTCGTTTACAGCCATCGTGGTGTTGCGCATGGCCGAACGCAGCGAGGTGAGCTTGGACAGAAGCGTTGGCGACTATGTTTCAGATCTGCCGCCGCAATTTGCAGCCCCGACGATCAGACAATTGCTCAGTCACACTTCAGGACTGCCAGACCACTTTTATAACCCACAAATCAGCGCGATCGCACGAAATCCAACAACCGCCCGTCAAATCATCGAAATCATGGCGCAGACCCAGCCGCTTGCTGCTCCGGGCGAGACTTGGTCCTACGGCAATTTCAACTATGTGCTGCTCGGCCTGCTGATCGAGCAAATAAGCGGTCGGCCTTACGCGGATGTGATCCGAACCGAGATCTTCGAACCGCTCAGCATGACGAACTCACATTATGACGACCCCAGCAACGTCATCGCCCGGCGTGCACAGGGGTATGACACTGACGGCGACGACCCCATCAACACACCCGCCTTTCACCCAAGCCTCGCCTTCGCCGCTGGCGCGATGCTCAGTTCGGCCAATGACCTCGGCCGGTGGGGATTAGCGTTGCGCGCACACACGTTGCTGACTCCTCAGATGGCCGAGGAGGCGTTTACGCCTGCGACTCTGCGCGACGGTTCAACCACCGAGTACGGTTTGGGCTTCAACATTGGGACGTTTCGCGGCCAGCGCGTCATCTGGCATAGCGGCTCGACCAATGGCTTCAACGCGACCTATTTTCATGCGCTAGAGAGCGATGCATTCGTTGCCGTCCTGAGCAACGGCTTCTACCTGCCTAACACGACGACGGTAGCCCGGCGCATATTGGCGCGTCTTGATGGTATTGACCTTCCGAACTTTGCCGCACAAACGCCTAGCCCAGAGGCAATCAGCAATATTCAAGGACGCTACACCCTTTCCGATGGACGAACGCTTCAGATTCACGTTCAAGACGGGGTGCGTTTCAACTTCGGCTCCGGCGATTGGACCGAGCTTGAATATGCAGGCGACGATACCTTCTTCATTGAGGATTTCACTGGCCCATTTGAAGGTGAGTAGGACCAGCGCCGGGCTAGTCGATCATCTAGTCTATTATTCAAGCGCGTTGGCCCAGTTTGCCGGAACGCCGCTCGACAGCACGATCGTCGGCGAGCAAACCTCGACTCCGTTGGACCATGACGAGGCTCTACGCTTGGTCGGTGAGTTTTCCCTCACTTCAGGTGACGCGGTAACGGTGAGCTTGTCTGGCGAAGAGCTGCACATCCGAATTGCCAGCCAACCACCGCTTCGCCTCTTCGCTTCTGCCGCTGATGACGAGCTGTATTTCTCGCGCGAGGCGCCGATCCAAGCCTCCCTGTCAGATGATGACGCAACGTTGATCCTCATCATGTATGGCTCCCGCTACGAAGCAGCGCGTAGGCGCTAGGAGCTGCGAGATGGCCATTCGGAACGGGCCCTATTGGGTTGGTGGTCTCTCACTTGGGCTGCTGGTCCTGCTCTCATTTCTGAAGCGTACGGCCTGGCCGTGAGAAAACGACCACCATTGCCAATTGACCCCAGGTTTTTCCAGGTTTGGTCGCAAACCTAGCGCCGGGCGTAGCGCCTCGGCATCCATTACGCGCATCAATCGCATCCTAGCCGAGGGCAGCGCGCCCGTTCCGATCGGGCGCGTTTCTCCGGCTCGGCGCGATTTAGAGAGGCACTACGAATGCACACAACGAGACTTATTTTCGGCTGGATTGGCCGCGTTGCGATCGTCCTTCTAGCGCTGCTTGCTTTGTGTGCGCTCGCGCTCGGCGCGAGCATCCCCTACGCCATGTTGGCCCGCTTCGACCCCGGTTCGCACGGCGTTCCAGCGCGCAATGTACTTGTCGCCAACGTCGCCGTGCTGACGATGGCGGATCAGGACATCTTGGCGCGCCAGTTCGTACTCATCGAGGACGATCATATCGTTTCGATCTCTGACGAACCGCCGCCAGATACGGCGGGGCTCACCATTATCGATGGCGAGGGCCTCACGCTGATGCCGGGCATGATCGATATGCACACGCACATCTTCGATCGCACCGATCTCGTCAGTTACCTCAGCAGCGGCGTGACGACCGTGCGCAACATGATGGGCATGCCCATGCACCTGCGCTGGCGTGACGAAGTCGCAACCGGCGAACTGCCTGGTCCGCGTGTTGTGACGGCGTCGCCGACCTTGAACGGCGGAGAATTCGCGCCATTCCATGTCTTTCCGCGCGACGGTGCCGAAGCGCGCTCCTTGGTCCGCCGCTATCAGACCTGCGGCTACGATTTCGTCAAAGTGTACGACGGCTTATCCCCCGAGATGTTTTCCGCTGTGGTTGACGAAGCCCGCAGCGTTGACCTTGACGTCGCCGGCCACTTGCCCCGCGCCATGTCGCTCGGCGACATCTTGGCCGCCGACATCACCTCGATTGAACATGCCGAAGAGATTTACAGCACCTTGCTGGTGGAAGACGGCGCCGAATCTCACCTGGACGGTATTGTCGATCAAATCGTTGCCTCGCAGACCGCATTCACGCCGACCTTGGTGGCCTACCACAACCTGCAACTGGCGAATGCCGATCCCGAAGGCTTCCTCGCGGCCGTTGACATGGCGCGCATCAATCCAGTCGTGCGCTTCTTCGGCCACCGCTCCACCGCTGACATCATCGCGCACGGAAAGCCAGAGCGCATCGCCCGAAAAATGCGCCTGATGACCGAACTGACGCGTCGGCTCTACGAACGCGGCGGTGTCATCTTGCTCGGTTCCGATACCGGCCCAGCGTTCACAATCGCCGGTCGCTCGTTTCACGACGAGATTGCGCTGCTTTCAGCGGCCGGCGTTGATCCATACGCCATTCTTTATAGCGCCACCGCCGCCGCCGCCGCGACCCTGCATCAAAGCGGCGAGATCGGCGTAATCGCGCCGGATGCGCGTGCGGAGCTCATTCTGGTTGCTGGCAACCCACTCGAGGACCTCTCAACGCTCCGCCGCCCGCGCGGGGTGCTGATGAACGGCCGCTTTTACGATCGCGCCGCGCTCGACCTCCTGGAGCAGCGTGGAACGAAAACAATGAGCGTTTACGCCACGATCGGCTGGTTGCTGTGGCATCAATTGACCGGGGGCGCGTGCTGCGCGGCGCCTTAGCCGTTCGGTCACCCTTCTGTCTGTTGCGGAGAGAAATGAATGCGGACGGCCATATCCATTGCTATTTTGCTAGCGCTGGCCATTGCCGCCACGGTTGGCGCACATGCTCAGGAAGCACCCCAAACGGCGCGCAGCAGCAGCGCGCCGCTTTACGCGATCGAGCTCGATCGCCGCGCCCGCAACCGCTTCAGCGCCGACGGGCCCGGATGCGTTATCGAAGTGATCCGTCACGGCCGCGCAGAATTTGTCGGCGCGTATGGTTTGGCGGACGTCGAAACCAGGAACCCGCTCCAACCGTCGAGCCGTATGGCGATTGCGTCGGTCTCCAAGCAGTTCACGGCATTCGCGATTCTTCTCTTGCATCACGATGGCGCGATCGATCTCGACGCCCCGGTCGCAACCTACCTTGACCAGCTTCCGGGATGGGCTCGCCAAGTAGCGGTTGCGGATCTCCTATACCACACGAGCGGCGTCCGCGATTACCTGCAGCTCCAAGAGCTTCGGGGCTTGCGCAGCGACGATTATTACAGCGCTGACGATTTGTACCGTCTGATAGCCCGCACCGAACTTGAGTTCGAGCCAGGCGCACGCGCCTCTTACTCCAACAGCGGATATTTCCTTCTAGCTCGACTAATCGAACGCGCGAGCGGCATGTCGCTTCGCAGCTTCATGGCGCGCCGCATGTTTGAGCCGCTGGGGATGGCCGACACGTTTCTTCAAGATGACATGGACGAGACCTTCGATCGCCGCGCCTTCGGTTACACAATTGATGAGGATGACGCGCTCATCAGGGATCGCAGTAGGATCGAGATCGTTGGCGATGGCGGGGTTGTGACGACGGCGCACGATCTGGCGCTGTGGGATGCTAATTTCTACGACAATCGACTTGGCGGCGGGTCCGCGCTGATTGAGCAGATGGTAAGCGCCGCACCCTTGCGAAACGGCGAACCTACGCCGCACGCTGCGGGCCTCTTCGTTCGCAGCTATCGGGGCCAGCTTCGCATCGGCCACACCGGGAATTATGGCGGCTTCAAAGCTTCGGTTCAGCGATTCCCAGGCCTGGCGACCACGATTGTTCTGCTGTGCAATTCCGACCAAATCAGCCCCATTGCCGAGGAGCGCTGGATAACAGACTTGGTGATAGGCGACCAGTTGGCCCCTCAAGGATCGCTAGGGGCGTCTCAGGCGCCAAGCCCAGAGGGCCTCGCCCAGCCGCCCCGCCAATCTCTTCACGAGGGCGTCTATTACAGCAACGAGCTGGATGTCGCGTGGCGCCTGCGGCGCGTTGGAGAGAGCTATGAGGCCATCACGCCGACAGGAGTCACGTTTGCGCTCGACGCCGCTGGCCCCGACCGCCTGGCGATGCGCGATGGCTGGTTCGAGGTTGTGCCTCGTAGGCGCGGCAGATTTGAGCTCCACTATGACGACATGAGGCCGATCATCTTCCGACGGACTGAGCACTAGCCAACTCTTGCAGGCGCCGGAGAGCCTGCCGGCGCATCAGCCGTTCAGCAGGAACTCATTCTCTGGCGTGGCCAGGCGCATTCTCACGACCTCATAGCTCCTCACCGCGCCAGCCAAGCGAAACGGATCGACGAGAGCAATCCGCTTGGCTTCATCGAGCGTCGCGCACTTAAAGACAATGATCGCAGTACCATCATCACACGGCCCACAAGCAATGAGGCGCCCCTCATCATGAAGGGCCCGCAGCCAGTCGACATGTTGCGCGATGACCTCGCCGGTCATCGCCTCGGGTCGCTTATCGCTTAGACGCACCAGGAAGGCCTCGCTCGCATCACTGGCCATATTTCACTCCGGCGATCCTTGAGTAGGGCTTGTCAACAGGCGGGCATCGCCAGCTTGCGGGCGATTTGAGCTGATGGTTCGCGCAACGCCTCGGCGATGAAGATAAATCCATAGCGCTCATAGAACGGCCGCCCGATTTTGTTGTCGCGAAACACTTCGACCTTGAGCGGGCCTTTGATGGCGACAGCGTGATCCACCAGCGCTTTGCCATAACCTCTGCCGTGTTTCGATGTTACCACGAACATCCGCTGTCGCGTCGCGCCAAACTTACAACGGCAACGACGTCCGCTTCGAGGTGGCTGGCGACGACACGACAACTGCTTTTGACGGCGCGCTCTCGCATGAGACGCTTGAAGGGGTGCTGCGCGAACGCGAAGCCGCTGGGACTTTAGCTTTCGCCGCGTGATTAATCCGTCGCCGAGACCTGCTGCGACTCAAGTCACCTTCGCAAACGGCAACGTGACTTTGGCTAGCGCGATTATCACCACCGGATCAGATATGCTCGACTGGGCCGCTGCCATAGCTGGATCGGATTGAACCAGGGCGCTCTCGTACCGGCAATCATTGGTCTACGCCCTCACAATCCTCCCAGTGAGCGCGACGGACAGCATCCCATTGCGCGTCGCCGTTAGGATAGACGTCCTGCAGGACGAGTTGGAAATTGTCATAGCCGGCATGGTTCGGTTGGTCGAACCGGGCCTCAACGACAAAGCCTTCCTGCGCGTCGAGCCAAAGGGAGCCGGATAGACCTCCGCCAACTTCGAATCGAAGCGTGCCGCGACCGTTGTGCGTTTCTGCGCCCCTGTAACGCGCATCGGCGAAGCCCCGATTGTTAAAGCTCCAGGAGGAACCCTGGCCCCACAGCAACCCAACGGCCAGGCGGAAATCCTCGCGCGGCGGAGCGCGGCCTGCGCGCAGACCCGTTACGTCGGCCAAGTCAAAGTCATAGATCATCCAAGGCTCGCCATCGACGGTCACATCGCTTTCCACACCAGCTCGTGGAAAACTCAAATGCATACGTCGCGTTTCCGGGTCGTAGTTCAGCCAGGCGAAGGCCTCTTGTGTAAGTTTCGGCGTGAGCCGACCGCCAACTAAAGCGAGAGGCTGATTGCGCACAGGGTCGAGAGTGGCAGTCACGTAGGCAGAATTGGTGCAGCGATTGACCTGCTTGGCGACCTCAAGATGCGCGGCGTCCCTACGATAAACGTAGATGTTCTCTGGCAATGAGCCGTCTTGGTTCGAGCGCACATAATGAAACAGCGGCGCGTAACTTGGGTTCGCCCCGACAACAGAACTCGTACACCCACAAAGCAGCAGCGACGCGGCGACCGCCGCCGGTCCAGACTTCACCATTCCAATATCCCCAATTGCAGACGACCCCGACAAATATTTCACTCCGACGATCATTGAACATGAGTTATCAACGGCCGGGCATGGCCATCTTGCGAACAATCTGCCCGGATGGTTCGTGCAACGCCTCCGTGACAAAGCGAAAGCCATAGCGTTCGTAAAACGGCCGCCCGACTTCATTGTCGCGGAACACTTCAACTTTGAGCGGACCTTTGATGGCAACGGCGTGGTTCACGAGCGCTTTGCCATACCCCCTGCCGTGTTTTGACGGATCCACAAACAAGCCGCCGATTTCGTCTCCAAGCAGAGCGACAAAGCCAACAACTTTGCCTTCCTCTTCGACAACATAGGTCTCCGCGCTTGGGACGTAGAGGTCTCGCACCTCCCGCTCCACCTGCGCAACGTAGGCTTCGCTCAGGAATGGGTGCGCGAGCGCATTGGCGCGCCGCCAAGCGACCATTACCGGCTCAAGGTCCTCAGCGCGATAGCGCCGGATGCTCGTGGCAGCGTTAGTCATGCTGCATCATCATTCAGTCACCTCTTCGAAAATTCTGCCCGGACTCCGAACGCGTGCTCCAATGAAAGTTCTCCACCATTTGCAAGCATCCATTTGAGTTCGGCGAACCCGCTCTGCCGCAGCGCGTGACCACGCGCACTTGCGCGCGCCAGGATTGGCCGCCGTCGTCGCTCGCTTCCACCAGCCATTCCTGGCGGCCATTAGAGTTTCAACGGAATAGCGCCATACGTTCTACTATTGCGATCCGCGGTACACCATGCGCATGTTCTGACCGACTACATCCACCCGGACGAGGCGCGGGTGCGTGTCACGTGTGATATAGAGCAAGTTCTCGACGCTGCCACCACGCACCCCAATCACCTCAGTCGCAAAAACCCCGGCCGGCGTGCTCACTTCCGCGGCGCCCTCTGGGACAAGCCGGACATCTTCGTATTGTCCCGACAGGTCAGAAAACCAGACTAACGAAATGGGGCCCGCTGTGAAATCCAATCCCGGCGCCAGCGCGAACGCAGCCGCGCGAAATATCGCACCTGGGCGCACGTCTTGGCTGAACGCGACGGTACGGCGCACCGATTCATTGGGTCGGCGCATCCGATACTCGCCCCCAACACGCCCATCGCGCCACGCCAAATCCGCGTCCAGCACATTGCGGGAGAAATCACCGTCGAGGCTCAACGTAAGCGGCGCAAAAGTTTGCGCCGACATCGTCCAAACGCCGCTCTCGCGTATGTCAGGGTAAAGTGTTGTGCCGTCAACGAGGCGGTATACTCCATCGCTCACCGAACCTTCGAAGTACCAATCTCCGTTCACTTCTTCGTTCTGAATCAGATCAAATCGAGACGTGCCTATCTGAACGTGCTCGACCCGCACCATTTCGGGTGAGAACGCGCGAACCTCCTGCGCGTGCGCGCGTCCGATTGGTGCGGCCATAACCAGCGACACCGCGAAGATGAGTGCGATCGAAAAATGCTGACCGGCGTTCCGGCGAGCTAAATCGCCGGAGGAGTCCAAGGACAAGCCGAAAGTCGCCGATAGTGAGGCAAATTTCGTGTGCCACGCATTATGCCTCATTGGCGTTCACCCTCTCACAACTTCCAATGCCGAATGGTCGCGATGCCGCCATACATAACCGGTGACAACGGTGGGGACATAGATGTACCGCACCTCCTGCTCCACCTGCGCGACGTAGGCTTCAAGGTCTTCAGGACAATAGCGTCGTATTGTCGTTTTGGTGCTGTTCATTGCGCGCCATTTCCTCACTCACCCACTTCTTCAAAGACATTCCGTCCGGACTCCGGGCGCGTGCTCCACTGAAAGTTCTCCACCAATTGCAGCCGACCGTCCAAAAGACGGCTGAGTTCGCCAGTGGAGGCGCCCGCGTCAATGCGGCCGCTGCGTTCAACTTGGACGTAGCGAAACTCCAGCCCACCGTCCGAGCGGAGTTTGCCGACGAGATAGCCGTCCGCAATCGTACCGCCTCGATATCGCGCCGAGAACACGTCTCCGGTCTGCTCAAACTCAAACAGAGTTTCGGTGGAAACGACTGCGGCTTCGCCACTCGATACGGCGCGCATGCGTACGCCCTGAAGGGATAGCGACACGGTCAACGGCGTGACCTTAAGTCAAACACTGCAGACCAGCCGCGACGCCGGCTCACCGAAGCGCGACCACGCGCACCTGGGGACGCCAGGACTGGCCATCGTCTCCGCTGACCTCCACCACCCACACCCAGCCATCTGCGATCGGCGAGAAGCGCATCCGATTATGATACCGCGTCCCGCCGTAAACATAGTGCGTACCCGGACCAACATTGCTCACCACAAGTGCGCCAAGTTCGTCGAACGCACCCTCATAAACATCAATCAGCCCCGATTGATCGTCGCGCGAGGTGACGCGGTATTTCTGCTGCGCGGCGTCAAACGAGAACACGATGTGATAGGCATATCTGCCTGAGCTCGCGTTGGTCTCAAGATAGAGATCGTTCATGGTGGAGCGGAATTGGAGAGCACCCTCGCCGTTCGAGCGCCATTCGCCACCTTCTATGGGTGTGAATTGCTCAACACGCCAATCGCCGGCGAGAAAATCGAGCCGCTCACGCCCGGCGCGAAGTTCAACCGATAGGGAGGCCGGCGGCGCCTGCGCCAACGCGCCGCCAGGCGCAAGCGCCGCCATCGCTACCACAGCAACTCCCAGTGCAAAGAGGACATGCCGCTTGCGCACTCGAAAAACTCCTGAGCTGTGCACGCCCCGGCTCGCGTTCATGGGCTGGTGGATGGCGCCTGAGTGGCGCCCCAATAATCTGTGTAGTCGCGATGCTCGACGACCAGTCCGTTCTCAATCGTAACAATTGTCACGATACGAAATCTCCACCGCGAGGGTCCATTCGTGGTGGCGGCGCCTATGAACACCACGCGCCCGGAGGATTCATAGACCTGCTCAACATCGTAGTGCAATGAAGTCACCGATTGTTGCATCCAAAAGCGGATGCCGTTCAGAATTGCATCCCGTCCGCGGAATACGAATGGCGCTCCATTGACGCCGGTGAGAAGAAGCGACGTCGGGTCGTCGAATATCGCCCCCTCGGCGTAGAGTGTTTCGAGCCTCTCCAAATCAAACGCCTGGTACGCGTCGAGGTAGGCGGTGGCGGCGGCAATCGTCGCCTCATGGGCCCTTTGAGAGTTCTGCGCGGCAGCTGGCGCTGCAACCGCCAAGGCGATCCAGAACATCAACACTGCACGCAACATCGTACGGCTCCTTGCTCAATTGTCGTCCGCTGCACCTTTGCGCATCGTCGCGGCGCGCAGGAAACTTTGAGACAAAGGTGGGAAATCCGCCGACAGATACGGTCGCGAGAGTGAAGGAGATGCCATAGAAGTTCGATCGCGAGCGCACGACCTGCGCGCCGGAGACTTACATGCGAGGAACTCGTCGTTCTCTGCTGGCGGCCGGACTGGTGGGCGCCTCCGAGGGGCGCGCATCGGGCGGCATAGAGTATGGAGGGATGCAGCCCTACCAATTGCCGCACGCAAGCGTTCTGCCGTTCGTATCGGCGATCAATGGCGTGGCCTATTCTCTATACATCCACGCGCCGATCGGCGCGGCAGCCGGCCCGCTTCGCGTTATCCTCACACTCGATGCGGATTACTCGTTCGCGGTTTGCGCCAACCACCTCGAACACCTCGCGGACCGACAGCAAGCGGAGGACTCAATTGTCGTGTCCATCGCTTACACTGGCGCCTACCCCGACCGGCGCAGCTATGCATTGAACAGAACTCGCGACTACACCCCTGTGCGCGTGGCCGAAGGCGGCTACGGACCGGAGTTCCAGGCCCATTCGGGCGGCGCGCCGACATTCTTGCGCGTCATTGAAGAGGAAATACTTCCCCGGATTGACGCGCGACACCAAACAATCCCAAGCGCCCGCACGCTGGTCGGGCATTCATTCGGTGGCCTGTTCGCGGCCTATGCCTTTGAGGCGAGACCAGATCTGTTTGACCAATACCTGCTTGTAAGCCCATCGCTTTGGTACGCTGACAATTGGATTTCTTCGCGCGCGCGAGAAAACGTCGCCACGCGCGTGGCGCGGCCGACCAAGATATTTCTCGGCGTCGGCGCGCTTGAGCGGACTGGACACGATATGGTCGGCGCTCTCTCTGAACTTGCGGCATTGCTGCAAGGGCGAGGAGACCCCAATCTCTCAGCCGAGAGCCGCGTCTTCGCCGACGAGACCCACGCAAGTATATTCCCCATCGCTTTTTCGAGCGGGATGCGATTTTTCCACCGGTGACGGCAAGCACGCCCTCGTCTTCGAAAGCGCCAATCGTCGGCAAACTACCTTCAGTCGGTTTTGCTCTCTAAGAAGATAGTGCCACGGTGGATCTGGAAATGATCTGACTTAGCTGGGTCTCGGTACGCGCGACACGACAGGCGTGGCGTAGTTCGCGAAGTCTTCGTGACGCACGATCTTGCCGTCGCGTACCGTCAATGCGGTCACCTGTTCCGCGCGCCAGCGAAAAGCGGAATCTCGTCCGGGTGGCGCCGAGAGCGTGTTCACAAAGCCGCTAAACACAACCACGTTGTTGCTCGCAAAAACGCTCGACCACTCAAAGCCGAGCTCGATCACGCCGCCGTCACGGCCAAATTGTCTCAGCATGTCGAGCGTAGCGCGAGGACCGTGATACTCCGGCACGAAGTTCGGATCCGTGTTGGTGCGGTCAATAAGCACGAAATCATCGGCCATATACGGGGTCATACCTTCCCAATCCGCCGCCGAGTAGGCGTCCATGTACGCTCGCGCAATTCGCTCCGCGTCATTCTGCACAGCGTGCTGCGCAAAGGCGCCGCCAGGCGCGGCCACAGCGATCGCAAGGATCGCAAGAAGAACATGCGAGAGGCGTACCAGCTGCATTTGAAGGCCTCGCCAGGACAACTCGCACACTTCAATCATCATCGACTCCCAACAATCATCTCAATGTAGGCTCAGTTGGATGAAGGCGGACTCGGGCCAGCGAGAAACGCCGGCGCGCACGACAGAGCGGGGCAAGGCGCAAATCCGACGTAGACTTCGTCGGGCCCGTACAAAGACACTTCAACACCGGACCGCGCAAGCCGCGCACGAATCTCATCGGCGTCCGGACGAGCATCGACCCACGCAAGTGTCTGCCCGGCAAGCCCGGCGGTTGATTCATTCATTTGCGAAATCAGGCTATTCAAATCGACGGCGCTGCCCGAGATTGGCGCCAAGGAGCGCATCATATCACGAAACCCCTCAGGACGCTGCGTTGACAGCTCGGCGTCGAGCAGGAGAGCGACCAGTGCGCCACCGCCGTACATCAGTTGCCAGTTTCGACGCTTGTCCGCTCCGGCAGCAACTAAGCTGATAGCTGGTGACGCCCGCTTTCCGAGTTCATACCGACGGATGATGTTAGCGACGCGCTGCGCCATAAGATCTTCGCTAATAAGGCCAGCGCGCCGCATGAGCTTTATAGTCAGATAGTCGGCAAAGCCTTCATTGAACCATGACAGTTCGCCGCCGGCGTCGCCGCGGACGCCCGCAGAGCCGAACCATAGATGCATGAGCTCGTGCCCCAGCGTATGGGACCAGGAGACCTGATCGATCGCCGCCAGCGGATTGGGAAGAACAAGCGTAAAGCTGTTCTCGAACGCGCCACCGTCCGGTCTTTCGTCACGCAGAAAAAATGCCGTTAGACGCTGCGAGGGCGCTCGCCCCCAAAACGCGGTATAGGCGTCTGGAATCGCGTTCATCAACTCCAGCACGCGCGGCTCGACTGCACGAGCGCGGCTATCGCTGAGCCATTCCAGATCGACCCCGCCCGTATGTGCTCGCCGGGGCGCATCCAGGCCCATGGCAAAAGCGTTTCGCTCGAAGTTCTGAACCCCGTAGGTCCAGGCGACATTGCCGCGCATTGACCATGGCGCAGTAACAAACCAGCCGGACGGTAGGTCGAACACGATTTCGATCTTGCATTCGGGCCAGTCGAAATCCGCTAAGAAGAAGGCATGAGCGGCGAAGTAGAACGTTCGATCAAAGCGTGTCGCAACCTCGTCCTTGCCGGGCGCGCCCACAGTCCAATCAACCGCGTCGTGATCGGCTTGTATACGATAAGCAATGCGCCAAGCCGGGTCGGGACCAGGGACTTCCCACCCTCCCTCGCCAACATAGTTTATGGCGACCTCGCGTCCGCGGGCCGAAAACGCCCGCAGGTTTCGGATCGATGCGGCCTGCCCTTCGGGCCGGGCGGGCGGCGAATGATGAAACAGGTCAAGCCGCGAGACCGGCTGGTTAAACTGCGCCTCGACACGGAAGCCGTCGGGGCCGTCGCGCCGCACGCTATAGCTGGCGATTGTTTCTTCGCAAACTTCCTGCGCACGCGCAGTCGCGGCCGACGCCCATAGCGCCAAAACCAATACAAAGGCGCGCCAGACTGGTTCCCACATATAGCACCGCAGACTCGACACACACCGCAGTCGGCCTACATCGTCGACTCCCGCCACGGGCGCATCGAATTTGCGACGAACCCGGGATTCCCACCGGCGAAGATCGAGGCGCGCGCGCCTCGATCTGCTACAAGCGTCCAGAGCGTAGCAATCCGCGGCTTTTCATCAGCAGATGCCGGCCGCGAGCACCGAGCAACACGATGCCTCCTCCCCGCCTCCCCCTGGCGCACAGCTTCCTCCTGGCGCGTATCGTCATCTGGGTCTTTTCCTACATCCTGTTCTTCTCGATCCTTGCTGCCAGCGGTGCAGCGCGGTGGGAACTAACGGCCTGGCTTGGGTTTGGCGTGGTCGTCGGCGTCCTGCTGAGCGGCGTCGTGCAAAACATGGTGCTCACAACCGTCGATCGCCCGCTCGCGCAGCGGCTAGCGATCGTCACCGCCTGCGTGCTTGTGGTCACGATCGTAAACGCCCTCATTGATGTCGCGACATTGGGTCAAGCCATGTCCGCACCGGAGCGTCGCCGGCCGCTGCTCTATCTCCTGTCCGGCGTCCAGTCGTTCAGCTTTCTCATTTGGATACATGCGTTCATCGCCGCATGCGTATGGGTGATGAAGCTGTCGGTGGACATGATGGCGAAAGAGCGCCGCCTCGCCGCCGCCGAATCCGAAGCTCAGAAGGCGACGTTGCGCGCGCTGCGTGCGCAAATTAATCCGCACTTTCTATTCAACGCCCTAAACGCCGCCGCCACCTTGATCGCGACCGGGCGAAACGCCGAGGCGGAAGAAGTCATCGTCCGATTGTCCGAGTTCTTTCGATCGTCGCTTGCGAGCGAACCGGAGGCGGTGATCCCGTTGAGCGAAGAATTCGCAATTCTGGAATCCTATCTTCAAATCGAGCAAGTTCGCTTCCCGGATAGGCTCTCCGTGAGACTGGAGCTGCCACCTGAACTTGAGGGCGCGCGCGTTCCGAGCTTTCTGCTTCAGCCGCTCGCGGAGAACGCGGTCAAGCACGCCGTCTCTCCATCTACGCGCCCTGTGTGCGTGACGATCCGCGCCCATGCAGAATCTGATAGACTACACCTGACCGTGATCGACGATGGCGCGGGCGCTGCCTCGAACACGGCGACGATCGGCGAAGGGGTTGGGCTCGACAACGTCGCACAACGCCTGCTCGCGCTGCATGGCGCTAACGCCAGCTTGCACGTTGATAGTTCCGACATCGGATTTCGCGTCGATCTCGACATTCCGCTGGAGTTGCAACTTGGTGACGGAGCGACAACGTGAAGCTCAGAGTTCTGATCGTAGACGATGAGCCACTCGCCCTTGAACGCCTCGCAGTGGCGTTCGCCGACATTGAGGACGCGTCTATCATCGGCAAAGCGCGAAACGGGGAAGACGCGATTCGGATTGCAAAAGAACTATTGCCAGACCTCGTCATGCTCGACATCCAGATGCCGGGGCGGAGCGGCATCGAGGTCGCACAAAGTCTGCGGGGGCTTGAGATCGTTTTCGTCACCGCCTTCGATTCATTCGCTGCGACGGCGTTCGATCTTGATGCGGCGGACTACCTTTTGAAGCCCGTGCGCACAGACAGGCTCCGCGCCGCTGTCTCTCGCGCGCGCCGGCGCATGGCGGCTCGTCAGGCAGGTGAGCAGATCGACGAGTTGCAACTCCTGCTCAACGCGCAACGCCAAAAGGAATCGCCCAGCAATGACACGCCCAAATTCGACACCGAAATCTGGGCGCCGCGCCCAGGAGGCGTTTCTCGCATCCCCATTCAAAGCATAGTCTGGCTTGAGGCGGCTCGGGACTACGTCCTTGCCCACTCGGCGCACCGCACCTTCATCCTGCGCGAAACAATCAGCGGGCTGAACGCACGCCTCGACCCATCAGTCATGCTACGCGCGCATCGTTCCGCCCTTGTTCAGAAGCGCTACATCGAGGGGGTCGAACGAGTCGGACGCGATGGCCTCAACCTCGTCCTGTCGACGGGCGCGGTCGTGCGTATCGGAGCATTGTACAAGAAGACGGTTCTCGAAGCGTTGGGCGTAAGCGTTCCGAACCGCACAGAGGAAGGCGCCTAGCGCCCCGGCTCAGGCTCTCCGCGTTCGCCGCCGTAATTCCAGGCTTCGTCGCAAAAAAGCGGCTCTACTACGCGGGCAGCGTCCAAAAGCTTCGCGATCCTCATCCTTGTTGCTTCGGCGCGAAGGCTGGAGGGAGTGGGTGCGGCATGAAGTGGGTCGGTCGAGTTCTGCGGGCAATTCCCTGGTACGTGTGGGTCGCGATGGCGGCGGTGGGCGCTTGGTTCGGGCGTAACATCATGCTGGTCGTCGCCACTGTGATCGCGTTTCACCCGATCCCTATTCCGCCGCTCCTGCAGAACGAACCCGGTTCGGTGCAAGAAGCTCAAGCGCAAGACCTTAGACATTTCGAGCACGTACGGCGCAATGAGCGGTCCATGGACGACGCGACCCGCGCACGCTTCGATACGCAGGTCGCTCACCTTAACGCGCGCGCAGGCGAAATGTCGGCCGCTGAATTCACACTCGGACTCGCGCGGGCGCAGGCCATCATCGACAACGGGCACTCCAACGGCTCCGCCACCGCAATGGTCCGTCCCTTCCCTCATCTACCGATCCGGACAGCCTTTTTTGGGGACGAACTGCGGGTCATGCGCGCCACCGGAACGGCGGAAGCGCTGATCGGATTGCGGGTCACCCACATCAATGGCGTCAACGTTGAAGACGCCACTGCGCGCTTCCGTGACGCCTTCGGCGGCAACGACGCCAACTTCCGTATCCTCGTGCCGCTCTTGCTGGAAACGCCCGCCCTTCTGGAGGCCGTCGGACTAGGCGCAGGTAGGACGCTGACCTTGCTTGGTGACGATGGTCAATCATTCGAGCAAACACTTGCGCCGATTGGCTGGGGTGATGTCACCTCGTTGGTGACGCCAGGCGATCTCCCCCTTTCGTGGCGGCGCGATGGCGACGATTGGCGCAGCGTGACGCCTGCCGGTGATCCGCTCTATTTGCGGCGCCCAGAAAGAGGCTATTGGCGCGAAAACCTACCGTCGATCGACGGGATGTACATCAACATCAGAACAAACATGGACGACCGTTCGGGTCAAACCTTGCGGACATTCGCGCGCGAGACCGTAACTGAACTCCGCGCTCGGCCGCGTGCGCCGCGCGTGCTAATCGTCGATCTTCGCTTCAATCATGGCGGTGACTACACGCTCACGCACGAGCTCATGTCCGCGCTCGGCGATATCGTCGGCCCACAAGGACGCATCTATCTGCTGGCAAGCGGCAATACCTTTTCCGCTGCGATCGTTAGCATGGCGTTTGCGAAGCAATCTGCGCCGGATCGCACAATTGTTGTCGGCGAAGAGATTGGCGATCGCCTCCAATTCTGGGCTGAAGGCTGGCACTACGCGCTACCCAACAGCCGGTTCCGCGCGCGCTATGCGACCGCCTACTACGATCTGCAGCACGGCTGCACCGGCATTTTCCGCTGCTATTGGGGCGCCTTCTACCTGTTTCCCGTTCTCGTCGACGATCTAGACGTCGACATACGCGCGCCGTTGACGTTCGACGCCTACCTCGCCGGCCACGACCCCGGGCTCGACGCAATTCTGGCCAGGGAATCAGCAAACGGAGCGGAGAGATGATGTTCGCCGCTATGAAATGGAGCGCTTGGGCGGCGATCGTACTCGCCGGCGCCTATTACGCCGTGCAGGCGCTGCCATATCTGACAGCGCCCACGGCGCAATTGAGACTGCCTCCATCCCCCTCCAGCGAGGAGTTTGCGTTGCGCTTGCACGCCGTGGGCGGGCTCGTCGCGCTGATGCTCGGCCCTTGGCAATTTCTCACTCCCCTCAGGAAGCACTTGCCGGTGGTGCACAAGATCATCGGCTATGGCTACATTGTCGCGGTGGCCGTCGGTGCGGCTGGCGCCGCCGTCATTGCACAAACGCCCGGCGGCGTCGGCGCAAACGCATTCGCTTTCAACATGCTCGCGATCCTGTGGATCATCTCCACGGCAGTCGCACTTGGTTGCGCGCTGGCCAAGCAATGGCCGCTTCACCAGAAATGGATGATCCGTTCGTTCGCGCTGACGTTTGCCGCGGTCACGCTCCGCGCAGGAATGCCAGTCCTTGGCTGGCTCGGCTTTTCGCCTTCGGAGTTCTACACCATCGCGGCGTGGGCGTCTTGGACAGTAAATCTCATTCTCGTCGAGTGGGCTATTCTGCCGATGCTGTCCAAAAGCGCGGCGCGAGCGTACTGACGATGTCCGTTCCAACGTTCGACCCGCTCTTGAGAATGTCAGCGGCGCCGTGCGCCAACAGGGGCGTTGGCCGTATCATCAAACGCCGCGACAATGCAGGCTGTGTAAACGGCTCGCGCCTTGGGCGCTCGCCGATGCGTTCAAATCACATTGCGTGAAGCGGTTCTAAGGGAAAGTCTGAGTGCTCGAATTTTGCGGGACCGCATGATCGCCGGGGATTGGACTGCCCGATCCCAATCGGGCTGACGTTCTTCTGAGGAAAACCATGGTCAGAATCTATGGCTTGGCCGAAGTGCTTGTCTGGACAGCGTTTGCGTATTTGTTGGCCACAAACAGCAGCGACGTCATCGTCTTTATTCTCGGCATCATGTACGGCGATCCAGCTGCCGCGCCCGCGCCTGTGTTAGGTAACCTCATTTATGTAAGTCCGGCTTTTCCGCTGGTCCTTGGCCTACTCGCCGTGACGAGGTTGAAACTCGCCGGCGATAACGTCCTGTCTCGCATCGGCTTGTCTGAAAAGACTTTACCGAAGGACGCTCTCGTTGGAGCTGTCGCGGGCATCGCCTCAATCGCCATAACGGCCGCGTCTTTGCGGATGGCGGCGCCCTACTTGGATGTGCCGCCCGTGCATCTCTTTCCGGCGTCAACGCACATATACTTCATGACAGTTGGAGCGCTCGCGCCGGGCGTTTGTGAGGAATTGTTCTTTCGCGGCATGTTGATGAAGGTCGGAAGTCGTCTGCCCAAAGCGTTGCTCATAGGCCTCACCGCGCTCGCGTTCTCTGTTTGGCACATAGGAACGCCGGCCTATCTCCCCCATACTTTTCTGTTGGGAGTGATCTTCGGAATTCTTGTCAGCGGCTCCGGGCGACTTGCACCTTCGATCATTGCGCACACGATTGCGAACGCAGGAATGGGCTTGCTGCTTCTCTCAGGCTTCAACATTGCCGGCCAATAGCGGTTGCATCAAACGCCCTCGTTGTCCTCGACGATCCTCGCGTGGCCTTGCCGCCTTACGATACGCTTTTGCTCGTCCCGCCCTCACGCGCGAACGACGCAGACCTCCGCACAGCACTTGAACCGCTCGTCGATGCGATCGACGTTGAGACTGTGCGCCGCGATAACGAGATGGTCGATCGCGAGGAGAACGAAGCCTCGCCCAGGGCGTCCGCGGCTTGGCTCGCGGCGCAGCTTCGAGGCGCGCAACGCCCGACCAACCGCAATGACATCGCATGCACACATCGCACGATGATCGAAATATCCGCTTGAGCCGCCGTTCTGCTCAGCCCCACGTCCCTTCCTGTCCTATTCCGTTGAAAAAGACCGTTGCGTGATTGGCGCGGGGGCTCGGCTCGGGGATTGGCTGCACTCGCGCGCCGGGCGCCCCTGTCAGACATGTAATAGCTTGGCCATCTTCAAGAGGTTCTGAGCCGTTGCGGCGAGCAGAAATTCGTCACTCGCGTCGCGCGGGCCGCGCAATCGCAACCGGTCCATCATCAGTATCCGTTTCAGGTGGGCGAAAGCCATTTCGACCTTTTGCGTTCGTCCGCTGAAGCGCATTGCGCAGCTTCGACACAAAGGGATCGCGGCAGATGCCGAAATTCTCGCTCAAGAGCCCCGCAGCGCGTTCACGCCGGCTTCGAATGAGATCGCTCCCTTGCAAACTCAATTTGACGAAAATCAAGCGCGAGGCCGCAAGCGAGTTTTTCAACGGTATCCGCCGCCGATTGCCGCCGTTGGCTGGTCGCACGCGGGAATCGGCTTTGCACTGGAACTCGGACGATCAGCGACAAGTGTTTCTCCCAGTGGCAGGCTCCTTTTCGACACCGCAGGGATTGGCCCTTGCTACGCCTTGGCGGCAGGGTCCGCGGTCGTTTCATACTCCCGCAGGAGCCGAAGGCACGCCGCATGCTCTTGCCGCACTTGCTTTGTCCGCCAGGTGAGCCAAATCGCCATCGCTGCGCACGCCAAGGCGCACACGGTCGTGTAGAAGATCAAGAAGTCAACGGCACTCACCGCACCCGCCGCCTGCAGCGCCCACAAGGCGACGAGAAACAACGCCATTGCGCTGATCGACCACCACCCCAGGCGAATGGCGGCGCGCGAGGCCTCGGCGCGACGGACGCCAGTATGCAATACAGCTTCCGGCGTCGTATCCTCCCATGCCAACCCCTTGCGCCGGAGCTTGATGGAAAGCCAAACAAAAAACGGCGGCAGCGCGATCAGAGTTACAGCGGAAACCGCGTACAAGACGCTTCGCGTGTTCAACGCCATGAGTGCAAACCATAGCCCGCCTGCTATGGCCACGCAGGCGCCCACAAGTTCGGAGACAAGCATGATATGCGGCGCCCACCGCGCTCGGCGCATCCGCAGTCTGACACGCTCGACCTCAGCGTCCTTCGCTAACCAGGCTTTCTGCACCTCGCCTAGAAATTCATCCGTCATGGGTTCAACTTCGCTTTCAGTTGAGTCTTGGCGCGATTAACCCGCACGCCAACATTGCTAACCGTTATGCCCAGCGCGCCTGCGATCTCCTCGTAGCTCAAGCCCTCCAGCAGCAAAGTGATCACCTGCCGATACGGCAGCGTCAGTTCCCGCACGGCTTCGAGCAACTCCGTTTCCGGCTCGGCGCCGGGCGCCATCAGGGCGACTGGCTGGGCTTCCTCGGGGTCCAGCATTGCCTGGTCAGCGCGGCGCTCGCGCATTTGCTGGGTAACGTGGGACACCGAGCGATTGTGCGCGATGCGAAAGACGAAGGGCTTGATTTGAGTGTCGTCGCGAAGCTTGGGCAACGCCCTGACCACCGCTAGTAAGATTTCCTGAAGTAGCTCCTCGCGTAATGCCCAATTACGTTCGTAGGAGGCCGCGACGCGCGCAAGCGCCGGGCCAAACTCCGCAATGACCTGGTCCGGATCACGCTGCATCAGGACCTTAAGTCTCCTGCGGAGGGGACTTTCTTACAGCACGGTCGCTCGTAAGAAATCGTACATCTAACGCGACTTTAGGGGCAATCCACGACCAAGGAGATTGCCCGTTGATCCAAGCCTATCCCGTCCGCGCCCTCGCAGCCTCGCTCCTCCTCGGCGCCTCAGGGTGCGCAACAGCCGAGCCGCCGCCAACGGGCGAGCTATATTACGGATTCACGCTGATCGACCCCGCAACGGAACGTCGGATCGAAAGTGCTTACGTTCTGGTCGTTGGCGATGAGATCGCCGAGGTCGGCGACGGCGCGCCACCCTCAGGTCTTCGACTGAACGCCTCGCACGACCTCAGCGGTCACTACGTTCTCCCAGGGTTCGTCGATGCGCACGCGCATATCACGGCTGGTCCACACCGCATCGAAATACGCGACGGCGCCCCCGCGGTGACGATCGAGAGCGACGACGAGATCACTCTGTTTCAAGCGCGAGTCGCCCTGGCGTTCGGCGTCACCACGGTGCGCAATCCGGGCGGCGATCCAGCCGCCAACGCGCGCTATGATGAGAATATCGCTTCGGGCGCTTGGATCGGCCCCGAGGCGCTGCACGCCGGTGCGGTGATTCAGCCGCCGCCGTTCGTCGGCAACGCATTCGCCTATCCACGGAGCGAAGCGCAATGGCAGGCTGAGACTGCGCGCCAAGCCGCGCTGGGCATGACGTACTTCAAGCTTTATCAGAGCCTCACAGAAGAGGAGCTCGCCGCCGGCATCCGAGCGGCGCACGCCGCTGGGTTGCGAGCCATCGCGCATCTGGACGGCGTGAGTTGGACCCGCGCGATCGAGCTGGGCGTGGATGGGCTCGAGCATGCGCTGCCGACGAGCCCGCACCTGATCGAACCGGAGCAAAGCGCACAGTACGTCGCCGGGCTCGGCCAAGATTCTACCTTTATGTACCGCTGGTTCGAGCATGCCGACTTCGAAGGTCCACTCATGCAGGAGATGATCGCAGCCGTCGTGCGCGAGGACGTCTCGATTAACCTGACTCTGGTCGTGAACGAGTTGCTCTACAACGTCGATCGTCTCGACGAGGTGTTCCCGGAAGAGGAGCGCGTCTACGTGCACCCGGAATCCTTGCAGGCGCGCATCCGTTTCCTGCGTGCCGGCGCCAGGGGTTGGACGGCCGAAGACTATACCCGCGCGCGCGCAGCCATGCCGCGCGTACTTGAGCTCGCCCAACGCCTACATCAAGCCGGCGCGCCTATGATGATTGGCACCGACGGCGCCGGCGGCGGGCCTTCTTATGCCCACGAACTGGAATTGCACGTGCACGCCGGCATCCCGGTCTGGGACGTGCTGCGAATGGCGACTTCGGACGCCGCAGCAATCATGGGACTGGGAGAGATAACGGGGCGGCTGCAGCCCGGATTTGAGGCAGACCTTGTCTTCTTGAACAGCGATCCCCTCGCCGATGTCGGCAACGCCGCGGAGGTCCACGCAGTCATGACTGACGGCGACTTCATGCTCTCGTCCGACTTGCGGGAGTTTACGCGCTGAAACTGATGTGCAGGCCGCGGCCCAAGATGCGCCGTCAGCATCCGGGCCCTGAACGGGCGCCTCGCCGGCAGAGGCTAGTGAAAAGAAGGGGCCAATTATCGCCGAGCCGGCACATCCTTACGAATGTCTCGCACCGCGCCCACATCCGACACCGCCGCCTCGCGGATCCGACATCTGCACAATGCTTACGCTCGCGATTGCGGGTTGGCACAGCGTCGTTAAGTCTCTGAAAACTCTCAGTCTGAGGTTTGGCAGTTTTTCACGTAAGCTTTTGATTTCGCGGCGCCGGGCTAATCTCTCACAGATTCGCACTTGCGCCGACAATACGACTGAGTTCTGCCGCCCATGCATCGAGTGCGGCACGCTTTTCGCGAAGATACTCATTGCGGTCGTAGACGCGGCTGACCGCGGACCCCACCAAGTGTGCGATCACGCGCTCGGCAACTTCGTAGCCAACACCAACGCGTTCGCTAGTGAGCAGTGTGCGACCAGTTCGGCGTAGATCGTGCGGGCTTGCGTGCGCAACCTCAAGCGATTTGCAACTACGCGCCATCGCCCGTGTCAGCCGCTTGGCTTCAAGCGGCGCCTCACCGCCGCGCGCCGGAAACGCAAATTCGCTCTTCGACAATTCGAACGCGGCTTTGAAGCTCGTGACCGCCAGTGACGAGAGCGGCACTGCATGCGCGCGCTTACCCTTCATTCGTTCGGCCGGAATGATCCAGAGCTTATCGTCCCAATTAAACTCCTCGATGCGCGCGCCCGCGACTTCGCCGGCACGCTGCAGCGTGATGAGACAAAGCTCAAGCGCAAGCGCGCCGCCTGGCGACACCACATTGATCTTACGCTGGCCTTCCTCTGCCCCCGCTTTGAGCCCCCTGCCTTCATTGCATTTCGCCGCTTGCCAGAACGCCCAGAGCTTCTTCAGCTCCTCCGCATTGAGGATGCGGTCGCGGCTGAGTTCGGGGAACAACCGTTCAATTGCCAAGGCCGGATTGGCGTCGATCAGGTCGCGCTTCAGCGCGTAGTTCAGCACCTGACGCACAACCGCGTGCGTGCGATTGGCGGTGACCCCGCCGACGCGAGCGCCGACATCTTCGATGAACGAGATGATCTCGCCGCGCTTTAGATCGGCATAGCGCTTGGCACCAAGTCTTGGCAGGACGTGGTTGTCCAAGAGCCAGCGTTCATAATCGAGCGTACTCGCGCGTTTGCGTCGCGCCGCATCGGCGCTGTAACGCGCTTCGAGCGCCGCAAAGCTGTCTTCCTTTTTGGCCTTCTCACGCTTTATCGCAGCGCGCTTGGCTTCAACCGGGTCGATGCGACGCACCGTCAAATCGCTCAACGTATCGAGTGCCTTGGCGCGTGCCGTTTTCAGGGTGATCGCACGCGCGTCACCGAGAGCGGCTTCACCACGCCGGCCGTCAGCGCTGTAGCGCACGACGTAGGACTTGGCGCCCTTCGCCGTCACGCGAAGGAAAAGCCCTTTCACTTGGTGATCTGGAATACGGAGCTTTCCCGACGCAGGCAGCGCGATCGAATTCACTAGGTCCTGGGTCAATTCTCCAGCCTCGCGGCTCGCCTCAACCCGCCGCGCAGCGCGACTCCGCTTTGGCGCTGACGCAGCAAAATTTGCTTCGATGATGTTCGCCACGATGGCCTCTAAACGCCACGCCGATTGGGCTTAGACCGCACGCTAGCATCGGCTCCCGTGCCCCGCCAGTGCCCCAATTTGCCGTCGGATTCAGTCGGTTTGCTTCGGAGCCAAAACAACTCGCGACAAACCATAGGTCGATTTTACTGCGCCTTTTCTGACAGTTATGTTGTCGCATCGCCCAACAGCTTTTCACGTGTAGCATGCATGAAATTGACTACGAATCTGGGGGTCAGGAGTTCGAATCTCTTCGGGCGCGCCAAAGGTTACGCGCGTTTCTTCTTCGCGCCATTCAACGCGATCGCCGCCTTCACCAGCGCCTTCAGCGCCTTGTCGTTGATCTTGTCGCCCTTGCTGAAATCGATGGCGCGGCGCGCGTTTCCGTCGAGGCTTGAGTTGAAGAGCTTGGCCGGATCATCGAGCGAGGCGCCTTTGGCGAAGGTGAGCTTCACTTTGTCCTTGTAGGTTTCGCCAGTGGTGATGATGCCGCCTTGCTCCCACACCGGCACGCCGCCCCATTTCACCGTCTCGATGATTTGAGCGTCAGCCGAAAGAATGATCGCGCGCAGACGCGCCAATGTTTCGCCGCGCCAATCGCCGAGCGATGCGATCCTGGCGTCGATCTCCTTGCCGGCCGGCAGAGCCTTCGCTTTCGGCGCGGCTTTCTTCGCGGATTTCACGGCCCTGTTCATCACGCCCTCACATCTTTTCGCCCGGCAGCTTGGCTGCCTGCTTCACCCAATCGAGGAATTGCTTTTCGTCGAACGCGCCTTCGTGAATGTCGTAGTAGCGCACGCGCTCATACTTCGACTTGCCTTCAGGCGGCGGTTTCAGCGCGCCGCCATCGAAGAACGTCACTTTCACGTATCGCGTGAAGACATGGAAGCTGAGGAACCAGCGCCCTTCTTCCACGCCGTAGAACGGCGAGTTCCATTTCACTGCCTTCTTCACGCCCGGCACAGCGCGCGAAACGACCGCATCGATCTTGGCGCCGATCTCGCGCTTCCAATCCGGGATCGCGGCGATATACGCCTTCACCGGCGCTTCACCGTAGCCCTTGGCGATCTGCGGATTGCCGCCACTGAGCAGCTTCGCCTTCTTGGCGGGCGCCTTCTTCTTCGCCGGCGTTTTCTTCGCGACCTTCTTCGCCATCGCTCTTACCCCGCACGCCGCTTGGGCAGATACGGCAGCGCAAACAGATAAAGCCCGCTGAACAGCAGCAGAAACAGCGGAATGAGCGCCAGCATATACACCCAATAATCCGGCTGCGCGCCGTTGGCCGATGCTATGATCGCTGTGTTCGCAATCACGCCAAGCGTGAACGCGATCGACACCCAGCGGTGAAATTGTCTGATGAACTTGCTCATTTCACGCTCTCTCAAATACGCGCCAGAACATCGTCCAGCTTGCCCATGAATTGCTTCCAGCCCGCATGCGCGCCGCCGAAGGCTTGCTTCTGATCGGGACGGAAACCTGCTTGTTCCATGCGTAGATGCGTGCCAGCGGACGTCGGCGTCAGCGTGAACGTGACCGTGCTTTCGAGCGCGTAGGCCGGATCGTCGTTCGCAAAGTTCCAGGTGTAAGCAAGCGTGCGTTGCGGCTCGACCTCGAGCACTTCACAATCGAGCACCCCACCCCATTCGCCGCGCAAATTGAAGCGATGGCCCACGTTCGGCGCGAAATCGTTTTTCATCAGCCAATCTTCGATCAGATGCGGCTGCGTCAGCGCGCGCCACAGCTTCTCCGGCGGATGCGCAAACTCACGCTCGACGACGACGGATTTTCTTTCGGTCATTGATCCATCCTTTTGAGAAGATCTTCGAGCGCATCGAACCGGTTTTCCCAGAACCCGGCCATTTGCTTGGTCCAATCGATCAGCGGCGAGAGCGCGCCGAGTTGAGCGCTATAGTGCGTCTCGCGCCCCTCTTGGCGCCCGCGCACGAGGCCAGCCTTCTTCAGCTGCGCGATGTGCTTGGACACCACCGGCTGCGACACGCCCGCCCGCGCCGTAAGCGCGCCGACGGTCTTTTCGCCGTCGCGGCACAGGCGCTCAAAGATCGCCCGCCGCGTCGGATCGGCGAGCGTCCTGAACAGCATGTCATGCGACTTCGACATCCGGACTCATACCCCGTTGGCTATGGGTTAACGTATAGCCATAGAGGTATGGGTCGTCAAGCGCGATTGTACCGCCGGCTTCCAGCCGGCATTTGGCGCGATTTTGGATAAGTTGGAGCGCGACGCCTCCGGCGCGCATGCGCGGCCAGAGGCCGCGCGCTCCAACCTGCAAACGTTGCGACTCTACTCCAGCGGCCCGCCGCCAAAGGCGCGGTACGTGGCGATCGCCGCGCTCGCTTGCGCTTGTTCAGCGCTGATGCGAGCGAGATTGGCCTCGATCAGCTGCTGCTCGATCTGCAGCCGATCCTGCAGACTTTGAATGCCAGCTTCGTACGACGCCCGCGAGCCGCGCGCCGTGGTTTCCGCCGCCGTCTCGGCGCGTTCGGCCGAATTGAGCCGCTGACGGCCCTGCTCCAGCGCGACAAGCGCGTTTGACGCTTCCGCCACCGCCTGTAGCACCGTTTGCCGATACGAGATCAGCGACTGATCGAACTGAGCGTCGCGCTGACGCGATACCGCAAAGCGCCGCCCCCAATCGAACAGCGGCATCGAGATCACCGGCGAGCCGGTCACCAAAGTGAGCCCAGCGTCAGCCGGATTGCCGATCACCGCATCGGTCGAAAGGATCGCACCCGTCAGATTGATGCGCGGCAGCAGATCCGCGCGCGCCGCGCCAAGCTGCGCCGCCGCGAGCAAAGTCTGCGCTTCCGCGCGCGCGACGTCCGGCCGGAGCCGCAGCAAATCCGCCGGCGCGGCGGGCGCAGAGGTGAGTTCCAAATGCGGCACGTTCTCCGACACCGCAGCTAGCGATGTGCGTGTTGCGTCATCCTCCGTGCCAGGCGCGCGGCCACGCAGCACGGCGAGCACGTTCTCCGCGCGCCGCTGTTCGATCACCAAGCCCGGCAAGCGCGTACGCGTGGATTCGGCCAAACGGAGGGCGTTTGCAGCGTCCGCCTCGGAAGCAATGCCGGCGCGATAGGACGTATCGAGAATGCGCGCCAATTCGTCGGCGCTCTCAACGGAGCGCGTGACGGCCGCGTGGCTCGCCTGCGCCGCGCGCAGGTCGACGTAAGCTTGCGCTACATCAGCCACGAGCGATACTTGCGCGCCGCGCAGATCGGCCAACGCGCTTTGCGTGTTGGCGCGCGCGCCTTGCGCGGTCGCGCCGATCGCAAACAGCGGCAGCTCCCACGACACTTGCGCGCCATACGAACTCGTCGCCTGCTCGACCTCAACGCCGGCCGGCGCGCCTTCAACGATGCGCGAATATTGGCCGGAGCCGGTCGCGTTGAGTTGCGGCAGGAATTGCGTGATCGTGGAATAGGAGAGCGCCCGCGCCTCGCGCACGCGCGAAACGGCAAGCTGCACGCTCGGCCCATCCGCCAAGGCCTGATCGACGAGGCCGTTCAAAGTCGCGTCGTTGAACCCGCGCCACCAATCGGTGACGGGCAATTCCGCGCCCTGCGGCGCGTCGCGCCAGACGCTCGGCAGCGGCGGCGCCTCGGCCCGCTCGCTGGGCGAGGTGATGCAACCCGCAGTCGCAAGCGCGGCGCCCAGGGCCGCGGCTCGGAATACTGACGTTCTTTTCACGCGGGGTTCCTTCGAATTGGGCCGCCGCTCCGGGTTCTGGCCTTTGGTGGCCAAAAACACAGGCGGAACTAGGGGCGTAGCTTGACGACACTCGGTCTTAACATTTAAAGAACGAACGTTCGCTTTATATATGCTGCGCCGCACACCCGCAAGCCCGCCGGCGCGCAAGGAATTCGCCCCATGGTCCGCCTCGCCGACCCTGACCTCGCCGACCGGCGCCGCCGCCAGATTATGGACGCGGCCATCGCCTGCTTCCGCCGCCGCGGTTTCCACCAGGCGACGATGGCCGAGATTTGCGCCGAGGCCGACATGAGCGCCGGCGCGCTCTATCGCTATTTCCGCTCCAAGGCCGAGATCATCGGCGCCATCTCCGAAGAGCATCGCAGCGAAGGCGACGAAGCCTTCAACCGCCTCGTCGATGAAGGCGGCGTGATCCACGCGCTAGAATGGGTCGCGCGTTCGTTCTTCGCGAAATTCGCCGAAGGCGATGGCAGCCTCATCGCCGAGATCATCGCCGAAGGCATGCGCGACGAAGCGATGTCGCAAACGTTGCGCAACAGCGATGCGGCGAGCATGCGGCTTTGCGTCAAAGCGCTGAAGGCCGCGCAGAAGACAGGCGTCGTCGATCCGACGCTCGATCCGGAGAGCGCCGCCGCCACCTTGTTCGGCGCGATCGAAGGCATTGGCCTGCGCCGCGCCTTCATGCGCGACATCGACGTCGAAGCCGCCACCCAACAATTCCGCGCGCTCGCTGAGCGCTATCTGAGCCCCCGCACATGAACAAGCCAGAGCGTCCCGAAATCTTCCGCAAGGCCGAAGGCCTGTTCAAGCGCGCCCGCGATGCGGGTTCGCAAGCGTGGGAGAAGGCCACCGCCTCCCCCACCGAGGAAGGCCATCGCCGCAAAGTGCTCATGATGCTGGACCTCGGCATCGCCGCGATCATCGCAGTGCTGTTCGTGGTCAGCCGCCTGGGCGGTGACGAAGCCGCGCACACGCCAGCTGTTTCGAGCCAGGCGGTGAGCGTCATCAATGTGCAGACCGCGCAGATCTCGCCGCGCATCTCGCTCAACGGCGAAGCGCGGCCTGTGCGGGATATTCAAGTTGCCGCGCCAGCGAGCGGCGTGCGCATCCTCGAAATCCTCGTCGATGAAGGCCAGACCGTGCGCCAAGGCCAGCCGATGGCGCGCCTCGACGCAAGCTTGTCGCAAGCCCAGACCCGCGCCGCTCAAGCGACAGTGGCCGAAGCTGAGTCCGCCGCCGTGCGTGCACGCGGCGAATACGAGCGCGCGGAATCGATCCGCGATTCCGGCGCGCTCTCGACGGAAGCGATCGAAGGCCGCCGCGCTGCAGCAATCGCCGCCGATGCGCGCCTCGCCGCCGCGCGTGCGCAATTGCAAGAGGTCAACGCCCGCCTCGGCGGCGGTTACGTGCGCGCGCCCGCCGCTGGCCTGGTGATTGACCGCACCGCCGAGATTGGCCGCAACGTCGATGGCCAAGTGCTGTTTCGCATCGCCGCCGGCAATGACCTCGAAGTCTCCGCGCAAGTCGCGGAAGCGGAAGCCCTGATGTTGGAGAACGGCCAATCCGCCGTGTTCACTTTGGTGGACGGCTCCACCGTCAACGCCACGCTCCGCCGCGGCCCCGCCTCGATCGACAGCCGCACCCGCACCGGCGAAGCGCTGTTCGATCTACCGTCAAACACGCGCGTGCGCGCCGGCATGTACCTCACCGGCGAAGCGATCCTGCCGACGCGCGACGTGATCGCCGTGCCGCAGAGCTCAGTGCTCTACGATAGCGGCCAGGCTTACGTGTACGTCGTCGACCAACAGAACCGCGTCCACCGCACCAATGTCGCGCTCGGCGCGCGTGACGGCGATCACGTGGAAATCCTGAGCGGCCTTGAACTGAACCAACGCATCGTCGGCGCCGGCGCTGCGTTCCTGCAGGACGGCGACGAGGTGCGCGTGCTGGCGGATCCGCCAGCCGCCGCGCCGAGCACCGATCTGCGCGGCCGCGAGGACCAGTAAAACATGGCCTGGAACATCTCCGCCGGCGCGATCCGCAACCCGATCCCGCCAATCGTTCTCATGCTGGCGCTGATCTTCGCCGGCTGGACGGCGTACGGGCGCCTCCCGATCAACCAATTGCCGAACGTCGATTTCGGCGGCTTCACCGTCACCGTCGCGCAAGTCGGCGCGTCGCCCGTCGAAATGGAGCCGCAGATCACGCAGCGCATTGAAAGCGCGCTGACGGCGGTCGAAGGCGTGCGGCGGACAACGTCCACCATCTCGCCCGGCGTGTCGCAAACCACCGTCGAGATGGAGAGCGACAGCGATCTCGGCCGCGCCGTCGATGACGCGCGCGACGCCATCAACCGCATCCGCGCCGAACTGCCCGCTGACATCAGCGAACCCGTCATCACCCGCATCGAAGCCGCGGCGCAGCCGATCGGCTATTACGCCGTCGAAGGCGAAGGCATGTCGCCGCAGGACCTCTCCTGGTTCATCGACAATGATCTGCAGCGCGCTTTGCTCGCCGTGCCGGGCGTCAGCCAAGTGCAGCGCATGGGCGGCGTCGATCGCGAAATCCGCGTCGAGCTTGATCCCACGCGCATGCTCGCGTGGGGCGTCACCGCCGACCAGGTGAGCAGCCAACTGCGCGCGCTGAACATCGATCTGCCCGGCGGCCAAGCGCAAATCGCCGGCCAAGCGCAATCGATCCGCACGCTCGGCAGCGCCCAAACCGTCGCTGACCTTGCCAATACCCGCATCCAAGCCGCCGACGGCCGCACCGCGCGCCTGGGCGATCTCGGCACGGTGACAGACAGCGCCTCCGACCTCCAATCCATCTCCCGCTACAACGGCCAGCCGGTCGTCGGCTTCCTGGTGCTGCGCTCGCGCGGCGCATCGGAAGTGCAAGTGTTCGACATGATGGCCGAACGCGTCGCCGAGCTGGAGCGCGAGCATCCGCAAATCCAGATCACCGAGATCGGCTCGTCGGTCGAGTTCATCCGCGGCATGCACGAAAGTTCGATCCACGCGCTGGTGGAAGGCGCGCTATTGGCGTGCTTGGTCGTGTTCCTGATCCTGCGCGATTGGCGCGCGACGCTCATCGCTGCTGCAGCCATCCCGCTCTCGATCATCCCCACCTTCGCGGCGATCGAGCTGTTCGGCTTCACCCTCAACATGGTGACCTTGATCGCGCTGGCGCTGGTCACCGGCGTCTTGGTCGATGACGCCATCGTCGAGATCGAGAACATCGTCCGCCACATGCGGCAGGGCAAACGCGCCTACCCGGCGTCACTCGAAGCAGCGGACGAAATCGGCCTCGCCGTCGTCGCCACCACCTTCTCGATCATCGCCGTGTTCGTGCCGGTGAGCTTCATGTCCGGCGGCATGGGCGTGTTCTTCCGCGAGTTCGGCCTCACGGTCGCGGTTGCGGCGCTCTTCTCGCTTGTCGTCGCGCGCCTGATCACGCCGATGATGGCGGCGTTCTTCCTCAGCGAAAAAGGCCACGACCACGAAGCCAAGCCTGGCGTGCTGACGCTCGCCTATCGCGACATTCTGAGCTGGGCGATCAAGAATCCGTGGAAGACGATCGGCATCGGCATGGCGACGTTCGTCGCCTCGATCGCGCTGGCGATGACCGTGCCGTCCGTCGTCATCCCGCGCTTTGACAGCGGCATGATCCAGGTGCGCGTCGAAATCCCGCCCGGCACGCCGGTGCTCGAATCCGATCGCGTGCTGCAAGGCATGAGCACGCGCATGCGCGCGGAAGCGCCAGAGATCGAAGGCGTGTTCACCTCGCTCAACGGCGCCGACGGCTCCGCGCCGGATGCGAACATGTTCATCCAGCTCACCGACCGCGACGAGCGCGACCGCTCCGCCTACGCAATCCAGCAAGTGCTGCGCCCGGTGCTCGCGGAGTTTCCGAACTACCGCACCAATTTCGTGCAGGACCAAGGCGGCCAATCCGGCTCCGACATCACGGTGCAGTTCGTCGGCCAAGATCCCGCAGCGGTGAACGCCGCCGCCGACCGCCTCGCCGCGGCCATGGGCCAACTCGATACGCTGACGGACGTGCGCTCCACCTCCGCGCTGCGCCGTCCGGAAATCCAGATCATCCCGCGCGACGAAGACATGGCGCGCCTCGGCGTCACCTCCGCCAGCCTCGCCGCCGCCGTGCGCATCGCAACGAGTGGCGACGCGGAGCAGAACTTGCCCAAGTTCGATCTCGCCGACCGCCAAATCCCGATCCGCGTCACGCTGCGCGCCGACAACCGCACCAATCTCGACGCCATTCGCGCACTACCAGTGCAATCGGCGACCGGCGCGCCGGTGCGACTCGACTCTGTCGCCGCCGTGAATTTCTCGCTCGGCGAAGCCGCCATCGAGCGGCGTGACCGCGAGCGCGCTGTCACTGTCGGCGCCAACGTCGTGCCCGGGGTGCAGCTCTCGACGGCGCAACAAGCCGTGTTCGCGCTGCCTGAAGCCCAGAACCAGCCCGGCGCGCGTCTCGCTGCTGGCGGTCAGACCGAAGATTTCGCGGAGATGACCGAAGCCTTCGGCACGGCCATGGTGTGGGGCATCATCCTCATCTACGGCGTGCTGGTTTTGCTCTTCAAAGATTTCTTCCAGCCGATCACCATCATGACGGCGTTGCCGCTCTCCATCGGCGGCGCATTCCTCGGCCTCATCATCGCTGACCAGCCGCTCTCGCTGTTCGCGTTCATCGGCTTGCTGATGCTGATGGGCCTCGTCACCAAGAACTCGATCCTGCTGGTCGATTTCGCCGTGGAGCGCATGCACGCCGGCATGAGCCGCAATCAGGCGCTGATGGAAGCGGGCATGCAGCGCGCGCGGCCGATCATCATGACGACGTTCGCGATGTCGGGCGGCATGATCCCCGCCGCCGCCGGCTGGGGCGTTGACGGCACGTTGCGTCAAGGCATGGGCGCGGCGGTGATCGGCGGCTTGATGCTGTCGACGCTGCTCAGCCTCGTGTTCGTGCCGGCGATGTTCGTGCTGATCGATCGCCTCGAGCGTTGGGTGCAAGGCTTCCTGCCGAAGCCACACGCGCTCGAGGACGCGGAAGAAGACCGCGATCCCTCGCGCACGCCGGCGGAGTAAGCGTCAACCGCCGGCAGCGAGCTTGCGCGGCCCCATATAGCCGAACAGGAACGCCGCCACTTTGCGCATCTGAATTTCCTCCGCGCCTTCGGTGATGCGATAGCGGCGGTGATGGCGATAGATGTGCTCGAACGGCTTGTGCCGCGAATAGCCCATGCCGCCATGCACCTGCATGGCGCGATCCGCGGCTTCGCAGCACAAGCGGTTCGCCCAATAATTACACATCGACACTTTGTCCGAGAGTTCGTGCTCGATCTGCTTGTGCGGCATGCGATCCATCTCCCACGCCGTCTTGCGGATCAGCAGCCGTAGTGCTTCGGCCTGCGTTGCCAATTCAACCAGCGGGAATTGAATGCCCTGATTCTCCGCCAGCTCGCGGCCGAACGGCTTGCGCTGGCGCGCATATTTCACGCTCTCTTCGATGCAATAGACCGCCGCGCCCAGGGACGACGCCGCTTGGCGGATGCGGTTCTGGTGCACGAAGCTTTGGCCGATCGCGAGCCCGCGATCGATCTGGCCCCAATACGCATCCTCCGGCACCCACACGTCCTTGATGGAGATGCGCGGGTGGTCCGTCGGCATGTTGAAGGTCCACATATATTCTTCGATGATGAAGCCCGGCGCATCGGTGGGCACGATGAACGCCGTGATCCCCTTCGCGTCGCCGTCCTTGCCGCTCGTGCGTGCGAACACCATCACGTGCGTGGCGATATGCGTGCCGGTGATCCACATCTTGGCGCCATTGATCAGCCAACCAGGCTTGCCGTCCTTCTCGTGACGCACGGCGCGTGTTTCCATGAATGTGGCGTCGGAGCCGTGATTGGGCTCGGTGAGGCCGAACGCGGTTTTCATCTCGCCGCTGATGAGTTTGTCGGCGTCGCGCTTGTATTGCTCCGGCGTCGCGAACTCGCGGAACATGACGACGAACGGATTGTTGCCGACGACGCTGTGCTCGGTTTGCAGATCGTTGTGCAGGCCAAGCCCTTTGGCGGCCAAATGCTCGCGGATCACCGCCATCCAGAGCTGCGAGCCTTCCTTTCCGCCAAGATCCTTGGGCCAGGCAAAGCGATAATGCCCCGCCTTGTCCGCCCGCTCGCGCGCTTTGGCCATCAGCGCTTCCCATTCTTCCTTCGGCAGCCCGCCCCGCTCCCAATCGGTGCGCTCATACTCGCGGCGATGATCGAAGAAGCGATTGTTGTCGCCCTCATGCTGCAGCGGCACAATCTCGGCCTCGATGAACGCATCGAGCTCCGCGAGATAGGCGGTCAGCGCCGCCGGCAAATCAAAATCCATCGCGTTTCGCTCCTAGCTTTGTTCTGTCTCGCGCCGATAAGCCGAATAGCTCGGCTGATCGACCGCCAATTTCTCCAGCGCCGTCGCCCGCAGATGCGCGGCGAGGCCTGGCGTGTTCATATCCATCTGGCCCGCTTCGATGCGTGCGCACAGCGCGCGATTGAGCGCAGCGAGATCGCCGCTCTCGCCGAGCAACGCTTCCAAACGCTCCCGCTCCGCCGCGTCGCTCTCCGGCGTCAGCGCCAACGTGCGGCGCACCAGCTGCAGTGCGTTGAGCGTCACGCGCAGATCGAATTGATCGCGCCCCTCAAGCTTGGGCAGTGTGTTCTCTCGCAGATGCGCGATCGCCAGATCGAGCACGCGCAGCGCTGAGGGTTCGTCCTGCATCAGCGCGCCTCCAGCAGATTGAGCAGATCAAGTTCGGTTTCGGACGCCCGCCGCGCGATCATCGGCCGCTCGATCGGCACAGTTTCCGACGCCCGCATCGCCACGCCCGACATCGTGCAGATCACGCCCCAGCGCAACGTGCCCAGCACTTCCCAGAAATGCGCGCGTTCGCGATCAAGCGTCCCGCCCGCTGCTTCGTAGCCGGCGTACAAATCCTCGCGCGTCCCGAACCCGCCCACCGGCAGGTCGATCATGCCGAAGCGCCACGAGTTCACGCAAATCCAGCCGAGGTCCGCCATCGGATCACCGACATGCGCCAGCTCCCAATCCAACACCGCGCGCACGCCGTCCGCGCCGATCAGCAAATTGCCGTTGCGAAAGTCGCCATGCACGATCGTTTGCGGCGCCTCGCGCACCCGCCCACGCAGCCAGCGGATCGCCAGCGAAAACACCGGCCGCGGCCAATCCTCCAAGCGATAATGATGCTCCAACGCATCGATCACCTGGCTCGCGCTTTTCGTCGGCAAAGCCACCTCGCGCGCCAGCGCATGGATGCGCGCGAGAATCTCCCCGCATTGCCGCGCCAGTTTCGGTCGCGCGCCCGCGAACGCTGCATCCTTCACGATGCGCCCGCCGAGCGCTTCGCCCTCGACATGCGCCATGAAGAAGCCAGCGCCGAGGCCATCCTTCGGCGCAAGAATGTGCGCCACGCGTGGCGACGGCACGCCGTTCTCGTACGCCAAGCGCACAAGCTGCGCCTCAATCTCGATCGGGATCGACAGATCGGACGCGACCCGCAGCGGCGGCGCGCGCCGCAACACCAGCCGCACCGGGCCGTCCGCAGCTTCCAGCACCACCAGCCACAATTCCTGGCTCGCCCCGCCCGACAGCGCGCGGGCTTCCAGAACACGCGTCCCGCCCAGCTTCGGCGCGAGCGCATTCAGCGCATCGAGATCAAGTGACGCTGCGTTCATGCGCGCTGACGCTCCGGCGCCCTATCGGAACCACTAGGCGCGAAATTCCTGCGCTCGCCACATTCACGCGCTATGTTCATACCCGCATGCTGATGAAATCCTATCTCGGTTGGCAAGTCGATTTCGCGAACCCGCCGGGCGCGCCGGCCTATCTCGGGCCGGACTCGATGTCGTGGCGCGTGTTCAAGAACCCGATCGCGCTCGCCATCGGCGGCGTGTCGGCGGTGCTGCTTGAATTCGCCGACGCGCGCATTCGCTCCGGCGTCTGGGATCACTCCACCTACAAGATCGATCCCGTTGGCCGCTCGCAGCGCACCGGCATGGCGGCGATGATCGGCGTGTACGCGCCGCGCGATGTCGCCCGCCGCGTGATCCAAGGCGTGACGAACATGCATTCGCGCGTCGAAGGCAAAACGCCGAACGGTGAAAGCTACAAGGCGCTCGATGTCGAATTGCTCGATTGGGTGAGCGCCACCGCCGGCTGGGGCTTCCTGAATGCGTACGACCAGTTCGTCGCGCCGCTCAGCGAGACGGACAAGCAGCGTTTCTACACCGAAGCGCTGCCGGTCGCCGCGCTCTATGGCGTGAAGACCTCGCCGCGCAACGACGCGGACTTTCTGGCGATGATGAACACGCTCGTCCCGCGGTTCGAACCGCATCCGATCGTGGGCGAATTTCTCACCATTGTCGAAAGCGGCCCCGGCGCGCTTGGCTTGCCGACATTCGTGCGCCGCGCGATGGCGCGCGCTTCGGTTTCGCTTCTGCCGCCGATCGTGCGCGAGAAACTCGAGCTCGGCCCCGAGTACGATCTTTCGCCATTCGCGCGATCGGCGCTCAAGGCCATGGGCGCGTTGGCCGAACGCGTGGCGGTGCTGCCTGCGCCGCCGGCGCAAGCATGCCTGCGTCTCGGCCTGCCGGCGGATTTCCTTTACCGCAGCCAGGCGAGTCAGCAGCGCATTCTCGCGCGTTGGACGCCGCCTGACGCAGCGCCCGTCGCGGCCGAGTAGCGCCCACTATCAGTTCCGACAGCTTGTCGCACCCCGCCCCCAGGCGGACCCTCCCACGAACGTACGCGCCGGCCTTGGACCACGCGCGACAAGGGGAGGAAAATCATGGACCGCACGCACACGCTGCGCGCCCTTTTTTGCGTCGGTACATCAGCCGCCGCGCTCTTTGCAGCGCCCGCATGGGCGCAAGCGCCGGCGGCGCCTGAGGTCGACAGCACAGAAATTATCGTCACCGCGCAGCGCCGCGAAGAAACCGCCAACAGCGTCGGCATGGGCATCCAAGCTTTCGCTGGCGAACAGCTTGAACAATTGCACGTCACCGATGTGAAAGACTTAAGCTCTGTCGCGCCGGGCTTCAGCGTTTCTCAGAGCTATCAAGGCGTGCCGATTTATACTTTGCGCGGCATCGGTTTTAACACGATCAACCTCTCGTCCACTTCCACCGTCGGCTCGTATGTCGATGAAGTGGCGTATCCGTTCCCCTTCATGATGACGGGGCCGATCTTCGATATCGCCCGCGTCGAGGTGCTGAAGGGCCCGCAAGGCACGCTCTACGGCCGCAACACCACAGCCGGCCTCGTCGATTTCATCACCAACCGCCCAAGCGATGAATTTGAAGCCTCGATCACCGGCGAAGCCGGCAATTACGACACGCTGAATGTCGCCGGCTATATCAGCGGCCCGCTGGCCCCGAACTTTCGCGCCCGCCTCGCCGCGCGCGTGGAGAACAGCAACGAAGGCTGGCAGGAGAGCAACACGCGCGACGAAACGCTCGGCGAGATCCATCGCGTGGGCGTGCGTGCGCGCCTCGATTGGGACGTGACCGACGATTTCCTGCTCGAACTCACGCTCTCCGGCTGGACCAACAATTCCGACACCATCGCCGGCCAAGGCATCGGCTTCACGCCAGCCACCAACCCGCTGGTCAATCCGTTCAACGCGCCCGGCCTGCCGGCTTACATCGCCGCGAACATGCCGAACTCGTCCACGCAAGCTGATTGGGCGCCGCAAGCGCAGCGCAGCGCGAATATCGGCCTCGGCGCCGGCCTCGATGGGCCGCTCGAAGAAGACAACACCTTCTTCGCCGCCGCCTTGCGCGCGACCTATGATTTCTCCGCCGACCTGCGCCTCGTTTCGCTCACCGGCTACAATCATCTTGAGCGTGACGCGCTGTTCGATTGGTCAGGCTCGCCGTTCGAGGTGCTGCTGCAGCGCGCCGATGGCGAGATCAAAACCGTCTCGGAGGAAATCCGGCTCGAAGGCGAAAACGGCCCGGTGCGCTGGCTCGTCGGCGCCTATTACGGCAGCGACGAATTGCGCGACAACAACCGCACTTTGCTCGGCCAGAACGCAAACGTCGGCCGCATCCGCGCTGTCGGCTCGCTGATCCTGCTTGGCATTGATCCGCTGACCTACAATCCGCCCGGCACGATCAATCCGCTCTTGATCCCCGGCTATGTGCCTGGCCCCTACACGCTCGCTGACATGGCGACCGCGTTCCGCACCTATCGCGACCGTGCCGACATGGAAGCGGAAACCACGAGCGTGTTCGCCAACGCCGAGTGGAGCTTGAGCGACAGCCTCTCGCTCACGACCGGCGCGCGCTACACCGAGGACGAGCATTCGTATCGCGGCTGCTCGGCGGATTTCAACGGCTCGATGTTGCCGAACGTCAACGCCGTGAACCGCTATCTCTACACGTTGATCTATTCCGTGCCGACGCCGGCGCCGATCGCCATGAACGGCTGCAACACTTACGACCCGATCTCCAACACGTTCGGCGAGGTGTCGCACACGCTGGCGGAAGACAATGTGTCCTGGCGCACGGCGCTTGAATGGCAAGCGACCGACAACACGTTGCTTTACGTCTCGGTGTCCGAAGGCACGAAAGCCGGCGTCACGCCGGTTAACGCGGCCAGCACCTCGACGCAGCAATTGCCGGCGCGCCAGGAAATGCTGCGTGCGTACGAAGCCGGCGCAAAGCTCGGCCTGTTCAATCGCGCCGTGCAGCTGAACGCTTCGGTGTTCTACTACGATTACGAAGACAAGCAGCTGCAGGTCTATTTCCAAGATCCGATCTACACCGCGCTCGCACGGCTCGCGAACGTGCCGGATTCCGAAGCCCTTGGCGTTGACGCCGACATCACGTGGCGCGTGACGGACGATCTCATGCTCATCGGCTCTGCCACCTGGCTCGATACGCGCGTCAACGGCTATAACGGCATCAACGCCTCCGGCATGCCGCAAGTGTATGACGGCAACGCCTTCCCCTACAGCCCAACTTGGCAGACGAGCGGCACGATCGTGTTCGATCGCCCGATCTCAAGCGCGCTCGGCATCCAGGCGGCGCTCAATGGCCGTTGGCAATCGGAAAGCGCCGCCGATCTCGGCGACAGCCCGACGTTTGCGATCGACAGCTACGGCTTGCTGAACGGCAGCGTCGGCATCCACGATCTCGACGGCGGTTGGGAGCTCTCGCTCTGGGGCCGCAACCTCACCGACACCTATTATTGGACGGCAGTGGCGTCGAACGCCAACGTCGTGGTCCGCTTCCCGGGCCAAGCGCGCACCTATGGCGCGTCGCTGACGTTCAACTTTTAGGGGCTGGGGGCAGCTCTGTAGGAGCGCCCGGAAAAGTGCGAAGCGGTTTTCCGATAAGGCGCGCCTCAACGAGAACTAGCCAGAGCAACGAAGTTGCTCTGGCGGGCGCTCACCTCTCTGGCGCCGATAACCGCCGGCTGTTCCCAGCAGCCGGCGGTTCTTTTTGCGTCAGAGGCCGAGCACCAAGCGCGCCATGATGTTGCGCTGGATTTCGTTGGAGCCGCCGTAGATCGACGCCGCGCGGCTGTTGAAGTACCGCGCCGCAGCGTCCGCGCTTTGCGCGGTGCCGATCGGCGGCTCGTTCACGCCGTGGCCATTCACGCGCCCATGCCCCGCCGGCGCGTAGTGCGCGGCGATCTCCAACCCTAGCTCCTCGACGCGCTGCAGCGTCTCGGTGCCTTGCGTTTTCAGCATGGAGGAAAGCGCGCCAGGATTTTGCCCGGACGAGAGCGCGCTGGCGACGCGATGCTCCGTCATCTGGATCGCTTCGATCTTCAGCTCGACCGTCGCGAACCGCGCTTCGAACGCGACATCCTCGAACATGCCTTCTTCCGCCGCCACGTTACGCAGCCGCTTCAGCCGCGCCCGCAGCACCGGCGCGTAAGAACCACCGCGCTCGAACTCGAGCAAATATTTCGCGACCGTCCAGCCATCGTTCTCGGCGCCGATGCGATTGGCTTTCGGCACGCGCACATTGTCGAAGAACACCTCGTTGAGCTCATGCTCGCCCGAGAGATTGATGATCGGCCGAATGCTGACGCCCGGCGCCTTCATGTCGATCAACAGGAAGGTGATGCCTTTCTGCGGCTTTGCTTCCGGATCGGTGCGCACGAGGCCGAACATGCGATTGGCGAAATGCGCGTGCGTCGTCCAAATCTTCGAACCGTTGACGACGTAATCATCGCCGTCGCTCTCCGCCCGCGTGCGCAGCGCCGCGAGATCGGAGCCAGCGCCAGGCTCGGAATAGCCCTGGCACCAATAATCCTCGCCCGAGAGAATGCGCGGCAGATAATAAGCGCGCTGCTCCGGCGTGCCGTGATGCATGATGCATGGGCCCACCATCCTGAGCCCCATTGGCGCGAGGTTCGGCGCGCCGGCAAGCGTGCATTCTTCCGCGAAGATGTAACGCTGCAGCTCGTTCCAGCCGGTACCGCCAAACGCGACAGGCCAGCTCGGCGCCACCCAGCCGCGCTCATGCAGGATGCGCTGCCATGGTAAAGAGAACTCGGGATCGCAGAACACGCTGGTCGCAGCGCGCCCGCCGGCGATCAACTCCGGCGTCAGCTTGTCCCTAAGGAAAGCGCGCACCTCGTCACGGAACGCGCGTTCGCTTTCTTCTAGTTCGAGGTTCATGCGCGCTCCGGCGTTCGGCTGACAGACTTTGCCGCTGTGCAACCCGCGCTCAACATGTTTACGTGCCGGGCTGTCCGCTGCGATCATATCGCACGGACGGCTGAGTGGTGGGAGCCTCTCGGATACGGGCTGATGTCGCAAGCTAGCGAAACCAACAGGGCCGAGAAGCCGGGCGCCAAAGGCAGCCCCGAGATCGACGCGCTGGCGCAGCGCATCGAAGCGCTTGGCCGTGAGATCGGCCTGCCGTTCATCGCCGCCGCCGCCGATATCTCAAGCCCAACACCGCCGCGCGACAGCAATGGCCGCCCGTTTGCGGAAACGTTGTTTCGCTGGGTCGATCCAGATCTGCGCTATTGGGAAGATCGCGGCTTCGCACTGCGCGCGTTCTTCATCCAAGTCGTGCGCGTGTGTTCGGAGCCGTTTTATTCTTCGCACGACAAGCTGGTGACCTGGCGGCGCAACAGCGCGCTCGAAGCGATCAACGCTGACGGCCCGCATGAACTCTACGGCGTCGGCGCCGCGATCATCGCGCCGGCCTATCTGCCCGGCGGCGTCATCGGCGCGATCGTGTGGGCGACCAACGATACGGAATTTGACGTCGCGCCGGTGTTCGAGAAGCACGCAGCGGAGATGCACGCGCTGGCGCTCCAATTCGTCGCCGCCGACCACGACCACCGCGCGCGCCACGCAGCCTTGCCGCCGACGCAACTCACACGCCGCGAAATTCAATGCTTGAAATGGGCGTCAGCGGGAAAGACGGACGGCGAGATCGCCATCATCATGGGGCTCTCGCTGCCCACGGTGCGCTTTCACATGACCAACTCAGCCCGCAAGCTCGGCGTCGTCGGCCGCGCGCAGGCAATCTATCGCGCGGCGATGCTGGGTTATGTCGGCACAGGCCCGGCGCACGATTAGCGCCACGCGGGCGCATCGCCTAACGCACTGGCTTCGTACACACCGCGCGCAATCGCGCGGGCGAGGCAATCCGCCGCCAAGCTGCCAATGCGCGCGAGCGTCAGCGGCTTTGGCTCGCTCAGCACCTTCGCTCCGGTCGACAACGCAAACACCACGTCGCCATCGAACGGCGCGAACGCAGGCCGGATCGCCCGCGCCATGCCGGCGCTCGCCATTTGCGCGACGCGCTTGGCTTCGGCGGGCGTGAGCGCTGCGTCTGTGGCGACCACCGCGATCGTCGTATTCGCGCGCGGTTGCGGATTGAATTTGGCGCCGCCCCAATCTTCCGCGTCGAAGCTCGCGCCAACATCAGGCCGCACGCCGCCGAACTCGCCATCGATCTCAAACGGCCACGCCCAGAACGCGCGCGAGCCCGGCACAGTGGTCGAGCCCCACGAATTCACGCACGCCAAAGCCGCAACCGTGAAGCCATCACCAGTGACGATGCTCGCGCTACCCTGCCCGCCCTTCAGCGCGCCTGCGCGCGCGCCGAAGCCCGCGCCGGCATTGCCCAGGTTCACGCGCGCGCCACGCGCCGCGTATGCGCGTTTGCCGAGCGCGGCATAAGGCGGCGCATCGCCCCAGCTTTTGTTTCCGCCATTCGCCAGATCGTAGAGGATCGCCGCCGGGATCACCGGCGATTTCGGCACGCCGGGCAAATCCACGAGCCCAAAGCCGCACCCCTCCGCGCCCATCGCCGCCGCCACGCCGTCCGCCGCGCCCAGCCCGTACACGGAGCCGCCGGCGAGCACGATCGCGTCCACCGCATCAACCAAATTCTCAGGTTGCAGCGCGTCGCTTTCACGCGTGCCGGGCCCCCCGCCGCGCACATCGACGCCGCACACGCCCCGCGCCTCCGGAACGATCACCGTAACGCCCGTCCGCGCGCTCTCGTCCTCGGCCGTGCCTATGGACAAACCCGCGACATCGCTCAGAGAATTGCTCGGTCCAGGACGCGCCATGCGGGTCTTTCGCTTTCGCCAAATCAGCCTATCTGCGCTAGGAAGCCGCCCCATGATGCAAAAGCAAGCGCCGTTGAACCGTTTCCTCTTCGCCTTCGTCGCTTTGGTGCTGACGGCCTGCGCCAGCGGCTCGGCGCCCGGCGGCGGTGAAGCGGAACCGGCGCGCGGCGAAGCCATGGTCAGCGCCGCCAACCCGCACGCGGTCGAAGCGGCGCTCGAAATCCTGCGCGAAGGCGGCTCGGCCGTGGACGCGGCGATCGCCGCTGAACTCGTGCTCGGCCTGGTCGAGCCGCAATCCTCCGGCATCGGCGGCGGCGGCTTTTTGCTGTTCTACAATGGCGAGAGCGAACAGATCGTCGGCTATGATGGCCGCGAGCGCGCCCCCGCTGGCGCCACGGCCACGATGTTCCTGGGCGCCAACGGCCAGCCGCTGCCCTTCCTCGACGCCGTCGCCAGCGGCCTCTCCACCGGGGCGCCGTCGCTCGTCGCCATGCTGAAGATGGCGCACGACGAACACGGCCGCTTGCCGTGGGCGCGGCTGTTCGAGCCAGCGATCCGGCTTGCCGACAACGGCTTCGAGGTTTCACCGCGCCTCGCGCGCTTGATCGCCAGCGCCGGCCAGCGCGGCCGCTTGCGTGCGGATTTCGCGGCGCGTGCGTATTTCTTCGATCGCGCCGGCAATCCGCTGCGCGCGGGCCATCTGCTGCGCAATCCCGAATACGCCACGACGCTCCGCGCCATCGCTGAGCAAGGCCCACAAGCTTTGACGCAAGGCCCGATCGCCGAGCAGATCGTCCGCGCCGTGCAACGCAATCCGCGCGGCGGCACATTGAGCCTCGCCGATCTGCAAGCCTATCAGCCCAAGCGCTTCGAACCGGTGTGCGGCGCGTATCGCGTGTACCGCGTCTGCGGCGCGCCGGCGCCATCATCGGGCAATACGGTGATCGAAATTCTCGGCCTCTACGAACGCGCCCGTCCCGAACCGGGCGGCGCCGACAATGCAGACGATTGGGCCGCGTTCTTGTGGGCCAGCCGCCTCGCTTACGCCGACCGCGACCATTACATGGCCGACGACGAATTCGCGCCGATGCCAACGCGCGAGCTTGTCGCGCGCGACTATCTCGATCAGCGCGCGCAGAACATCAATCTCGCCGGCGCCCCGCCCGTGCGCGTCGCGCCCGGCATGCCGGTGGGCGAAGAACTCTACAATCAATGGGGCCAGGACACCGGCGACGATTCCGGCACCACGCACCTCTCGATCGTCGATGCCTGGGGCAACGCGGTCGCGCTCACCGCCACGGTTGAAAGCGCGTTCGGCTCGCAGCGCATGGTCGCGGGCTTCATGCTCAACAACCAGCTCACCGATTTCTCGTTCGCGCCGACGCTCAACGGCCGCCCCGTCGCCAACGCCGTCGAGCCGCGCAAGCGCCCGCGCTCGTCGATGTCGCCGACGATCGTGACGGATCGCAACGGCGAACTCGTGCTCGTCATCGGCTCGCCCGGCGGCTCGGCGATCATCGGCTATGTCGCGCGGACGACGATCGGCATTCTCGATTGGGGCCTCACGCCCCAAGACGCGATCAATCTCGGCAACGCCACCGCCCGCACGCCACCCGCGCGCCTAGAACTGAACCGCCTGCCCGCCGGCGTGGCCGACACGCTCACCGGCCGCGGCTGGCAGATCGCGGATTCCTCCGGCGAAGAAAGCGGCCTGCACGCGATCCAGGTGACGGAGGCTGGTCTGGTGGGCGGCGCCGATCCGCGGCGCGAAGGTGTGGTGGGACGCGTGCCGGCGCCAAGCGCTGCGCCGGCGGTGGCGCGGTAGCGCATGAGCGAACTCCACATCGCTGAAATTCCGTACGAGAGCGGCGAGCTCCAGTATCGCTACGCCCGTTATCTGTCGGAAGACGGGACGCGATGGGTTCGCCACGGTCTCTTTCAGGCCTACTACATTTCCGGATCGCTCAAGTCAGAGGGGACATATCAACACGGCCTTGAAAGCGGAGAGTGGCGCGACTTTCACGAGAATGGACAACTCGCCGCGTTCGGACGTTACGAGGATGGCGTAGAAGTGGGGAGTTGGAACTTTTGGGATTCAAGCGGCAGGCCGGAAGGCAGCACTACTTACTAGCCTCCGCTCCAGGCGAAGATAAGATCAGCACTCAGTCCTTCCGGGATCGCGGAGCGATACCCGGAACCCAGGGCAAACGCGGGTCCTGCGGATCGAGAATCTCCGTCGGCGGTCGCGGCAGGAGAAAGTCCTCATATAAATCGCGCCACGTTGGATTGACCTTCTCGATCAGCTCCAGCTTCCACGCGCGCCGCCAGCCTTTGATGTTCTTCTCGCGCGTTATGGCCTGCGCAATGTCGAAGTGTTGCTCCCACCAAACCAAAGTCCGGCAGCCATATTTCTTCGAGAACCCATCAACGCGGCCCTCGCGGTGATCGAGTCCGCGCTGCAAGAGATCGCTGGTGACACCGAGATAGAGCGTGCCATTAGGTTGGCTCGCCACGATGTAGACGGCGATGAGGTCATAGCGCGCCATTGGGGAGTTCACCGCAACTTTTGGCGGAACGCAATGTCGCCCCCCTCAGTCATTCCGGGCGAAGCGAAGCGGAGACCCGGAACCCAGGGCCACCAGCTCGTCGCTTGCCCTGGGTTCCGGATCGCGCTCCGCGCGTCCGGAATGACTGAGATTGGGGGATAGACCGTCGTCTATCCTCCAACTTTCCCATGCAAACCCTTGGCGCGTAAGCGTTTCAAAAAAATCTATCCGCCCCCACCTGCGCCGCGCGCATACTCCACTTATGCGTCAACAACGCCTCCGCCCTCTCCAGCCAATACTCCGAGCCTTCGCAGCGCTGCTGCATCGTTGGCTCGGCTTTGTGCTGTTCTGTTTGCAGAAGCGCGACGAACTCCCCGCTCATCATACGCTGAATTTCTACGAACATGAGCTGAAGTGCACGATCTTCGCGCGCGCCTTCGCGACGGCGCCGAGGATCAATTTCCGCGCTCAATCCACGAGCGGCCACTTCCGTCGTGCGCAGCGCCACAATTGGCTCAACGTGATCACGCGCGGCCTGCTGCCGAAACTCCAGCGCCGCACCTGCGCCGCGCGCTTCGCGCGCCTCGCCGAGGTGCGCGCGAACATCGATCGCTACGTCAAGAAATTGCTCGCACGCCTCACGCGCGGCCTCATGTGCCTGCGCGTGAGCCGCTATATCGCGCACGTGCGCATTTGCGTGAGCAGCGCCGAACCGTGCGCGATCGCGTGCGCGGATACGTCATAACCCAGCTCCACGCCCCGAAGCATGCCCAACCGCGCCAGTCAGCCCGACTCGCGCGGCGAAGTCGCGTGTGTTTAGCGACTCCCCGCCCCTTGCGGGCGGGGTTGGGGGCGGGGTGACGGCGGTGCTCTTACAGGAAAAGCTGCCGCCCGTACCCCCACCCCTACCCCTCCCCGCAAGGGGGAGGGATGTGCGGAGTCACTTCGGATAAAGCATCATCTGCGTGCAGCGAAACAGCGCGATCACTTTGCCGGTCGCTTCGTCTTTCACCTCGGCGTCCCACACTTGCGTGTTGCGGCCGCCATGGATCATGCGGGCTTCGCAAGCGATCGCGCCGTCCCGCGCGGTGCCGAGGAAATTCGATTTGAGTTCGATAGTGGTAAAGCCGATCGCCGCTTCAGGCTTGGAGATCACCGCGCCATACCCGCACGCGGAATCCGCCAAGGCGATCACGCTCGCCGCGTGCAGATAACCGTTCGGCGCTAGGTGGAAATGCTTCACCGGCATCCGCCCGCGCACCAGGCCGACCTGCGCGTCCACCCATTCGAGCCCCAGATGGTCCGGCAGAAAGCCCGCTTGCCGTGCATTGATGGTATCCGCAGCTTCGGTCATCACATCACCTCGTGGCCGCGATCTTGGACGCGGCGCCGGAACGGAAGTCCAGCCCCTTTGAACCCATCCCCTTTGAACACGGCGCGTGCGCCGCTACGTTAGCCCCATGCCCCTCCCTAAAGTTACCGCCGCAGTTCTGCTGATTGGCGACGAACTCCTCTCCGGCCGCACGCAGGACATCAACCTGCAGGCCATCGCCAAATTTCTCGCGCCCCTCGGCGTGCAGATCGCCGAAGCGCGCGTTGTGTCGGATGCGCAGGAGAACATCGTCGCGGCGTTGAACGAATTGCGTGCGCGCTACGATTACGTGTTCACCACCGGCGGCATCGGCCCCACCCATGACGACAAAACCGCCGACGCGGTCGCGGCGGCTTTCGGTGTGCATATCGGCGTGCGCGAGGATGCGCTGGAGATTTTGCGTTCGCACTACGGCGCGCAACGCAATGTGGAGCTGAACGAGTCGCGGCTCCGCATGGCGCGCATTCCGGATGGCGCGTCGCTGATCGCCAATCCGGTTTCGAAAGCGCCCGGCTTTCAGATGGAGAATGTGTTCGTGATGGCCGGCGTGCCATCGATCATGCGCGGCATGCTGCAGGACGTTGGCCATCGCTTGAAAGGCGGCGCCGTGGTGCGCTCGGTGACGGTGCGGGCGCGCGGCGTGCCGGAGGGCGCGATCGCCGATGGCTTAGGCGCGCTCGAAGCCAATGCGCCCGGCGTCGCGTTCGGCTCCTATCCGTGGTTCACGCCGGATGAAGGCTTCGGCGTGCATCTCGTCGCCCGCTCCGCCGACGACGCGGCGCTCGCGAAAGCCAAGGCCGATCTCCACGCCCTGATCCGCGCCAAAGGCGGCGCTCCCGAGGACGTCGACGACGCCGGCTAGTGCCAGTGCGCCAGATGCCGCGCCATCAGGCGCCAACGGCCGTCTTTATAGAGATAGACGTGCATGAAGCGCAGCGCGCCTTCGCGGCCCATGATAACGCCAATATTGTCGCGCATGCTGAGGCTCACGCGATCGACAGCCCGATCCTTGATCTGGATTGCCCGGCGCTCGATGTCCTCGAGGATTTCTTCGAGGCCGCGCGTTCGCCCATCGGCGCCGCACTCGATCATGTCGGGCATGCTCGCCAATGCGTACGCCTTCGTCTCCGCGTCATGCAAAGCACGCCATTGCTCTGCATCAGCCGCACGCAGCGAGGCCTCGGCACGGATCTCCTCCGCCGGTCTCATCGCACACTCCGTCGTTCGCCCCGTAAGTGCAAAACCTCGAAGTGTAAGCAGCGTTCCACACGCGAGCGGAAAATTCGTGCTTAACGAGCGTTAGCAACTCCGACTAACCGAACAGTCCCGCCGCAAGATTGATCGCCAGCGCGAGGATCACGGTGTTGAACAGAAACGCCGCGACGCCATGTATCGTCACGATACGCCGCATCGGCTTTTGATTGATCTGCACATCGGCGGTTTGGTTGGCGACGCCGATCACCAAAGCGAAATGGAGAAAGTCCCAGAAGTCCGGTGCGTGGTCGCCGGGGAACATCAAGCCGCCGCGCCGTTTGCCCTCGCCTTCGTCGGCGCCGTAAAATTCATGCGCATAGTGCGTGGCGAACGTGGCGTGCACGAAGAACCAGGAGAGCGCCACCGTCGCGAACACGAAGGCCAGATGCAGCGCCCGCCCGCTCTGACGCGTCGCCGAGGCCTCCATGATGATGGCGCCGATGCTGACCGCCACCGCGAGCAGCGATACGAAGAGCACGAAATGGCGCCCCTCGTCGGTCTCGGCCGCGCGTTTGCCCAGATGCTCCGGCGTCGCCCCGCGCATCTTGGCAATCAGGGTGGCGATGTAGATGATCAAAGCCGCGTCCCAAGCCGCCAAAGCGCGGGTAAGCGGCGCCAGCGCATTCGGGAAAACGTTCAGCGTCACCGCCGACGCCACGCCGCCGACCAGCGCATAGAGGAACGGCTTGCGCTTCAGGATCGCGGCGATCGACATGGGCGGCGCGGCCTCCGATGGTGCGAGCGGCGGGAGTTGAACCCGCACCGCCTTTCGGCGAACGGATTTTAAGTCCGCTGCGTCTACCAGTTTCGCCACGCTCGCGCCTTTGCGCCCAAGGCTTTTTGCCGAGTCGTTGACTAAGCGCAATTGGGAACAGCCGGGAAACACCGTCTTCGTCCGGGAGGGTGAGTCCCGGAAAGGTCCCGAACGCCGTTCTCCATCCCTTCCGATCTTCGCTGGCGCCCGCTTCCCCCGCCAAGAGCCAGCGAAGCCGCGCGGGCGCAGGCCCTCCCCCTGCGTCCGCGCCAATCCATTCCAGAAGCCGAACCACACGCAATCGAAGTGAAGGAGACTCTACGTGGGACGTGAAATCCGAATGGTGCCGCCGAACTACGAGCACCCGCTGCGCGATCCTGAGCACGACACGTATCGGCATGGCGGCTACCAGCCGACATACGATCGGACGTTCGATGAAGTGTTCGCAGAATGGCTGGCCAACTTCGACCGCGTGCGCGCCGGCAATCTCGATGACATCGAGCGCGAGTGCTACCCGAACGGCCTCTCGGATTGGCTGACGGACGAAGGCACGCCGCCGATCCGTGCCTACTATCGCACCTACGACAAGGCCGACGCCACATGGTTCCAGCTCTGGGAAACCGTAAGCGAGGGCACGCCCGTCTCGCCGCCGTTTGCGACCAAGGAAGAGCTCGCGGCGCACCTCGCTGAGCACGGCGACGACTGGGATCAAAAGCGCGGCGACGGCGGCTGGGGCATGAAGAGCGCTACGGCCTTCGTCAACATGGGCTGGGCGCCGAGCGCGATGCTCGTCGGCGGCGAAGTGATCGACTCCAAAGACATCCCGGCGTCGTTCGAAGCCGCGAAGTCCTAACCCCCCGCTGAACTGACTCGAAGCTAAGGAGAACGAAGTGACGATCGAACAGACATGCACACGTTGCGGCGAAGTGCTGAACGCGTCGAAAGCCGTCTGGCTCGATCTGAACGTCCACACAGGCGAATTCCGCGAGGAGCCCTGGCCGGAGAGCGAGTCGCAGGGCGGCTTCGTGTTTGGTCGCGCGTGCGCGCGTCGCCAACTTACCGAACAATCCGGCGTAGCTCAGTCGGTAGAGCGCCTCGCTGTTAACGAGGATGTCCCTGGTTCGAGTCCAGGCGCCGGAGCCACCTCCTTGCCAGAACGCGTGCAGCTTCGCCGCACCAAGGGGTGGCGCATGCCCGCCAACACCGTGAAGGTCGATCGCTCCACGCGATGGGGAAACCCATGGGCGGTTGGAAAATGGGGGCCGCTCGAGCGCAAGGCAATTGATGCCGTGGGATCGGTGGGACTGTTCCGCGCGATGTTCGGCGACAGGGAAATGCGCGCCGCTGCGCACTATCCGCACGACCTCTCACCGTTGCGCGGCAAAAATCTCGCCTGCTGGTGTCCGCTCAATCAGCCTTGCCACGCCGATGTGCTGATCGAGATCGCGAACGCTGACCCCGTTTCTAACCCCGACACGAAGCCAGGAGGAGTGTGATGAAACGGGAATATCCATTCATGGCTGAGCGGTTGCGTGTTGCGCTCGCAAAGCGTGACTGGAACGGCGCTGACTTGGCGCGCGCACTCGACTGCACGCGCGCACAGACCGCCCCATGGCTTCGAGGGGAAGTGCAGCCGCCAACCCGGCGCATCATGGAGATCGCGAAGGTGCTCGACGTTGACGCGTCCTGGCTGGTCGCGCCGTACCCGGTCGATCTGCACGGTCCCGCTACCGATGAGATGCGCCAAACGCTGATCGGCTTGTACGTGGCGGGTGTGCTGAGCGAAGGCCAGACGGCGAAGTCCACTGGCTTGGATCGGGTTGAGGTCCGCCGCCGCGCGCACGAACGCATTGATGAATTGTACGGCGACGCGCCCGCTGAGGGGCGAAAGCCAGGAGGAGTGTGATGGCTGAGGAAGCGAAGGACGTTTGGCTACCGATCGCGAGCGGGCCAAAGCCGGGCTACGACGAGAGGTCGCCCATGGTGTTGCTTGCTGCGCACAATGGTAATGGCGGCTGGGTCGTCTGCGAGGGCTTTTGGCGCCGCCGCATTGAGGGCGAGTGCAAGGCCGCGCTTGAGGACGGCTGGTTTCTTCAGCGGGCCACGCTCGAGGAGGGATGGGTCTCCACGATCGACTCCAACATCGCCGAACCCAACCTCAAGCCGAAGTTCTGGCGTCCGCTCCCGGCGCCTCCGCAGGATTATCGCCGATGAGCCGCGCCCCTCGCAAGTTCGCCGCCGGGACGAAGACCGCCGTCGAGACAACGCAAATCTCTATCCGTCGCATGTTGGAGCAGCACGGCGTTGTCGATGGCTTCGTCACCGGCGAGCAGCAAGGCATCGCGGTCTTGTCGTTTCAAATGAAGGAACGGCGCCTGACGTTTCGCATGGGAATTCCGCGCATCCGCCCTGGCGAAGATCGCATGAACGCAGCGGCGGTGAGCGAGACAAAGCGCATGTGGCGCGCTCTGCATCTGTGCATCAAAGCCAAGCTCGAAAGCGTTCGCAGTGGCATCGAAAGTTTCGAGGACGCATTTCTCGCCCAAACCGTTCTGCCGACCGGCGAGACTGTCGGCGAGTGGGCGAAGAAGGCCGTGCCCGAAGCACTCGAAGGTCGGCCACTTCCTCCCCTGCTGGGAGGGCCGACGCGCCGTGACTGATTTTCTTGCAAAGAACGGGAGCCAAGCGGGCAATGAGTGAAGCAGTCAAAGAAAGCTCGCGCGGAAAGGTGCTCGCCACCGCTGGCGACCGTCGGCTGAAGTGCGAAGTCGAGGACGGCATGCGCGTAAATCCGTGCTGGCTCCTTGAGGACGCGGTGTCGGGCCTTGAGGCGAAGTTTTCGCGCGGCCTTGGCGTGCGTCGCTACGAAACCTGGAAGGACGGCAAGCCCTATCGACGCGGCTACACGATCCGCAGCGGTTCGCATGGCCCCGATGGCCTGCTGATGAATTTCTGTCCGTGCTGCGGCGTGCACATCGGCTTGCCGTGGGAACCCCAACCCCCGGAGGGCCATGAGCATGGACGGTGAATGGGAAGCCGTGATGCGCATCTGTCTGGATGATCTGCGCGCCGCACTCGATGGCTATGAGCGCGCGTTCAGCGACGGCATCGACATGACCGAGGACGGCACAAAGCTGCGTAAGGCGTTCGATGTGTTAGCCGCGCAGGATCGCGGTCTCCAGAAGTCTGCAACGCAAGGGGAATGAGATGGACATACTGGAACCCGTCACGCTGTCGCCGGATGACGCCGACGCCAACGCCCGCATTCGAGATGCCGCGCCCGACTTGCTGCGTGCGTTGCAAGCCCAGCAGTCCGCTGAGGACGCTCATTGCAACTGCCCTGAGTGTGACGAAGGCGAACGCGAATGGTGGACGTGCGAGCGATGCTCTGAGCGATACGGCTTCGCGATCGACCTCCGACACCGCGCGCTCGTGACGGCGGGGGCAATGCGGATTGTGCCAGCGCCTGACGCGCCTACGCCCAATCCTGACAAGAAAGGCGCGCCGAGTGGCAGCTAAATTCCACACCTACAATCCCGACGCAATGGACGCAGTGGCGAAAGGATTGTCGCGCGCCGCCGAGGAAGTCTTGCTCGGCAACGCACCGAAGAACCGCTCTGAGGCCGGCGGCCGCATCCGCACTCGCAACCGCCTGGACGAAATGGGTTGCTTTGACGAAAGCGGAGAGTTGTCGGCGCTTGGCCGCTCGCTTCGCCAAGCGGTGAAGCGCAAGCGTGGCCTTCCTTCACAGACCGCAAGCCAAGGGGAAAAGAAGCCATGAGCAAAATTGCGCGCGAGCTGACCCAGGCCACCCGCGACATTCGAACGCTTGTGTCGATGCTTGAGGGCCTGATGGAGGCCACGTCCGAAGCCCTCGATGTCGAAGATATGCTTTTGCTTGACGAGATCAAAAGCACTCACCTGGACCAATCCCAGAAAGCGACGGGCTGACCCATGGCGTCTGCTCATCCCTCTCACGATCTCGGCAACGGCCAAGTCGAAGTGCGCTCGGTCGGCAAGATCACCGCCGAGCATTGGGTGCGCGTGTGTCGCGGCTGCGGCGCGGAAGCGCTCTCACGCATCGGGCTCGGATACGTCGGACGCGACGCCCGCAAACTGACAAAGCCTTGCCAGCCCATTCCGACCGCGAAAATTGAGGGAGCTGACTCCGATGCAAGCTGAATGGCAACCTATTGAAACCGCACCAAGCGACCTGAAGACGGCGCTTGTCGTTGTTCCGGCTTACGCGCTGCCAGACGATGACAACGAAGCGCCGCACGAGGTTCGGCACGATATCGAGCCAGCGATCACCGTCGCACATCGTGACCGAGAAGGTATGCCGTGGGAGTGCGAACGCGAGCTTGACGCCAACGGCGACTATTTTGGAGACGACTGGTGCTGGGGCTTTCCCACGCATTGGATGCCTCTTCCCGCCCCGCCCCCGAAGGCGATTGAGGAGGAATAGCACATGGACACTCGACACATCGCCGCCCTGGATCAGGTCGCGAAGAACCTCGCGGACATTCCGCAGATCAAACGCGGGATGGTGTGGTGCACCGTCTGCGGCCACTCCGAACGCGTCGATGGCGGCGCCACGTTGCGTGGCGAGAACGCCGGCTGGCCGAAGCATTGCGGCTTCACCATGACGATCGACAGCCCCGAAGAACGCGCGGCGCTCGATGCGAAACAAGCCATTCCCACGCCGAAGGCTACGCAAGGTGACTCTGATGTACGGTGACCCGCCATTCTCAGTTCTCGTTGGCAAGACGCTGACCGTTGCGCGCCAAACCGCCGACGATCAGATCGATTTCGTCTGTGAAGACGGCAGCGGCTATCGCCTCTGGCACAGCCAAGATTGCTGCGAGAACGTCAGTGTCGAGAGCGTCACCGGCGACCTAGAGGATCTGATCGGCACGCCGATCCTCGTAGCCGAGGAGCGCACGAACGACGATAACGCCCTCCCCGAGGACATCGCCAAGCAGCGAGCTGAGGCGGCGGCGCGGGATGAATACGCTTACGCGCCCGAGAGCGAGACGTGGACGTTCTACACACTGCGAACGATCAAAGGCACCGTAGACATTCGCTGGCACGGCACGAGCAACGGCTATTACAGCGAGCGCGTCGATTTCTCTGAGACTTCGGCTCCCGCATCGTCTGCAACGCAAGGGGAATGCAAATGAGCGGCCTGCGCTTTGTCGTCATCTCGGTGAAGCGGCACGACCGCGAAATCACCGACATGAAGGTCTATGGCCCGTTTCGTTCGGCCATGGACGCCGCCAACTTCGTCAACAACGCCCCACCGACGATCAACACGTGGTACGTGCGAACGTGCATCGAAGAGGAACCTGTTGGCGCATCGACAGCGATGGAGGCTGACTCCAAGTGAGGCTGCTCGACATGTTCTCCGGCATTGGCGGCATGAGCATCGGCCTCGAGCGGGCCGGCGCGGAGACGATCGCGTTCTGTGAAATCGATGACTACGCCTCGCGCGTACTGGAGAAACAATGGCCCAAGGTTCCGAACATTCGCGGTGGCGTCATGGCGCTGAACGCATTGTTGAAGAAGGCGCAGACTGCATCGCCGCAGGGTTCCCCTGTCAGGACATATCCCTCGCTGGCGAAGGCGCCGGACTTGCCGGAGCCCGTTCGGGACTCATCTGGCCTCTCCTTCGTACCATTCGCCTGGTTCGACCAGCGCGCGCGTTGCTGGAGAACGTGGCAGCGCTGCTTGGTCGAGGGCTGGGAGATATTCTCGGGCACATGGCCGAGGTCGGGTATGATGCGGAATGGCATTGCGTACCAGCGTGCGCCGTTGGTGCTCCTCACGAGAGGGACCGCATCTGGATTCTTGCTGCCGACACCCGAAGCGAGCAACACAAAAGCGATAGCGCTCCGCTCAGCGGGGCGCTCGCCGCGGAGCTTTCTCGCGCCTTTGCCGACGCCCACAGCGAAGCTGGGCGATCCGAAACGCGGGATGCCCTCCCCCGAGCTCGCGGCGAAGCGTTGGGCGCAGGGCCGTCGCAACCTGGAAGACGCAGTGGCGATGTGGCCAACGCCGACATCCCGGGATTGGAAGTCATCTTCGATGGGCAAGCAGGGCAATGCGCGCCCGCTATCGGAAGTGGCGGGCAATGGGCCGTTGAACCCGAAGTGGGTCGAGTGGCTCATGGGGTTCCCGATCGGGTGGACAGACTTAGATGCCTCGGCAACGCGGTTGTCCCGCAAGTCGTCGAAGCGATCGGCCGCGCGATGAGGCATCGCATTCTCAAGTCGAACCGAACGGAGACGGAAGAAAATGGACGCAGTTGAGTGGACCTATCAGAAGTTCCCCGGCATGCCGGGCGACGGCGAGCCTGGATACTTCCTCGGCTTTGACGACGATTTGCAGCCGTACATCCTGAAATGGTGCGTGCGCAGCCGCGTGCGCGAAGGTGCGCCGAACGGCTTCTGGCTGGCGACATCGTTCAACGACGAACCCTACGACACCGCTGATCCGATCGTGCATGCGCTTGTCGAGAACAACGCCGGCAAGATCACATCGTATGCGGCGCTACCTCTGCGCTGGAGCGTGCTGAGCGCCGATCCGGATAAGAAGCCGGCGGGAGGTGACTCCGATGCTTAGTGCGCGCGATGTGATGACCGATTGGCTGGCGAACGCCACGCCCGGCGAGATCGAGAATTGGGCGGACATTGGTCTGCGCCACAAGTCAGGCGTTCGCCCAGAGGACCGCCTGCGGCGGTTTTTGAACATCGCCCGCAACTTCGGCTACGCGACCCGCGATGACAGCTGGGGCGAGTTCGAGAAAGAGTTCTGCATCATTATCAAGCGGCTTGTGGTGGCGGAGCGCGATCTGGAAACGCTACGCGCCGAGATACCCATGTCCATGAAGGTTCTGCGAGCCGGCGAGATCGTGCGTCGCTGTGAATTTTGCGGCGTCGAGGACCCAACGCACGCGGACGTGCTGCTCTGCCGCGAGAAGCCGTGTCGGCTCAGCAATCCTCCAGAGACAAAGGGCGATGCGGAATGAGCGACGCACTGGAAAGAGCGGCGAAGGCCCATGCTGATGAGTGGCGGCGCTGGGGCTATCGTCGCGACAAGAGTGCTCGCGCCACCGAGCAATGGCAGGTCTACCGCGACCTCGAACCTGACGGCCCGATCACAGACACGTCGATAAGCTTCGAGGCGAAATTTCCGTTTTCGCAGCTAGCCGAAGAGGCTTGCCGAACGATGCGGGGCCACGCAAGCGCCCGCGCCGCCATCCTCGCCTTCCTGGATGGGGAGGATGAAAATATGAGGCGCGCTGTCTCGGAAAGCATTCGCGACGCCCACGGCCCGTTGAACATTCACTGGATACGCTACGCCGATCAGGCGCGCGCCGCGCTCGACGCCTTGCGTGCCTTTCTATCGACGGCTTCGCAGCAAGGGGAATCGAAGTGAAGAACCCGATCCACACGGTTGTCGATGAGATCGAGCGAGCCCGGCACTTCCTCGATCAGCGCGGCTTGCTGCACAAGTTGCCCGTTGACGACATGCTCGTAATGGCTGGCGATCACGCGTACCGCGCCATTGTCCGAGATGCGGACGCCTCAATCCGCGCGACCTTGGTCCGCGACGAGCCGCTAAAGGTCTATGGCGTGGCGGTGCGCTTCAGTCCGGACTTTGCGGACGATGAGATTGCCGTCTGTCATGTTCTCCGCCGCGCGAAGGTGGCCACATGACGGGCCCCTCCATTCCCTACGTGAGCACGGAAAGCCCGCTGCATCTGCCCGAGCATTTGGAGCGCATAGCGCAGCGCGATTACTGCGCGGTCAACGAGGGCTATTGGGTGCTGCGAGACGCCGCGACCCAGCTACGGCAGGCGCTTGTCCAGCGCAGCGAGAGTCCAAGCACGAATGAAACGTAACCCGAACATCGCGCCGTAGGGCTTGGCGCCCGCGCGAACATTGATAGGATTCGAATCGCATGGGGTCGTGCTTGCACGAAAGCGAGAACCTCTATGCAAGAATTGTCCTCTTCAATCACAGTCCAAAATGTGGCGTCCGCCTATCTCACGGAGCGCCGCAACCCCTACGCCGAGAAGCGCTGCAAGACACCGCAGACGCTTGCGGTCCACCTCAAAGCTCCAATCCAGCTTTGGGGCCAAATGGCCGTCGATGACTTCGCCAAGGGCTCGAAGAACCGCGTTCGCGAAGCGGTTCAGGCGTGGCGCGAATCCGGCCTCGCGCAAGGCACGGTCCACAAGCGCATCTCCACCCTGAAGTCCGCGTTCTATTTCGCGGTCGAGGAAGAGATCATCACGCGCGCCCAAATGCCGATCATCAAGGTGCCGCCGGCGGGTCCGCCGCGGGAGCGCTTCGTGCACCCGATCCGGGAATTGCCGGATCTGCTGACGGCGGCGGCCGACATCCGCACGCCGGACCATATCAACCTGTTCAACGAGATCGCCCTGATCACCGGCCAACGCCGCCAATCGATCAACGATCTTCAGTGGTCGAATATCGACTTTGACGAGCGCGTCATCCGCTTCCGCGACACGCAGGAACCCGGCGAGCGCTCATCCAAGCGCCGCATCAACCAGCCCATGAGCGATGAACTCTACGAGCTTCTGCTGCGAGCCAAGGAGCGCGCCGAAACCGACTGGGTGATCGAGTTTCGCGGCAAGCACGTGAAGTCCTGCTATCAGGGCATGAAGGCCCTCTTCAAGCGGGCCAACCTCCAGAACATCCACGTGCACGACCTGCGGCGCTCGAGCGCCAACTACGTCCACGATGAACTCGGCGGCGATATCGAGAAAGCGGCCAGCCATCTCGGCGACACCCGTGCCGTCACCATGAAGCACTACGTCCAGCCTAGCACCGAGGTGAACAAGGTTGGGATCAACGCGGCGACCAGCGTGCTCTCGCGTGCGCGCGCTAAGGCCGCTTAGCGCTTTTTCTTGGAGGTCGGCGGTGCGTTGACCCCGACCTCCTTGTTGATCAAGGCGAGCACCCACGCCGAGCGCGATTGCTTCGGCTCGAGGCGCGCATCGATCAGCTTCAAGGTCGTGTCCGGCACGCGCGTTCCAATCGGCGTGCCGGGCCGCTTGCCGCTTTCCTCGTAGGTCCGCTTGCGATCGACCGGGGTTTTCTTCTTGGCCATAGCCAGAACCTTAGCATCGGATATCCGACTTGACAACGCGCGTCGGATATCCGACAATGAGGCCATTGGAGAACCACCCATGCTGCACACCCTCTACCGCCTCACCCTCTCCACCTGGAAAGCGCTCACGATCCTGCTGGTCTTCGGCGCTTGGGGCTGCCTCGCGCGGCTCGCGACAGGCTCATGGGATGCGGCGATCGCTGTTGAAATCTTCGCCCTGATCTTCTTTGCCCCGGCCGCTTTTGCGAACGCCTGGGACGACATCGGCGACTAACCGGAAACACTCACATGCCCAAGAACCTCAACCTCCGGCAGCTTGGCCTCACGGCCCTCCTGCTCATCCTCGTGGCGGTACTCGAGACAAAGGCCGCGATCGGCGCCTTCAAGTCGGTTTCGGACCCCCTCGCCGCCGCCCAGTACTCGGCGCTCAGCATCGTCTGCGCCATTCTCGCCTTCGTGTTCTCGGCCATTGCCGGCAATGCGAAGCACGACATCCGCCCGCACGTTCGCGAGATTGCGATCTGGGCGCGCGCGGTGTCGTTGGCCTGCCTGCTGATCCCGATCGGCACGCTGGCCTCAGCCATGAAGCACGATCGCGAAGTGACAGAATGGCCCGCCTATCGTGCCTCGCCGGCCTACGCAATCGATGTTGCAACGGCGGCGGCGGAAGTCGACCTTCTCGACAACGTGGCCATCCAAAACCGCGAAGCCGCACAGGAGCGCATCCAGGAGCCTCGCTTCAGCAGCGCTTCGATCACCGACGTTGAGTTCTGGTACGCGCTCTTCCTGCAAGCGATCGTCATCACTGGCGCCGGCATCCGCCTTTCCGCCCCGGCCACTATTGAAGAGATCAAGCACGAACGCGCAGTGCTCGCCGGCAAGAAGGCGGCCGCCACCCGCGAACGCAACCGGCTGAAGCGGGAAGCAAAGAAGAAGGCCCAAGAGCCCAAGAAGCCGCTATTCGGCCTGATCCAAGGCGGAAAGCCAGCGAAAGCCTAAATGCCTCCGCCAGCACAACGACAGCGACCGCCACACCAGCGGTCGCTCTTTTCGTTTAGGCCACGCGCGCCGTGATGGTGCGCCGGCGGCGGTCGGTGACCTTCACGCTCGCCACATCCGGCGCGGCCAGGAACAGCGCCAGCACGTCCGGCGCTTCGATGTCGCCGCTCAACGCGCCAGCGATCTCGTTCAAAGCCGCATCGCCGGAATCGTCGCACGCCGCTTTGATGCTGTCGGCGGCGCGCTCCACGGTCACGGTGAAACCGGCGCCTTTGTGCGTCGTCGTGCGCGTCAGGGTGAATTCAGACATCTCACTTCCTCGCCTTGTTGAGTGCGTCCATCGCCACGCCGATCAGCGCGAGCGAAACCTTGTAGGCCACGGCGCCGATCGCGACCGTGCCGAGCAATTGCGTGATCGCCCATCCGGGCGGCAGCCAGTCGGCCATGTTCATTCTCCCCAAGAGAGGTTTGCAATCTTCTTTTCCATTGAGTGCTGAAGCACACGCGAAAGCCCAACGAGTTGAATCGCGTGACCCGTCGTCGTCGCGCTCTCCCGCATCCAGTTGTCGTTCTCGCCCGTGGCCACGACAGCAAGTGACGTGTATTTGCCGCCTTTGAAGTCGACGAGCATACGCTCAAGCACATCGATAGCGTCGGCGTTTGTCGGCCGGGCAAGCGCGGCGGGCGAAACGCCTGGCATGGCAACGACTTCGCTCATGCCGCCTGATCCTCGAACTCGTCCGTCAGTGAACGCAGTTCGTTCACGTGCGTCTCGCTCAGACCTGTCTCGGCATGAATGCGCCAATCGACCCGCGCCTTGGTTTCTATGTTGACGCCATAAACCGAGAGAATGCCGTCCGCGGACACGTCGAATGTCACGTCGATCTGTGGCTCCTTGGCACCGGTCTGCATGTCGTTCAGCACCAGCACACCAAGCTGGCGGTTATCGCCAGCGCGCTTGAGATCGCCCTGATAGACGCGAATCGCCGCGGCTTCGCCCTTGGGTTCGGCCAGACGAAACCGCTTCGTCACCCGCGCAGGGATTGATGCGCCCTTGCGCACCAGCGGGAAGCCGGTGCCATTGCCGACCTCGACGCCATAACTCATCGGCGCAATGTCGGAGAGGCCGAGCGATTCAAGCTGGCCGGCCAAAGCCGCGCCCTGCATCGCACAGCCCAGCGCCACAGCGTCGAGCGGCGGCACGGTCTGCTTCGGCGCACGGCCGAAAATATCGGCCACGACCTGTTGCACCAGAGGCATGCGTGTCATGCCGCCAACCAGCACCACGTCGTCAAGATCGCGAGGATCCAGCCCGGCGATCTTCAGCGCCTCCCGGCACGGCGCGCGCGTGCGCTCCACCAGATCAGACGTCAGTTCCTCGAACGTCTCACGCTCCAAGCTTTCGCTGAGATCGAGCGGCGCCTTCACGTTGTCGATCAGCTTGTCGGCGATGAAGCGCGCTTGCAGCGGGGTCACCTCAACACCGGACAATTCGTGCTTCGCCGTCTCGGCCGCCATGCGCACTCGCGCCAGGGCTGTGGCGTCGTTCCTCAGATCGACCTCGTGCTTGGCCTGGAATTGCTCGACCACCCACGACACGATCCGGGCGTCGAAATCCTCACCGCCCAGGAACGCATCGCCAGACGTCGCGAGCGGTTTGAAGCGTTGGCCGCGGATCGACAGGATCGTCACGTCGAACGTGCCGCCGCCGAAATCGTAGACCGCGATCGTCTTGTCGCCGCCACGCTCTACGCCATAGGCAACGGCCGCTGCAGTCGGCTCCGAAAGCAGCCGCTCCGGCTCAAGCCCAGCCGCTCGAGCGCACTGGCGCAACGCCTCGCGCTGCACTTCGTCAAAGTGCGCCGGCGCGCCCAGCACGCAGCGCTCCACGTTGTCGGCCAAGGCCCGGCGCGCGATGTCGCGCAGATGGCGTAGGACGTGCGCCAGAAGCTCGATCGGCGAATAGAGGCGATCCGGCCCACGCACCCACGCTTGGCCCTCAGGCCCCGGCGCAATCTCGTAGGACACCATCTCCGCCCACGACTGCACCTGCGGATCGTCGGCGCGGCGACCGAGTAAGCGCTTCAGGCCGGTGTAGGTGAATTGCGGGTTCGTCTCGATCTGCAGCAACGCGGAATGACCGACAGCCACGCGGCCCTTTTCATCCAGCGAAACCACGGTCGGGACGATGCGATCACGGTCACGATCGCCGCTGCGCAGGATCGATGGCACGCCACGCTGCATGAAGGCGACGGACGAATTGCTCGTCCCCATGTCAATCCCGATGACCTTACTAGACATTACGCAGCCTCCGTTTCTTCACGCGCCAGCTGCTCGGCAACCAGCGGATCGTCGATCGCTTCCGGCTCGGGCTGCGGCTCCACCGGCGCTTCCGTCTCAGCCGACTGCTCAACCGCGGGCTCTTGCGGCGTGGGCGCGGGGTTCGGGCCGACTGCGACAGCGTTCGCGTAATCCTCCGCCGTCGCCACGGGCAGCACGAAGCGCGGGTTCGGCGTGACCGGCTGAGGCGGCGGCTCGTCCTGTGGCGCGGGGTCCACCTCTTCGACGACTTCTTCTTCGTATTCCGCCGCCGCTGGCGCTTCGGTTTCCTTCGGCACGCCGACACGCGAGGTCGCGCCCGCAAGGCCAAGGCCAGCGCCCATAACCAGAAGGGCTTCGACGACGCCTGAGCGCAGCAGGTCGAGCAGCGAGCTCACAAGCGAGCGCTCCATGCCCGTGGCGCCGGCCACTTGCCCGTCGACGGGGCGCGGATCGGTGCTGGTGGTGCGCACCTCAACGGTCGAGGCGCGCGCCGTGCGGAGTTCCTCGCGCAGCTGCGCCGCGGTCGCCGCCGATTGCGTCATCAGGTTATTGCGTTGATTGACGAGCCTGGAGCGGCCCGTGGGCGAGCCTGCGGATGTTTCAGCGATTGCGTTATCGATCAGCGCCAGCGCTGCGGCGGACGCCGCCAGATGTTCGCTCAGCGCCGTCTCGGCTTCGGTCACTCGGCTGGTCGAACCCTCGATCGCGGCCACGCTGGCGCCGCCGGTCGAGAGGTTGTCGTGTAGGTAATAGTTCCACTGCCCCAACAGCGCGATCAGGAACAAAGCCGCCGCCAGCAACGAGCCCAACGTGACACGGATGTTCGGCAGATGCAGATGCGTAGTGTGGACGCGGACGTTGCGCCAAGAGCCTTCGAACTTCGGCAGGAACACCGGCATCTTCACGGGCTTCGTGTCTTCCGCCACGTACCCGACGATGGCGAAACACAGCGCCGCGGCGAACGTGAAGCCCCAGGCGATGTGCGCGGCCAGTTCGTCGTCCTGCATCCACAATTGCCAGGACGCGACCTGGGACGGGCCGGCGATCCAGAACAGCACATAGATGGACAGCACCAGCCAAAGGCACTTGAAGGCGCGCCGCACCAACGCGCCCGGCGGGCCGATCACGTTGCGCGGGTCACTCCAATAATCGCGGATAAGGGCGATCCAGAGATTGGGGGCTTTGGCCTGCATGAAACTGTCCCTGCTACGGGCTGATCGACAGCAACGCCGGCAGCACGTGCTCGACGAATTGCTGGGCGCCGATCAGCAGCGCGCCGATGGCGACGATGATGCCGCGGTTGATCTTCTGGGCGTCGCGCACGTTCTCCTGCGCGGCCTCTTGGGCTTCCTTCAGTGTCTGGATCGTCTGGTCAGCCCGCTTCTGCTCGGCCTCCCGCTGGCGATCCATTTGCGTGCCGAACGCCTCAAGCGCTGCTTCGAGACGATCGATGCGTTCCGCGCTCTCGCCACGCATGTGGCCCACCTGGCGCACCACCTCGTCACGGATCGAGGCCACGCCCTCTTTCAGGTCGCTGCGCATGTCGGCCAGCGCGTCCTTGAAGTCGGCACGGGTCGTGGCGTGCCCTGTCGCAAGGCCGTCCAGGCGCGCGCCAATCGCGCCGAACTCGCGTTCGTGGCGCATCAGCATGTCAGCGCTTAGATCGGTCATGCCGGCTCGCCCCAGAGAACAATTTCCAAAGGCCGAACCCGATCAGGACGACCGCGATCAGCGCACTCAATGCTTGAGCCTGGGTCATCCCACCGGCGCGCTGGACGCATCACGCTCCCTTAGGATCGCCCCGCACGTTGCGAGATTGTCAGCAATATCCAGCCGCGCTTCGCGCTCTTGCTCGGCGACGTTTACGGCGAAGGCTTGCGCAAGCTCTGAACGCCGAGCCCGGTTCTCGAAGTAGAGCGCCATGCCGCGCCACCATGCGACGGCGTGTGCTGACACAGTACCGTCAGGCGGCGTGTCACCGGCCGGTTGCGCCATCAGAGGCGGGAGTTCCGGCGGGTTGCTCGCTACTGGCGCCGCTGGTTCCGTCACGCACGCTGATGGGGGCGGCAGGCGCGGCGACGCTGTCGGGCGCGCTTCCGGTGGACGCACAATCGAGACGCCCGGCAAGCTCGCACAAGCGCCGCTCAAGATCGGGAGGGCCGCCACCAAGAGCAGCTTCGATACCTTCATTGATGTTTCTCCGTTGCCTTGCCTCGGAAGCGGCGCGGCGCTGTGCGGCGCGTTGCAGGCGCGCCATGTCCTCCCCTGCCTCACGGCGCACCGTGGCGATCTCGTTGTCGCGTTCGGCTTCGATCCGGCGCGCTTCCGCTTCCCACAGAAGCGCTGCTTCATTGGTCGCGCCCAGCGAAGCGCACGCCGCGCGCGTGGTGCGGAACTCACCATCTCCGTCGCGGCTCAGTTCGCGATCGCTGCACGGCGCGTCGCGCTGGCGCTCCAGACGGTCAGCGCGGAACTTCTCCCAGCCGAACAGCCCGCCAGCGCCGAGCGCGATGATCAGAGGCCAAAGGCCAAGCAATTGGATCGGCGAAAACGCGGAGCCGGATAGAAATTGCTGCTGGTGCGCCATCGCCATGTGCGTGCGCTCGTCCTTCGGACCTGCCGCCATTTTCAGCCACAGGCCGAGATGGTGCAGTTCGGCTTTGCGCGCGTTGAAGAACGCGACCAGATCGCGCCAGCGGAACGCCGCCGCGCCGATGCCCACGAACAGCGCGACCATCAGCGTCCACGCCCAGCCGATGAACAGGCTGACGCAATACATCACGATCAGCACGGCAAGGATGATCAGCCAGCCCCTCATGGCGCGTTCGGGCCTCCGTGTGGGTTGACGCCCTGCCCCGGCTGCCAGGTCTGCTCCGAGGAGGCTGGCGAGGGTTCTTCGAAAGGGCGGTGGTCCTGTCCGCCTCCGGACCTGATTTCCTCGCGCACCTCGCGCGAGCGCCAACCGAACATCGCGGCCAAGGCGGCGAAGCCGCCGGTGATCACAGGGCCCACATACGGCGCGAGCGGCGCTAGAATGCGATCCAGGCCACCGGTCAAATCCTGCACGGGCTGATCGGTGAGCGCCGCCTTCACAAAGGCGAACGCAACCGAAAAGAGGATCGCGCCCAAGCACACGCCCACTGGCAGCGCGAACGTAAGAACAAGCACCCACCCCGTCGCGGGGCGCCACGTGCGCTCGACATACTCAAACGCTGTTTGCGGCGGAGGGCGCCGTGGGCTCATGCCCAGCCCGCCGTCACGTCATAGGTTTGCCCGGCCTCGAGATCGCCAAGCGCGGCCACCTCATCGAGCTTGCGGCCCAGAGCTGCGTCGAGATCGCCGAATTCCTGCACCCGCGCGCGGTGACCAACCAGTTCGAACTCTTCGTCCTCGCTGCGGCTAACGATCTGCGAAAGCTCGTGGACGCGCTCAAGCACGCGCTGGCGGCTCGTCGTGCGCGCGGCGTGCTCGCGGCGGACAAGCGTCGTCAGCGCCTTCTGCGCCTTCGCCAAAGACGGCCATGACCCCGGGTCGAGATCGCCCTCGGCCAAGCTGAAGTCGGTTTCCTGCACCAGCGCGCGGGTCTGTATCGCGGCGCCACGCGCTTCCATGGCGGCCAGGCGGTTCAGGATGTCGGAGAGGTCCGGCGGCGTCGGGCGCGCCTCCAAATCCGCCACGCGCCGCTCCAGCGCCGCAAAGCGCTGCTCCAGGAATTGCGTCCTGACCTCGAAAGCGGCCAGCAAATCGTCCCGCAGCAAGTCAAGATCGGCCTCGGTCGCAAAGCCTAGGCTTTCCCGCTGCTCCGGGGACATCGCCCGGAGCGCGGCCAGAATGTCCATCAGCCCCCGAACGCCCCGGACCTGCACTTGGCGCGGGGCTGGCTTGCGCGGCGTCGGTGAAACGATGATCTCGGGCATAGCCGCAGACTTGCCGAGCGGCGTGAACTGCCGGGGAACGGGCGATCAGCGGCTTGAGGCTTATGGGCGGGGTTGGTGAGGCGGCGCTATTCGGCTGTCACCGCTACGGATGCGCGCACTGGACGCTTGCCCAGCAAAAGCCGCCGCACTCAAAGCTTACACCCGAGCTTGCGGGCGGCGGGGTAGCGACACCTATTCCGCCGCCACAGCAAAGGCGCGGGGTTGGGGCTTGTCGGAATCCGGGTAGAAGCGATACAAATGTTCCCGCGTAGCGTGTTCAGCGGGGCTGACCGATGGAAGTTGCGGACCTTGTGGACTTCACAAGCGGCGGCGGCCCACTTCTGCAGGGGGCTGGTGCGCTTCTCACGATGTGCATTGGTCTGATGATGATCGGGAGTCGGCTCCCGAAGATGGCGCGCAACTCCGAGCTGACCCAGCCAGACTACGAGCACATGAAGCTTGCCGTGTTGTGGCTGATCCTCGCCGCGCTGCTCTGGCCGTAGCTCAGGCGGCCTTCTGATCCAACAGTTCGCGAACGCGGCCAACAACAAGCGGACCATAGGCCTGATCGACGCGATCACGCACCGTCTTGAGTTCGCCGATGTCGAGGTCGGGCTCGTCGTCTTGGTGCATCTTCATGGCGACGGCGAAGAGTTGCGCCTTGCGCTCGCCGTTCATGCCTTCGTCGCCCTTGAGCGGCTCGAGCAATGCGCGCACCGCAACCGAGCGGAGCGTTTGTCCTTCGATCGCGGCGCCGGTGATATCGCAAATCGGTGCTGTAACGTTGATTTTCATGGTCTCGATTCCTTGGTCGGAGTGATTAACGAGGCGTTGAGGTGATCTGCATCAGACGATGTAGAACAGCGAGAAACGCAGCTGCACCGTGCCGCCAGTCGGAACGTTCGTCTCAACGATGCTGCTGACGGATGAAGCCGACGCGCTGGCGATGAAGGAGACATGCGTCGCGCCAGAGCCAAGGTTCACACCGAAATGCGTGTAGCCCGCCTTGGTGAGCCCCTGGAAACGTGTCAGACCGGCGCCGCTTGGGCTGCCCGAGGTGAATGGCAAGCCGGTGACGCGCAACTCGCCGTTTGCCGTCGTGTGCGTGAACGCGCTCGTTTCCACGGTGCAGGTCACGTGAACGACGCGCCCAACTTTCGTGTACGTTCCGGTCTGCGTCGCATAGGTGACGCTCACATCGCCTGGCGTGGCGAACGTCAGCACCGGCGTCCACGTGCCTTCCTCGTAATCGTCGAGGGTGTTCGCGTCCGCCGAAGCGTTCTGTGACGACGGAAACTTGATCTGGCCAGACGATGCGCCGCTCAGATCGAGCAAGAAGCCGTCGATCTTGACCGCGCCTGTGCCCTTGGCTTTGAGGCGCAGATCGGCGTTCGTCGTAGTTCCATCGATGAGAATTTGCGGATGGTTCGAGCCATCGCCGCCGCGGATTTCGATACGATCAACCTGCGACGTGATGCCAAATGCGCGTAGCGCTGGGCCGCCGGTGTTGGCGCTGAAACCGAGATCCACGTAGGATGCCGTCTTGCCGAAGCGTGCGAGGTCGGTGACCGAGCCATTGTCCGAGCGGCGCACCCACAATTCGCCGCTTGATTTCTCATACGAGAAATAGTGCCCCTCGTTCACGTCGGTGTTGCTCATGATCGCGAAAGCAGCCGCATCCGCTCTGTCACGCGCGAGGATCGTTACAACGCCCGGCGGGATGTAATCGATCGGGTTGATGCCCGACATCGGCGAGAAGATGTTCTTCGTCTCAAGGCCGCTCGCCGAATACGGATAGGCTGCGGCACTGTCTTCCCATGCGGCGCCGGCGAACACCGCGAAGCGCGGCGCCGTCGTCTCGCTCGAAAACCAGAACGCATCGAACGGCGTTCGCTGTCCCTTTTTGGTGATCCCGATCGATATCGTGCCACCGCGCGCGGTCTGCGTCGGCGTTTCACTCTGGAAGATACGGATCTGCGCGGAGCGGCCGAAGGTGTGGATGCCGGCCTGGTCGCTTTGCTGGGCGACTGTGCTACCGGTGCTGTCGTAGGACCAATTGTAAAGCGCCAGCGCGGAATAGGCGCCACTTCGGACGGTTGGCGACCCTGGCGTGCCGTCAGCCAGCGTCGTGTAAATATCCATGCCATCGCCGGGCGTCGATAGGCGAAGGTTGCCTGTGCTCACCGTCGGCTGAGATAGGCCAAGATCAACCGCGAAATCTGGATGGTTTGTGCTCGCGTAACGACCAATGGCAAGCTTGTATTTGCCGACGCCGCCCGAGCCGGTCCGATCGATGATCGAAATGACCTCATCCGTGCTGATCGCCGTCGCGAGCGACGCATCGCCGCCAAAGAACCGAACCTGTCCTGCGATCACCGTCGTCTGTTGGATGACCGTCGCCATCGCTGCAGAAATCGGCGCACCGAGATTCACCGTCAGCGCTTGTTGCGCAAGCATCGCCGCTTGCGAAGCAACGTCGGAGCCGATCTCCAATCCCATCGCATCGCGCGCGGCCGCCAGCGTCGCCGCTTGCACAACCGGCGTCATCGCCGCAGACAAGCCAGTGAACGCATTCGTCGACCCCGAATGCAGCCACCAAACGTCGTCGCCATTGGTCAGCGCCGAAGCGAGCGTGACCGTGTCGGAGCCGTCGACGGTGTAATCGTCCTCGGGCTGCTGGCGCACGCCATTGATGTAAAGCTCAAGCTGCCAGGCGTTGTCGACGCCCTCGGAAACAGTGATCTCGGTCTCGCCGCCGGTCGCCGTGTACTCGCCGGTCAGGCCGGACGCGACAGCGAAATCCGCGCGCGCGATCTGCTCGATCCCGGTGCCGGCAGCGTTCACCGCCAACAGTTTCGCGGGCGAAAGCGGCTCGGTCAAAAGCCCTGCGCTGGAGCCGGCGTTCAGCGGGTCAAGCAGCACGGCGCGGCGCCGCACGATGAAGTCCAGCTCCTGAACCTGCCGGGCGGTCTTATCGAGCTGGGCCTCGGTCGCTTGCGAGGAAAACCCGCCTGTCTGCTGGAACGACAGCGCTTGGCTGAGCGGAGTGACCCGCGCCGCAAGCAGCCGCTGGCCATCAGCGAGAACCGGCTGTGACCCGTCCAGCGTCACCGTCGCCGCGCTCGCTCCGGTCGCAACCGAATTGACCGAGATCGTGTAATCGTCGTCCTGCACCAGCAGAACGCCCGCCTCGTCCGTCTCGTCGTAGCGGTAGAGCTTGATCTGGCTCGCGTCGGTGAACGTGATCGGCGTGCCGTTGACGCTCAGCGTGAACGGGCCGCGCGTGCCTGAGCCAGCGAATACGACTTGCGGGGTTTCGGCGTTCAGCATTTGCCCGCCGTGCTACGGTGGGCAGCTGAACTCTCAGGGAACGGCTAGCGCCGGTCAGCCACGAACGCCTCGATCGGATCAAAGCCCTCTTCTTCGCCTTCGATCTTGATCAAGCCCTACTGAACACTACATCACTTGAATGCAGGAAGAATGGCGGCCAATCGCGGAATTTCCGGCGTATGAAATCAGCAACCTCGGACATGTGCGCAACAGCGCCACCGGACTAATACGACGACCGACTTTTGCTGGGCAAGGCTACGCTGCGATCAACTTCAAAATCGAAGGACGGACCGCGTCGCGCTACATTCACAGAATGATGTGGATCGCATTTCGCGGCGAAATTCCTCCGGGGCACCAAATCGATCACATCAACGGCGATCGAACCGGCAACACTTTGCCAAACCTGGACTGCGTTACCGCTAAGGAGAACAAGCGCCGGGCCGTAGAGAAAGGGCTCTACGCGCACGGCCAATCCCATGGCTGGGCGCTCCATCCCGAACTCATTCCGCGAGGTCCTAACCACTATCGCGTCAAAGACCCGACGCGCGGACCTCGAGGCGAAACGGGAAACGCCAAGCTTACAGAACGCCAAGTGCGCGCTATTCGACGGCGCCGCGCGAATGGAGAAAGCTGCGCTTCGCTCGCGGTTAAGTATGGTGTCAGCAAGGCGCAAGTATTCCTGATAGTTGCGCGCAAATCTTGGGCACACGTCGCTTAGCGCGCATCGCCCACAGCAAAGGCGTAAGGGTCGAACCCGTCTTCTTCTTCAAGCTGCCGCTGCATGTTCTCGATCATGCTATACGCTTGGGCGGACGGAAGTCCGAACGCATAGCCAGCCGCCATCGCAGCCTGCTTTCGCCCATACTCGCTGTCCAAGCTGCCGCTTGCAGCGCGGTTGGCGACATCAGCGAACGTGTTCAGCGCGCCGCCAACCGGCGACATCTGGTAATCGTATGTTGTGCCAATGGGCCCGATGAAGTCGCGAAGCCCGGCGACCGTCGAGAACGGCGATTTCATTGCGACTTTGAGCAGCCGATTGTTGCGATCTTCCTCTGTCTCGTCGTCTGAGGGATCACCACGGCCCGCGAGGATTTCGGCAAGGATCGGCGCAACGAAGAAGATGAGGAACAGATTTCCCGCGAAAACGTGCGGCGGCACTCGCCCCTTCATCAAGGGCAGAACCTGATCGTAGACGAGCCAATTATAGATCATGTTGCTGTAGTTGTAGAACATCGTGAACAACTTCAGCATTGGCCCGGACCGCATGATGCGCGGCAAATCCTGAACCCGGCCCGCGCCCTGCGTCGCACGCACCGCCTGATCCGCGTACGCAACCGCCTCGGCCTCCTCCATGGGATTGACGCCGGCCACGTTGCCCGCGCGCGCCTTGTCATAAGCGGCTAGCCACGTCACGCCAGACACGGCCCAGTCCATCGCGCTGATCACCGCGAAGGCGTGTTCCTTGATTGGATACAGGCGGTCAGTGCTCTCCATTTTGTCGATGGCTTCGCGCACGTCGCGATCCCACGAGCGCTGACGCTCCGTCATATACGCACTCTTGCTTTGGATCAGCATGGCCAGCGAATAGAGCTTGTCGGGGCGACCATACACCTTGAGCAGAGTCGCCATCACTTCGGGACCGCCAAGATGCACAGCAGCGTTGATGTAGCCCGTGTGCTGCTGCATCGCGACGCCGAAGCGCCAGCCCATCACGGCGATCGCGATGTTGCCGCGCAGCTTACCGAGATCGCCCACAAGTGGCACCTGCGGGTCCACCTGCGGGTTCACCTTCTCCTTCAACCACGGCATGAGCTCGCGATAGAGCGCCTGACCTCCAACCTCTTTGAAAGCTTCCGTAAATTCCGGATCGCGGATGATGCGGCCGATGCTGATCACCGCTCGCCGATACGCGATGTCGGTGATGACAGACTTCATGTGTTCGGTGAACACCGACATGTTCAATTTAACAGGGCGCCCACCAGATCCACTACGGCGCTCAAAGTGCCCCTGCTGCGTCATCGCCCGGATCGACTGCGACGCGTAAATCTCTTGCACACTGCGCGCCTCGTCTTCCCGCGCCACGCGCTCGTCGCGCTCACCATCGTATTTGAGCGGGAAGTATTGGCCCTGGATGGCGCCAAACGGCGTGCGCACCGGCACCCCCTCAACGGCCACGGGCCGCACGCCCGTCACCTCTTCATGTAGCGCAAACGCTGGTTCGCGCAGGGTGCCGACACACGCCCAGATCGCCTGCACCGTCGCCCAGTCGCGCTCGCTTAGAAGCCGGTCCAACGCGCGCTGAACGCCCGCCTCGGTCCATCCTGGATAGCCGTTCACGACGGCGGCCCGATTGTCTTCCGTGCCCCAATTTAGGGCGATCATAAGCAGTTCCTGCTTCGTAAAGTTGTGGTTCAGCTCTGGCACGGGAATGCGTTGCGTGAACATCCTCGCACGTTCGTCTTTGGTGTAACCCGCCCAGACGAGATTCATCTGCTCGACCGCAGGACGCATGTGCTGCGCGTACACAATCTCGCCGTCCTCCAGCACATTCCACAGGTTTTGAGTCAGTGGCCCTTGAGGCTCGCCATCAAGATAAACAAACAAGCGCTCCAGGCGCGTTAGTGACGCGTTCCATTTCAGCGCCCAATCTTGAACCCGCTGAACCGCGTTTGGCGAGTAGTTCCTGCGAACCTCAGGTGAAATCGGCCCTGTGGTGCGCATGGCTGTCACCATGTCGGTAATCGCCGCCCGGAATTCGCGCTTCCTCTTCCGCTCGATCAGGTCGTCTTTTGTGCGCCCTAGGTGCTCGATGTTCTTGATCGTATCGACAAGACCGCGCGCCTCGTCCAACGGCAACTGAGAAAACGGCCGTCGCGACGCTTCGCGGAGCGTACGGGGGTCGACGGAAATCTCTTCTTCGCGACCCAGCTGCTTCATCCGCTCAACCCAGTCCATCAGGCTGACGCGACGCCACTCCTCCCGCTTGCTGATGGGTTTTAGCTCGTACCCCTCCAGCAGCCCATCGATCTGGTCGAGATAGTCGCGATCGATGTTGTCGCGCGTGCCTTGGCTTTCGGTCAGGCGCCGGAAATAGCGCACCGCCACGTCCATCTCGTCTGAGGCTTTGCGGGCCAGCGCGTAGAGGTGGAAGTTCACGAGCTGTTGATGCTTCGACTTCTGCGCGGCATCGGGTCGGCCTTGCTCCATAGCCTCCAGGGCCGCGCGCGCGTGGCGTCGTTCATTGCCGAGGAACCATTGGTGGTTTCTGATCTGGCGCACGCTCATGTGGCTGATCTGGCGCTGGGCGATGTCCTTGGCCGCTCGGTTCACCGGACGAGACGCAGCGCCCGTTGCGCGCGCCATGGCGTCCAGTTCCATCTCGATCACGCGCGCTTGGCTTTCCCGGTGCGCGGCGCGGTCTGCTTCGTCCTGCACCGAGCCGTCAGCGAACGGGTCGCCGAACTTGTGCTCCATACGCCGGCGCGTTTCCGCGTCGATCGCCTCCTTGCGCGGCGTCAGATCGCGGATCGCCTCAAGCATCTGCTGGCCTGAGTCAAAGCCGAGCAGGCTCGCGGCCAGATCGGGATCGACAGCATCCACGTCCTTTCGCGCCTTGCTGGGCTTTGTGATGTTGCTCGGCAGCGCATCCACCATCTCGCGCCCGTAATAGCCTTCGATGGTGTGGCGCGAGAGACGGATCGGCGACAGTCCCTCAGGCGGTTCGCCATGGCGCCACTCGCCCCGGCCGAGCCAATCGGCGGCGCGTCGCGCGGGTTCTGAGTCAATGTCGATCTCAACAGCGCGGCGGACCTTCTTCTCTTCGCTTTTCCACCACGCGGTCCGGTCCGCGTAGAGCGCGTCCATCGCCTCCTTTTGCACCGAAGCCAGCGCATCCTCACGCGCGCGATCGATGTGTTTGAGGTAACTCGCGTATTGCCGATCCGTGCCGCCGAACTGTTCGCGCGTCAGAACGGCTTGCGCGCCCTGTGCGTTTCGGGCCTCGGTGATTGCATCATCCGTCGCCAGCAGGCGATCCATCACACCGCGCACGTCGTCGCTCAGCTCTACATTCAGCGCAAGGATCGACCGATAGATCGCGACCAGCCAGCGCTTGAACGCGGCGAACATGTCTTGCAGCGCCATGGACGGCGCTTTGCCTTCCATCAGATACGCCTCGAACCCGCGCGCGAATTGCTCGTGGTACTGGCGCTTCTGTTCCAGGTTGAAGCTCTGCCATTGTTCATTGGTGACGCCGAACCAGTCGAGCGTCGTTTGCCAGTCGGCGGCAAGCTGAGGCGCTGCGCCTTCGTCCGTCGCCAGCGTTTGCAGGATTTCGAGAAACAGGTGGCCGCCCTCGTGCAGCGGCGTGCTCAGATCGCGCGCCGAGAACAGCTTGATGATTGCCTCGCGCAATTCGCCGCCCTTGACGAGGTGCGGCATGTAGATCGCGCCTGAGGGGCCTCGGTTAGATGGGCGTTGGGCTAAATCATGCTGGGCGATGATGTCGGCCCGCTCGCTGGCGTCGACCGGCTTTCCGTCCTTGGCGACGACCTGCACATCCTTTTCGTCGAAGATGACGAAATTGCTCGTGCCGTGGCCTTGCTGGCGTGAAACGGCGTCCAGAAAGCGTACGCCGACGATGCCGGCAGCGCGGAACTTTCGCGCGCCTTCTTCATTCAGGCCGTTGATCCACATCTCGGCGCGCAGGCCCTCTTCGCCCGGACGCACATCGAGCCCGCCTTCGCGCATCATGCGCAGAATGTCCGGTTGGTCCGACAGAGCCTTGTCGTAGTCGATGTACGGTCCGTCCGGCAGTTCCACCTCGTAGAGTCGACCGCTGCTTTTGGCGGTGATCTCAGGCAGCGGATCGCCGCGCTTCAGGATTTGCGCCGCTTCACGATACAGTTTTCGCTCACGTGTCTCTCTGGTTTGCTTGGCCTGCTCTTCCAAATACCAGCGCGCATCCTCATGGAACGGGCGGCGTCGCTTCTCGATCGCGGCCATGTGCAGCGGGTTTGTGTACTTCGCTGGCTGGCCATCGATCGAATAATCCATGGCGCTCAGACGGTCGCGATAGACCTTACCAACCGCCTCGCTCTCAGCGAAGTACAGGCCATAGCCATAGGATTGCGCGCCCTCCCCCGTGCCCATGTGCGACGTGCTGAAACGATCGAAATCGTATGGCGAGCCGTGGAAAGCTCGTTGCGCCAGCAGATCGCTCTCCCCGCTTCTGGAAGGGTCGAAGGCGGCGAAACGGGAACGGAGATTCTTCGGGTCAAACACCACGTAGAAATCTCGCGACAGATCGGCTGCGCCGACATAGCCCTGAGAGACCAATTCGTCGGCCGCCATTTGCTGCGCGCCCGTTCTTGATGCGTAGCGGCCAAGCGATTGCTCTGCTCGCATTGTCGCCGCTTCCAGTTGAGATCTTGTCGCAAAGCGACCGCCTCGCACCATCAGCGGAATTTGATTAGAACCCGTTCCGAACTCAACATTCAATTGACCATCGCGATCAACACCGCGCAGCGTTCCCGCAAATATCTCCGTGGTTTTCGGATCGCGCGCAACATAGACACCGGGGCCAAGCGCACCTGACCAAGAGCGACGCATGCCACCACTCACCTCGCGATTGGTGCCATGAAAGAACGGCCCCTCGAACCCCTGCTCTCGCATTCTTCCCATGCGAGAGGCTTCGTCCATGGGGAGGCCTTTACGGACTGCGGAGAGCCATTCTTGAGCTTCGCCGGTGTCGGAGCCTTGGTAGCCTTCGGCTTGCGCCTGCTCGATCACCGCCGGGTTGTCAGCTCCGCTAGCCGCACGATTTCTCTCAGCTTCACTGCCAAGTCCGGCGAGGATGCCGCGCAGGCCGCTAGCACCGTCGCCCGGCCGCCGGCTTGCCGCACCGCCAGCAGCGCGTCGCCCGCGTCCGCCATTGTCAGGCGGCGCGCCAAGAGCGTTTCCAGCGATGGATTTAAGAGCGACGACATGTTCGCCTTCTTCTAGCGGGACGATAGCTTCGTTCAGCGGCAGATCGTACGAAGCCGATGGCGGGGTCTGCTCGCGAACGTCCGGCGAAAGCTTGCGGTTCCCTGGGCCACCCTTCGGCGCGCCTTCGCCGCGACGGTTCTCGACAGCACGGGCTTCCATTTCGCCAGCCAAGCGCAAGTACACAGCGATCGACGCCTGCTCTTCAACCCATGCTTCAAGCCGCACGTACGTCTCTGGCGCAGTCTCGGCCACATCGTCGCGGGTCATGCCCTTGGCGACGAGTTCGGGATCGATCTTCAGCCAGAAATGCTCGCGCCATTTGTCCATGTCGGCGGAGATGCGCTCGTCCATGACGCCGCTGTCGAACGTGCCGCCGGCGGCGAAGCCCTCGATGCCCTGGATCGCGTGTTGGATCTCATGCAGCAGCGTCGTCAGGGCGAACGTCTCGTCAGGCGCAACGATGCCCATGCCCCAATCAGCGGTCACATCGCTTTCAGGCGGCCCGTACGAGCCTTCCGGCTCTGCTGTCGGATCAATCGCCAGCGTGACGGTCACGTCCGCCAGCGCCGGGTACTCGGCGAACAGTTCCGGAAAATCGATCAGATCGCCAAGCCGGCCCTCGAACCCGGTTTCGCCCTGAATGTCGCCGATCGCGCCAACCTTGAAGACCGCGTTCGTGTCGTCGATCTCGAAGCGCCACTTGCCGTCTGCAGGGTTGCGCCACCAGCCCGTCTCGCGCCAGATCGCAACCTCGTCGGCGCCCTCCAACTCCATCTCTTCGGCGCGGAACACGCCCGACATGTCATGTCCCGCCGCGTGTTCGCCGCCGAACTGGTAGAGGTGCTCACCCCGCCTGCGCATCTGGCGGATTTGCGTCATCTGCACCGACACGTTGCCCTTGGTCGCGGGCGCCAGATTCATGCTTTCGCGCACGACATTGACCCGCGCCGTGATCTGTTCGGCGGTCAGGCCCTTATCCATCAGCGTGCCGATCAGCGGCTTCATGAACGCCTGCGGTCCACGACGCGCTGTTGGGATGCGCAGTGCGCGGATCATCAGATCGTCGCCAAAAACCCCCGCGCGAAGCTGATTCAGCAATTGCTCGACCGAAGACGGCGAATAGCCCGTCTCTTTGGACAGGCGCTCCGCATAGCCGGACGGCATCTGCCCATTGGGTGACGACGCCGAGAACTTCTCCGCCGCCTCCAGCAGGCGCGTCATGGCGCCGATTGCGTACTCGCTTGGCCCGTCCTTGATCTCCGGCGCGCCACGCTCAACCACGAAGCCCTTCTTGCGTGCCTGGCTCAGCAACGACCCGACGTGCTTGACATCGATCCCCATGCGTTCCGCAATTTCGGGATTAGGGTAATTGTTAAGTGCGAGTTCGACGGCCTGGTTTTGCTGGTTGTTCAGCCGGGCATCCGAGAACCGCTGATCGCCGCGCCATGGCGAGCGGCCGCGCTGTTCTAGAACGCTGGGCCGCACGTCGCCGGCCAGATCGTTGGGGTCCATGCTGACGTTCAGCCCGATCCGGTCCAGCAAGGCCGTGGGCGTGATCCCTGCCCGTGTCGCCAGCGTGCTGATCGCCGCCGTGAACAGCTGAACGAAGCGCTTGTTCGCCGAAGGCACGAACGCATCGGCGGAATCGAACATGCTCTTGATGCGCCGCTCGACGCCGGCCACTTCGTTCAATTGCTCCGCCGCTTGGGCTTGCAGCTTCGTCGCTTCAGCCGTGGCGCGCTCCAAGTCGACGCCAAGCTCTAGCCGCGCCGCGACCTCGGCAGGCGTCATCTGGCCTGCGCCCATGCGGATGTGCGGCGCTAAAGCCTCGTGCGCCGGCGTGCCGATGATCTGGGCGGCGTAGGAGCCCATCGGAATGCTGATCTCACCGCCCGCGTCCAAAGCCTCCTGGAGCGCCTCTCTCCCGCCTGAACCCTCGATCCGGTCCATGGCGGCGTAAGCGTCATCGTTGCGATCTTGGAAGAACGCGGCGAACCGCTCGGCGTCGATCCGCACCTCGGCCAGCGGGCCGTTCGCGGTCATGGCGTTCACGGCTTCGGCGTAGCGCCCCGGCATGCGCTGGCGGAGCTTTGAGGCCTCGGCGCCCTCGGCGATGGCGGCGAACAATTCCTGCTGCTCGCGGACCGCGCGCACATCGTCCAGATCGGCGCCAAAGCGGGCCACGGACGGCACGGAGCCGAGCACGCCGCCAACTGTCGCGCCGACGCGGAACGATTCCCACAGCCGGTCGGCGATCTCGTCGGGCTGCAGGTTTTCCCATTCGCCGCCGGCCTGCTGGCGCGCGAGTTCGCCGAGAGCGATCGTCACGCCCTCTTGCGTCATCTCGGTAGCGCCCTCGGTCAGCGCCGCGCCGGCTACACCGCCCGCCAAGCGTGTCGCTGCCTCGCGGAAACCGCGCCGGCGCAGCGCATCGCGCACAGCGCGCGACGTCAGAAGGCCAAAGACCTCCGTCGCGCCGACCGCCTTCGCCGCCGTCCCAAGGCCCAAGAACTCAATGCCTGCGTTGATCTCGCCGACCCGGCGCGCATAGAGGCCGGCGATGTTCGGATCGATACGGTTGCCGTTCACATCGGCCATGCGCGCGAATTCTTGGAACGCCGCGCCGGCTTCCTGCTCGTAGGTAAAGCCGGTGACGCCGCGTACGCCGCCGCTGGCGCCCGCCGTCAATGCTGCGAATGGCGCATTGGCCGCAGCCTCGACAGCGCCGATCGGCGAGAATTCCTCAATGTCGCGCATCGACTGGCGCCAAGAGGCCTGTGCGTCGCGAACGGCCCGACGCCCGCCCGCTTCGAACGAGCCGAAGATTTGCGGCAGCTGCTCAACCACGGTGCCGAGTGTGCCGAACTCCTCGCGCTCAATCTCTTCCAGTTCCTGGAGCCGCTTGCGCTCGCGCGAGGTCAGGGTTTGCGTGTTTTCGGGATGGCGCAGCGTGCGCGGATTGCCTCGATTGGCGAGCCGCGCCGCCTCGATATTGCGCTGGCCCTGGCGCCACGCGCGGTTCAGCTCCGTGTGGCGGAACTCTTCGGCCGTCCGCCCTGGCGCGCCGTTGGCCCACGCCGCGATGTCCAGCATTCGATCCCAGATCGACATGGCCGGCAGATCGTCTGCCGCCACAGCAGCATTGGACGCGTTCGAATTGAGCCACGTGCGCAGCCGCGGTGACACCTCCAACGCGCGATCGTTCTGATAAGAGCGGATCGCTGCGTCGGCCATCGCGCGTTCGGAATAGAAGCCGCCGCCCACGCGATTAGCCTGCTGAATGCGCGCCGCATCCTCCGGGCCAGCGCCTGGGCTTGGTGGCGTGTTGACGAGCAGACGCGAGCGGAGATCGTCGGCCTCTTCGTCCAGCCGATTGCGTTCTTCTTCGAAGATGGCGGCGAGCGTGTCACTCATTCCGGCCCGCCAGATCGCGCATGTACATTTCTTCGATGTCGGCCGTGGTCGGCGGCCGTTGGTTTCCGGCCTGCGCCCACGCGCGCGTCAGGCGCTCGACCTGATAGGTCGGGATGCGGTTGAACGGCACGCGGATGTTGCCGGCGCGCTCGCCGCCCGCTTCGAAGCGATTGTAGGTTTCGACGTTCTGGCCGAAGCCCATGAAGCCGGGGCGGCGGCGCGTGGACTGCGCCAGCGCCGAACGGGCAATGGCCTCGATCTCATTGCCGTTCGGGACGCGATTGTTCGTCTGCACGAAGGCGCGCGCCTCGCCATAGAGATATGACCGAAACAGCTGACGTTGCTGCGCGAGATCGGCCGCGTTCTCTCGGTTGCGCTCACCTTGGCGTGAGTCCGCGACACCACCGGTCGCTGTCGAGGTCACATTGAGCCCGGCCACGACAGCCAACGCTTCGGCGCGAGGGATGATCGCGTTGAACGCCTGATCGACCATTGTCACCGGATTCCCATTGGCATCGCCGCTCACCGGCACCTCGCCGCGCATCTGACGCTGGCGCTCCCGCAGCGCGTTGATGTCGTCAGGCATCAGCGATTCAGACAGCACCGTCCCTTCCGGCACGCCAAGCACAGCCGCTTCGCCCGCATCGAGCGGCGCTCTCAGGTCAAGGTTGGCGAAGAAGCGCGCACCTGCGTCTTCTGCCGCCACGCCCTCCAGGTTGTCGCGCACGAGCTGAGAGCGGCGCGTCAGCTGCGTCCAGCCCTCCTCACCACCAGGATTGTTCCGCGCACGCATGTAGGTGCGCAGCGTGTCCATCTGGCCTTCAGCGACAATGACTGCGCGGTCCTCGCCAGAAATGCCATCAAGCGTGCCGCGCTGCTCGATCGCCGTGTAGGCATTCGACATCGCCTGATCCAAGCGAACGCGGCGGCCCGCCTGTACTTGGTTCGCGCGCGCGCCGATCCGTGTTTCCAGATCTTCACGCATCAGGCCGGTAAAGCCGTCGCGCACCATCTCCAGCGCCGTGTCGAGATCGCCGCCGCTCTCCGCCCAGATGCGATCCTCTTCCACTTGCGCCGCCGCGATCCGGCCCACGCGCTGCTCGAACTCCGCTAAGCTGGTGCGCGCGCCTTCCGCGATGCGCGCGGCATCATCAGCTCCGAGCATGCCACGCTTCACGGCGCGGCCCAGCGTCGTCTCGATCACACCCATGTTCTCGGCGCGGTCGGCCTCGGTACTGTTTGGATCGGTCAGGCGCCTCTCAGCTTCACTCACTGTGGTGATGACACCGGCGCGCGCCGTCTCGACCGCTCTGCGCCGCGACAAATCCCTGACGCCAGCCTGCGCTTGCACGAGCCGTTCGCCGATACGCTCGCCCCATAGGCGACGATGCATAGGGCTATTGAGGCCCCGGCTCTCCTCATCGACGATCGCGCGCGCGCCTTCTGTGAAGCGCTGCTCGTACGTCTCGTAATCGTTGTCCTGCTCAAGCGAGGACCGCAATTCATCGAGTCGAGAGCGTGTGCGCAGATCGGCCTGCGTCACATCGTTCTCAATCTGCTGGGTGCGAACGCGCTTGAAGATTTCCTCCGCCGCCGCGCTTGCCTGCGCCATCGCTCGGCCGGTCTGATCTACAGGCACGGGCAAGACGCGGCGCGTGTTGCGCAAACCGGTCTGCTCAATATCTGCGGGGCCTGGAAGCCGGGCCATCCGTTAGCCCGCAGCCGCAAGAAGGCGCTTGTTTGGATTTTTGCTCGGCCGCGCCGTGGGCGATGTCACCGAGGGTCGGCCGGAACCGCCGCCGTACATGTCGCGCCACGATGCAATGCTGCTGAGCTGTGAAGCAGTCGCGCCGATCCGCGCCGCCGAGCGCGCGCTCTTGCCGCCATACGCCGTCAGGTCGCCGGCATATTCCATCTGCTTGGCGGTGTCCTCGCCCTGCGCCAGGGTCAGCAATTCCTCAAGCGTGGCCGCACCCGCCGTCTCGGTCCCCAACTTCAAAGACGTCGGGTCGTCGGCGGAAAACCCCGACGTGGCGGCCAGGGTTCTCTGTCTGGAGAGAACCCGTTCGCCTTCGCGTTTCTGTCGAGCGGCTTGCCGCTGGCTGACGGCGCGCTCGAGATTGGCCTGCGCATAGGCCTGGCGCTTTTCCGAGAGAGCGGCGGCGTATTCAGCTTCGCCCTGCGCACGCTGGGCCTGCGCATTCATCACGCCCGACGCCATCCCGGCGATCGACGTGATTAGGCCGGCGTTCCCCATGATGAACGAGCCCGCGCCGCCCAACCAACCCAGAACCGGCGCCATGAACGCCATGGACCCACATCCCTTCTTCCATCGCCGTGAAGCCGAGACGCTCAAGCCAGGCCTTTGCCTTGGGCTCGTCCTCATCGACTTCCGCGTAAATCGCCGGCTCGCGCGTGTGCACCGCGTCCAGCACTTGGACGGCCACGCGATGAACCCAGCGCGAACGAGGCGAGGCGCGCAATTCCGGCGTCATGTCGAAGATCGCTTCGGGGTATGGCCGCCAGATCACCCCGCCGATTGCGCGCTCTGCTTCGTTTTCTGTGAGCAGAAAACCAAACATCGGCATGCGAATAAGTTGGGTGTCGGAATACTCGCTCGCCCGGCCGCCCCAGGCGCGCAGGTGGGTCCAGTGCAGTCGCTCGCGGATCATTCGTTGATCTTCATGTGCGGGATCAGCGCCGACACGGTCGCCGGCGCAGGCTTGTCCATCACGAGGCAAACGCGAGGGTCTATCGCCTTCTCGCCTTCGAAGGCCTGGTTGAATTCCTCGCTTCGAAGCGGAACGGCCGCATCCATCACGTAGCCGTCTTCGAACTCGCCCACCTCATAGTCCATGTGGAGGAACTGACCCGCCTCGTCGACATCGAAGTTCCGGCCATAGCCGACCGCGCCGACCGGCGTTTCATAGAGCACCATCCCCATGCGGCCGACCTGTTTGTTCTGCGCCAGCGCCGTGCCCATGCGCGCGCCGTACGCCAGCTTGGTCGACTTCCACTTGCCGATATAGTTGAGACCGACGATCGCTTTGGTGACCTCGTAATCGAGTGTGACGGTTCCGTTTGCGGCGACGGTCTTCGGCGGATGCACGCGGCCATTGGCCCAGATCGCCACCTGCTCGCCCTTCAGATGCGACAAGCCGGTCAGCGTGGTCGTCGGCGGGCCGTCGTAGCGAAGCCCGCACTGAACCCGCCACGCGTTCTCCAGCCGCATCCATTGCTCAGGGGCGAACCGCTCGACGAAACGATGCGTGTTGCCGTCGATCTCGCGGCGCACCACGACCAGGATGCGGTCCTCCTTCTTGCCCGGCAGCACGCACACGCTTTCGAACGCCGCGTTCGTTCCTGATGGCGTGATGCGGCTCCACGAATAGGCGCCCTCGTCTGGCGCGAACAGGAGCACGGCGAGCTGGCCATCACGGCGCACGCACCACAGCCGTGGCTCGGGCTCGGCTTGGTAAGCGATCTGGACGAAGCCGACGCCATCGGCCTCCTCTTCGGCGTCGTCGAACTCATCGACGTAAATGTCGCTTTCGTCCGGCCAGCCCGCGATCCGCTTGTGCAAGCGCGTCAGGTCGTCGGAGCGGTACGAATTGTTCTCGATGTCATAGAGCAATTGGTGCAGCCGCCGGCGCGAGCGGGACACGAACACGACGCGCTTATCGGCCCGCACGGCTTGGACGTTGACGGAGCCGCGCGCGCTTGAACTCCTAATGTTGACGTTCGTGGGCGTGGTTGGCTCGTCAAACGAGGTCGTCTTCACCTCAAGCTCGGCGCCACGCGTTCCAATCAGGAGCCGGTTGCTGCCTTCGATCCACTGCGCCACGTTCACATCGCCGGTGCCGACGCGCTTTGAGATCGAATCCGCATCGTCAACCCCAAGCAAAAAGCTCTCGTAATCGTCCGAGGCCGACGCCCAGAACAGATCGTCGCGCACGAGGTTGTGCCGGCTGTCGTGGATTGCGCCCGCCGTTGGCCAGCCCTCGCCGTCAGACCACGCGCCCATGCTCCAATTGCGTGTCGTGCTCAAGGCGCCGAACTGGTCGAAGATTTCCACCGTTGCGCTCGTGGCGCTGCCAACGGCCACAATCTCCGCATGGCCCGTGGTTTCACCTAACGAATAGGACAAAGCGGCCGACGCTGAGCCGGACGAATAAGCCGTGACCTTGAGTCGGTAAAAGACGATCTGGTTGTCGAGTTCGTCGTTGATGGTGACGAAATTGGTGAAGTCCACAACCGTCGCGTAATCGACCCAATCGATGTCGTTCCCGAAACTGCGCTGCACGACAATCGTGCCGGTCAGTCCGGTCGAAACCTGATACGAGAACGTGCGGTTCGCCTCCGTGCCGGTGACGCGGATCGATTCCGTGACATCGTCGAGCGCATCCAAGGTGGTGTCCAGGCGCTGGCCCTGGTGGTTGATTTCGACCAAGCGCCCAACATCGCTGGCGACGAAGAGATCAGAGCTCGCCGCGAGCGTCGCCGCGCCGACAAGATCGCTCGGCGCCAACGTCACGTCGGTACTGTTTGACGGATAGAACGGCCCATCCTCCGGCCGGAACAGGCGCAGCGACCAGGATTGGTTAGACCGCCGCTCAAGCACGCGTGCGCGCGCGCCGCGCTTTTTGCCGTTCAGGTAAATCCAAAACGCGTCGGCAATCTGCTCGTAGCGAATGTCCTCGAAATCATCGACTGAGTAAGGAGACGGGATCACGAGATCACCGGCGCTGACCCCATGCAGCGTGCGAACAATGGCGTTGCCGCGATCCTCAAGCGTGAATTGCAGGTAGAACGTGCCAGCGCCAGGCGAGAGCCGCAGCACGTGCTCACCAGGATAGAACAGCGTGTCGGCCATGACCTGTTCGCCGCCGGCGGACGTGCCGACGCGCACCAGCACTTTGCGACGCTCGATGCTGAAGCCGATCGCCGCGCGCGCCGTATCGGTCGTGGTGCAGGTCGAGCGGGCGATTGCCGCGCCCGACGCGGCGCAGGAAAGCGTCGAACTGGTTGAGCCGGTCGTGACCGACGATGCGCCCGTGCTGGAATCGGAGAAGTTGCCAACAGCCACCGTTCCGGTGTCCATCTGCACCACGCCATCACCGTCGACGATCCTGACCTCCGCCTCGGTGAACAGGAGGCCCCGGGTCTGATCGACGTTAAACACGAACGGCAGCAGCCATGCCGGCCCATGCGCGGCGGTAAAGTCCACCAATTGCGAGCCCGGCACCTTGGACAACGCGCCCTGCACGATCGCCCAGCAATTTTCCATGATCTCGGCGCACGACGCGTAGACATCGAGGTCAACACGCGCCATCGACTCGCCGCCGATTTCACCACCGTTGAAGGTGACGAAGGGGATGTGGGACTCGCTCACTTCCTTTCGGGATCAAGCACACCGCCGTACGCGCTGCGTGAACGCACCCACGATCCGCGGGGCTTGCGCCGGAACGGCCGCTGTGCGGCGTCCCACGATTTGGCCTGGCGCAGCGCCTTCTCGGCTTTCTTCTCGAGCACGAGGCCCTTGCTCTCGCTCTTGGTGGACACCTCGGCGCACACAGACGCGAGCTCGGTGGAGACGGCCCAGCCGAACTTGCCGGGCCACGCGCCTTCGCGATCGGCGAAGTACTGAGACACGAACCCCATGTAGCAGGGGTCGAGATTGGTGAGGATGTGGCCCTCTTCATTCTCGTAGTCCGGCTCGTCGTCGTCGCGTGTTGGATCCTGGCCGCTATCGTTCACCCAACAGATGCGCAAGCAGCCGGCCGGCTTGTTGTAAGCGAGGTCACGCCCGTACGGCAGCGGATCGCCATCGGCATCGTCGCCCAGCGCTGCAAGGGTCAGCTTCTCGCGCTTGGTGGCGAAATCCCACGGGTGATCCTCGAGCAAGCGGCGAACGACGCCGTCATAAGCTTGATTGAGCCGCCTCACCCATTTGTCGCTGCTATCAGGGCTCGACGTGCGCGGCTCGCCAAGGAGCACAAGCGCATCGTTGAGCACGTCGAGCTTGGTGGTCACGCCGCGGCGCCCGTGGCTTCGGTGAAGCCGTTGCGGATGCCATCGGCCAGTTCAAGCTTGCCCTGCGTTTGCGTGGCGAAGCCGGTGAGGATCAGCAGCTTGCCTTTCCAGATCGCCCAGCCGCCTTCCGGACCCTTCCATTCCCAGCGATAGCCGGGCGGCAATTCTTCGGCGTAGTCCTGCATCGGGGTCAGCAGGCGGATTTCGACCTGCTGCAGCTTCGGCCGCACGGCCATGATGCGCGCGTACGCCCACCACAGGCCGTTCTCCGGCTCGATCTCGATTACGTCTTTGACGCGGAGCGCCTTGGCCGAATTGGTGTAGTGGCCGAAATAGTGCGGGTTGAGCACGTCTTCGATCGTGTGATCGGCCGGCACAATCCCAACCCAGCGCGCGCGGATCGTATCGCTTTCGCAAACGAGCGCCTTCGCAGGGCATCGCACGGCCTGCTCGCGAACGGGTTGCGTGGGTTGGCGCGCCATGAATGCTCCAGACAGCAGAGAGGGAAACGAAGGCTTGCACCCTCGTCTCCCCCGCTGAACCGGTATTGAACCGACGATCAGGAGCCGATCGGATAGGCCGTAATCGTCGCCGCGTTGGTCGAGATGCCGCTCACATAGGAAAGCGTGAACGACGCAAGCGACGCTGCGTTTCGGCCCGCCACGGTCATGGTTGGCACCGCAGAGGTCCAATCCCGCACCCAGACGATATCGCCGACCGCCATCGCGTGAACCGACACGCCATCGGTGAAATAACCAGAGGCGTCGACGTCGCCGATATCGTCGGTCGTGTCGTACACGAAGGTCTTCATGCGGCCGGCGGACTGAACGAGTTTCACGTTCGCAGTTGCGTAAGACATGGTGATTAATCCTCGTTCGTGATGTCGGCCCAGGAGATCGCCGCAAGGTCGGCGGCGCCGGTGCTCGCGCTGATGCCTGCGACCATGAAGACGCCGTAACCGGTGATCGTTGGCGCTGTGGCTGGCGGACTCACGCGATCCTCTGGGCCATCAGGCAGCGCCGACCATTGAACGACATGCACAAGGTCACCCTTGCGGATGCCCTTAGCGCCGTGCTTGGCGACCGAGCCCACGACCTCAGCCGCATCGGAGATGTAGCCTGCCGTGTCGATCGTCTGCGGCGTGTCGGTCGTGTGATAAATCCACTCCGTGAAGCCGATGCGGCCTTCCGCGGACGGGCCCTTCTTGGCGAGATAATTGCTGTCATAAGACATGGTTCAGTCTCCCGCTTAGGTCAGGGCCGTCGTGTCATTGTGCAGGTACTGCACGACACCGGTTTGGAGGATGAGCTTCGCCGCGTGCATCACTTCGAAGCGAACGCCGAAATAGTCGTCTTCCTCGTTTTGGAAGAGGACGGCGCGCGGATCGCCGTTGATCATGTGGCCGACAGCGCTTTCGTGGAAAATGTAGCACTTGGCGGATGCCGTGCCGCGGCCGGTCAGGCCGTTGTGAACCATCCACTTCACGCCCATCCACGATTTGTAAGCGATGGCCGTGTCCACGACTTTCTGCGTCGTGTAGTCCATCGACTTGAACTCGTTGATGCGCATCATCTGGTTCCAGGCGCGGCGCGTCACCAAGCCCCACACTTTGCCGTCGTCGTCCGGCACATCGGCGTTCCAGAGCGTCTCGGTCCATTCCTGAACCTCGGCGAGCGTCGACAGGATCGTTGCGGCGCCCATGTTGGTCGTCGCCGTGTCGAGTTGCTGAATGATGATGCGGTCGATGGCGCGGTTGATCGCGGGAATGCCGCGAATGCTCATGCCCTGGCGCACATCGGCCATAGCGCGGAACGCATCAAAATTGTCGATACGATACTTCTTGTGATGCTTGCGCACCGTCGCCGCGACTTTCTCAAGGTCGAGATCGGACGTCGGCACGGAGCCGTCACGCGCCTTCTCCACGGCCTCGTCGCCCGGCATGATCACAGGGAAATAAACGGTTTCGGCGCCGGGAACGCCGGTGCTCATCACGCACTGGCGAAGCTTCGCCTTCGTGCGCTCGAAGTCCTGCACCCACTCGCTTTGATATTGGGTGCGCAGGACTTGGTCGATCGTATTCATGCGCGTGCTACTCCACCTCACGCATCACCGCGCGCGCGAACGCACGGCGAAGAATTCATGGGATGGCGATGCCGGGTCGAAGCGGGGTGGCCTTGCGGGGCCGCTTCAGTCCTTCACTTCGTCAGCGGGGCCGGATGTTGAGTCCGGGGTGGCCGCCGGTTCTGCTCAATGCGCCGTCGCCATGCGCACGAGCGAACCATTCCGCTACCTTGCGGCAGCGATCTCTTGTTGGCGCAGGCCACCAGCAATCAGCCGGCGGATTTCGCCCTGCACCGCGGGATCGTTGTAGCGCTTGCGGTCTTCCGACTTGTCGGAGACGCGCAGCGCCATCAATTCGTTGAGCCGCGCTTGCGGGTCCACGCCCGACTTGCCCGCGGCCTTGAGGAAATACGGGTCGCCCGCGTTCTGGTGTCCGATCATGGACATCATCTTCACGAAGGGCGGCCAATCGCCGAGATTGCCGGTGAAGCCGTCGACGCTGATCTTGGCGTCAAGCACTTCGGCAGCGTCGCCATTGTGGAATTGCGACACTGCGGCGTTGGCGAACGCAATCGAGTCGTCGTAGCGCGAGCCATAGAACTGGCGAAGCTCTTTATCGGCCTTCACCGCGCTCTGCGCATAGCTCTCTTCGCCTTCCAGAAGCGCGTTGTGAGAGGCTTCGTAATAAAGTTCGTGTGCGACATTCACCATTTCCGGTGTCGCGCCCGCCTTATGCAGCCGTTCCGTCATTGAGCCGAGGAATTGCTTGTCGCCCTCGGTGACTTCGTAGCCGTCCGGCGCCTTCACCGTGATCTGGTAGCCGTCCGGCTTTTCCGGAACCCCGACAGCTTTCCGGAATTCCGCGACCTCTTGCTCTGTCGCGCCTTCGCCCGGAACCTTCACCTTACCGGACGAACGGATGAATTCCTGGCTGTCCTTGAAGCGCTTGTAGAGCGTGCTCGGACTGTCGATGCGCTCCAGCTCTTTCAGCGTTTCCGCATCTTCGCCAGCAATGCCCTTGCGCCAGTCCGGCTCTGGGCGAAACGCGTGCTCGAGGAACGCGTTCGGATCGGCGAAGCCCTCAAGGGCTTTCGCGCGGTCCTGATTGTCGCCCGCAAGCGTGGTGCGAAGTTCGGTCCAATCCATGCTGGGTGTGTGAAACGCGGCGCTGAACGGGGCTTGAACGCGGTTACGCTTCGGGTTCAACGCCAACGCGGCGAGCCGCCCCGATCATCGCGATGGCTTGGCCAACGCCTTGCGCACCTGAGCGAAACGCCGTGCCGTATGGGCTCTCACCGGTGAAACAATTGCGGCCCGCGCCAGCCAATTCATTGATGACGTAGTCCATGGCGCGCTTTTGCTGGGCTGATGATGCATCGCCGCGCAGCAGAGCTTTGATCGCCTGCACTGTGGCGACGTCGGGCATCGGCGCACCCATTGCCTGCAGCAGCAGGTCGAGCGGTGTAACCGGCACGCGCGGCTCGCGACGTTTAGGCTTATCAGCCATGCTCAAGCAGCCAGTCTAGAAGCTCGGCGCCCAGCCAATCGTCGTCGGTGTCGCACGTCATTGGGCCAACGCCGCGGACACGGGATCAGGAGGCGGCAATTGCGGCGCGTTCTTCCCGCCGCCGGTCGCCAGAGAGAGCGCCAGGTTCGCGGCGGCCGTCATCTCTTGGGCTTGAGCCTTCTCGGCGCGGTCGGCCTCGACATCCTCGCGGTTGCGCAACCATTTCGCCGGGCCGATGCCCTCAAGCGCGGCGCGGTCCATCTCGTCCTGGTCGATCAGGTCAACGATGCCTGGGTTCAGCTGCACCCGCTCGGCGATGTAAGCGTTCGCCACGCGCGCCTGTTCGGACAAAAGCTTGCGCTTGGCTTCAGTCAGCGGCGTCTCGAACTCGAAACGCACCTCCGCGCCGAGCAATTCCTCCGGCGGCTCCTCGAACCCGCCCCACGGATTGGCCGGGCCGTCAGCATCGCGGATACGTTCGAACACGCCATCCATCAGCTGGGCGTTCTCGGCTTCCATCGGCTCAAAGATCGGCGCGGCCGAGCGCGTGAACTCGATGATGCGCTCGTTGATCTCGGTCGCGGTCATCTTCTGACCGTCGATCGCTGGGAGCTTGATCTGGTTTTGCAGGAAGGCGCGAGCGAGGAACAAGCGGCGATCGGCGCTGAATTCCATGCCCCAATCGGGACGCCCGCTTTCGATCACGTCGATGGGCCGGCGGCCCTTGTAGTCCAGCTCGGGGTCATAGAACGTGATGCCGCCCGGGCGCACGTTCACGCCGCCATCGCCCACCGCATCGTCTGGGGCCATCATCGGCGGGTCTACGGCGCGCTCCAGGCCCTCGATGATCGAGAGCTGCGCCTGGTTGAGCATGCGGCTGTCAGCCAGCGCCACGCCGGTGCACGGGCTGCGGCCGAACGCTTCGCCGGACACCTTCATCCAGCGCCGCACAAGATAGGGCCAAGTCCGGAAGTACGGCTTCGGCGCATCCGCCGGCACCAAGTCTTCCTGCTCGCTCGGCGCCACGTAGCAGACCGCGTACTTCGCCCCGCGCGGCGTGCCCTTGCCGTGTTCGAAACGATCGACCGGGATCACGCAGCGGCGCACCTCAATTTCGTGGTGCAGGTCTTTCTCGGCGATGTTCTTCAGCTTGTCCGGGATCTTCAGGCCCATGGCCTTGATCTCACCGAGCGACAGCTTCATGCGCTGGTAGAACTCGTCCACATCGCCGTCGCCGTTCTCGTACCAAGCGCAGTCGCGCAGGTGCAGGCAGGTGAACAGCAGCCCGGTTTTCCGCGTGTTGTAGCTGTGCTGCAGCACCGACGTGCCGAACGCGACGTAATCGTTGTCGCTCTCCTGAAACGCCGCGCTGAAGTTGGTCCGGGGCGCGTAGATCACGTTGCGCTGTGTCTCGGTGGCGCTTTCGCTCCACTTCTTGACCGCATCGCTTTGGTTGAGCGCGTCTGGGTAGGCTTTGCACCGAAACCATTCGCCGCGGCGGAGCATGGCGCCCAGCTGATTGGCCAGATCGCGGCGCAGAATGATCGGCTCGCCGTCGAAGATGTTGAGATAGACCTCCTCGCCCGGCGTCATTTGCGAGGTGAAGTTAGCCCGCTCCGGGTAGAAGATTTCGGCAATCGCCTGCCACAGGTTCAAGGCATTGCTGAACCGCGCGAACGCCTTGTCGCTGCGCTCGCAGACCTCTTTGGCGCTCCACCGCTCCATCTCAGCCGTAGCCCAACTGGCGGCGCTTCACCGGCGCGGCGGATGTGTCGCCCGTGCGGCCCGACATGATGGTGCTCGACCGGCCGCGGCGTGAGCGAATCTGCTCCAGCAGATCGGCTTGCCGTTGCCGCGCGCGCGCATCGGTGTCGTCGAATGGCAATTCGGTCGCCGCCGGCGCGTCCGGGGCTTTGGCCACCTTCGGCTGATTGTACTTGTCGTTCGGGTGCAGCATCGGGTCGATCAGACTCGGTGCGCCAAAGAACCGGTGCGGCCGGAACACCGCGTCCAGCAGCTTGCCCGAGCCCTTCTTGAAAGACATGCCTACCTGCCGCGACGAAACTTCGCCTTGGCTGTCGCATAGGAGGATTGAACCGGCGGGGAACGGGACGACCTGGAGCGCCGCTTGTACGAGGCGCGATCGTTCTTCTGCTCGCGGTCTGGCTCCGACCACGCGAAGATCAGCGCCTCGCCAATGTCTGGCGATCTGCCGAGGCGCTTGATGATCTCGCGCTTGTCCTCAACCTGAATGATGCGCGTCTCGCCCAGGGGTCGCTTCAAGCGATGGCAGGCCAGTTCGGCGACAACCTCACGGCCCGGAGGCAAGCAAATCGGATCGCCCCGCTCAGGGTCTAGCGCCTCGCGGAAACGCCAAATCCACTCGGCCCGCTTGTTGGCGAACGAGTATTTGTGGTCGCGGTCCATCGCGAACGACTTGGCCGCGCCCAGCATGCCCATGACGTCGAGGCCGCTGCTCTCCAGGTGCTCGGCGATGCCGGCGCCATACCCGCCGCCCATGTCGATCTTGATACGCGGGCCATCTCGAACCACGCCCATCACAGCGGCAGCGCCCTCGCTTGGCCGCTTGATGTCGATCCCCTCTTTCACGACTGGCTCGGCGTAAAACAGGTGGTGCAGCGGCGCGATTACGAAACGGTCGTTCTTGCGTGTCGCCTGCCCGCCATCGTTGTCGCTGAGCGACATGGCCACATCGACACCGACATCGGTCATCGGCCCGTGATCTTCCTTCTCGCGGGTCCGCCACCGAGCCTGAGCGCGCATGATCCACTCTGTCGGGATGATCTGAAGCGCGTCGTCCTCAAGCGAGGCGCTGAACTTGCCCATCAGCGCGTCCTGCAGGTGCTTCGGCATCTGCGCGACCTGGTTCGCGTAGCCCGCGTCCATCAGATCGGGATTATCGACCACGCTGGCAGGGATGAACGTGCGCGACCGCGGTGTGACCTGGATTTCATTGCCCCGGCCGTCGACGATGGTGTGGACGTAGTCGCGCTCCACCTCGGTGTCCCGGCCGTCTATCTCCATAAACCAGCGCAGTTCACCGTCCTTGGCCGGGTTCGGATGGCGGTCATCAAGCCAAGGCGCGAACCATTCAAAGATCCACAGCCCGTCAGGCGTCAGCGGCGGGTTTGACGCCAAGATCGTGCGACAGCGCTGCAGCGGATCGACGCCGGCGGCCGGGCGATTCCAACCGATGATGAATTTGACAAGGTGCTCATGGAACTGCACCGCTTCGTCAAAGCCGAAGAAGTCCGCCGCGCGGCCCTGGTACGCTGACGCTTCCTTTTCGTTCTCGAAAGCGCCGAACTCTACCTTGGCGCCGTTGGGCGCAGCCCACACGTGCTTCTGCTGGACGTGCGGCATCTTGAGGATTTGCGCGAGTGCGGGGCCCATGCCGCCTTCGCCGTCGATGTCCTTGAACTGGCGGCGAAACAGGCGGGCTACGCGGTGCTCATTGACGGCAAGTCCCGTGAGCAGCTGGCTCTTCCCACCGCCAGCGCCGCCGCCATAGTAGAGCAGATCGGCGCCCGAATAATACGCATCCGTCTGCGGGCCTGGATTCGGCACCCACAGCATGTGCGAGGTCGCCGACAGCGCGTCGGCCTTCACCTGCTCCTGAACCTCGGGCGGCAGTTCGTGGTAGCGGGCCAGAATGTCGTCGAGGAGGCTGATCGTGCCGCTCACCCGCTCGCTGGCTCCGCTCCCTGATTGCGCGACAGCGCCAGGGCGATACGGCGCGCCAGTTCTCGGCCGCTCACATCATGGGTTTCGATCGGCCCACCATCCTTGCCGGTGACCTCGACCTTCTCCTTGAACATGCCGAGGTGCTTGCCGAGGTCGACCAGGGCCGCGCGCTTGTCGTGGAACTTGATCTTGATCCCGCCCTGCGCGGTCTGGCTGATCTCCGATATCGCGCCGGCGGTTGCGTCATCGATCTTGTCGCTGTCGATCAGCACGACTTCGTTGTGGGCAACGATCTTCGGCTCGCCTGTCTCTGGATCCTCTGAAATCTGGGTCGCATTGGCACGCCACGCGACCGCTTGGCGGATGTCTGAGAAGCCGATCTTGGCCAGCTCCCCCATCACGCGCTCGACCGTGACGCCGACTTTGGTGGCTGCGGCCTCTTTGATTTCCTGAATTCTGGCTGCGACCTTATCGTTTTTCATCAAACGCGAGCCGTTCTGATCAGCCCCCGCGCCTTCGTATCCGGCAGCCTCGTAGGCCCGGCCTGCTGGGGCGCCTTTCGCAATCTCCTGCGCAAAGCGCTCATGGCGTTGGTTGTCGAGCACTGGCATGGCGCTACCTAGAGATCGCCAGCACGACGCAGACCGCCGCAAGAGCTGTCACCGCGCCCATGATGAATGCGAAGGCCATCAGTCTTCATCCAGGTCTTCGTCCGGTATCTCACCATCGCCGCCGTCCCATTCTCTGACCCTGCGGGTGGGCTCGACGCGATCGGTGTGTTGCTCTGTGTTCGTGTTGGCTGGGCTCGCTTCGCCAAGCGCTGAGGCGATCGCAGCATCGATCCTGTCCAGAAGCTTACGCGCCTCTTGTGAACGGGCCTGGAGCGCCTTGAGCTTGTCGTCGGCCTGCCTGCGGGCTTCGAGGACTTGCTGCAGGTCGATGTCGATGCAGCCGGCCTCGGTTTCGATCAGGCTGAGCGAGGCTGTGGCGGCTACCATGCGCCGTTGGGGCGGCTCTCGCCTTCATGCCGCGCTGGCGCCGTGAGTGCGCCGTCAATGCGCGCCAGCACCGCTGCGTCGTCGTCGGCGAGGGGGATGAAAGCATGATCTGGTGAGGGCCCCTCGCCCGACGAAGATTGGATCACCTCCTCCCCGCTGGCCTCTTCGGCTTGCGCCGGCGCGGGTTCTCCGCACTGGCTGATCTGAGCGTGCGCGAGCTTGGCGAGGTCATCTCGCTCGGTGCGCTTCTCGGCGGCGCGTTGTTCGGCGCCCTCCAGGTCGAGCTTGGCGCGCTCCAGTGCTTGCTCGGCGCGGTGCAGATGGAGTTTCGCTTCCGACACATCGGCGTCGGCTTGCTTGATCTCACCACGCAGCGATTGCTCGCGCTCTGCGATTTGGGTCAGGTTCATCAGTGCTTTCCTTGGGCCGCGGCTTTGCGGCGATCGGCTCTGTTGGGCTTGGGCATCACGAGGCCCTTGCTCGCCATGTCGGACTCACGCGCCTTGTAGGCGCTGTTGATCAGCATCTCGGCGAGGCCGATGGCTTGCTGCGGCGCTAGATCGAACCAGCGCACCATGGAATTGAAGCGCACCAGCACGCGGCCATCCTTGTCGGCCACGCCGATGGAGAAATCGGCCTGGTCTGCGGCGTTCTCACCTAGCAGTTTGGGCTCGGGGGCTGGCGTCATGTCGGTCATGCGGTTTGCGGCTCCGCCCAAATCGCCTTGTCCTTGACGATCTCGGCTTTCAGCGCGTCGCGCGCCGCTCGGCTCGTGTCGGGTTCGCAATTGGCTTGGCGCGCGTGCCACTCGGCGATCTCGACGGGGAACTCCGCGCTCACCTTCTGAAACACGAAGCCGTGCTCCGCGTGGCGCGAGACGAGGACGCGCACCAGCGGGCGGTTCGGCGCTTCGTGGTAGAGCTTGGTGACGAAGCCGCCGGGCGTGAGGCCGCGCGCTTGGCGGATCATGTCGCGGATCAGGCCGATCATTGCGGCGCTCTCGCGGGTTGGCCGGTGCGCGGGTCAATCACGCCTTCGCGCGCCTTGGCGCTGTTGCGGTCATAGGCGGACGACTGATCTTCTGGGTACGTGATTGAAAATGGCGCGACGGGCTGCGGCACGGTGCGGCGCAGGGTTTGATCGGTGACAGCGCCGCCGGTGAAGATGCCCTTCTCGTAAAGCGAGACGGCGCCCAATGCGCCCACGGCAAGAGCGGCCAGCGAGCAAAGCGCGGCGATCGCCACGGTGCGTGGTCCCTGCGCATGCTCGGCGGCCTTCTTGCCTTCAGCAAAGCCCTCGGCGCGGATTTTCGTGCGCTCGGCATCGGCCGCTTGCTTGGCGGCGTTGATGTCGGTCGGCACCGCGCGGACGTTTGACTGCACCATGCTTGTTCCTCAGGCCGCTATGGTGGCCCCCAGCACGGGAACTGAGGCTGAACGCTCGGCGGCGGCGGCGATCTGTGATCGGCGCAGCAGGCTGAAGCGTTCGTGGAGCCACAGCGCCGCGGCATCCGTCAGGCGGCGAGAATTTGAGAACGGGCCGGCCTCGCACGGCTTTGGCCAGGCGCGGCCCTCGAAGCATTGATTGATCTGGCCCACGTTCTTGGCGATCAGGTTGTTCGTCGCGCCGCGCATCGTGCCGTAGTTCAGGCGTTCGCAGGCTTCGTCATAAAGCGAAACAAGCGCCTCGCCCGTCACGGGCCGGGGGTAATGCTCCATCAGGATCGACAGCGTGATGCCGAGGCGCAGGCTCAATTGCGCTTTGGGGTCATCGGTCGGCGTGCGCGGGTCGTAGAGCCGCAGCGCTTCGGCCACTTGCATCGCCGCATGGGAACCAGTGAGGCGGTCGAGCTCTTCTTCCAACTCGCGCACGCGGGCCTCGGCTTCGGCCAAGCGATCCTCGTCGACGCCACGCACAACCGCCGTCACGCCCAGCAAACGCCGGGCGCGCTCAACCGAAATTTCGTGCTCACGGATTAGCGAGCAGACCCGTGCCGGCGAACAGCCGAGCAGTTCGGCGGTGCGGCGTTGGGGCCAGCCGAGTTCGTCGCGAAGCCGGCACGCGATTTCCTGCCGTGCCAACACGCTGTCCCTGTCCCAAGCGGTACAGATCACGGCCTCGACATTGGTGCCGTGCCGCTTCGCCACGCCCTCGATGATGCTCAGGGCTCGAGCTTCCGACAGAATGGCCATCACGCACCTTGCTCGAATTGAGACTGACCGCCGCCATCGCCGCTGATCACGCCGACATAGGCGGCATAGGGCGTGGCGAGCGCTGCGGACTGCTGGGCAGCGATCGACGCGCTGGTGCTTGTCACGCTCGCCAGGGAGGAGCCGCCGCCAAGAACACCCGCCGAAGCGGCTGACGCCTCTGCACGCGCCTGCCTGCGCTGCACGGCGCTATCTGGCGAGCGGGCGAGTAACCCGCCGCGATTTCTTCCGAGCTGTCGTCCCATTTATTCGCCCCTGCTCTTGTGTTACGGTGCGTCCATGTGGACGCTGCTTTTGTCGCTCGTGTTCTTGCCGCCCGGCCTTGCCGAGACTGATCCGCTGCTCACCCAAGAGCGCGACATTCCAGGCTTCGCCACCGAGGCGGATTGCATTGCGGCCCGCGATGCGTGGATTGAGCAGCCCGACGCGCGCGTAATCGCCGGCCCGGGCTGGTACGCGTACATCACGGTGTGTGCGCCGCGCGATCCGCTCACGGTGTGACCTCCGCGCCGCCGCGAAAAATCGCCGGCCTGAATTTCCGCGTCTGCAACGTCACCACCTCATTCGCGGTGCGCGCGCGCCGGCCTTCGTAGAAGATCGATCGGTTCGCCTCTGCTGCTTGTGGCGTCACGAATTGCGTGGCTGGTCGCCGGCCTCGGGTATCGCGGTCCTGGTCGGCGGCGCGCAACAACGCGGCCGCCTGCTCCGCGCCGAGGAAGTGCGCAAGGTAGACTTCGCCTTCGCGGATCGGGCGACGCAGCTGAGCGCGCAGCGTGCTTTCGTTTTCGCGCGCGAAATGGCCCGCCATGATCGCTGCCCAGGCGGGGTCGGTGCGCATGTCGAGGATCTGACGGCGCGTGTTGGCGTCGTCGACACGGAAGCCGCCGCCTCGTGTCTGAACGATACGCTGAGCGAGATCGCCAGCGCCGTAGCGGCCGCCATAGCGCTTCACCATGCCGAGCCACGTCGAGTCGATGAATTGCGCGTGGCCAGTCGCTGAGCTCGTGGGCGCGCGCGCGTTCGGATCGCCGCCCGATTCCTGCACGATCAGCCGGTCGAGATAGTGCTGCGGCGTGCCGGTCGCGCGCACCGCCATGGCGATCGGCGTTTCGCTGACGACCCCGCCAGGGCCAACTGGCATCATCGATTGTTCCGGCCCGCCCGGCACCGCCGGCCCGCGCACGCGATGTTGCGAGCCGCGCACGGCGTTTTCGCTGAACGACGTCGCCTCGGCGCGCTGGCTGGCGTCCTGCGCCGGCGTGCGACTGGGCCGGATCGAACCAGGGCGCGTGACAACCCCGCCAGGGCCAACAGGAAAGCCCACCGCGCCACCGTATCGCTGGCGGCCGGCTTCGGCCTGGTGCTGCTGCTGAGCTTGGCGCGCGACGCTCGGGTTGCTGTCGCGCATGCGTTCTTCGGTGGGCCGCATCTGGCGTGGGCGTTTCATCGCCGCCTCCGTTCGCGTTGGTGCAATTCCTTGCGGCTGGATTCGCGCAAGTCGGCGTGCCAGCCGTGCGGATAGATCGTCACGATCCAGTTGCGTATCGGATTGTAGAGGACGAACAGCGCCCGGCCCTGGAACAACACCACGATGCGCTGCAGGCCGTCACGCATCACGCGCTCGATCGTGGCGTTCTCGCCGCGTTTGATTTGATCACAGATCGCGCGCAGATCAGCGTTGCTCAGATCGACGTTATAGCGCTCTCGGGCCCGCTTGGCGGCGTGGGACTGGCTCATTGCATCATGCCCTTTCCGACAATGGCGATCTGCGCGGCGAAGCACACAGCGCCGGCGAGCAGCAAGAGATCGAATGCGCGGCGGAGGAAGCGCCAGGTGTCACGCCAATCAGCTTGCATCGCTGCCTCCCAGCAGTGCGCGCAGGCGCGGATTGTCTTTGACCGGATCGTAGGGTTGCTTCGCGTCTGGAGTGTCGCGGTGGCGCGGTTGCCCTACCCGGCCTTGGTGCAGCAGTTCGATCTTTTCCTCGACCGAGCAACGTGAGCGGCCAAGCGTGTTGCAGATCGCCTTGACGTCATGGCCTTCCGCACGCAGCTCGGCCAAGCGTTGCAGTTCGTCTTCGGTCCAGCGGCGGGCGCGGCTCATTGCACACGCCCCCGCAACGGCACGCCGAATGCACGGATCAAGCGTTCCGCATCCTCCAGCGTGTTCACACAAATTGTCGGGATGCCGAGCTTAGCCAATGTGTCGGCCACATCCTGCTGATCACGATCCAGCCTGGGAATGACGCGGCTTCGCTTTCCGCTCGGCAACATGCGCGGCGGATGCTTGCACTCCAGCATAAATATCCCTCGTGGAAGGTGCTCGTTGATTTGGGTGATGCACTCCAAGTCCGCAGTGCCCTTGCGTCGGCCCATGCGATTGAGCTTAGCGCCATACGCGACAGACCACCGGCCCTGATTCTTGATGTGGCGCGCGTAGATGCCGTTGCGCGTCAGGAAGTCGACCACCTGGATTTGGAAGTTGTCCTCGTGGCGGCTCATGCTGCGTGCTCCAGCGGCGTGCGCTTGGCTTTGAGGCGGGTCTGCACGGCGGCGAATTCCATCCACTCGGCCGCGCCCTCGGCGCCGAGCGACGACACCAGCAAGGGCTCAAGCGAGGCCCAAAGGTCGGCACGCGCTTGCGATGCTTCGCTGGCGCTGAGGCTCGGCGGAATCGTCACGCTGATGCGCGTCATCGGGCGCTCCCTGCTGCGAAGAGGTCGGTGACTTCAGGCTCGGGTAGCGCCGGGCCACCCGGTTCTCCAGGCGCGGGCCCGAAGCGCTGACGATCCCAAAAGGTGTGCTCGGAGGCTTCCCAGATGCGCCATGCAGCGCTGAGGTCGTTGGTGTTCGTGCCGGCCGCCCGCTCGAGCCAAAACGACGCGTACTTGTTCAGCCAAACTTCGAAGGCATTGACGAAGCCGCCGATAACGCCGTCTGGCGTGACCTTTTTGGCGTCAGGGCTTGCGAGGTACAGCCGGATCGCCTCGAGCATCTGGCTCGGCTCGGCGCCGAGTTTGACCCACCGCTGGAGCGATTGGGGTTTCGAGGAATGGCGATGGTGCTTCGGCCAAAGCTCCCAAGCCTCGTCGAAACCCGGCGGATTGGGGGAACCTTTTTGAACCCCTTTAGGGGTTCTTTTGGAGGGGGTTATTTTTCTTGAAGGGGGTGTGGGGGAAACTTCTTTTTCAGGGGGGGTATCCGATCCGCCACCCGTATCCTGGAGGATACCCGTATCCCGATTAGGACGGGTATCCGAGAAATTTGGACGCAAGATATGGGGGGTATCCTCCAGGATACCCGTATCCGATTTGCTACCCGTATCTTCCCGGACACCCGTATCCGATTTGGCGCCCCCCTTCTCGGCCGCGTAATCCAGCGGCAAGTCGAGCTTCACCCGATAGTCGTTTGCCGACTGCACTTTGCCGTCGAACGCCTGCCGGCGCTCGACGTAGCCGAGCGACTCCATCTTGCGGATTGAGCGCGGCACGCTGCTCTCGCAGCACTTGGCCCACTCAGCGAGCTTTCGACGGTTGATGTGTGCAAACCCGTGGCGCTGCTGCTCCTGGCCAAGAATGGCGAGGATTCGCACGTCGAGCGCGGACAGGCGCTTGTCGGTTGCGGCGGCGGCGGGAATGACGGAGAGGCGTGGCGCGGTCACGCCGCGTCCTCCCAAACCGCCGCTGTTGGCATGTCCATGAGGATCGTGAACTGGCCGCGCCGGCCACCGCGCGCCTTGTCGACGACGATGGTGGCCTCTCGGCTTTTACTGTCGCGCCAGTCCTCGTCGGAGCGCAGGTGTGGCGGCTTCCGCTCGGCGTAATAGGCTTTGCGATGGACGAGCATCACGGCCTGGGCGGCCTCGACGAGCGCGCCGCCGTACTTCCAATCGTCAGTGCTCGGCATGCGTTCCTGACCGTCAGCGCGCTTTCCATCCTTGGTGAGCTGGCCCGCGATCAAAACCGGCACGCCAAGGCGCTTAGGCAGCGCCATGAGTGCTTCGGCGCGCGCGTTCGTGCGTTCGAGTTGACTGCTGAAGCGCGCGCCCGGCTCGGCCGCTATGAGGCCCTCGTGGTCGATCACAACGAGGCCAGGAGCGGCCTTCTTCTCGCGGCGGAGCTTCGCGAACAGGCGCCGGGCGGCGGCCTCCATCTGGCTCACGCTGCGGCCTGGGCGCCAGTCCGTGTAGATCGGCAGGTGCGCCGCGGCCTTCGCCGCTCCACGCATCGCCGCCCATTGTTCAGCGGAAAGCGAGCCACGCTGGGCTGACAGGTAGTGGGGACTCAGAACGCGGTGATCGTTCTTGAACGCGAGCGCGGCGGCAGAGCGCAGGCCGTCCTCCATCTCGTCCATTTCAAGCATGAACTCGGCCACGGCTAAGCCTTGGGCTGCGACGTTGCGCGAGATGGCGCTGAGCAGCGTCGTCTTGCCCATGCTTGACGCCGCGCCCAGCATGTAGAGCGCGGGCTTCAAGCCACCGATCATCTCGTCAAGCTTGGCGAACCCGGTGGAAATGCCGGCAGCTTCGCCCAATTCGGCGCGCTCTACGGCGTAGGCGATCGACTCGCCCTTGTGCTTCCAATCGTCGGCATCGACGTCGAGCAGCGCGATCTCTTGCAAGCGCCGCTCAAGCTCGGAGAGCGAGTCGACCTCGCCGCGTTCGGCCTCGTTGATCGCGATCCGCGCGGCCTGTGTCACGGAGCGGCGGCGCGCGAGATCGCGGATCACCTCGCCGTATTCGACCACTTGCGGCAGCAATGGCGCGGCGTTGCCGTGAAGGTCGAGCAGGTATTTGACCCCGCCCATTTTCTCCAGCGTGATCGCCGCCCAATCGCGCATCGACACCGGATCAGCGAGGCGGCCGGCGCGATAACGCGTCGTCACCTCCTCCCAGATCACGGCATGGACAGGGTCGCAGAAATGCTCGGCGCGCACGGACACGCGCTCGATGAGGTGGTTCGTCATCAGCACGGCGCCCAAGAGCGCCTGCTCGGCCTCGATGGACTTGAGGTTCACCGCGCGAACCCCGAATTGCGCAGCGCGTCACGGCGGCGCTCGGCGGCGCCCGCTTTCGCGAGTAGCGCGGCAGCGATGAGGTAGCTCGGATCGTTCGCGGGCAGCGCCAACGCCTGAGGCTTTGTTTTCGGCATCGGCAGCCGCTTAAAGCTGCCCGTGATCGGCGATCGCGGCTTTGATGGCCGTGATCGCGGACGGGCGACAACGATGCGTGGCGCGGCGCGGGGCCGGCGTGGCGGCGTGTTGCGGGTCGGAAGAACGACACGATGGATTTTGCCGATGACAGCGTTTCGGCCACCGTCCCGGCAGTGCTCAAAGCCGCCAAGCGCTTTTGCTATCTCGCGCGCGCTGAGGCCCTCGGCCCACAGCTTCCGCAATGTCGCGATGCGATCTTCCGTCCAGCCCATGCGGCCCCCTCGTTCGTCTAGGTGTTGGAAATCCTTCGCCACGCGGCGTTGAAGGCGCGGCGGCGTCTGCGCTGTCGCTCGGCGAAGCGCGCGTTTTGGTGTTCAGCTTGCAGAAACAGGAAAGCGGCGAGCGCCCCGCAGAGCGCCCACGCGAGCAAAATGGCGGAGGCTGCGGCCCAGCTCATGCCCGAGCCCGCTCCATGGCGGTGCGCTCGAGGGTCGCCAGCCGATTGTCGGCGTTCTCCAACCGCTCAAGCGTGATGGCCTTTGATCCATCTTTCAGCAGCCCAAGGGTGCGCACGTCGTCAAAAATCGCTTTTGATACGCCGCCGATAGACCGGCCGGTTGCCTGTGCGTAAGTATCCGCGCGGCGGAGCAGTGAGGGGATGTCGACCATGGCGGGGGCCAGAGTGGGGGATATGTCCCTCGTTTGTCAAGGGATACATCTTCCTTGCTCCGTCATGCGAGCATGGGGGATTGTTCCCCCTCCATGAGCCTCGCCGATCGCATAAGAAAACGCTTGGACGCGCTGGGTTTAAGCGCGGCGTCGGTAAGCCGTGACGCCGGCTTGGGGCGCGATTACTTGCGCGATGTCCTCAACGGCAAATCACAAAACCCATCGGCTCAATCAATTGCGCTCGTCGCACCCTTGCTGAAAACCAGCTTAGGTTATTTGATGACCGGGGCTGGCGACGAGGAAGTCGAGCCAATCGAAGTCCGAGCGTACGTGGGAGCCGGGGCGGTGATCACACGCGTAACAGACGATGCGCCTTTAGAGCGCGTTGAAGCGCCGCCTGGCGCCACTGGCATTGCGGGAGCTGCGATCGTGCGCGGCACGTCGCAGCTCCCTGCCCTGCGCGATGGCGATGTCGTGTTCTGGGGCGAGCAGACCGACGATCCCTCCGCCTACATAAACCTTGAGTGCGTGTGCATTCTGTCGAACGACCAATGGCTGGTCAAAACGCTACTGCCCGGCTCGCGCAAAGGCCTCTACACGCTGATCTCGCACAACGCTGAGCCGATACACGACGCCGAGGTGGTTGCCGCTTCGCCGATCTTGTGGGTGCGTCGCTCGATGCGCCGCTGATGGCCGCGCTCGGCAAAGCGTGGCTCGTTATGAGCGCGATTTTTCTGACGCTCTACATCGCACCAACACTCTACGCGCGCCTCACAATACGCGAGTCACTCGCAGCAGAATGCCGAGCCGGCGCATACGACATAACATTCTGCGCCAATGTTGAATCGTCGCTCACCAACGAGAGCGGTCTGGCGTACGCACTGCGCACCTCCGACCTATTACCTAAGACAATCGCCGTCCTGATCGTCGCGTTTCTTGTCGCCCTGTGCTGGCGCGGAATCATTGCTCTTTGGCAACGTCTGGTAGCGAGGAACACATAAAATAGCCGGGGGAATAATCCCCCGCCCCGCTTGACTGAGGGACATATCCCCCGTATGGTCGCCCCATCGATTTTGGGAGGCCATCTGTGACGCTCGAAGACGCGGCAGCCATCTGCCATCCGGCCAAACCTGTGGCCCTGCCCACGCCGGTGGAGGCCGCCCAGGCGCTCCTCCGGGACATGGCGGGCTCGGTCCACGCCAAGATCGCCAACATGCTCCGGGTCTGCGCCGACGCGCTGCCGATGCACGACGATCCGATCGGCCTGTGCGCGCGCAACAGCGAGCGGCTGATGCTCTCGCTCACCAACCGCGATCCGAAATGGCCTGAGGGCCTGACCGCCACCGACATCAATCTGGCCGCCGGCGCGTTCGCCAACGCGGCCAAGGCGTTGGCCGAGTGATCGCCGCCGGTCCCGCGATGGCGCGCGTGATCGCCAAGCTGCCGAAGCCGCCGCCGCAAGAAGAACCGAAACCGGAGCCGTGCAAATGAGCCTTGATGTGATCGAACCGGTGCGCGAGGTGCAGGTGGGCGAGCCGCTTAACACCGGCGCGCTGACCCCAATGGACTTGCTCGGTCGCGCCCTGGAGCGTGGCGACGACCTAAGCGTCCTCGAAAAACTTATGGACCTGCAGGAGCGGCACGAGAAAAAGCTCGCTCAGCGCGCCTTCGATGCGGCGGTCGCTAGTGCCAAAGCAAAAATCAAACCCGTTACCAAAAACCGCCAGGGCAACAACAGCAAATACGCTGACCTCAGCGCTTACGCGAAAGAGGTTGATCCGATCCTTGCGGATTTTGGGCTGTCCTACCGCTATCGATCGCGGCAGGAGGGTGCCTCAATCTTTGTCACGTGCGTTCTGTCGCACCGCGACGGACACTGCGAGGAAACAACGCTCTCCGGCGCCCCGGACGCGTCCGGCAGCAAGAACGCGATCCAGGCGATCGGCTCAACGGTCGAGTACCTGAAGCGCTACACGCTAACGCTCGCACTGGGCCTTTCCGCCTCCGAGGCAGATGATGATGGCCAAGCTGCAGGCGGCGATCCGGCAATCACAGAAACGCAACTGGCAACGCTGCAAGCGCTGGTGGCCAAGAGCGACTCAGATGTCGAGAAATTCTGTGCGTACTTCAAGGTCGACGCACTCCCCGATCTGCGCCAGTCCCAATTCAAGAACGCTCAAACGGCGCTTGAGGGAAAGCTGAGGGCTAAGTCGTGAGCGAGCGCTGGCTTCCTGTCGTTGGCTGGGTTGGCCTGTACGAGGTTTCCGATCTCGGTCGTGTTCGGTGCTTGCGACGCCATCGCGTCTGTGAGCGCATTCTTCGGCCCAGCGCGGCGGGCGTTGGCTATCGCAAAGTGCAACTGTCCAACAAGGGACGGCACGAGCACCGCTATGTCCACGACCTTGTCCTGAGTGCCTTTGTTGGGCCGCGTCCACCTGGGTTGGAGGCTGCGCACGGGAACGGGAAGCGGGATGACAATCGACTGCTGAACCTCCGCTGGGACACGCGCGCCGGCAATCACTCCGACAAACATCATCATGGGACGATGTGCCGTGGCGACACCCACGGGCGGGCGAAATTGACGAGCGCACAAGTGATCGCGATCCGCGCCGCACTCGGCACGTGCCGAGAGGTCGGCGAGCGCTTCTCTGTGAGCCAAGCGCAAGTGAGCCGCATTCGGCGCGGCAAAAACTGGAGCCACGTCGTATGATCCTGCAATCCGATCCTCTCTGGGCAACGGCCCGCATTGGGCTTGTGACCGCCTCGCGCATCTCTGATGTGCTGGCGCGCACGAAAACAGGCTGGGGCGCGGCGCGCGCCAACTACGCCGCCGAGCTTGTCGCCGAACGCCTGACCGGCACCGCCGCGCCACGCTTCACCAATGACGCGATGCGCTGGGGCACGGAAACCGAGCCACAAGCACGCGCCGCCTACGAGTTTCGCTCCGACGTGACCTGTGGTCCGGCGGCATTGGTGAAGCACGACAAGATAAAATGGGCCGGCGCCACGCCTGACGGCTTCGTCGAGGCTGACGGTCTGGTCGAGTTCAAATGCCCGAACACGTCCACGCACATCGAGACGCTTCTCGGTGGTGGCATCCCTGAGAAGTACCGCCTGCAGATGCAATGGCAAATGGCCTGCACGAACCGTGCGTGGTGCGACTTCGTCTCGTTCGATCCGCGCATGCCGGAGGATATGCGCTTCTTCGTACGCCGCTTCGAACGCGACGAGGCGCTGATCGGTAACACCGAGCGCGAAGTGGAAAAGTTCATCGACGAAATCAACGAGACGATCGAAGCGCTCAAGGCGCGGGCGGCGGCGTAATGGCTGAGATCGCCTTCCTCCGTCGCGATCTCACCGGCCTGCGCGCCTTCGATGCGCTGGGCGAGGAAGTGCTCGCTGACTACAAGGTCGGCGAAACGCTGAAGGTCGAGATCACGCGCCCGCGAAACCTGCGCTATCTCAAGAAATACTTCGCCCTGCTGCGGGTGCTTTATCCGCACCAGACGACCTACCCGACGATGACGAAGTTCCGCGCGGCGGTACAATGCGCGCTCGGCTTCTGCGAGAGCTTCAAGGACGCAGCCGGCCGCACAGTTCTGATCCCCGACAGCATCTCGTTTGCGAAGATGGATGACGTCGAGTTCGACGCGCTGATGCAGCGCTTCTTCGACCTCGCCGTCACGCGCATCATCCCCGGCATCAACCGCGACGACGTGCGCCGGCAGTGGGACGAGATCATGGTTGGCGAGCGGGAGATGGCATAGTGGACGCGATCTCCACAGCTTTCGAGGGGCGGGCCCTGATCACCGCATCGGACGCGGCGAAGGCGCTTGGCCTTGACGAAAAGACGCTGCGGCGCCTGGTGGAAAGCAACGCCATCCGCACCGTCTTGGTGGGCGAACGGACTCGGCGTTTCACTGAGGCTGATCTGCGGGCGTTTCTGCGGGGCGAAACATGTCTGTCTACAAGCCAAAAAACTCTCCGTACTGGCACTACGACTTCGTCGTCAAAGGCGAGAGGTTTCACGGCTCGACAGGGAGCGAGAGCAAACGCGCGGCTGAAGATTGTGAGCGGCGACTGAGAAACGAACGCGCGCGGCTTGGCGCGTCAGGCATTCAACAGCAGCTCGATACGGCTGCTCCGGAGATGACGGTGGACGTGGCGGTTGAAAGCTGGTGGGTGAACGTCGGCGAGCGCTTGGATAGCGCCGCCGATCGCGAGCGCCAGCTGCTGCTCTGGATCAAGCTGCTCGGCCCCACGAAGCGCATGGTGACGATCCGCGAGACAGACATCGCCAAGGCGATCCGCAAGCGCCGCGCCATCCCCTATCGCAAGAAGCTGCCGAGCGACACGACGATCAACCGCTTCGTCGCCGCGCTGCGCGCCGTGTGGCGCTATCTGGACAGCGACGAAAACCCGCTGCCACGCATCAAGTGGGGCAAATTCACCACCGAAGAGACGGTCGAGCATCCGCCCGAAATCAGCGACCGCCAGCTAGATGCGCTGGATGCCGCCGCAGATGCGCGCGCCGACAAGCAGCGCAAGAAGCGCCGCAACGCCCGCACCGCCGATTGGGTCCAGCTCATGGCGGAGATCGTCTACAGCTACGGCCTGCGCGCCGGCGAGGTGTACTTTCATCCCGACTGGTTCGATCCGGCCGAGCACAAAATCTCGGTCCCAAAGAAGCGGCGCAAGAAGGATGTCACGCTGACGATCACACTGCTGCCCGAACACACCCAAGCGATCGCTGCGCGCTGGTCGCGCGCGAAGGCCGCCGGCCTGCCACACATCTGGTTCGACGAGTTCGGCGGCAAGCTCGTGCCTGTCAGCCGCAACCGCGGCGACTACCAGATGCGCGAGGCGCTGAAGGCGGCTGGGCTCGGCACCAAGATCCATCGCTTGCGCCATCGCGTCGGCACCGAATTGCTGCGTTCGACCGAAGGCAATCTGAAGCTCGTGAAAGAAGCTCTCGGCCACGCCTCGCTGCAATCGACCATCCGCTACGCCCGCGTGAGCGAGGAAGACCTGCGCGCCGGCTTTGCGGCGATCTCCCGAAATAGTCCCGAACGCCTCGCGCGCTCGAAGAAGAAAAGCGAGGGCTAACAGATGGTTATGGCCACTCGCAAAACGGATTTTAAGTCCGCTGCGTCTACCAGTTTCGCCACGCTCGCGCCTTTGCGCCCAAGGCTTTTTGCCGAGTCGTTGACTAAGCGCAATTGGGAACAGCCGGGAAACACCGTCTTCGTCCGGGAGGGTGAGTCCCGGAAAGGTCCCGAACGCCGTTCTCCATCCCTTCCGATCTTCGCTGGCGCCCGCTTCCCCCGCCAAGAGCCAGCGAAGCCGCGCGGGCGCAGGCCCTCCCCCTGCGTCCGCGCCAATCCATTCCAGAAGCCGAACCACACGCAATCGAAGTGAAGGAGACTCTACGTGGGACGTGAAATCCGAATGGTGCCGCCGAACTACGAGCACCCGCTGCGCGATCCTGAGCACGACACGTATCGGCATGGCGGCTACCAGCCGACATACGATCGGACGTTCGATGAAGTGTTCGCAGAATGGCTGGCCAACTTCGACCGCGTGCGCGCCGGCAATCTCGATGACATCGAGCGCGAGTGCTACCCGAACGGCCTCTCGGATTGGCTGACGGACGAAGGCACGCCGCCGATCCGTGCCTACTATCGCACCTACGACAAGGCCGACGCCACATGGTTCCAGCTCTGGGAAACCGTAAGCGAGGGCACGCCCGTCTCGCCGCCGTTTGCGACCAAGGAAGAGCTCGCGGCGCACCTCGCTGAGCACGGCGACGACTGGGATCAAAAGCGCGGCGACGGCGGCTGGGGCATGAAGAGCGCTACGGCCTTCGTCAACATGGGCTGGGCGCCGAGCGCGATGCTCGTCGGCGGCGAAGTGATCGACTCCAAAGACATCCCGGCGTCGTTCGAAGCCGCGAAGTCCTAACCCCCCGCTGAACTGACTCGAAGCTAAGGAGAACGAAGTGACGATCGAACAGACATGCACACGTTGCGGCGAAGTGCTGAACGCGTCGAAAGCCGTCTGGCTCGATCTGAACGTCCACACAGGCGAATTCCGCGAGGAGCCCTGGCCGGAGAGCGAGTCGCAGGGCGGCTTCGTGTTTGGTCGCGCGTGCGCGCGTCGCCAACTTACCGAACAATCCGGCGTAGCTCAGTCGGTAGAGCGCCTCGCTGTTAACGAGGATGTCCCTGGTTCGAGTCCAGGCGCCGGAGCCACCTCCTTGCCAGAACGCGTGCAGCTTCGCCGCACCAAGGGGTGGCGCATGCCCGCCAACACCGTGAAGGTCGATCGCTCCACGCGATGGGGAAACCCATGGGCGGTTGGAAAATGGGGGCCGCTCGAGCGCAAGGCAATTGATGCCGTGGGATCGGTGGGACTGTTCCGCGCGATGTTCGGCGACAGGGAAATGCGCGCCGCTGCGCACTATCCGCACGACCTCTCACCGTTGCGCGGCAAAAATCTCGCCTGCTGGTGTCCGCTCAATCAGCCTTGCCACGCCGATGTGCTGATCGAGATCGCGAACGCTGACCCCGTTTCTAACCCCGACACGAAGCCAGGAGGAGTGTGATGAAACGGGAATATCCATTCATGGCTGAGCGGTTGCGTGTTGCGCTCGCAAAGCGTGACTGGAACGGCGCTGACTTGGCGCGCGCACTCGACTGCACGCGCGCACAGACCGCCCCATGGCTTCGAGGGGAAGTGCAGCCGCCAACCCGGCGCATCATGGAGATCGCGAAGGTGCTCGACGTTGACGCGTCCTGGCTGGTCGCGCCGTACCCGGTCGATCTGCACGGTCCCGCTACCGATGAGATGCGCCAAACGCTGATCGGCTTGTACGTGGCGGGTGTGCTGAGCGAAGGCCAGACGGCGAAGTCCACTGGCTTGGATCGGGTTGAGGTCCGCCGCCGCGCGCACGAACGCATTGATGAATTGTACGGCGACGCGCCCGCTGAGGGGCGAAAGCCAGGAGGAGTGTGATGGCTGAGGAAGCGAAGGACGTTTGGCTACCGATCGCGAGCGGGCCAAAGCCGGGCTACGACGAGAGGTCGCCCATGGTGTTGCTTGCTGCGCACAATGGTAATGGCGGCTGGGTCGTCTGCGAGGGCTTTTGGCGCCGCCGCATTGAGGGCGAGTGCAAGGCCGCGCTTGAGGACGGCTGGTTTCTTCAGCGGGCCACGCTCGAGGAGGGATGGGTCTCCACGATCGACTCCAACATCGCCGAACCCAACCTCAAGCCGAAGTTCTGGCGTCCGCTCCCGGCGCCTCCGCAGGATTATCGCCGATGAGCCGCGCCCCTCGCAAGTTCGCCGCCGGGACGAAGACCGCCGTCGAGACAACGCAAATCTCTATCCGTCGCATGTTGGAGCAGCACGGCGTTGTCGATGGCTTCGTCACCGGCGAGCAGCAAGGCATCGCGGTCTTGTCGTTTCAAATGAAGGAACGGCGCCTGACGTTTCGCATGGGAATTCCGCGCATCCGCCCTGGCGAAGATCGCATGAACGCAGCGGCGGTGAGCGAGACAAAGCGCATGTGGCGCGCTCTGCATCTGTGCATCAAAGCCAAGCTCGAAAGCGTTCGCAGTGGCATCGAAAGTTTCGAGGACGCATTTCTCGCCCAAACCGTTCTGCCGACCGGCGAGACTGTCGGCGAGTGGGCGAAGAAGGCCGTGCCCGAAGCACTCGAAGGTCGGCCACTTCCTCCCCTGCTGGGAGGGCCGACGCGCCGTGACTGATTTTCTTGCAAAGAACGGGAGCCAAGCGGGCAATGAGTGAAGCAGTCAAAGAAAGCTCGCGCGGAAAGGTGCTCGCCACCGCTGGCGACCGTCGGCTGAAGTGCGAAGTCGAGGACGGCATGCGCGTAAATCCGTGCTGGCTCCTTGAGGACGCGGTGTCGGGCCTTGAGGCGAAGTTTTCGCGCGGCCTTGGCGTGCGTCGCTACGAAACCTGGAAGGACGGCAAGCCCTATCGACGCGGCTACACGATCCGCAGCGGTTCGCATGGCCCCGATGGCCTGCTGATGAATTTCTGTCCGTGCTGCGGCGTGCACATCGGCTTGCCGTGGGAACCCCAACCCCCGGAGGGCCATGAGCATGGACGGTGAATGGGAAGCCGTGATGCGCATCTGTCTGGATGATCTGCGCGCCGCACTCGATGGCTATGAGCGCGCGTTCAGCGACGGCATCGACATGACCGAGGACGGCACAAAGCTGCGTAAGGCGTTCGATGTGTTAGCCGCGCAGGATCGCGGTCTCCAGAAGTCTGCAACGCAAGGGGAATGAGATGGACATACTGGAACCCGTCACGCTGTCGCCGGATGACGCCGACGCCAACGCCCGCATTCGAGATGCCGCGCCCGACTTGCTGCGTGCGTTGCAAGCCCAGCAGTCCGCTGAGGACGCTCATTGCAACTGCCCTGAGTGTGACGAAGGCGAACGCGAATGGTGGACGTGCGAGCGATGCTCTGAGCGATACGGCTTCGCGATCGACCTCCGACACCGCGCGCTCGTGACGGCGGGGGCAATGCGGATTGTGCCAGCGCCTGACGCGCCTACGCCCAATCCTGACAAGAAAGGCGCGCCGAGTGGCAGCTAAATTCCACACCTACAATCCCGACGCAATGGACGCAGTGGCGAAAGGATTGTCGCGCGCCGCCGAGGAAGTCTTGCTCGGCAACGCACCGAAGAACCGCTCTGAGGCCGGCGGCCGCATCCGCACTCGCAACCGCCTGGACGAAATGGGTTGCTTTGACGAAAGCGGAGAGTTGTCGGCGCTTGGCCGCTCGCTTCGCCAAGCGGTGAAGCGCAAGCGTGGCCTTCCTTCACAGACCGCAAGCCAAGGGGAAAAGAAGCCATGAGCAAAATTGCGCGCGAGCTGACCCAGGCCACCCGCGACATTCGAACGCTTGTGTCGATGCTTGAGGGCCTGATGGAGGCCACGTCCGAAGCCCTCGATGTCGAAGATATGCTTTTGCTTGACGAGATCAAAAGCACTCACCTGGACCAATCCCAGAAAGCGACGGGCTGACCCATGGCGTCTGCTCATCCCTCTCACGATCTCGGCAACGGCCAAGTCGAAGTGCGCTCGGTCGGCAAGATCACCGCCGAGCATTGGGTGCGCGTGTGTCGCGGCTGCGGCGCGGAAGCGCTCTCACGCATCGGGCTCGGATACGTCGGACGCGACGCCCGCAAACTGACAAAGCCTTGCCAGCCCATTCCGACCGCGAAAATTGAGGGAGCTGACTCCGATGCAAGCTGAATGGCAACCTATTGAAACCGCACCAAGCGACCTGAAGACGGCGCTTGTCGTTGTTCCGGCTTACGCGCTGCCAGACGATGACAACGAAGCGCCGCACGAGGTTCGGCACGATATCGAGCCAGCGATCACCGTCGCACATCGTGACCGAGAAGGTATGCCGTGGGAGTGCGAACGCGAGCTTGACGCCAACGGCGACTATTTTGGAGACGACTGGTGCTGGGGCTTTCCCACGCATTGGATGCCTCTTCCCGCCCCGCCCCCGAAGGCGATTGAGGAGGAATAGCACATGGACACTCGACACATCGCCGCCCTGGATCAGGTCGCGAAGAACCTCGCGGACATTCCGCAGATCAAACGCGGGATGGTGTGGTGCACCGTCTGCGGCCACTCCGAACGCGTCGATGGCGGCGCCACGTTGCGTGGCGAGAACGCCGGCTGGCCGAAGCATTGCGGCTTCACCATGACGATCGACAGCCCCGAAGAACGCGCGGCGCTCGATGCGAAACAAGCCATTCCCACGCCGAAGGCTACGCAAGGTGACTCTGATGTACGGTGACCCGCCATTCTCAGTTCTCGTTGGCAAGACGCTGACCGTTGCGCGCCAAACCGCCGACGATCAGATCGATTTCGTCTGTGAAGACGGCAGCGGCTATCGCCTCTGGCACAGCCAAGATTGCTGCGAGAACGTCAGTGTCGAGAGCGTCACCGGCGACCTAGAGGATCTGATCGGCACGCCGATCCTCGTAGCCGAGGAGCGCACGAACGACGATAACGCCCTCCCCGAGGACATCGCCAAGCAGCGAGCTGAGGCGGCGGCGCGGGATGAATACGCTTACGCGCCCGAGAGCGAGACGTGGACGTTCTACACACTGCGAACGATCAAAGGCACCGTAGACATTCGCTGGCACGGCACGAGCAACGGCTATTACAGCGAGCGCGTCGATTTCTCTGAGACTTCGGCTCCCGCATCGTCTGCAACGCAAGGGGAATGCAAATGAGCGGCCTGCGCTTTGTCGTCATCTCGGTGAAGCGGCACGACCGCGAAATCACCGACATGAAGGTCTATGGCCCGTTTCGTTCGGCCATGGACGCCGCCAACTTCGTCAACAACGCCCCACCGACGATCAACACGTGGTACGTGCGAACGTGCATCGAAGAGGAACCTGTTGGCGCATCGACAGCGATGGAGGCTGACTCCAAGTGAGGCTGCTCGACATGTTCTCCGGCATTGGCGGCATGAGCATCGGCCTCGAGCGGGCCGGCGCGGAGACGATCGCGTTCTGTGAAATCGATGACTACGCCTCGCGCGTACTGGAGAAACAATGGCCCAAGGTTCCGAACATTCGCGGTGGCGTCATGGCGCTGAACGCATTGTTGAAGAAGGCGCAGACTGCATCGCCGCAGGGTTCCCCTGTCAGGACATATCCCTCGCTGGCGAAGGCGCCGGACTTGCCGGAGCCCGTTCGGGACTCATCTGGCCTCTCCTTCGTACCATTCGCCTGGTTCGACCAGCGCGCGCGTTGCTGGAGAACGTGGCAGCGCTGCTTGGTCGAGGGCTGGGAGATATTCTCGGGCACATGGCCGAGGTCGGGTATGATGCGGAATGGCATTGCGTACCAGCGTGCGCCGTTGGTGCTCCTCACGAGAGGGACCGCATCTGGATTCTTGCTGCCGACACCCGAAGCGAGCAACACAAAAGCGATAGCGCTCCGCTCAGCGGGGCGCTCGCCGCGGAGCTTTCTCGCGCCTTTGCCGACGCCCACAGCGAAGCTGGGCGATCCGAAACGCGGGATGCCCTCCCCCGAGCTCGCGGCGAAGCGTTGGGCGCAGGGCCGTCGCAACCTGGAAGACGCAGTGGCGATGTGGCCAACGCCGACATCCCGGGATTGGAAGTCATCTTCGATGGGCAAGCAGGGCAATGCGCGCCCGCTATCGGAAGTGGCGGGCAATGGGCCGTTGAACCCGAAGTGGGTCGAGTGGCTCATGGGGTTCCCGATCGGGTGGACAGACTTAGATGCCTCGGCAACGCGGTTGTCCCGCAAGTCGTCGAAGCGATCGGCCGCGCGATGAGGCATCGCATTCTCAAGTCGAACCGAACGGAGACGGAAGAAAATGGACGCAGTTGAGTGGACCTATCAGAAGTTCCCCGGCATGCCGGGCGACGGCGAGCCTGGATACTTCCTCGGCTTTGACGACGATTTGCAGCCGTACATCCTGAAATGGTGCGTGCGCAGCCGCGTGCGCGAAGGTGCGCCGAACGGCTTCTGGCTGGCGACATCGTTCAACGACGAACCCTACGACACCGCTGATCCGATCGTGCATGCGCTTGTCGAGAACAACGCCGGCAAGATCACATCGTATGCGGCGCTACCTCTGCGCTGGAGCGTGCTGAGCGCCGATCCGGATAAGAAGCCGGCGGGAGGTGACTCCGATGCTTAGTGCGCGCGATGTGATGACCGATTGGCTGGCGAACGCCACGCCCGGCGAGATCGAGAATTGGGCGGACATTGGTCTGCGCCACAAGTCAGGCGTTCGCCCAGAGGACCGCCTGCGGCGGTTTTTGAACATCGCCCGCAACTTCGGCTACGCGACCCGCGATGACAGCTGGGGCGAGTTCGAGAAAGAGTTCTGCATCATTATCAAGCGGCTTGTGGTGGCGGAGCGCGATCTGGAAACGCTACGCGCCGAGATACCCATGTCCATGAAGGTTCTGCGAGCCGGCGAGATCGTGCGTCGCTGTGAATTTTGCGGCGTCGAGGACCCAACGCACGCGGACGTGCTGCTCTGCCGCGAGAAGCCGTGTCGGCTCAGCAATCCTCCAGAGACAAAGGGCGATGCGGAATGAGCGACGCACTGGAAAGAGCGGCGAAGGCCCATGCTGATGAGTGGCGGCGCTGGGGCTATCGTCGCGACAAGAGTGCTCGCGCCACCGAGCAATGGCAGGTCTACCGCGACCTCGAACCTGACGGCCCGATCACAGACACGTCGATAAGCTTCGAGGCGAAATTTCCGTTTTCGCAGCTAGCCGAAGAGGCTTGCCGAACGATGCGGGGCCACGCAAGCGCCCGCGCCGCCATCCTCGCCTTCCTGGATGGGGAGGATGAAAATATGAGGCGCGCTGTCTCGGAAAGCATTCGCGACGCCCACGGCCCGTTGAACATTCACTGGATACGCTACGCCGATCAGGCGCGCGCCGCGCTCGACGCCTTGCGTGCCTTTCTATCGACGGCTTCGCAGCAAGGGGAATCGAAGTGAAGAACCCGATCCACACGGTTGTCGATGAGATCGAGCGAGCCCGGCACTTCCTCGATCAGCGCGGCTTGCTGCACAAGTTGCCCGTTGACGACATGCTCGTAATGGCTGGCGATCACGCGTACCGCGCCATTGTCCGAGATGCGGACGCCTCAATCCGCGCGACCTTGGTCCGCGACGAGCCGCTAAAGGTCTATGGCGTGGCGGTGCGCTTCAGTCCGGACTTTGCGGACGATGAGATTGCCGTCTGTCATGTTCTCCGCCGCGCGAAGGTGGCCACATGACGGGCCCCTCCATTCCCTACGTGAGCACGGAAAGCCCGCTGCATCTGCCCGAGCATTTGGAGCGCATAGCGCAGCGCGATTACTGCGCGGTCAACGAGGGCTATTGGGTGCTGCGAGACGCCGCGACCCAGCTACGGCAGGCGCTTGTCCAGCGCAGCGAGAGTCCAAGCACGAATGAAACGTAACCCGAACATCGCGCCGTAGGGCTTGGCGCCCGCGCGAACATTGATAGGATTCGAATCGCATGGGGTCGTGCTTGCACGAAAGCGAGAACCTCTATGCAAGAATTGTCCTCTTCAATCACAGTCCAAAATGTGGCGTCCGCCTATCTCACGGAGCGCCGCAACCCCTACGCCGAGAAGCGCTGCAAGACACCGCAGACGCTTGCGGTCCACCTCAAAGCTCCAATCCAGCTTTGGGGCCAAATGGCCGTCGATGACTTCGCCAAGGGCTCGAAGAACCGCGTTCGCGAAGCGGTTCAGGCGTGGCGCGAATCCGGCCTCGCGCAAGGCACGGTCCACAAGCGCATCTCCACCCTGAAGTCCGCGTTCTATTTCGCGGTCGAGGAAGAGATCATCACGCGCGCCCAAATGCCGATCATCAAGGTGCCGCCGGCGGGTCCGCCGCGGGAGCGCTTCGTGCACCCGATCCGGGAATTGCCGGATCTGCTGACGGCGGCGGCCGACATCCGCACGCCGGACCATATCAACCTGTTCAACGAGATCGCCCTGATCACCGGCCAACGCCGCCAATCGATCAACGATCTTCAGTGGTCGAATATCGACTTTGACGAGCGCGTCATCCGCTTCCGCGACACGCAGGAACCCGGCGAGCGCTCATCCAAGCGCCGCATCAACCAGCCCATGAGCGATGAACTCTACGAGCTTCTGCTGCGAGCCAAGGAGCGCGCCGAAACCGACTGGGTGATCGAGTTTCGCGGCAAGCACGTGAAGTCCTGCTATCAGGGCATGAAGGCCCTCTTCAAGCGGGCCAACCTCCAGAACATCCACGTGCACGACCTGCGGCGCTCGAGCGCCAACTACGTCCACGATGAACTCGGCGGCGATATCGAGAAAGCGGCCAGCCATCTCGGCGACACCCGTGCCGTCACCATGAAGCACTACGTCCAGCCTAGCACCGAGGTGAACAAGGTTGGGATCAACGCGGCGACCAGCGTGCTCTCGCGTGCGCGCGCTAAGGCCGCTTAGCGCTTTTTCTTGGAGGTCGGCGGTGCGTTGACCCCGACCTCCTTGTTGATCAAGGCGAGCACCCACGCCGAGCGCGATTGCTTCGGCTCGAGGCGCGCATCGATCAGCTTCAAGGTCGTGTCCGGCACGCGCGTTCCAATCGGCGTGCCGGGCCGCTTGCCGCTTTCCTCGTAGGTCCGCTTGCGATCGACCGGGGTTTTCTTCTTGGCCATAGCCAGAACCTTAGCATCGGATATCCGACTTGACAACGCGCGTCGGATATCCGACAATGAGGCCATTGGAGAACCACCCATGCTGCACACCCTCTACCGCCTCACCCTCTCCACCTGGAAAGCGCTCACGATCCTGCTGGTCTTCGGCGCTTGGGGCTGCCTCGCGCGGCTCGCGACAGGCTCATGGGATGCGGCGATCGCTGTTGAAATCTTCGCCCTGATCTTCTTTGCCCCGGCCGCTTTTGCGAACGCCTGGGACGACATCGGCGACTAACCGGAAACACTCACATGCCCAAGAACCTCAACCTCCGGCAGCTTGGCCTCACGGCCCTCCTGCTCATCCTCGTGGCGGTACTCGAGACAAAGGCCGCGATCGGCGCCTTCAAGTCGGTTTCGGACCCCCTCGCCGCCGCCCAGTACTCGGCGCTCAGCATCGTCTGCGCCATTCTCGCCTTCGTGTTCTCGGCCATTGCCGGCAATGCGAAGCACGACATCCGCCCGCACGTTCGCGAGATTGCGATCTGGGCGCGCGCGGTGTCGTTGGCCTGCCTGCTGATCCCGATCGGCACGCTGGCCTCAGCCATGAAGCACGATCGCGAAGTGACAGAATGGCCCGCCTATCGTGCCTCGCCGGCCTACGCAATCGATGTTGCAACGGCGGCGGCGGAAGTCGACCTTCTCGACAACGTGGCCATCCAAAACCGCGAAGCCGCACAGGAGCGCATCCAGGAGCCTCGCTTCAGCAGCGCTTCGATCACCGACGTTGAGTTCTGGTACGCGCTCTTCCTGCAAGCGATCGTCATCACTGGCGCCGGCATCCGCCTTTCCGCCCCGGCCACTATTGAAGAGATCAAGCACGAACGCGCAGTGCTCGCCGGCAAGAAGGCGGCCGCCACCCGCGAACGCAACCGGCTGAAGCGGGAAGCAAAGAAGAAGGCCCAAGAGCCCAAGAAGCCGCTATTCGGCCTGATCCAAGGCGGAAAGCCAGCGAAAGCCTAAATGCCTCCGCCAGCACAACGACAGCGACCGCCACACCAGCGGTCGCTCTTTTCGTTTAGGCCACGCGCGCCGTGATGGTGCGCCGGCGGCGGTCGGTGACCTTCACGCTCGCCACATCCGGCGCGGCCAGGAACAGCGCCAGCACGTCCGGCGCTTCGATGTCGCCGCTCAACGCGCCAGCGATCTCGTTCAAAGCCGCATCGCCGGAATCGTCGCACGCCGCTTTGATGCTGTCGGCGGCGCGCTCCACGGTCACGGTGAAACCGGCGCCTTTGTGCGTCGTCGTGCGCGTCAGGGTGAATTCAGACATCTCACTTCCTCGCCTTGTTGAGTGCGTCCATCGCCACGCCGATCAGCGCGAGCGAAACCTTGTAGGCCACGGCGCCGATCGCGACCGTGCCGAGCAATTGCGTGATCGCCCATCCGGGCGGCAGCCAGTCGGCCATGTTCATTCTCCCCAAGAGAGGTTTGCAATCTTCTTTTCCATTGAGTGCTGAAGCACACGCGAAAGCCCAACGAGTTGAATCGCGTGACCCGTCGTCGTCGCGCTCTCCCGCATCCAGTTGTCGTTCTCGCCCGTGGCCACGACAGCAAGTGACGTGTATTTGCCGCCTTTGAAGTCGACGAGCATACGCTCAAGCACATCGATAGCGTCGGCGTTTGTCGGCCGGGCAAGCGCGGCGGGCGAAACGCCTGGCATGGCAACGACTTCGCTCATGCCGCCTGATCCTCGAACTCGTCCGTCAGTGAACGCAGTTCGTTCACGTGCGTCTCGCTCAGACCTGTCTCGGCATGAATGCGCCAATCGACCCGCGCCTTGGTTTCTATGTTGACGCCATAAACCGAGAGAATGCCGTCCGCGGACACGTCGAATGTCACGTCGATCTGTGGCTCCTTGGCACCGGTCTGCATGTCGTTCAGCACCAGCACACCAAGCTGGCGGTTATCGCCAGCGCGCTTGAGATCGCCCTGATAGACGCGAATCGCCGCGGCTTCGCCCTTGGGTTCGGCCAGACGAAACCGCTTCGTCACCCGCGCAGGGATTGATGCGCCCTTGCGCACCAGCGGGAAGCCGGTGCCATTGCCGACCTCGACGCCATAACTCATCGGCGCAATGTCGGAGAGGCCGAGCGATTCAAGCTGGCCGGCCAAAGCCGCGCCCTGCATCGCACAGCCCAGCGCCACAGCGTCGAGCGGCGGCACGGTCTGCTTCGGCGCACGGCCGAAAATATCGGCCACGACCTGTTGCACCAGAGGCATGCGTGTCATGCCGCCAACCAGCACCACGTCGTCAAGATCGCGAGGATCCAGCCCGGCGATCTTCAGCGCCTCCCGGCACGGCGCGCGCGTGCGCTCCACCAGATCAGACGTCAGTTCCTCGAACGTCTCACGCTCCAAGCTTTCGCTGAGATCGAGCGGCGCCTTCACGTTGTCGATCAGCTTGTCGGCGATGAAGCGCGCTTGCAGCGGGGTCACCTCAACACCGGACAATTCGTGCTTCGCCGTCTCGGCCGCCATGCGCACTCGCGCCAGGGCTGTGGCGTCGTTCCTCAGATCGACCTCGTGCTTGGCCTGGAATTGCTCGACCACCCACGACACGATCCGGGCGTCGAAATCCTCACCGCCCAGGAACGCATCGCCAGACGTCGCGAGCGGTTTGAAGCGTTGGCCGCGGATCGACAGGATCGTCACGTCGAACGTGCCGCCGCCGAAATCGTAGACCGCGATCGTCTTGTCGCCGCCACGCTCTACGCCATAGGCAACGGCCGCTGCAGTCGGCTCCGAAAGCAGCCGCTCCGGCTCAAGCCCAGCCGCTCGAGCGCACTGGCGCAACGCCTCGCGCTGCACTTCGTCAAAGTGCGCCGGCGCGCCCAGCACGCAGCGCTCCACGTTGTCGGCCAAGGCCCGGCGCGCGATGTCGCGCAGATGGCGTAGGACGTGCGCCAGAAGCTCGATCGGCGAATAGAGGCGATCCGGCCCACGCACCCACGCTTGGCCCTCAGGCCCCGGCGCAATCTCGTAGGACACCATCTCCGCCCACGACTGCACCTGCGGATCGTCGGCGCGGCGACCGAGTAAGCGCTTCAGGCCGGTGTAGGTGAATTGCGGGTTCGTCTCGATCTGCAGCAACGCGGAATGACCGACAGCCACGCGGCCCTTTTCATCCAGCGAAACCACGGTCGGGACGATGCGATCACGGTCACGATCGCCGCTGCGCAGGATCGATGGCACGCCACGCTGCATGAAGGCGACGGACGAATTGCTCGTCCCCATGTCAATCCCGATGACCTTACTAGACATTACGCAGCCTCCGTTTCTTCACGCGCCAGCTGCTCGGCAACCAGCGGATCGTCGATCGCTTCCGGCTCGGGCTGCGGCTCCACCGGCGCTTCCGTCTCAGCCGACTGCTCAACCGCGGGCTCTTGCGGCGTGGGCGCGGGGTTCGGGCCGACTGCGACAGCGTTCGCGTAATCCTCCGCCGTCGCCACGGGCAGCACGAAGCGCGGGTTCGGCGTGACCGGCTGAGGCGGCGGCTCGTCCTGTGGCGCGGGGTCCACCTCTTCGACGACTTCTTCTTCGTATTCCGCCGCCGCTGGCGCTTCGGTTTCCTTCGGCACGCCGACACGCGAGGTCGCGCCCGCAAGGCCAAGGCCAGCGCCCATAACCAGAAGGGCTTCGACGACGCCTGAGCGCAGCAGGTCGAGCAGCGAGCTCACAAGCGAGCGCTCCATGCCCGTGGCGCCGGCCACTTGCCCGTCGACGGGGCGCGGATCGGTGCTGGTGGTGCGCACCTCAACGGTCGAGGCGCGCGCCGTGCGGAGTTCCTCGCGCAGCTGCGCCGCGGTCGCCGCCGATTGCGTCATCAGGTTATTGCGTTGATTGACGAGCCTGGAGCGGCCCGTGGGCGAGCCTGCGGATGTTTCAGCGATTGCGTTATCGATCAGCGCCAGCGCTGCGGCGGACGCCGCCAGATGTTCGCTCAGCGCCGTCTCGGCTTCGGTCACTCGGCTGGTCGAACCCTCGATCGCGGCCACGCTGGCGCCGCCGGTCGAGAGGTTGTCGTGTAGGTAATAGTTCCACTGCCCCAACAGCGCGATCAGGAACAAAGCCGCCGCCAGCAACGAGCCCAACGTGACACGGATGTTCGGCAGATGCAGATGCGTAGTGTGGACGCGGACGTTGCGCCAAGAGCCTTCGAACTTCGGCAGGAACACCGGCATCTTCACGGGCTTCGTGTCTTCCGCCACGTACCCGACGATGGCGAAACACAGCGCCGCGGCGAACGTGAAGCCCCAGGCGATGTGCGCGGCCAGTTCGTCGTCCTGCATCCACAATTGCCAGGACGCGACCTGGGACGGGCCGGCGATCCAGAACAGCACATAGATGGACAGCACCAGCCAAAGGCACTTGAAGGCGCGCCGCACCAACGCGCCCGGCGGGCCGATCACGTTGCGCGGGTCACTCCAATAATCGCGGATAAGGGCGATCCAGAGATTGGGGGCTTTGGCCTGCATGAAACTGTCCCTGCTACGGGCTGATCGACAGCAACGCCGGCAGCACGTGCTCGACGAATTGCTGGGCGCCGATCAGCAGCGCGCCGATGGCGACGATGATGCCGCGGTTGATCTTCTGGGCGTCGCGCACGTTCTCCTGCGCGGCCTCTTGGGCTTCCTTCAGTGTCTGGATCGTCTGGTCAGCCCGCTTCTGCTCGGCCTCCCGCTGGCGATCCATTTGCGTGCCGAACGCCTCAAGCGCTGCTTCGAGACGATCGATGCGTTCCGCGCTCTCGCCACGCATGTGGCCCACCTGGCGCACCACCTCGTCACGGATCGAGGCCACGCCCTCTTTCAGGTCGCTGCGCATGTCGGCCAGCGCGTCCTTGAAGTCGGCACGGGTCGTGGCGTGCCCTGTCGCAAGGCCGTCCAGGCGCGCGCCAATCGCGCCGAACTCGCGTTCGTGGCGCATCAGCATGTCAGCGCTTAGATCGGTCATGCCGGCTCGCCCCAGAGAACAATTTCCAAAGGCCGAACCCGATCAGGACGACCGCGATCAGCGCACTCAATGCTTGAGCCTGGGTCATCCCACCGGCGCGCTGGACGCATCACGCTCCCTTAGGATCGCCCCGCACGTTGCGAGATTGTCAGCAATATCCAGCCGCGCTTCGCGCTCTTGCTCGGCGACGTTTACGGCGAAGGCTTGCGCAAGCTCTGAACGCCGAGCCCGGTTCTCGAAGTAGAGCGCCATGCCGCGCCACCATGCGACGGCGTGTGCTGACACAGTACCGTCAGGCGGCGTGTCACCGGCCGGTTGCGCCATCAGAGGCGGGAGTTCCGGCGGGTTGCTCGCTACTGGCGCCGCTGGTTCCGTCACGCACGCTGATGGGGGCGGCAGGCGCGGCGACGCTGTCGGGCGCGCTTCCGGTGGACGCACAATCGAGACGCCCGGCAAGCTCGCACAAGCGCCGCTCAAGATCGGGAGGGCCGCCACCAAGAGCAGCTTCGATACCTTCATTGATGTTTCTCCGTTGCCTTGCCTCGGAAGCGGCGCGGCGCTGTGCGGCGCGTTGCAGGCGCGCCATGTCCTCCCCTGCCTCACGGCGCACCGTGGCGATCTCGTTGTCGCGTTCGGCTTCGATCCGGCGCGCTTCCGCTTCCCACAGAAGCGCTGCTTCATTGGTCGCGCCCAGCGAAGCGCACGCCGCGCGCGTGGTGCGGAACTCACCATCTCCGTCGCGGCTCAGTTCGCGATCGCTGCACGGCGCGTCGCGCTGGCGCTCCAGACGGTCAGCGCGGAACTTCTCCCAGCCGAACAGCCCGCCAGCGCCGAGCGCGATGATCAGAGGCCAAAGGCCAAGCAATTGGATCGGCGAAAACGCGGAGCCGGATAGAAATTGCTGCTGGTGCGCCATCGCCATGTGCGTGCGCTCGTCCTTCGGACCTGCCGCCATTTTCAGCCACAGGCCGAGATGGTGCAGTTCGGCTTTGCGCGCGTTGAAGAACGCGACCAGATCGCGCCAGCGGAACGCCGCCGCGCCGATGCCCACGAACAGCGCGACCATCAGCGTCCACGCCCAGCCGATGAACAGGCTGACGCAATACATCACGATCAGCACGGCAAGGATGATCAGCCAGCCCCTCATGGCGCGTTCGGGCCTCCGTGTGGGTTGACGCCCTGCCCCGGCTGCCAGGTCTGCTCCGAGGAGGCTGGCGAGGGTTCTTCGAAAGGGCGGTGGTCCTGTCCGCCTCCGGACCTGATTTCCTCGCGCACCTCGCGCGAGCGCCAACCGAACATCGCGGCCAAGGCGGCGAAGCCGCCGGTGATCACAGGGCCCACATACGGCGCGAGCGGCGCTAGAATGCGATCCAGGCCACCGGTCAAATCCTGCACGGGCTGATCGGTGAGCGCCGCCTTCACAAAGGCGAACGCAACCGAAAAGAGGATCGCGCCCAAGCACACGCCCACTGGCAGCGCGAACGTAAGAACAAGCACCCACCCCGTCGCGGGGCGCCACGTGCGCTCGACATACTCAAACGCTGTTTGCGGCGGAGGGCGCCGTGGGCTCATGCCCAGCCCGCCGTCACGTCATAGGTTTGCCCGGCCTCGAGATCGCCAAGCGCGGCCACCTCATCGAGCTTGCGGCCCAGAGCTGCGTCGAGATCGCCGAATTCCTGCACCCGCGCGCGGTGACCAACCAGTTCGAACTCTTCGTCCTCGCTGCGGCTAACGATCTGCGAAAGCTCGTGGACGCGCTCAAGCACGCGCTGGCGGCTCGTCGTGCGCGCGGCGTGCTCGCGGCGGACAAGCGTCGTCAGCGCCTTCTGCGCCTTCGCCAAAGACGGCCATGACCCCGGGTCGAGATCGCCCTCGGCCAAGCTGAAGTCGGTTTCCTGCACCAGCGCGCGGGTCTGTATCGCGGCGCCACGCGCTTCCATGGCGGCCAGGCGGTTCAGGATGTCGGAGAGGTCCGGCGGCGTCGGGCGCGCCTCCAAATCCGCCACGCGCCGCTCCAGCGCCGCAAAGCGCTGCTCCAGGAATTGCGTCCTGACCTCGAAAGCGGCCAGCAAATCGTCCCGCAGCAAGTCAAGATCGGCCTCGGTCGCAAAGCCTAGGCTTTCCCGCTGCTCCGGGGACATCGCCCGGAGCGCGGCCAGAATGTCCATCAGCCCCCGAACGCCCCGGACCTGCACTTGGCGCGGGGCTGGCTTGCGCGGCGTCGGTGAAACGATGATCTCGGGCATAGCCGCAGACTTGCCGAGCGGCGTGAACTGCCGGGGAACGGGCGATCAGCGGCTTGAGGCTTATGGGCGGGGTTGGTGAGGCGGCGCTATTCGGCTGTCACCGCTACGGATGCGCGCACTGGACGCTTGCCCAGCAAAAGCCGCCGCACTCAAAGCTTACACCCGAGCTTGCGGGCGGCGGGGTAGCGACACCTATTCCGCCGCCACAGCAAAGGCGCGGGGTTGGGGCTTGTCGGAATCCGGGTAGAAGCGATACAAATGTTCCCGCGTAGCGTGTTCAGCGGGGCTGACCGATGGAAGTTGCGGACCTTGTGGACTTCACAAGCGGCGGCGGCCCACTTCTGCAGGGGGCTGGTGCGCTTCTCACGATGTGCATTGGTCTGATGATGATCGGGAGTCGGCTCCCGAAGATGGCGCGCAACTCCGAGCTGACCCAGCCAGACTACGAGCACATGAAGCTTGCCGTGTTGTGGCTGATCCTCGCCGCGCTGCTCTGGCCGTAGCTCAGGCGGCCTTCTGATCCAACAGTTCGCGAACGCGGCCAACAACAAGCGGACCATAGGCCTGATCGACGCGATCACGCACCGTCTTGAGTTCGCCGATGTCGAGGTCGGGCTCGTCGTCTTGGTGCATCTTCATGGCGACGGCGAAGAGTTGCGCCTTGCGCTCGCCGTTCATGCCTTCGTCGCCCTTGAGCGGCTCGAGCAATGCGCGCACCGCAACCGAGCGGAGCGTTTGTCCTTCGATCGCGGCGCCGGTGATATCGCAAATCGGTGCTGTAACGTTGATTTTCATGGTCTCGATTCCTTGGTCGGAGTGATTAACGAGGCGTTGAGGTGATCTGCATCAGACGATGTAGAACAGCGAGAAACGCAGCTGCACCGTGCCGCCAGTCGGAACGTTCGTCTCAACGATGCTGCTGACGGATGAAGCCGACGCGCTGGCGATGAAGGAGACATGCGTCGCGCCAGAGCCAAGGTTCACACCGAAATGCGTGTAGCCCGCCTTGGTGAGCCCCTGGAAACGTGTCAGACCGGCGCCGCTTGGGCTGCCCGAGGTGAATGGCAAGCCGGTGACGCGCAACTCGCCGTTTGCCGTCGTGTGCGTGAACGCGCTCGTTTCCACGGTGCAGGTCACGTGAACGACGCGCCCAACTTTCGTGTACGTTCCGGTCTGCGTCGCATAGGTGACGCTCACATCGCCTGGCGTGGCGAACGTCAGCACCGGCGTCCACGTGCCTTCCTCGTAATCGTCGAGGGTGTTCGCGTCCGCCGAAGCGTTCTGTGACGACGGAAACTTGATCTGGCCAGACGATGCGCCGCTCAGATCGAGCAAGAAGCCGTCGATCTTGACCGCGCCTGTGCCCTTGGCTTTGAGGCGCAGATCGGCGTTCGTCGTAGTTCCATCGATGAGAATTTGCGGATGGTTCGAGCCATCGCCGCCGCGGATTTCGATACGATCAACCTGCGACGTGATGCCAAATGCGCGTAGCGCTGGGCCGCCGGTGTTGGCGCTGAAACCGAGATCCACGTAGGATGCCGTCTTGCCGAAGCGTGCGAGGTCGGTGACCGAGCCATTGTCCGAGCGGCGCACCCACAATTCGCCGCTTGATTTCTCATACGAGAAATAGTGCCCCTCGTTCACGTCGGTGTTGCTCATGATCGCGAAAGCAGCCGCATCCGCTCTGTCACGCGCGAGGATCGTTACAACGCCCGGCGGGATGTAATCGATCGGGTTGATGCCCGACATCGGCGAGAAGATGTTCTTCGTCTCAAGGCCGCTCGCCGAATACGGATAGGCTGCGGCACTGTCTTCCCATGCGGCGCCGGCGAACACCGCGAAGCGCGGCGCCGTCGTCTCGCTCGAAAACCAGAACGCATCGAACGGCGTTCGCTGTCCCTTTTTGGTGATCCCGATCGATATCGTGCCACCGCGCGCGGTCTGCGTCGGCGTTTCACTCTGGAAGATACGGATCTGCGCGGAGCGGCCGAAGGTGTGGATGCCGGCCTGGTCGCTTTGCTGGGCGACTGTGCTACCGGTGCTGTCGTAGGACCAATTGTAAAGCGCCAGCGCGGAATAGGCGCCACTTCGGACGGTTGGCGACCCTGGCGTGCCGTCAGCCAGCGTCGTGTAAATATCCATGCCATCGCCGGGCGTCGATAGGCGAAGGTTGCCTGTGCTCACCGTCGGCTGAGATAGGCCAAGATCAACCGCGAAATCTGGATGGTTTGTGCTCGCGTAACGACCAATGGCAAGCTTGTATTTGCCGACGCCGCCCGAGCCGGTCCGATCGATGATCGAAATGACCTCATCCGTGCTGATCGCCGTCGCGAGCGACGCATCGCCGCCAAAGAACCGAACCTGTCCTGCGATCACCGTCGTCTGTTGGATGACCGTCGCCATCGCTGCAGAAATCGGCGCACCGAGATTCACCGTCAGCGCTTGTTGCGCAAGCATCGCCGCTTGCGAAGCAACGTCGGAGCCGATCTCCAATCCCATCGCATCGCGCGCGGCCGCCAGCGTCGCCGCTTGCACAACCGGCGTCATCGCCGCAGACAAGCCAGTGAACGCATTCGTCGACCCCGAATGCAGCCACCAAACGTCGTCGCCATTGGTCAGCGCCGAAGCGAGCGTGACCGTGTCGGAGCCGTCGACGGTGTAATCGTCCTCGGGCTGCTGGCGCACGCCATTGATGTAAAGCTCAAGCTGCCAGGCGTTGTCGACGCCCTCGGAAACAGTGATCTCGGTCTCGCCGCCGGTCGCCGTGTACTCGCCGGTCAGGCCGGACGCGACAGCGAAATCCGCGCGCGCGATCTGCTCGATCCCGGTGCCGGCAGCGTTCACCGCCAACAGTTTCGCGGGCGAAAGCGGCTCGGTCAAAAGCCCTGCGCTGGAGCCGGCGTTCAGCGGGTCAAGCAGCACGGCGCGGCGCCGCACGATGAAGTCCAGCTCCTGAACCTGCCGGGCGGTCTTATCGAGCTGGGCCTCGGTCGCTTGCGAGGAAAACCCGCCTGTCTGCTGGAACGACAGCGCTTGGCTGAGCGGAGTGACCCGCGCCGCAAGCAGCCGCTGGCCATCAGCGAGAACCGGCTGTGACCCGTCCAGCGTCACCGTCGCCGCGCTCGCTCCGGTCGCAACCGAATTGACCGAGATCGTGTAATCGTCGTCCTGCACCAGCAGAACGCCCGCCTCGTCCGTCTCGTCGTAGCGGTAGAGCTTGATCTGGCTCGCGTCGGTGAACGTGATCGGCGTGCCGTTGACGCTCAGCGTGAACGGGCCGCGCGTGCCTGAGCCAGCGAATACGACTTGCGGGGTTTCGGCGTTCAGCATTTGCCCGCCGTGCTACGGTGGGCAGCTGAACTCTCAGGGAACGGCTAGCGCCGGTCAGCCACGAACGCCTCGATCGGATCAAAGCCCTCTTCTTCGCCTTCGATCTTGATCAAGCCCTACTGAACACTACATCACTTGAATGCAGGAAGAATGGCGGCCAATCGCGGAATTTCCGGCGTATGAAATCAGCAACCTCGGACATGTGCGCAACAGCGCCACCGGACTAATACGACGACCGACTTTTGCTGGGCAAGGCTACGCTGCGATCAACTTCAAAATCGAAGGACGGACCGCGTCGCGCTACATTCACAGAATGATGTGGATCGCATTTCGCGGCGAAATTCCTCCGGGGCACCAAATCGATCACATCAACGGCGATCGAACCGGCAACACTTTGCCAAACCTGGACTGCGTTACCGCTAAGGAGAACAAGCGCCGGGCCGTAGAGAAAGGGCTCTACGCGCACGGCCAATCCCATGGCTGGGCGCTCCATCCCGAACTCATTCCGCGAGGTCCTAACCACTATCGCGTCAAAGACCCGACGCGCGGACCTCGAGGCGAAACGGGAAACGCCAAGCTTACAGAACGCCAAGTGCGCGCTATTCGACGGCGCCGCGCGAATGGAGAAAGCTGCGCTTCGCTCGCGGTTAAGTATGGTGTCAGCAAGGCGCAAGTATTCCTGATAGTTGCGCGCAAATCTTGGGCACACGTCGCTTAGCGCGCATCGCCCACAGCAAAGGCGTAAGGGTCGAACCCGTCTTCTTCTTCAAGCTGCCGCTGCATGTTCTCGATCATGCTATACGCTTGGGCGGACGGAAGTCCGAACGCATAGCCAGCCGCCATCGCAGCCTGCTTTCGCCCATACTCGCTGTCCAAGCTGCCGCTTGCAGCGCGGTTGGCGACATCAGCGAACGTGTTCAGCGCGCCGCCAACCGGCGACATCTGGTAATCGTATGTTGTGCCAATGGGCCCGATGAAGTCGCGAAGCCCGGCGACCGTCGAGAACGGCGATTTCATTGCGACTTTGAGCAGCCGATTGTTGCGATCTTCCTCTGTCTCGTCGTCTGAGGGATCACCACGGCCCGCGAGGATTTCGGCAAGGATCGGCGCAACGAAGAAGATGAGGAACAGATTTCCCGCGAAAACGTGCGGCGGCACTCGCCCCTTCATCAAGGGCAGAACCTGATCGTAGACGAGCCAATTATAGATCATGTTGCTGTAGTTGTAGAACATCGTGAACAACTTCAGCATTGGCCCGGACCGCATGATGCGCGGCAAATCCTGAACCCGGCCCGCGCCCTGCGTCGCACGCACCGCCTGATCCGCGTACGCAACCGCCTCGGCCTCCTCCATGGGATTGACGCCGGCCACGTTGCCCGCGCGCGCCTTGTCATAAGCGGCTAGCCACGTCACGCCAGACACGGCCCAGTCCATCGCGCTGATCACCGCGAAGGCGTGTTCCTTGATTGGATACAGGCGGTCAGTGCTCTCCATTTTGTCGATGGCTTCGCGCACGTCGCGATCCCACGAGCGCTGACGCTCCGTCATATACGCACTCTTGCTTTGGATCAGCATGGCCAGCGAATAGAGCTTGTCGGGGCGACCATACACCTTGAGCAGAGTCGCCATCACTTCGGGACCGCCAAGATGCACAGCAGCGTTGATGTAGCCCGTGTGCTGCTGCATCGCGACGCCGAAGCGCCAGCCCATCACGGCGATCGCGATGTTGCCGCGCAGCTTACCGAGATCGCCCACAAGTGGCACCTGCGGGTCCACCTGCGGGTTCACCTTCTCCTTCAACCACGGCATGAGCTCGCGATAGAGCGCCTGACCTCCAACCTCTTTGAAAGCTTCCGTAAATTCCGGATCGCGGATGATGCGGCCGATGCTGATCACCGCTCGCCGATACGCGATGTCGGTGATGACAGACTTCATGTGTTCGGTGAACACCGACATGTTCAATTTAACAGGGCGCCCACCAGATCCACTACGGCGCTCAAAGTGCCCCTGCTGCGTCATCGCCCGGATCGACTGCGACGCGTAAATCTCTTGCACACTGCGCGCCTCGTCTTCCCGCGCCACGCGCTCGTCGCGCTCACCATCGTATTTGAGCGGGAAGTATTGGCCCTGGATGGCGCCAAACGGCGTGCGCACCGGCACCCCCTCAACGGCCACGGGCCGCACGCCCGTCACCTCTTCATGTAGCGCAAACGCTGGTTCGCGCAGGGTGCCGACACACGCCCAGATCGCCTGCACCGTCGCCCAGTCGCGCTCGCTTAGAAGCCGGTCCAACGCGCGCTGAACGCCCGCCTCGGTCCATCCTGGATAGCCGTTCACGACGGCGGCCCGATTGTCTTCCGTGCCCCAATTTAGGGCGATCATAAGCAGTTCCTGCTTCGTAAAGTTGTGGTTCAGCTCTGGCACGGGAATGCGTTGCGTGAACATCCTCGCACGTTCGTCTTTGGTGTAACCCGCCCAGACGAGATTCATCTGCTCGACCGCAGGACGCATGTGCTGCGCGTACACAATCTCGCCGTCCTCCAGCACATTCCACAGGTTTTGAGTCAGTGGCCCTTGAGGCTCGCCATCAAGATAAACAAACAAGCGCTCCAGGCGCGTTAGTGACGCGTTCCATTTCAGCGCCCAATCTTGAACCCGCTGAACCGCGTTTGGCGAGTAGTTCCTGCGAACCTCAGGTGAAATCGGCCCTGTGGTGCGCATGGCTGTCACCATGTCGGTAATCGCCGCCCGGAATTCGCGCTTCCTCTTCCGCTCGATCAGGTCGTCTTTTGTGCGCCCTAGGTGCTCGATGTTCTTGATCGTATCGACAAGACCGCGCGCCTCGTCCAACGGCAACTGAGAAAACGGCCGTCGCGACGCTTCGCGGAGCGTACGGGGGTCGACGGAAATCTCTTCTTCGCGACCCAGCTGCTTCATCCGCTCAACCCAGTCCATCAGGCTGACGCGACGCCACTCCTCCCGCTTGCTGATGGGTTTTAGCTCGTACCCCTCCAGCAGCCCATCGATCTGGTCGAGATAGTCGCGATCGATGTTGTCGCGCGTGCCTTGGCTTTCGGTCAGGCGCCGGAAATAGCGCACCGCCACGTCCATCTCGTCTGAGGCTTTGCGGGCCAGCGCGTAGAGGTGGAAGTTCACGAGCTGTTGATGCTTCGACTTCTGCGCGGCATCGGGTCGGCCTTGCTCCATAGCCTCCAGGGCCGCGCGCGCGTGGCGTCGTTCATTGCCGAGGAACCATTGGTGGTTTCTGATCTGGCGCACGCTCATGTGGCTGATCTGGCGCTGGGCGATGTCCTTGGCCGCTCGGTTCACCGGACGAGACGCAGCGCCCGTTGCGCGCGCCATGGCGTCCAGTTCCATCTCGATCACGCGCGCTTGGCTTTCCCGGTGCGCGGCGCGGTCTGCTTCGTCCTGCACCGAGCCGTCAGCGAACGGGTCGCCGAACTTGTGCTCCATACGCCGGCGCGTTTCCGCGTCGATCGCCTCCTTGCGCGGCGTCAGATCGCGGATCGCCTCAAGCATCTGCTGGCCTGAGTCAAAGCCGAGCAGGCTCGCGGCCAGATCGGGATCGACAGCATCCACGTCCTTTCGCGCCTTGCTGGGCTTTGTGATGTTGCTCGGCAGCGCATCCACCATCTCGCGCCCGTAATAGCCTTCGATGGTGTGGCGCGAGAGACGGATCGGCGACAGTCCCTCAGGCGGTTCGCCATGGCGCCACTCGCCCCGGCCGAGCCAATCGGCGGCGCGTCGCGCGGGTTCTGAGTCAATGTCGATCTCAACAGCGCGGCGGACCTTCTTCTCTTCGCTTTTCCACCACGCGGTCCGGTCCGCGTAGAGCGCGTCCATCGCCTCCTTTTGCACCGAAGCCAGCGCATCCTCACGCGCGCGATCGATGTGTTTGAGGTAACTCGCGTATTGCCGATCCGTGCCGCCGAACTGTTCGCGCGTCAGAACGGCTTGCGCGCCCTGTGCGTTTCGGGCCTCGGTGATTGCATCATCCGTCGCCAGCAGGCGATCCATCACACCGCGCACGTCGTCGCTCAGCTCTACATTCAGCGCAAGGATCGACCGATAGATCGCGACCAGCCAGCGCTTGAACGCGGCGAACATGTCTTGCAGCGCCATGGACGGCGCTTTGCCTTCCATCAGATACGCCTCGAACCCGCGCGCGAATTGCTCGTGGTACTGGCGCTTCTGTTCCAGGTTGAAGCTCTGCCATTGTTCATTGGTGACGCCGAACCAGTCGAGCGTCGTTTGCCAGTCGGCGGCAAGCTGAGGCGCTGCGCCTTCGTCCGTCGCCAGCGTTTGCAGGATTTCGAGAAACAGGTGGCCGCCCTCGTGCAGCGGCGTGCTCAGATCGCGCGCCGAGAACAGCTTGATGATTGCCTCGCGCAATTCGCCGCCCTTGACGAGGTGCGGCATGTAGATCGCGCCTGAGGGGCCTCGGTTAGATGGGCGTTGGGCTAAATCATGCTGGGCGATGATGTCGGCCCGCTCGCTGGCGTCGACCGGCTTTCCGTCCTTGGCGACGACCTGCACATCCTTTTCGTCGAAGATGACGAAATTGCTCGTGCCGTGGCCTTGCTGGCGTGAAACGGCGTCCAGAAAGCGTACGCCGACGATGCCGGCAGCGCGGAACTTTCGCGCGCCTTCTTCATTCAGGCCGTTGATCCACATCTCGGCGCGCAGGCCCTCTTCGCCCGGACGCACATCGAGCCCGCCTTCGCGCATCATGCGCAGAATGTCCGGTTGGTCCGACAGAGCCTTGTCGTAGTCGATGTACGGTCCGTCCGGCAGTTCCACCTCGTAGAGTCGACCGCTGCTTTTGGCGGTGATCTCAGGCAGCGGATCGCCGCGCTTCAGGATTTGCGCCGCTTCACGATACAGTTTTCGCTCACGTGTCTCTCTGGTTTGCTTGGCCTGCTCTTCCAAATACCAGCGCGCATCCTCATGGAACGGGCGGCGTCGCTTCTCGATCGCGGCCATGTGCAGCGGGTTTGTGTACTTCGCTGGCTGGCCATCGATCGAATAATCCATGGCGCTCAGACGGTCGCGATAGACCTTACCAACCGCCTCGCTCTCAGCGAAGTACAGGCCATAGCCATAGGATTGCGCGCCCTCCCCCGTGCCCATGTGCGACGTGCTGAAACGATCGAAATCGTATGGCGAGCCGTGGAAAGCTCGTTGCGCCAGCAGATCGCTCTCCCCGCTTCTGGAAGGGTCGAAGGCGGCGAAACGGGAACGGAGATTCTTCGGGTCAAACACCACGTAGAAATCTCGCGACAGATCGGCTGCGCCGACATAGCCCTGAGAGACCAATTCGTCGGCCGCCATTTGCTGCGCGCCCGTTCTTGATGCGTAGCGGCCAAGCGATTGCTCTGCTCGCATTGTCGCCGCTTCCAGTTGAGATCTTGTCGCAAAGCGACCGCCTCGCACCATCAGCGGAATTTGATTAGAACCCGTTCCGAACTCAACATTCAATTGACCATCGCGATCAACACCGCGCAGCGTTCCCGCAAATATCTCCGTGGTTTTCGGATCGCGCGCAACATAGACACCGGGGCCAAGCGCACCTGACCAAGAGCGACGCATGCCACCACTCACCTCGCGATTGGTGCCATGAAAGAACGGCCCCTCGAACCCCTGCTCTCGCATTCTTCCCATGCGAGAGGCTTCGTCCATGGGGAGGCCTTTACGGACTGCGGAGAGCCATTCTTGAGCTTCGCCGGTGTCGGAGCCTTGGTAGCCTTCGGCTTGCGCCTGCTCGATCACCGCCGGGTTGTCAGCTCCGCTAGCCGCACGATTTCTCTCAGCTTCACTGCCAAGTCCGGCGAGGATGCCGCGCAGGCCGCTAGCACCGTCGCCCGGCCGCCGGCTTGCCGCACCGCCAGCAGCGCGTCGCCCGCGTCCGCCATTGTCAGGCGGCGCGCCAAGAGCGTTTCCAGCGATGGATTTAAGAGCGACGACATGTTCGCCTTCTTCTAGCGGGACGATAGCTTCGTTCAGCGGCAGATCGTACGAAGCCGATGGCGGGGTCTGCTCGCGAACGTCCGGCGAAAGCTTGCGGTTCCCTGGGCCACCCTTCGGCGCGCCTTCGCCGCGACGGTTCTCGACAGCACGGGCTTCCATTTCGCCAGCCAAGCGCAAGTACACAGCGATCGACGCCTGCTCTTCAACCCATGCTTCAAGCCGCACGTACGTCTCTGGCGCAGTCTCGGCCACATCGTCGCGGGTCATGCCCTTGGCGACGAGTTCGGGATCGATCTTCAGCCAGAAATGCTCGCGCCATTTGTCCATGTCGGCGGAGATGCGCTCGTCCATGACGCCGCTGTCGAACGTGCCGCCGGCGGCGAAGCCCTCGATGCCCTGGATCGCGTGTTGGATCTCATGCAGCAGCGTCGTCAGGGCGAACGTCTCGTCAGGCGCAACGATGCCCATGCCCCAATCAGCGGTCACATCGCTTTCAGGCGGCCCGTACGAGCCTTCCGGCTCTGCTGTCGGATCAATCGCCAGCGTGACGGTCACGTCCGCCAGCGCCGGGTACTCGGCGAACAGTTCCGGAAAATCGATCAGATCGCCAAGCCGGCCCTCGAACCCGGTTTCGCCCTGAATGTCGCCGATCGCGCCAACCTTGAAGACCGCGTTCGTGTCGTCGATCTCGAAGCGCCACTTGCCGTCTGCAGGGTTGCGCCACCAGCCCGTCTCGCGCCAGATCGCAACCTCGTCGGCGCCCTCCAACTCCATCTCTTCGGCGCGGAACACGCCCGACATGTCATGTCCCGCCGCGTGTTCGCCGCCGAACTGGTAGAGGTGCTCACCCCGCCTGCGCATCTGGCGGATTTGCGTCATCTGCACCGACACGTTGCCCTTGGTCGCGGGCGCCAGATTCATGCTTTCGCGCACGACATTGACCCGCGCCGTGATCTGTTCGGCGGTCAGGCCCTTATCCATCAGCGTGCCGATCAGCGGCTTCATGAACGCCTGCGGTCCACGACGCGCTGTTGGGATGCGCAGTGCGCGGATCATCAGATCGTCGCCAAAAACCCCCGCGCGAAGCTGATTCAGCAATTGCTCGACCGAAGACGGCGAATAGCCCGTCTCTTTGGACAGGCGCTCCGCATAGCCGGACGGCATCTGCCCATTGGGTGACGACGCCGAGAACTTCTCCGCCGCCTCCAGCAGGCGCGTCATGGCGCCGATTGCGTACTCGCTTGGCCCGTCCTTGATCTCCGGCGCGCCACGCTCAACCACGAAGCCCTTCTTGCGTGCCTGGCTCAGCAACGACCCGACGTGCTTGACATCGATCCCCATGCGTTCCGCAATTTCGGGATTAGGGTAATTGTTAAGTGCGAGTTCGACGGCCTGGTTTTGCTGGTTGTTCAGCCGGGCATCCGAGAACCGCTGATCGCCGCGCCATGGCGAGCGGCCGCGCTGTTCTAGAACGCTGGGCCGCACGTCGCCGGCCAGATCGTTGGGGTCCATGCTGACGTTCAGCCCGATCCGGTCCAGCAAGGCCGTGGGCGTGATCCCTGCCCGTGTCGCCAGCGTGCTGATCGCCGCCGTGAACAGCTGAACGAAGCGCTTGTTCGCCGAAGGCACGAACGCATCGGCGGAATCGAACATGCTCTTGATGCGCCGCTCGACGCCGGCCACTTCGTTCAATTGCTCCGCCGCTTGGGCTTGCAGCTTCGTCGCTTCAGCCGTGGCGCGCTCCAAGTCGACGCCAAGCTCTAGCCGCGCCGCGACCTCGGCAGGCGTCATCTGGCCTGCGCCCATGCGGATGTGCGGCGCTAAAGCCTCGTGCGCCGGCGTGCCGATGATCTGGGCGGCGTAGGAGCCCATCGGAATGCTGATCTCACCGCCCGCGTCCAAAGCCTCCTGGAGCGCCTCTCTCCCGCCTGAACCCTCGATCCGGTCCATGGCGGCGTAAGCGTCATCGTTGCGATCTTGGAAGAACGCGGCGAACCGCTCGGCGTCGATCCGCACCTCGGCCAGCGGGCCGTTCGCGGTCATGGCGTTCACGGCTTCGGCGTAGCGCCCCGGCATGCGCTGGCGGAGCTTTGAGGCCTCGGCGCCCTCGGCGATGGCGGCGAACAATTCCTGCTGCTCGCGGACCGCGCGCACATCGTCCAGATCGGCGCCAAAGCGGGCCACGGACGGCACGGAGCCGAGCACGCCGCCAACTGTCGCGCCGACGCGGAACGATTCCCACAGCCGGTCGGCGATCTCGTCGGGCTGCAGGTTTTCCCATTCGCCGCCGGCCTGCTGGCGCGCGAGTTCGCCGAGAGCGATCGTCACGCCCTCTTGCGTCATCTCGGTAGCGCCCTCGGTCAGCGCCGCGCCGGCTACACCGCCCGCCAAGCGTGTCGCTGCCTCGCGGAAACCGCGCCGGCGCAGCGCATCGCGCACAGCGCGCGACGTCAGAAGGCCAAAGACCTCCGTCGCGCCGACCGCCTTCGCCGCCGTCCCAAGGCCCAAGAACTCAATGCCTGCGTTGATCTCGCCGACCCGGCGCGCATAGAGGCCGGCGATGTTCGGATCGATACGGTTGCCGTTCACATCGGCCATGCGCGCGAATTCTTGGAACGCCGCGCCGGCTTCCTGCTCGTAGGTAAAGCCGGTGACGCCGCGTACGCCGCCGCTGGCGCCCGCCGTCAATGCTGCGAATGGCGCATTGGCCGCAGCCTCGACAGCGCCGATCGGCGAGAATTCCTCAATGTCGCGCATCGACTGGCGCCAAGAGGCCTGTGCGTCGCGAACGGCCCGACGCCCGCCCGCTTCGAACGAGCCGAAGATTTGCGGCAGCTGCTCAACCACGGTGCCGAGTGTGCCGAACTCCTCGCGCTCAATCTCTTCCAGTTCCTGGAGCCGCTTGCGCTCGCGCGAGGTCAGGGTTTGCGTGTTTTCGGGATGGCGCAGCGTGCGCGGATTGCCTCGATTGGCGAGCCGCGCCGCCTCGATATTGCGCTGGCCCTGGCGCCACGCGCGGTTCAGCTCCGTGTGGCGGAACTCTTCGGCCGTCCGCCCTGGCGCGCCGTTGGCCCACGCCGCGATGTCCAGCATTCGATCCCAGATCGACATGGCCGGCAGATCGTCTGCCGCCACAGCAGCATTGGACGCGTTCGAATTGAGCCACGTGCGCAGCCGCGGTGACACCTCCAACGCGCGATCGTTCTGATAAGAGCGGATCGCTGCGTCGGCCATCGCGCGTTCGGAATAGAAGCCGCCGCCCACGCGATTAGCCTGCTGAATGCGCGCCGCATCCTCCGGGCCAGCGCCTGGGCTTGGTGGCGTGTTGACGAGCAGACGCGAGCGGAGATCGTCGGCCTCTTCGTCCAGCCGATTGCGTTCTTCTTCGAAGATGGCGGCGAGCGTGTCACTCATTCCGGCCCGCCAGATCGCGCATGTACATTTCTTCGATGTCGGCCGTGGTCGGCGGCCGTTGGTTTCCGGCCTGCGCCCACGCGCGCGTCAGGCGCTCGACCTGATAGGTCGGGATGCGGTTGAACGGCACGCGGATGTTGCCGGCGCGCTCGCCGCCCGCTTCGAAGCGATTGTAGGTTTCGACGTTCTGGCCGAAGCCCATGAAGCCGGGGCGGCGGCGCGTGGACTGCGCCAGCGCCGAACGGGCAATGGCCTCGATCTCATTGCCGTTCGGGACGCGATTGTTCGTCTGCACGAAGGCGCGCGCCTCGCCATAGAGATATGACCGAAACAGCTGACGTTGCTGCGCGAGATCGGCCGCGTTCTCTCGGTTGCGCTCACCTTGGCGTGAGTCCGCGACACCACCGGTCGCTGTCGAGGTCACATTGAGCCCGGCCACGACAGCCAACGCTTCGGCGCGAGGGATGATCGCGTTGAACGCCTGATCGACCATTGTCACCGGATTCCCATTGGCATCGCCGCTCACCGGCACCTCGCCGCGCATCTGACGCTGGCGCTCCCGCAGCGCGTTGATGTCGTCAGGCATCAGCGATTCAGACAGCACCGTCCCTTCCGGCACGCCAAGCACAGCCGCTTCGCCCGCATCGAGCGGCGCTCTCAGGTCAAGGTTGGCGAAGAAGCGCGCACCTGCGTCTTCTGCCGCCACGCCCTCCAGGTTGTCGCGCACGAGCTGAGAGCGGCGCGTCAGCTGCGTCCAGCCCTCCTCACCACCAGGATTGTTCCGCGCACGCATGTAGGTGCGCAGCGTGTCCATCTGGCCTTCAGCGACAATGACTGCGCGGTCCTCGCCAGAAATGCCATCAAGCGTGCCGCGCTGCTCGATCGCCGTGTAGGCATTCGACATCGCCTGATCCAAGCGAACGCGGCGGCCCGCCTGTACTTGGTTCGCGCGCGCGCCGATCCGTGTTTCCAGATCTTCACGCATCAGGCCGGTAAAGCCGTCGCGCACCATCTCCAGCGCCGTGTCGAGATCGCCGCCGCTCTCCGCCCAGATGCGATCCTCTTCCACTTGCGCCGCCGCGATCCGGCCCACGCGCTGCTCGAACTCCGCTAAGCTGGTGCGCGCGCCTTCCGCGATGCGCGCGGCATCATCAGCTCCGAGCATGCCACGCTTCACGGCGCGGCCCAGCGTCGTCTCGATCACACCCATGTTCTCGGCGCGGTCGGCCTCGGTACTGTTTGGATCGGTCAGGCGCCTCTCAGCTTCACTCACTGTGGTGATGACACCGGCGCGCGCCGTCTCGACCGCTCTGCGCCGCGACAAATCCCTGACGCCAGCCTGCGCTTGCACGAGCCGTTCGCCGATACGCTCGCCCCATAGGCGACGATGCATAGGGCTATTGAGGCCCCGGCTCTCCTCATCGACGATCGCGCGCGCGCCTTCTGTGAAGCGCTGCTCGTACGTCTCGTAATCGTTGTCCTGCTCAAGCGAGGACCGCAATTCATCGAGTCGAGAGCGTGTGCGCAGATCGGCCTGCGTCACATCGTTCTCAATCTGCTGGGTGCGAACGCGCTTGAAGATTTCCTCCGCCGCCGCGCTTGCCTGCGCCATCGCTCGGCCGGTCTGATCTACAGGCACGGGCAAGACGCGGCGCGTGTTGCGCAAACCGGTCTGCTCAATATCTGCGGGGCCTGGAAGCCGGGCCATCCGTTAGCCCGCAGCCGCAAGAAGGCGCTTGTTTGGATTTTTGCTCGGCCGCGCCGTGGGCGATGTCACCGAGGGTCGGCCGGAACCGCCGCCGTACATGTCGCGCCACGATGCAATGCTGCTGAGCTGTGAAGCAGTCGCGCCGATCCGCGCCGCCGAGCGCGCGCTCTTGCCGCCATACGCCGTCAGGTCGCCGGCATATTCCATCTGCTTGGCGGTGTCCTCGCCCTGCGCCAGGGTCAGCAATTCCTCAAGCGTGGCCGCACCCGCCGTCTCGGTCCCCAACTTCAAAGACGTCGGGTCGTCGGCGGAAAACCCCGACGTGGCGGCCAGGGTTCTCTGTCTGGAGAGAACCCGTTCGCCTTCGCGTTTCTGTCGAGCGGCTTGCCGCTGGCTGACGGCGCGCTCGAGATTGGCCTGCGCATAGGCCTGGCGCTTTTCCGAGAGAGCGGCGGCGTATTCAGCTTCGCCCTGCGCACGCTGGGCCTGCGCATTCATCACGCCCGACGCCATCCCGGCGATCGACGTGATTAGGCCGGCGTTCCCCATGATGAACGAGCCCGCGCCGCCCAACCAACCCAGAACCGGCGCCATGAACGCCATGGACCCACATCCCTTCTTCCATCGCCGTGAAGCCGAGACGCTCAAGCCAGGCCTTTGCCTTGGGCTCGTCCTCATCGACTTCCGCGTAAATCGCCGGCTCGCGCGTGTGCACCGCGTCCAGCACTTGGACGGCCACGCGATGAACCCAGCGCGAACGAGGCGAGGCGCGCAATTCCGGCGTCATGTCGAAGATCGCTTCGGGGTATGGCCGCCAGATCACCCCGCCGATTGCGCGCTCTGCTTCGTTTTCTGTGAGCAGAAAACCAAACATCGGCATGCGAATAAGTTGGGTGTCGGAATACTCGCTCGCCCGGCCGCCCCAGGCGCGCAGGTGGGTCCAGTGCAGTCGCTCGCGGATCATTCGTTGATCTTCATGTGCGGGATCAGCGCCGACACGGTCGCCGGCGCAGGCTTGTCCATCACGAGGCAAACGCGAGGGTCTATCGCCTTCTCGCCTTCGAAGGCCTGGTTGAATTCCTCGCTTCGAAGCGGAACGGCCGCATCCATCACGTAGCCGTCTTCGAACTCGCCCACCTCATAGTCCATGTGGAGGAACTGACCCGCCTCGTCGACATCGAAGTTCCGGCCATAGCCGACCGCGCCGACCGGCGTTTCATAGAGCACCATCCCCATGCGGCCGACCTGTTTGTTCTGCGCCAGCGCCGTGCCCATGCGCGCGCCGTACGCCAGCTTGGTCGACTTCCACTTGCCGATATAGTTGAGACCGACGATCGCTTTGGTGACCTCGTAATCGAGTGTGACGGTTCCGTTTGCGGCGACGGTCTTCGGCGGATGCACGCGGCCATTGGCCCAGATCGCCACCTGCTCGCCCTTCAGATGCGACAAGCCGGTCAGCGTGGTCGTCGGCGGGCCGTCGTAGCGAAGCCCGCACTGAACCCGCCACGCGTTCTCCAGCCGCATCCATTGCTCAGGGGCGAACCGCTCGACGAAACGATGCGTGTTGCCGTCGATCTCGCGGCGCACCACGACCAGGATGCGGTCCTCCTTCTTGCCCGGCAGCACGCACACGCTTTCGAACGCCGCGTTCGTTCCTGATGGCGTGATGCGGCTCCACGAATAGGCGCCCTCGTCTGGCGCGAACAGGAGCACGGCGAGCTGGCCATCACGGCGCACGCACCACAGCCGTGGCTCGGGCTCGGCTTGGTAAGCGATCTGGACGAAGCCGACGCCATCGGCCTCCTCTTCGGCGTCGTCGAACTCATCGACGTAAATGTCGCTTTCGTCCGGCCAGCCCGCGATCCGCTTGTGCAAGCGCGTCAGGTCGTCGGAGCGGTACGAATTGTTCTCGATGTCATAGAGCAATTGGTGCAGCCGCCGGCGCGAGCGGGACACGAACACGACGCGCTTATCGGCCCGCACGGCTTGGACGTTGACGGAGCCGCGCGCGCTTGAACTCCTAATGTTGACGTTCGTGGGCGTGGTTGGCTCGTCAAACGAGGTCGTCTTCACCTCAAGCTCGGCGCCACGCGTTCCAATCAGGAGCCGGTTGCTGCCTTCGATCCACTGCGCCACGTTCACATCGCCGGTGCCGACGCGCTTTGAGATCGAATCCGCATCGTCAACCCCAAGCAAAAAGCTCTCGTAATCGTCCGAGGCCGACGCCCAGAACAGATCGTCGCGCACGAGGTTGTGCCGGCTGTCGTGGATTGCGCCCGCCGTTGGCCAGCCCTCGCCGTCAGACCACGCGCCCATGCTCCAATTGCGTGTCGTGCTCAAGGCGCCGAACTGGTCGAAGATTTCCACCGTTGCGCTCGTGGCGCTGCCAACGGCCACAATCTCCGCATGGCCCGTGGTTTCACCTAACGAATAGGACAAAGCGGCCGACGCTGAGCCGGACGAATAAGCCGTGACCTTGAGTCGGTAAAAGACGATCTGGTTGTCGAGTTCGTCGTTGATGGTGACGAAATTGGTGAAGTCCACAACCGTCGCGTAATCGACCCAATCGATGTCGTTCCCGAAACTGCGCTGCACGACAATCGTGCCGGTCAGTCCGGTCGAAACCTGATACGAGAACGTGCGGTTCGCCTCCGTGCCGGTGACGCGGATCGATTCCGTGACATCGTCGAGCGCATCCAAGGTGGTGTCCAGGCGCTGGCCCTGGTGGTTGATTTCGACCAAGCGCCCAACATCGCTGGCGACGAAGAGATCAGAGCTCGCCGCGAGCGTCGCCGCGCCGACAAGATCGCTCGGCGCCAACGTCACGTCGGTACTGTTTGACGGATAGAACGGCCCATCCTCCGGCCGGAACAGGCGCAGCGACCAGGATTGGTTAGACCGCCGCTCAAGCACGCGTGCGCGCGCGCCGCGCTTTTTGCCGTTCAGGTAAATCCAAAACGCGTCGGCAATCTGCTCGTAGCGAATGTCCTCGAAATCATCGACTGAGTAAGGAGACGGGATCACGAGATCACCGGCGCTGACCCCATGCAGCGTGCGAACAATGGCGTTGCCGCGATCCTCAAGCGTGAATTGCAGGTAGAACGTGCCAGCGCCAGGCGAGAGCCGCAGCACGTGCTCACCAGGATAGAACAGCGTGTCGGCCATGACCTGTTCGCCGCCGGCGGACGTGCCGACGCGCACCAGCACTTTGCGACGCTCGATGCTGAAGCCGATCGCCGCGCGCGCCGTATCGGTCGTGGTGCAGGTCGAGCGGGCGATTGCCGCGCCCGACGCGGCGCAGGAAAGCGTCGAACTGGTTGAGCCGGTCGTGACCGACGATGCGCCCGTGCTGGAATCGGAGAAGTTGCCAACAGCCACCGTTCCGGTGTCCATCTGCACCACGCCATCACCGTCGACGATCCTGACCTCCGCCTCGGTGAACAGGAGGCCCCGGGTCTGATCGACGTTAAACACGAACGGCAGCAGCCATGCCGGCCCATGCGCGGCGGTAAAGTCCACCAATTGCGAGCCCGGCACCTTGGACAACGCGCCCTGCACGATCGCCCAGCAATTTTCCATGATCTCGGCGCACGACGCGTAGACATCGAGGTCAACACGCGCCATCGACTCGCCGCCGATTTCACCACCGTTGAAGGTGACGAAGGGGATGTGGGACTCGCTCACTTCCTTTCGGGATCAAGCACACCGCCGTACGCGCTGCGTGAACGCACCCACGATCCGCGGGGCTTGCGCCGGAACGGCCGCTGTGCGGCGTCCCACGATTTGGCCTGGCGCAGCGCCTTCTCGGCTTTCTTCTCGAGCACGAGGCCCTTGCTCTCGCTCTTGGTGGACACCTCGGCGCACACAGACGCGAGCTCGGTGGAGACGGCCCAGCCGAACTTGCCGGGCCACGCGCCTTCGCGATCGGCGAAGTACTGAGACACGAACCCCATGTAGCAGGGGTCGAGATTGGTGAGGATGTGGCCCTCTTCATTCTCGTAGTCCGGCTCGTCGTCGTCGCGTGTTGGATCCTGGCCGCTATCGTTCACCCAACAGATGCGCAAGCAGCCGGCCGGCTTGTTGTAAGCGAGGTCACGCCCGTACGGCAGCGGATCGCCATCGGCATCGTCGCCCAGCGCTGCAAGGGTCAGCTTCTCGCGCTTGGTGGCGAAATCCCACGGGTGATCCTCGAGCAAGCGGCGAACGACGCCGTCATAAGCTTGATTGAGCCGCCTCACCCATTTGTCGCTGCTATCAGGGCTCGACGTGCGCGGCTCGCCAAGGAGCACAAGCGCATCGTTGAGCACGTCGAGCTTGGTGGTCACGCCGCGGCGCCCGTGGCTTCGGTGAAGCCGTTGCGGATGCCATCGGCCAGTTCAAGCTTGCCCTGCGTTTGCGTGGCGAAGCCGGTGAGGATCAGCAGCTTGCCTTTCCAGATCGCCCAGCCGCCTTCCGGACCCTTCCATTCCCAGCGATAGCCGGGCGGCAATTCTTCGGCGTAGTCCTGCATCGGGGTCAGCAGGCGGATTTCGACCTGCTGCAGCTTCGGCCGCACGGCCATGATGCGCGCGTACGCCCACCACAGGCCGTTCTCCGGCTCGATCTCGATTACGTCTTTGACGCGGAGCGCCTTGGCCGAATTGGTGTAGTGGCCGAAATAGTGCGGGTTGAGCACGTCTTCGATCGTGTGATCGGCCGGCACAATCCCAACCCAGCGCGCGCGGATCGTATCGCTTTCGCAAACGAGCGCCTTCGCAGGGCATCGCACGGCCTGCTCGCGAACGGGTTGCGTGGGTTGGCGCGCCATGAATGCTCCAGACAGCAGAGAGGGAAACGAAGGCTTGCACCCTCGTCTCCCCCGCTGAACCGGTATTGAACCGACGATCAGGAGCCGATCGGATAGGCCGTAATCGTCGCCGCGTTGGTCGAGATGCCGCTCACATAGGAAAGCGTGAACGACGCAAGCGACGCTGCGTTTCGGCCCGCCACGGTCATGGTTGGCACCGCAGAGGTCCAATCCCGCACCCAGACGATATCGCCGACCGCCATCGCGTGAACCGACACGCCATCGGTGAAATAACCAGAGGCGTCGACGTCGCCGATATCGTCGGTCGTGTCGTACACGAAGGTCTTCATGCGGCCGGCGGACTGAACGAGTTTCACGTTCGCAGTTGCGTAAGACATGGTGATTAATCCTCGTTCGTGATGTCGGCCCAGGAGATCGCCGCAAGGTCGGCGGCGCCGGTGCTCGCGCTGATGCCTGCGACCATGAAGACGCCGTAACCGGTGATCGTTGGCGCTGTGGCTGGCGGACTCACGCGATCCTCTGGGCCATCAGGCAGCGCCGACCATTGAACGACATGCACAAGGTCACCCTTGCGGATGCCCTTAGCGCCGTGCTTGGCGACCGAGCCCACGACCTCAGCCGCATCGGAGATGTAGCCTGCCGTGTCGATCGTCTGCGGCGTGTCGGTCGTGTGATAAATCCACTCCGTGAAGCCGATGCGGCCTTCCGCGGACGGGCCCTTCTTGGCGAGATAATTGCTGTCATAAGACATGGTTCAGTCTCCCGCTTAGGTCAGGGCCGTCGTGTCATTGTGCAGGTACTGCACGACACCGGTTTGGAGGATGAGCTTCGCCGCGTGCATCACTTCGAAGCGAACGCCGAAATAGTCGTCTTCCTCGTTTTGGAAGAGGACGGCGCGCGGATCGCCGTTGATCATGTGGCCGACAGCGCTTTCGTGGAAAATGTAGCACTTGGCGGATGCCGTGCCGCGGCCGGTCAGGCCGTTGTGAACCATCCACTTCACGCCCATCCACGATTTGTAAGCGATGGCCGTGTCCACGACTTTCTGCGTCGTGTAGTCCATCGACTTGAACTCGTTGATGCGCATCATCTGGTTCCAGGCGCGGCGCGTCACCAAGCCCCACACTTTGCCGTCGTCGTCCGGCACATCGGCGTTCCAGAGCGTCTCGGTCCATTCCTGAACCTCGGCGAGCGTCGACAGGATCGTTGCGGCGCCCATGTTGGTCGTCGCCGTGTCGAGTTGCTGAATGATGATGCGGTCGATGGCGCGGTTGATCGCGGGAATGCCGCGAATGCTCATGCCCTGGCGCACATCGGCCATAGCGCGGAACGCATCAAAATTGTCGATACGATACTTCTTGTGATGCTTGCGCACCGTCGCCGCGACTTTCTCAAGGTCGAGATCGGACGTCGGCACGGAGCCGTCACGCGCCTTCTCCACGGCCTCGTCGCCCGGCATGATCACAGGGAAATAAACGGTTTCGGCGCCGGGAACGCCGGTGCTCATCACGCACTGGCGAAGCTTCGCCTTCGTGCGCTCGAAGTCCTGCACCCACTCGCTTTGATATTGGGTGCGCAGGACTTGGTCGATCGTATTCATGCGCGTGCTACTCCACCTCACGCATCACCGCGCGCGCGAACGCACGGCGAAGAATTCATGGGATGGCGATGCCGGGTCGAAGCGGGGTGGCCTTGCGGGGCCGCTTCAGTCCTTCACTTCGTCAGCGGGGCCGGATGTTGAGTCCGGGGTGGCCGCCGGTTCTGCTCAATGCGCCGTCGCCATGCGCACGAGCGAACCATTCCGCTACCTTGCGGCAGCGATCTCTTGTTGGCGCAGGCCACCAGCAATCAGCCGGCGGATTTCGCCCTGCACCGCGGGATCGTTGTAGCGCTTGCGGTCTTCCGACTTGTCGGAGACGCGCAGCGCCATCAATTCGTTGAGCCGCGCTTGCGGGTCCACGCCCGACTTGCCCGCGGCCTTGAGGAAATACGGGTCGCCCGCGTTCTGGTGTCCGATCATGGACATCATCTTCACGAAGGGCGGCCAATCGCCGAGATTGCCGGTGAAGCCGTCGACGCTGATCTTGGCGTCAAGCACTTCGGCAGCGTCGCCATTGTGGAATTGCGACACTGCGGCGTTGGCGAACGCAATCGAGTCGTCGTAGCGCGAGCCATAGAACTGGCGAAGCTCTTTATCGGCCTTCACCGCGCTCTGCGCATAGCTCTCTTCGCCTTCCAGAAGCGCGTTGTGAGAGGCTTCGTAATAAAGTTCGTGTGCGACATTCACCATTTCCGGTGTCGCGCCCGCCTTATGCAGCCGTTCCGTCATTGAGCCGAGGAATTGCTTGTCGCCCTCGGTGACTTCGTAGCCGTCCGGCGCCTTCACCGTGATCTGGTAGCCGTCCGGCTTTTCCGGAACCCCGACAGCTTTCCGGAATTCCGCGACCTCTTGCTCTGTCGCGCCTTCGCCCGGAACCTTCACCTTACCGGACGAACGGATGAATTCCTGGCTGTCCTTGAAGCGCTTGTAGAGCGTGCTCGGACTGTCGATGCGCTCCAGCTCTTTCAGCGTTTCCGCATCTTCGCCAGCAATGCCCTTGCGCCAGTCCGGCTCTGGGCGAAACGCGTGCTCGAGGAACGCGTTCGGATCGGCGAAGCCCTCAAGGGCTTTCGCGCGGTCCTGATTGTCGCCCGCAAGCGTGGTGCGAAGTTCGGTCCAATCCATGCTGGGTGTGTGAAACGCGGCGCTGAACGGGGCTTGAACGCGGTTACGCTTCGGGTTCAACGCCAACGCGGCGAGCCGCCCCGATCATCGCGATGGCTTGGCCAACGCCTTGCGCACCTGAGCGAAACGCCGTGCCGTATGGGCTCTCACCGGTGAAACAATTGCGGCCCGCGCCAGCCAATTCATTGATGACGTAGTCCATGGCGCGCTTTTGCTGGGCTGATGATGCATCGCCGCGCAGCAGAGCTTTGATCGCCTGCACTGTGGCGACGTCGGGCATCGGCGCACCCATTGCCTGCAGCAGCAGGTCGAGCGGTGTAACCGGCACGCGCGGCTCGCGACGTTTAGGCTTATCAGCCATGCTCAAGCAGCCAGTCTAGAAGCTCGGCGCCCAGCCAATCGTCGTCGGTGTCGCACGTCATTGGGCCAACGCCGCGGACACGGGATCAGGAGGCGGCAATTGCGGCGCGTTCTTCCCGCCGCCGGTCGCCAGAGAGAGCGCCAGGTTCGCGGCGGCCGTCATCTCTTGGGCTTGAGCCTTCTCGGCGCGGTCGGCCTCGACATCCTCGCGGTTGCGCAACCATTTCGCCGGGCCGATGCCCTCAAGCGCGGCGCGGTCCATCTCGTCCTGGTCGATCAGGTCAACGATGCCTGGGTTCAGCTGCACCCGCTCGGCGATGTAAGCGTTCGCCACGCGCGCCTGTTCGGACAAAAGCTTGCGCTTGGCTTCAGTCAGCGGCGTCTCGAACTCGAAACGCACCTCCGCGCCGAGCAATTCCTCCGGCGGCTCCTCGAACCCGCCCCACGGATTGGCCGGGCCGTCAGCATCGCGGATACGTTCGAACACGCCATCCATCAGCTGGGCGTTCTCGGCTTCCATCGGCTCAAAGATCGGCGCGGCCGAGCGCGTGAACTCGATGATGCGCTCGTTGATCTCGGTCGCGGTCATCTTCTGACCGTCGATCGCTGGGAGCTTGATCTGGTTTTGCAGGAAGGCGCGAGCGAGGAACAAGCGGCGATCGGCGCTGAATTCCATGCCCCAATCGGGACGCCCGCTTTCGATCACGTCGATGGGCCGGCGGCCCTTGTAGTCCAGCTCGGGGTCATAGAACGTGATGCCGCCCGGGCGCACGTTCACGCCGCCATCGCCCACCGCATCGTCTGGGGCCATCATCGGCGGGTCTACGGCGCGCTCCAGGCCCTCGATGATCGAGAGCTGCGCCTGGTTGAGCATGCGGCTGTCAGCCAGCGCCACGCCGGTGCACGGGCTGCGGCCGAACGCTTCGCCGGACACCTTCATCCAGCGCCGCACAAGATAGGGCCAAGTCCGGAAGTACGGCTTCGGCGCATCCGCCGGCACCAAGTCTTCCTGCTCGCTCGGCGCCACGTAGCAGACCGCGTACTTCGCCCCGCGCGGCGTGCCCTTGCCGTGTTCGAAACGATCGACCGGGATCACGCAGCGGCGCACCTCAATTTCGTGGTGCAGGTCTTTCTCGGCGATGTTCTTCAGCTTGTCCGGGATCTTCAGGCCCATGGCCTTGATCTCACCGAGCGACAGCTTCATGCGCTGGTAGAACTCGTCCACATCGCCGTCGCCGTTCTCGTACCAAGCGCAGTCGCGCAGGTGCAGGCAGGTGAACAGCAGCCCGGTTTTCCGCGTGTTGTAGCTGTGCTGCAGCACCGACGTGCCGAACGCGACGTAATCGTTGTCGCTCTCCTGAAACGCCGCGCTGAAGTTGGTCCGGGGCGCGTAGATCACGTTGCGCTGTGTCTCGGTGGCGCTTTCGCTCCACTTCTTGACCGCATCGCTTTGGTTGAGCGCGTCTGGGTAGGCTTTGCACCGAAACCATTCGCCGCGGCGGAGCATGGCGCCCAGCTGATTGGCCAGATCGCGGCGCAGAATGATCGGCTCGCCGTCGAAGATGTTGAGATAGACCTCCTCGCCCGGCGTCATTTGCGAGGTGAAGTTAGCCCGCTCCGGGTAGAAGATTTCGGCAATCGCCTGCCACAGGTTCAAGGCATTGCTGAACCGCGCGAACGCCTTGTCGCTGCGCTCGCAGACCTCTTTGGCGCTCCACCGCTCCATCTCAGCCGTAGCCCAACTGGCGGCGCTTCACCGGCGCGGCGGATGTGTCGCCCGTGCGGCCCGACATGATGGTGCTCGACCGGCCGCGGCGTGAGCGAATCTGCTCCAGCAGATCGGCTTGCCGTTGCCGCGCGCGCGCATCGGTGTCGTCGAATGGCAATTCGGTCGCCGCCGGCGCGTCCGGGGCTTTGGCCACCTTCGGCTGATTGTACTTGTCGTTCGGGTGCAGCATCGGGTCGATCAGACTCGGTGCGCCAAAGAACCGGTGCGGCCGGAACACCGCGTCCAGCAGCTTGCCCGAGCCCTTCTTGAAAGACATGCCTACCTGCCGCGACGAAACTTCGCCTTGGCTGTCGCATAGGAGGATTGAACCGGCGGGGAACGGGACGACCTGGAGCGCCGCTTGTACGAGGCGCGATCGTTCTTCTGCTCGCGGTCTGGCTCCGACCACGCGAAGATCAGCGCCTCGCCAATGTCTGGCGATCTGCCGAGGCGCTTGATGATCTCGCGCTTGTCCTCAACCTGAATGATGCGCGTCTCGCCCAGGGGTCGCTTCAAGCGATGGCAGGCCAGTTCGGCGACAACCTCACGGCCCGGAGGCAAGCAAATCGGATCGCCCCGCTCAGGGTCTAGCGCCTCGCGGAAACGCCAAATCCACTCGGCCCGCTTGTTGGCGAACGAGTATTTGTGGTCGCGGTCCATCGCGAACGACTTGGCCGCGCCCAGCATGCCCATGACGTCGAGGCCGCTGCTCTCCAGGTGCTCGGCGATGCCGGCGCCATACCCGCCGCCCATGTCGATCTTGATACGCGGGCCATCTCGAACCACGCCCATCACAGCGGCAGCGCCCTCGCTTGGCCGCTTGATGTCGATCCCCTCTTTCACGACTGGCTCGGCGTAAAACAGGTGGTGCAGCGGCGCGATTACGAAACGGTCGTTCTTGCGTGTCGCCTGCCCGCCATCGTTGTCGCTGAGCGACATGGCCACATCGACACCGACATCGGTCATCGGCCCGTGATCTTCCTTCTCGCGGGTCCGCCACCGAGCCTGAGCGCGCATGATCCACTCTGTCGGGATGATCTGAAGCGCGTCGTCCTCAAGCGAGGCGCTGAACTTGCCCATCAGCGCGTCCTGCAGGTGCTTCGGCATCTGCGCGACCTGGTTCGCGTAGCCCGCGTCCATCAGATCGGGATTATCGACCACGCTGGCAGGGATGAACGTGCGCGACCGCGGTGTGACCTGGATTTCATTGCCCCGGCCGTCGACGATGGTGTGGACGTAGTCGCGCTCCACCTCGGTGTCCCGGCCGTCTATCTCCATAAACCAGCGCAGTTCACCGTCCTTGGCCGGGTTCGGATGGCGGTCATCAAGCCAAGGCGCGAACCATTCAAAGATCCACAGCCCGTCAGGCGTCAGCGGCGGGTTTGACGCCAAGATCGTGCGACAGCGCTGCAGCGGATCGACGCCGGCGGCCGGGCGATTCCAACCGATGATGAATTTGACAAGGTGCTCATGGAACTGCACCGCTTCGTCAAAGCCGAAGAAGTCCGCCGCGCGGCCCTGGTACGCTGACGCTTCCTTTTCGTTCTCGAAAGCGCCGAACTCTACCTTGGCGCCGTTGGGCGCAGCCCACACGTGCTTCTGCTGGACGTGCGGCATCTTGAGGATTTGCGCGAGTGCGGGGCCCATGCCGCCTTCGCCGTCGATGTCCTTGAACTGGCGGCGAAACAGGCGGGCTACGCGGTGCTCATTGACGGCAAGTCCCGTGAGCAGCTGGCTCTTCCCACCGCCAGCGCCGCCGCCATAGTAGAGCAGATCGGCGCCCGAATAATACGCATCCGTCTGCGGGCCTGGATTCGGCACCCACAGCATGTGCGAGGTCGCCGACAGCGCGTCGGCCTTCACCTGCTCCTGAACCTCGGGCGGCAGTTCGTGGTAGCGGGCCAGAATGTCGTCGAGGAGGCTGATCGTGCCGCTCACCCGCTCGCTGGCTCCGCTCCCTGATTGCGCGACAGCGCCAGGGCGATACGGCGCGCCAGTTCTCGGCCGCTCACATCATGGGTTTCGATCGGCCCACCATCCTTGCCGGTGACCTCGACCTTCTCCTTGAACATGCCGAGGTGCTTGCCGAGGTCGACCAGGGCCGCGCGCTTGTCGTGGAACTTGATCTTGATCCCGCCCTGCGCGGTCTGGCTGATCTCCGATATCGCGCCGGCGGTTGCGTCATCGATCTTGTCGCTGTCGATCAGCACGACTTCGTTGTGGGCAACGATCTTCGGCTCGCCTGTCTCTGGATCCTCTGAAATCTGGGTCGCATTGGCACGCCACGCGACCGCTTGGCGGATGTCTGAGAAGCCGATCTTGGCCAGCTCCCCCATCACGCGCTCGACCGTGACGCCGACTTTGGTGGCTGCGGCCTCTTTGATTTCCTGAATTCTGGCTGCGACCTTATCGTTTTTCATCAAACGCGAGCCGTTCTGATCAGCCCCCGCGCCTTCGTATCCGGCAGCCTCGTAGGCCCGGCCTGCTGGGGCGCCTTTCGCAATCTCCTGCGCAAAGCGCTCATGGCGTTGGTTGTCGAGCACTGGCATGGCGCTACCTAGAGATCGCCAGCACGACGCAGACCGCCGCAAGAGCTGTCACCGCGCCCATGATGAATGCGAAGGCCATCAGTCTTCATCCAGGTCTTCGTCCGGTATCTCACCATCGCCGCCGTCCCATTCTCTGACCCTGCGGGTGGGCTCGACGCGATCGGTGTGTTGCTCTGTGTTCGTGTTGGCTGGGCTCGCTTCGCCAAGCGCTGAGGCGATCGCAGCATCGATCCTGTCCAGAAGCTTACGCGCCTCTTGTGAACGGGCCTGGAGCGCCTTGAGCTTGTCGTCGGCCTGCCTGCGGGCTTCGAGGACTTGCTGCAGGTCGATGTCGATGCAGCCGGCCTCGGTTTCGATCAGGCTGAGCGAGGCTGTGGCGGCTACCATGCGCCGTTGGGGCGGCTCTCGCCTTCATGCCGCGCTGGCGCCGTGAGTGCGCCGTCAATGCGCGCCAGCACCGCTGCGTCGTCGTCGGCGAGGGGGATGAAAGCATGATCTGGTGAGGGCCCCTCGCCCGACGAAGATTGGATCACCTCCTCCCCGCTGGCCTCTTCGGCTTGCGCCGGCGCGGGTTCTCCGCACTGGCTGATCTGAGCGTGCGCGAGCTTGGCGAGGTCATCTCGCTCGGTGCGCTTCTCGGCGGCGCGTTGTTCGGCGCCCTCCAGGTCGAGCTTGGCGCGCTCCAGTGCTTGCTCGGCGCGGTGCAGATGGAGTTTCGCTTCCGACACATCGGCGTCGGCTTGCTTGATCTCACCACGCAGCGATTGCTCGCGCTCTGCGATTTGGGTCAGGTTCATCAGTGCTTTCCTTGGGCCGCGGCTTTGCGGCGATCGGCTCTGTTGGGCTTGGGCATCACGAGGCCCTTGCTCGCCATGTCGGACTCACGCGCCTTGTAGGCGCTGTTGATCAGCATCTCGGCGAGGCCGATGGCTTGCTGCGGCGCTAGATCGAACCAGCGCACCATGGAATTGAAGCGCACCAGCACGCGGCCATCCTTGTCGGCCACGCCGATGGAGAAATCGGCCTGGTCTGCGGCGTTCTCACCTAGCAGTTTGGGCTCGGGGGCTGGCGTCATGTCGGTCATGCGGTTTGCGGCTCCGCCCAAATCGCCTTGTCCTTGACGATCTCGGCTTTCAGCGCGTCGCGCGCCGCTCGGCTCGTGTCGGGTTCGCAATTGGCTTGGCGCGCGTGCCACTCGGCGATCTCGACGGGGAACTCCGCGCTCACCTTCTGAAACACGAAGCCGTGCTCCGCGTGGCGCGAGACGAGGACGCGCACCAGCGGGCGGTTCGGCGCTTCGTGGTAGAGCTTGGTGACGAAGCCGCCGGGCGTGAGGCCGCGCGCTTGGCGGATCATGTCGCGGATCAGGCCGATCATTGCGGCGCTCTCGCGGGTTGGCCGGTGCGCGGGTCAATCACGCCTTCGCGCGCCTTGGCGCTGTTGCGGTCATAGGCGGACGACTGATCTTCTGGGTACGTGATTGAAAATGGCGCGACGGGCTGCGGCACGGTGCGGCGCAGGGTTTGATCGGTGACAGCGCCGCCGGTGAAGATGCCCTTCTCGTAAAGCGAGACGGCGCCCAATGCGCCCACGGCAAGAGCGGCCAGCGAGCAAAGCGCGGCGATCGCCACGGTGCGTGGTCCCTGCGCATGCTCGGCGGCCTTCTTGCCTTCAGCAAAGCCCTCGGCGCGGATTTTCGTGCGCTCGGCATCGGCCGCTTGCTTGGCGGCGTTGATGTCGGTCGGCACCGCGCGGACGTTTGACTGCACCATGCTTGTTCCTCAGGCCGCTATGGTGGCCCCCAGCACGGGAACTGAGGCTGAACGCTCGGCGGCGGCGGCGATCTGTGATCGGCGCAGCAGGCTGAAGCGTTCGTGGAGCCACAGCGCCGCGGCATCCGTCAGGCGGCGAGAATTTGAGAACGGGCCGGCCTCGCACGGCTTTGGCCAGGCGCGGCCCTCGAAGCATTGATTGATCTGGCCCACGTTCTTGGCGATCAGGTTGTTCGTCGCGCCGCGCATCGTGCCGTAGTTCAGGCGTTCGCAGGCTTCGTCATAAAGCGAAACAAGCGCCTCGCCCGTCACGGGCCGGGGGTAATGCTCCATCAGGATCGACAGCGTGATGCCGAGGCGCAGGCTCAATTGCGCTTTGGGGTCATCGGTCGGCGTGCGCGGGTCGTAGAGCCGCAGCGCTTCGGCCACTTGCATCGCCGCATGGGAACCAGTGAGGCGGTCGAGCTCTTCTTCCAACTCGCGCACGCGGGCCTCGGCTTCGGCCAAGCGATCCTCGTCGACGCCACGCACAACCGCCGTCACGCCCAGCAAACGCCGGGCGCGCTCAACCGAAATTTCGTGCTCACGGATTAGCGAGCAGACCCGTGCCGGCGAACAGCCGAGCAGTTCGGCGGTGCGGCGTTGGGGCCAGCCGAGTTCGTCGCGAAGCCGGCACGCGATTTCCTGCCGTGCCAACACGCTGTCCCTGTCCCAAGCGGTACAGATCACGGCCTCGACATTGGTGCCGTGCCGCTTCGCCACGCCCTCGATGATGCTCAGGGCTCGAGCTTCCGACAGAATGGCCATCACGCACCTTGCTCGAATTGAGACTGACCGCCGCCATCGCCGCTGATCACGCCGACATAGGCGGCATAGGGCGTGGCGAGCGCTGCGGACTGCTGGGCAGCGATCGACGCGCTGGTGCTTGTCACGCTCGCCAGGGAGGAGCCGCCGCCAAGAACACCCGCCGAAGCGGCTGACGCCTCTGCACGCGCCTGCCTGCGCTGCACGGCGCTATCTGGCGAGCGGGCGAGTAACCCGCCGCGATTTCTTCCGAGCTGTCGTCCCATTTATTCGCCCCTGCTCTTGTGTTACGGTGCGTCCATGTGGACGCTGCTTTTGTCGCTCGTGTTCTTGCCGCCCGGCCTTGCCGAGACTGATCCGCTGCTCACCCAAGAGCGCGACATTCCAGGCTTCGCCACCGAGGCGGATTGCATTGCGGCCCGCGATGCGTGGATTGAGCAGCCCGACGCGCGCGTAATCGCCGGCCCGGGCTGGTACGCGTACATCACGGTGTGTGCGCCGCGCGATCCGCTCACGGTGTGACCTCCGCGCCGCCGCGAAAAATCGCCGGCCTGAATTTCCGCGTCTGCAACGTCACCACCTCATTCGCGGTGCGCGCGCGCCGGCCTTCGTAGAAGATCGATCGGTTCGCCTCTGCTGCTTGTGGCGTCACGAATTGCGTGGCTGGTCGCCGGCCTCGGGTATCGCGGTCCTGGTCGGCGGCGCGCAACAACGCGGCCGCCTGCTCCGCGCCGAGGAAGTGCGCAAGGTAGACTTCGCCTTCGCGGATCGGGCGACGCAGCTGAGCGCGCAGCGTGCTTTCGTTTTCGCGCGCGAAATGGCCCGCCATGATCGCTGCCCAGGCGGGGTCGGTGCGCATGTCGAGGATCTGACGGCGCGTGTTGGCGTCGTCGACACGGAAGCCGCCGCCTCGTGTCTGAACGATACGCTGAGCGAGATCGCCAGCGCCGTAGCGGCCGCCATAGCGCTTCACCATGCCGAGCCACGTCGAGTCGATGAATTGCGCGTGGCCAGTCGCTGAGCTCGTGGGCGCGCGCGCGTTCGGATCGCCGCCCGATTCCTGCACGATCAGCCGGTCGAGATAGTGCTGCGGCGTGCCGGTCGCGCGCACCGCCATGGCGATCGGCGTTTCGCTGACGACCCCGCCAGGGCCAACTGGCATCATCGATTGTTCCGGCCCGCCCGGCACCGCCGGCCCGCGCACGCGATGTTGCGAGCCGCGCACGGCGTTTTCGCTGAACGACGTCGCCTCGGCGCGCTGGCTGGCGTCCTGCGCCGGCGTGCGACTGGGCCGGATCGAACCAGGGCGCGTGACAACCCCGCCAGGGCCAACAGGAAAGCCCACCGCGCCACCGTATCGCTGGCGGCCGGCTTCGGCCTGGTGCTGCTGCTGAGCTTGGCGCGCGACGCTCGGGTTGCTGTCGCGCATGCGTTCTTCGGTGGGCCGCATCTGGCGTGGGCGTTTCATCGCCGCCTCCGTTCGCGTTGGTGCAATTCCTTGCGGCTGGATTCGCGCAAGTCGGCGTGCCAGCCGTGCGGATAGATCGTCACGATCCAGTTGCGTATCGGATTGTAGAGGACGAACAGCGCCCGGCCCTGGAACAACACCACGATGCGCTGCAGGCCGTCACGCATCACGCGCTCGATCGTGGCGTTCTCGCCGCGTTTGATTTGATCACAGATCGCGCGCAGATCAGCGTTGCTCAGATCGACGTTATAGCGCTCTCGGGCCCGCTTGGCGGCGTGGGACTGGCTCATTGCATCATGCCCTTTCCGACAATGGCGATCTGCGCGGCGAAGCACACAGCGCCGGCGAGCAGCAAGAGATCGAATGCGCGGCGGAGGAAGCGCCAGGTGTCACGCCAATCAGCTTGCATCGCTGCCTCCCAGCAGTGCGCGCAGGCGCGGATTGTCTTTGACCGGATCGTAGGGTTGCTTCGCGTCTGGAGTGTCGCGGTGGCGCGGTTGCCCTACCCGGCCTTGGTGCAGCAGTTCGATCTTTTCCTCGACCGAGCAACGTGAGCGGCCAAGCGTGTTGCAGATCGCCTTGACGTCATGGCCTTCCGCACGCAGCTCGGCCAAGCGTTGCAGTTCGTCTTCGGTCCAGCGGCGGGCGCGGCTCATTGCACACGCCCCCGCAACGGCACGCCGAATGCACGGATCAAGCGTTCCGCATCCTCCAGCGTGTTCACACAAATTGTCGGGATGCCGAGCTTAGCCAATGTGTCGGCCACATCCTGCTGATCACGATCCAGCCTGGGAATGACGCGGCTTCGCTTTCCGCTCGGCAACATGCGCGGCGGATGCTTGCACTCCAGCATAAATATCCCTCGTGGAAGGTGCTCGTTGATTTGGGTGATGCACTCCAAGTCCGCAGTGCCCTTGCGTCGGCCCATGCGATTGAGCTTAGCGCCATACGCGACAGACCACCGGCCCTGATTCTTGATGTGGCGCGCGTAGATGCCGTTGCGCGTCAGGAAGTCGACCACCTGGATTTGGAAGTTGTCCTCGTGGCGGCTCATGCTGCGTGCTCCAGCGGCGTGCGCTTGGCTTTGAGGCGGGTCTGCACGGCGGCGAATTCCATCCACTCGGCCGCGCCCTCGGCGCCGAGCGACGACACCAGCAAGGGCTCAAGCGAGGCCCAAAGGTCGGCACGCGCTTGCGATGCTTCGCTGGCGCTGAGGCTCGGCGGAATCGTCACGCTGATGCGCGTCATCGGGCGCTCCCTGCTGCGAAGAGGTCGGTGACTTCAGGCTCGGGTAGCGCCGGGCCACCCGGTTCTCCAGGCGCGGGCCCGAAGCGCTGACGATCCCAAAAGGTGTGCTCGGAGGCTTCCCAGATGCGCCATGCAGCGCTGAGGTCGTTGGTGTTCGTGCCGGCCGCCCGCTCGAGCCAAAACGACGCGTACTTGTTCAGCCAAACTTCGAAGGCATTGACGAAGCCGCCGATAACGCCGTCTGGCGTGACCTTTTTGGCGTCAGGGCTTGCGAGGTACAGCCGGATCGCCTCGAGCATCTGGCTCGGCTCGGCGCCGAGTTTGACCCACCGCTGGAGCGATTGGGGTTTCGAGGAATGGCGATGGTGCTTCGGCCAAAGCTCCCAAGCCTCGTCGAAACCCGGCGGATTGGGGGAACCTTTTTGAACCCCTTTAGGGGTTCTTTTGGAGGGGGTTATTTTTCTTGAAGGGGGTGTGGGGGAAACTTCTTTTTCAGGGGGGGTATCCGATCCGCCACCCGTATCCTGGAGGATACCCGTATCCCGATTAGGACGGGTATCCGAGAAATTTGGACGCAAGATATGGGGGGTATCCTCCAGGATACCCGTATCCGATTTGCTACCCGTATCTTCCCGGACACCCGTATCCGATTTGGCGCCCCCCTTCTCGGCCGCGTAATCCAGCGGCAAGTCGAGCTTCACCCGATAGTCGTTTGCCGACTGCACTTTGCCGTCGAACGCCTGCCGGCGCTCGACGTAGCCGAGCGACTCCATCTTGCGGATTGAGCGCGGCACGCTGCTCTCGCAGCACTTGGCCCACTCAGCGAGCTTTCGACGGTTGATGTGTGCAAACCCGTGGCGCTGCTGCTCCTGGCCAAGAATGGCGAGGATTCGCACGTCGAGCGCGGACAGGCGCTTGTCGGTTGCGGCGGCGGCGGGAATGACGGAGAGGCGTGGCGCGGTCACGCCGCGTCCTCCCAAACCGCCGCTGTTGGCATGTCCATGAGGATCGTGAACTGGCCGCGCCGGCCACCGCGCGCCTTGTCGACGACGATGGTGGCCTCTCGGCTTTTACTGTCGCGCCAGTCCTCGTCGGAGCGCAGGTGTGGCGGCTTCCGCTCGGCGTAATAGGCTTTGCGATGGACGAGCATCACGGCCTGGGCGGCCTCGACGAGCGCGCCGCCGTACTTCCAATCGTCAGTGCTCGGCATGCGTTCCTGACCGTCAGCGCGCTTTCCATCCTTGGTGAGCTGGCCCGCGATCAAAACCGGCACGCCAAGGCGCTTAGGCAGCGCCATGAGTGCTTCGGCGCGCGCGTTCGTGCGTTCGAGTTGACTGCTGAAGCGCGCGCCCGGCTCGGCCGCTATGAGGCCCTCGTGGTCGATCACAACGAGGCCAGGAGCGGCCTTCTTCTCGCGGCGGAGCTTCGCGAACAGGCGCCGGGCGGCGGCCTCCATCTGGCTCACGCTGCGGCCTGGGCGCCAGTCCGTGTAGATCGGCAGGTGCGCCGCGGCCTTCGCCGCTCCACGCATCGCCGCCCATTGTTCAGCGGAAAGCGAGCCACGCTGGGCTGACAGGTAGTGGGGACTCAGAACGCGGTGATCGTTCTTGAACGCGAGCGCGGCGGCAGAGCGCAGGCCGTCCTCCATCTCGTCCATTTCAAGCATGAACTCGGCCACGGCTAAGCCTTGGGCTGCGACGTTGCGCGAGATGGCGCTGAGCAGCGTCGTCTTGCCCATGCTTGACGCCGCGCCCAGCATGTAGAGCGCGGGCTTCAAGCCACCGATCATCTCGTCAAGCTTGGCGAACCCGGTGGAAATGCCGGCAGCTTCGCCCAATTCGGCGCGCTCTACGGCGTAGGCGATCGACTCGCCCTTGTGCTTCCAATCGTCGGCATCGACGTCGAGCAGCGCGATCTCTTGCAAGCGCCGCTCAAGCTCGGAGAGCGAGTCGACCTCGCCGCGTTCGGCCTCGTTGATCGCGATCCGCGCGGCCTGTGTCACGGAGCGGCGGCGCGCGAGATCGCGGATCACCTCGCCGTATTCGACCACTTGCGGCAGCAATGGCGCGGCGTTGCCGTGAAGGTCGAGCAGGTATTTGACCCCGCCCATTTTCTCCAGCGTGATCGCCGCCCAATCGCGCATCGACACCGGATCAGCGAGGCGGCCGGCGCGATAACGCGTCGTCACCTCCTCCCAGATCACGGCATGGACAGGGTCGCAGAAATGCTCGGCGCGCACGGACACGCGCTCGATGAGGTGGTTCGTCATCAGCACGGCGCCCAAGAGCGCCTGCTCGGCCTCGATGGACTTGAGGTTCACCGCGCGAACCCCGAATTGCGCAGCGCGTCACGGCGGCGCTCGGCGGCGCCCGCTTTCGCGAGTAGCGCGGCAGCGATGAGGTAGCTCGGATCGTTCGCGGGCAGCGCCAACGCCTGAGGCTTTGTTTTCGGCATCGGCAGCCGCTTAAAGCTGCCCGTGATCGGCGATCGCGGCTTTGATGGCCGTGATCGCGGACGGGCGACAACGATGCGTGGCGCGGCGCGGGGCCGGCGTGGCGGCGTGTTGCGGGTCGGAAGAACGACACGATGGATTTTGCCGATGACAGCGTTTCGGCCACCGTCCCGGCAGTGCTCAAAGCCGCCAAGCGCTTTTGCTATCTCGCGCGCGCTGAGGCCCTCGGCCCACAGCTTCCGCAATGTCGCGATGCGATCTTCCGTCCAGCCCATGCGGCCCCCTCGTTCGTCTAGGTGTTGGAAATCCTTCGCCACGCGGCGTTGAAGGCGCGGCGGCGTCTGCGCTGTCGCTCGGCGAAGCGCGCGTTTTGGTGTTCAGCTTGCAGAAACAGGAAAGCGGCGAGCGCCCCGCAGAGCGCCCACGCGAGCAAAATGGCGGAGGCTGCGGCCCAGCTCATGCCCGAGCCCGCTCCATGGCGGTGCGCTCGAGGGTCGCCAGCCGATTGTCGGCGTTCTCCAACCGCTCAAGCGTGATGGCCTTTGATCCATCTTTCAGCAGCCCAAGGGTGCGCACGTCGTCAAAAATCGCTTTTGATACGCCGCCGATAGACCGGCCGGTTGCCTGTGCGTAAGTATCCGCGCGGCGGAGCAGTGAGGGGATGTCGACCATGGCGGGGGCCAGAGTGGGGGATATGTCCCTCGTTTGTCAAGGGATACATCTTCCTTGCTCCGTCATGCGAGCATGGGGGATTGTTCCCCCTCCATGAGCCTCGCCGATCGCATAAGAAAACGCTTGGACGCGCTGGGTTTAAGCGCGGCGTCGGTAAGCCGTGACGCCGGCTTGGGGCGCGATTACTTGCGCGATGTCCTCAACGGCAAATCACAAAACCCATCGGCTCAATCAATTGCGCTCGTCGCACCCTTGCTGAAAACCAGCTTAGGTTATTTGATGACCGGGGCTGGCGACGAGGAAGTCGAGCCAATCGAAGTCCGAGCGTACGTGGGAGCCGGGGCGGTGATCACACGCGTAACAGACGATGCGCCTTTAGAGCGCGTTGAAGCGCCGCCTGGCGCCACTGGCATTGCGGGAGCTGCGATCGTGCGCGGCACGTCGCAGCTCCCTGCCCTGCGCGATGGCGATGTCGTGTTCTGGGGCGAGCAGACCGACGATCCCTCCGCCTACATAAACCTTGAGTGCGTGTGCATTCTGTCGAACGACCAATGGCTGGTCAAAACGCTACTGCCCGGCTCGCGCAAAGGCCTCTACACGCTGATCTCGCACAACGCTGAGCCGATACACGACGCCGAGGTGGTTGCCGCTTCGCCGATCTTGTGGGTGCGTCGCTCGATGCGCCGCTGATGGCCGCGCTCGGCAAAGCGTGGCTCGTTATGAGCGCGATTTTTCTGACGCTCTACATCGCACCAACACTCTACGCGCGCCTCACAATACGCGAGTCACTCGCAGCAGAATGCCGAGCCGGCGCATACGACATAACATTCTGCGCCAATGTTGAATCGTCGCTCACCAACGAGAGCGGTCTGGCGTACGCACTGCGCACCTCCGACCTATTACCTAAGACAATCGCCGTCCTGATCGTCGCGTTTCTTGTCGCCCTGTGCTGGCGCGGAATCATTGCTCTTTGGCAACGTCTGGTAGCGAGGAACACATAAAATAGCCGGGGGAATAATCCCCCGCCCCGCTTGACTGAGGGACATATCCCCCGTATGGTCGCCCCATCGATTTTGGGAGGCCATCTGTGACGCTCGAAGACGCGGCAGCCATCTGCCATCCGGCCAAACCTGTGGCCCTGCCCACGCCGGTGGAGGCCGCCCAGGCGCTCCTCCGGGACATGGCGGGCTCGGTCCACGCCAAGATCGCCAACATGCTCCGGGTCTGCGCCGACGCGCTGCCGATGCACGACGATCCGATCGGCCTGTGCGCGCGCAACAGCGAGCGGCTGATGCTCTCGCTCACCAACCGCGATCCGAAATGGCCTGAGGGCCTGACCGCCACCGACATCAATCTGGCCGCCGGCGCGTTCGCCAACGCGGCCAAGGCGTTGGCCGAGTGATCGCCGCCGGTCCCGCGATGGCGCGCGTGATCGCCAAGCTGCCGAAGCCGCCGCCGCAAGAAGAACCGAAACCGGAGCCGTGCAAATGAGCCTTGATGTGATCGAACCGGTGCGCGAGGTGCAGGTGGGCGAGCCGCTTAACACCGGCGCGCTGACCCCAATGGACTTGCTCGGTCGCGCCCTGGAGCGTGGCGACGACCTAAGCGTCCTCGAAAAACTTATGGACCTGCAGGAGCGGCACGAGAAAAAGCTCGCTCAGCGCGCCTTCGATGCGGCGGTCGCTAGTGCCAAAGCAAAAATCAAACCCGTTACCAAAAACCGCCAGGGCAACAACAGCAAATACGCTGACCTCAGCGCTTACGCGAAAGAGGTTGATCCGATCCTTGCGGATTTTGGGCTGTCCTACCGCTATCGATCGCGGCAGGAGGGTGCCTCAATCTTTGTCACGTGCGTTCTGTCGCACCGCGACGGACACTGCGAGGAAACAACGCTCTCCGGCGCCCCGGACGCGTCCGGCAGCAAGAACGCGATCCAGGCGATCGGCTCAACGGTCGAGTACCTGAAGCGCTACACGCTAACGCTCGCACTGGGCCTTTCCGCCTCCGAGGCAGATGATGATGGCCAAGCTGCAGGCGGCGATCCGGCAATCACAGAAACGCAACTGGCAACGCTGCAAGCGCTGGTGGCCAAGAGCGACTCAGATGTCGAGAAATTCTGTGCGTACTTCAAGGTCGACGCACTCCCCGATCTGCGCCAGTCCCAATTCAAGAACGCTCAAACGGCGCTTGAGGGAAAGCTGAGGGCTAAGTCGTGAGCGAGCGCTGGCTTCCTGTCGTTGGCTGGGTTGGCCTGTACGAGGTTTCCGATCTCGGTCGTGTTCGGTGCTTGCGACGCCATCGCGTCTGTGAGCGCATTCTTCGGCCCAGCGCGGCGGGCGTTGGCTATCGCAAAGTGCAACTGTCCAACAAGGGACGGCACGAGCACCGCTATGTCCACGACCTTGTCCTGAGTGCCTTTGTTGGGCCGCGTCCACCTGGGTTGGAGGCTGCGCACGGGAACGGGAAGCGGGATGACAATCGACTGCTGAACCTCCGCTGGGACACGCGCGCCGGCAATCACTCCGACAAACATCATCATGGGACGATGTGCCGTGGCGACACCCACGGGCGGGCGAAATTGACGAGCGCACAAGTGATCGCGATCCGCGCCGCACTCGGCACGTGCCGAGAGGTCGGCGAGCGCTTCTCTGTGAGCCAAGCGCAAGTGAGCCGCATTCGGCGCGGCAAAAACTGGAGCCACGTCGTATGATCCTGCAATCCGATCCTCTCTGGGCAACGGCCCGCATTGGGCTTGTGACCGCCTCGCGCATCTCTGATGTGCTGGCGCGCACGAAAACAGGCTGGGGCGCGGCGCGCGCCAACTACGCCGCCGAGCTTGTCGCCGAACGCCTGACCGGCACCGCCGCGCCACGCTTCACCAATGACGCGATGCGCTGGGGCACGGAAACCGAGCCACAAGCACGCGCCGCCTACGAGTTTCGCTCCGACGTGACCTGTGGTCCGGCGGCATTGGTGAAGCACGACAAGATAAAATGGGCCGGCGCCACGCCTGACGGCTTCGTCGAGGCTGACGGTCTGGTCGAGTTCAAATGCCCGAACACGTCCACGCACATCGAGACGCTTCTCGGTGGTGGCATCCCTGAGAAGTACCGCCTGCAGATGCAATGGCAAATGGCCTGCACGAACCGTGCGTGGTGCGACTTCGTCTCGTTCGATCCGCGCATGCCGGAGGATATGCGCTTCTTCGTACGCCGCTTCGAACGCGACGAGGCGCTGATCGGTAACACCGAGCGCGAAGTGGAAAAGTTCATCGACGAAATCAACGAGACGATCGAAGCGCTCAAGGCGCGGGCGGCGGCGTAATGGCTGAGATCGCCTTCCTCCGTCGCGATCTCACCGGCCTGCGCGCCTTCGATGCGCTGGGCGAGGAAGTGCTCGCTGACTACAAGGTCGGCGAAACGCTGAAGGTCGAGATCACGCGCCCGCGAAACCTGCGCTATCTCAAGAAATACTTCGCCCTGCTGCGGGTGCTTTATCCGCACCAGACGACCTACCCGACGATGACGAAGTTCCGCGCGGCGGTACAATGCGCGCTCGGCTTCTGCGAGAGCTTCAAGGACGCAGCCGGCCGCACAGTTCTGATCCCCGACAGCATCTCGTTTGCGAAGATGGATGACGTCGAGTTCGACGCGCTGATGCAGCGCTTCTTCGACCTCGCCGTCACGCGCATCATCCCCGGCATCAACCGCGACGACGTGCGCCGGCAGTGGGACGAGATCATGGTTGGCGAGCGGGAGATGGCATAGTGGACGCGATCTCCACAGCTTTCGAGGGGCGGGCCCTGATCACCGCATCGGACGCGGCGAAGGCGCTTGGCCTTGACGAAAAGACGCTGCGGCGCCTGGTGGAAAGCAACGCCATCCGCACCGTCTTGGTGGGCGAACGGACTCGGCGTTTCACTGAGGCTGATCTGCGGGCGTTTCTGCGGGGCGAAACATGTCTGTCTACAAGCCAAAAAACTCTCCGTACTGGCACTACGACTTCGTCGTCAAAGGCGAGAGGTTTCACGGCTCGACAGGGAGCGAGAGCAAACGCGCGGCTGAAGATTGTGAGCGGCGACTGAGAAACGAACGCGCGCGGCTTGGCGCGTCAGGCATTCAACAGCAGCTCGATACGGCTGCTCCGGAGATGACGGTGGACGTGGCGGTTGAAAGCTGGTGGGTGAACGTCGGCGAGCGCTTGGATAGCGCCGCCGATCGCGAGCGCCAGCTGCTGCTCTGGATCAAGCTGCTCGGCCCCACGAAGCGCATGGTGACGATCCGCGAGACAGACATCGCCAAGGCGATCCGCAAGCGCCGCGCCATCCCCTATCGCAAGAAGCTGCCGAGCGACACGACGATCAACCGCTTCGTCGCCGCGCTGCGCGCCGTGTGGCGCTATCTGGACAGCGACGAAAACCCGCTGCCACGCATCAAGTGGGGCAAATTCACCACCGAAGAGACGGTCGAGCATCCGCCCGAAATCAGCGACCGCCAGCTAGATGCGCTGGATGCCGCCGCAGATGCGCGCGCCGACAAGCAGCGCAAGAAGCGCCGCAACGCCCGCACCGCCGATTGGGTCCAGCTCATGGCGGAGATCGTCTACAGCTACGGCCTGCGCGCCGGCGAGGTGTACTTTCATCCCGACTGGTTCGATCCGGCCGAGCACAAAATCTCGGTCCCAAAGAAGCGGCGCAAGAAGGATGTCACGCTGACGATCACACTGCTGCCCGAACACACCCAAGCGATCGCTGCGCGCTGGTCGCGCGCGAAGGCCGCCGGCCTGCCACACATCTGGTTCGACGAGTTCGGCGGCAAGCTCGTGCCTGTCAGCCGCAACCGCGGCGACTACCAGATGCGCGAGGCGCTGAAGGCGGCTGGGCTCGGCACCAAGATCCATCGCTTGCGCCATCGCGTCGGCACCGAATTGCTGCGTTCGACCGAAGGCAATCTGAAGCTCGTGAAAGAAGCTCTCGGCCACGCCTCGCTGCAATCGACCATCCGCTACGCCCGCGTGAGCGAGGAAGACCTGCGCGCCGGCTTTGCGGCGATCTCCCGAAATAGTCCCGAACGCCTCGCGCGCTCGAAGAAGAAAAGCGAGGGCTAACAGATGGTTATGGCCACTCGCAAAACGGATTTTAAGTCCGCTGCGTCTACCAGTTTCGCCACGCTCGCGCCGGGGTGGATATGCGCTGGAAGGGCTGGATTCGTCCAGACAGCCCGCCGTTTCGGCGCCGGATCGCAGGGAACCCAGTCGCCCTGCCAGGCATTACCGTACGTTGTCTTTGGCGGGGGTTGGGATGATTCAACCGTTTGGTGAGCGCCGGGCCGTGTCCCCAGCCTGCGCATTGCTGGCGGGCGTGGCGCTTTTGGCGGCTTGGCCGGCCACGGCCGTAGCCCAAGAGGCTGCCACTCCGAACAACGTTCAGAGCACCGATCCGCTGGGCCAGTTGTCGCTTGAAGAACTGAGCCAGGTGGAGGTGACCTCCGTCTCCCGCCGCGCCCAGCCTGTGGGCGAAGCGCCCGCCTCGGTCTTCGTGATCACCGCTGATGATATCGAGCGCGCGGGCGTGCGCTCCATTCCGGTGGCGCTGCGCCTTGCGCCAAACCTGCAGGTCGCGCGGATTCAAGCGTCGGACTACGCAATTACCTCGCGCGGCTTCAACCAAAATAGCGGCACCGCCAACAAGCTTTTGGTCGTGATGGATGGCCGCATCCTCTACACGCCGCTTTTCTCTGGCGTGTTTTGGGACGAACAGAATCCGCTGATCGAAGATCTCGAGCGCATCGAAGTGGTCGGCGGGCCAGGCGGCGCACTCTGGGGCGCGAACGCCGTGAACGGTGTGATCAACATCGTCTCGCGCGATGCGCACGAGACGCAAGGCGGCTTGTTCACGGGCTCGGGCAGCGAGCACAACGCATCGCTCGGCGCTCGCTATGGCGGCCGGCTCGGCAACGGCGATACGGCTTGGCGTATTTATGGAACCGCGCTCTCGCGCGGCAACCAAACCGATACGCCGTGGCGCTCCTACCAAGTGGGTGCGCGAACGGATTGGAGCAGCGGGCGCAACGCCATCAGCGTGCAAGGCGACGCATATCTCGGCGGCGCGGATGGCGCGCCTGGCGCTGTCGCCGATCCGAGCATCAGCGGCGCCAACCTCATCGCCCGTTGGTCGCACCGTTTCGACGGCGGCTCCACATTCCAAACGCAAGCCTATGTCGATCGCAGCTCCCGCGAAGTCGCGAGCGGCATCCTCGCCACCGTCAATTCCGCCGCAATCGACGCGCAATACAATCTCAGCGCGTTCGACGCGCATGAGATCGTCGTCGGCGCGGGCGCACGCGTCACGATGGATGAGTTCGAGCCCGGCCCAGGCACGGTGTTCCTCGATCCCGACGAAGAGACACTGCAGTACTTTAACATTTACGGTCAGGACACGATCAGTATCAGCCCGCGGCTCGATCTGATCCTCGGCCTCAAACTTGAGAGCAATTCCTACACCGATCTCGAATACCTGCCGAACGTACGCGTCGCTTGGCGCCCGACCGGCGCGTCTCTCGTGTGGGCTTCCGTTTCGCGCGCCGTGCGCACGCCGTCGCGTTTTGATACCGACTTGATGAACCCAGGACTTCTCGATGGCGGGCCCGACTTCACGTCGGAGGAAGTCGTTGCCTACGAAGCAGGCTATCGCGGCCAGCCGAACGAGGCCTTCTGGTTTTCGATCTCGGCCTTCTACAATGTGTATGACGATTTGCGCACTCTCGAGGCCACTAGCCCGTTCGTGTTCCCGCTCGAAATCCGCAACGGCATGGAAGGCGAAACCTACGGCATCGAAGCCTGGGGAGCGTTCGCGCTGACCGATTGGTGGCGTCTGAACTGGGGCGCGTCGCTGTTGGAGAAAGACCTCGCGATCAAGCCGGGCAGCACGGACGTTTTCGGCGTCGAGTTCGCCGGCAATGATCCGAGCTATCAGGTTACGCTGCGCTCATTGATGGATATCGGCGAGCGCACCGATCTCGATCTGTCCATGCGCGCCATCGACGAACTGACCGATCCGCACGTCCCCGGCTATATCGCACTCGACGCCCGCATCAACTACCGCCTGACAGACAACGTAGACATCGCCCTCTCCGGCTACAATCTGACCGACGATGCCCACGTCGAATTCATCAACCCGTCTTTGCCGGCCAATTCCGTGTCGCGCTCCTTCGCCATAAGCGCGCGCTGGAGATATTGAATAGTGCCGGGCTGGCGCCTCCTCCTGTTCGTTGTGGCCGCGCTGTTCGGTGCGTCCGGCGACGGCGCGCGCGCACAAAACGCGTCGTCGGAGGAATCGGTGAAAGCGACCTTTCTGTATCGCTTCGCTTCGTTTGTAGATTGGCCCGCCGGCACGTTTTCCGCTCTTGATGCGCCAATCCGCATCTGCGTCGCTGGCGCGGAACCGCTGCGCAGCGTGGCTGAGAACCAAGCCCATGGCCAAATGATCAACGGCCGGCCCGTACAGATTGTGCGGCTTTCAAGCTCGCTCACCGCGCCACAATGCCATGTGCTGTATGTCGCCGGCGCACTCAGCGATGATGCCCTTGGCGCGGTACGCGACCTCCCTGTCTTGACCGTGACAGACGCGGCCACGGGCGCCGGCGCACGCGGCGTCATTCACTTCGCCGTCGTCGACAATCGCGTGCGCTTCCACATCGATCAGGCGCAAGCCACCGAAGGCGGCCTGACGATCAGCTCTCGCCTGCTCTCCGTCGCGCTTTCGGTTCGCAGGTCAGGCTCATGATGCTGCGCGCCCTCACCCCCTTCCGCTTCAACCGCGGCTCCGCATTGGCAGCCGCGCTGTTCTTGCTGGTCGCGGGTGTCGGCATTGGTGTCGCGAGCGAAGCCGCCTATCGCGCACAAAAGCTGCGCGAAATCGGCATCCAAGCAGCCATCGTCGCCGAAAGCGTCGTCGCGCCGCTGATGTTCGACGACGACGCGGGCGCGCGCGATCTCGCCAACGCGCTCGCCGCCAACCCGCAGGTCGACGCTGTCGCGATCTACAATCCAGGCGGCGCCCTGCTCGCCTCCTTCCGCCGCGACGCCGCGGCGCCTCTCCCCTCGGCGATCTCCGAAGCCTTGCCGCGCTTCTCCGGTGCATTCGCCGAGGTCACGGCGCCCGCCCGCCGCGATGGTGAGACGCAAGGTTATGTCTATCTGCGCTTCGAACGCGAGGCGCTGTGGGCACGGCTCGTTCGCTACGCCGCCATTGCGTTGCTCGTGGTCATGGCCGCATTGGTGATGATGGTCGCCGGCGCGGCCCACGACGCGCTCTCGCGCGCCAATGCGGAGCTACAATCCAAAGCCGACGCGCTGAACCGCGAAATTGAACAGCGCAAGGAAGCCGAGGAAGCGCTGTTGCAGAGCCGCAAGATGGAAGCGATCGGCCAACTCACCGGCGGCGTGGCGCACGATTTTAACAATCTGCTGATGGTGATCGGCGGCGGCCTGCGGATGTTGGATAAGGACGAGAACCGCCGCGCCAAGGCGATGGAGGCGATGAAACAGGCAGTCGATCGCGGCGCCGGGCTCACGCGTCAATTGCTCGCGTTCGCGCGCCGCCAATCACTGCGTTTGGAGACGGTCGACATCAATGCGCAGCTGAACGGTATGCGAGAAATGCTCGAACGCTCGCTTCGCGCGGACATCTTGCTGGACGTCTCTGTCCCCGAGGGCCTCGCGCCGGTGAAAACCGATCCGGGTCAGTTTGAACTCGCGGTGCTGAACCTCGCCGTGAACGCGCGCGACGCAATGCAGAAGGGCGGCGTACTCACCATCAGCGCGCGCGACGCGGGCGCCGCGTGCGTTGAGGTGGTCGTGCAAGACACTGGCACAGGCATCTCACCTGAGATCATGGGGCGCATCTTCGAGCCCTACTTCACCACCAAGCAGCTCGGCGAAGGCACCGGCCTCGGCCTCTCACAGGTTTACGGCTTTGTGCAGCAGTGCGGCGGTACGATGCGGGTGGAGAGTGAAGTCGGCGTCGGCACGCGCATGATCCTGAGCTTGCCAGTGTCCGACGAACCGCTGCAAGCGAAGCCCGAGCCGGCAGCGCCCGTCGAGACCCAATCCGGCAAAGCGATCCTGCTGGTCGAGGATGACGACAATGTCGCCGACACCGTCTACGCGATGCTGACCGATCTCGGCCACAACGCAACGCGCGCGCGTTCGGTTGATGAAGCGCTTCAGCTTTTGAAGAGCCACGCTAAGTTCGAGCTGGTGTTCTCCGACATCGTCATGCCGGGCGGGCGCAGCGGCATGGACCTCGCACAAGAACTGGCGCGCAGGCATCCTGAAATGCCTGTGCTGTTGACCACCGGCTATAGCGGCCGCTCGGAGCGCGAAAGCGAGTTCAAGGTGCTGCGCAAGCCGTACGACATCCGCGCTCTACAATCCGCGCTGGACGATGTTGCGCGCTACCGCCCGGTCGGCGAGAATTTGGCGACGAGATCGTAGCGGTCGCCGGGGAAGATTTGGCGCACGTGCGTGATGCTGGTGCGGTTGCGCCATGTGGTGCGCTCGATCTGCAGGCACGCCGAATTGGGCGCGATCTTCAACGCCCGCTCCAGCTCCCTGTCGGCGTTGATGGCGCTGATGCGATGCTGCGCCTCGGTCCACGGGATGTGCCGCAGCAGCCAGGCGCCGGGCGAGATTGCCGAGAAGTCGACGCGCCTTGCCTGCGGCACGGCTTTGACGTTGATCTCGCGCGCCTCGAACGCGAACGGCCCATGGCAATCGTGATGCACACCCTCGATCGCCAGCACCGGCGCGCCGGAGGCGAACGCGGCGCTGCCGCCCTGCTCGCGCGATCGGAGCACCTCAAAGCGATAGCCGCCGCCATTGGCGGCGATCACCGCCTCAATGTCGGGAATTTCAAGCACCGCGGATTCCGCATGCGGCCGCGCCACGAACGAACCAGCCTTGCGACGGCGCTCGATCAGGCCAGCACGCGCGAGCGAGGTGAGCGCTTTGCTCACCGTGGCGCGAGCGCAGCCATATTCCGCCGTCAATTCATGTTCGTACGGAATACGCTCGCCCACCGCCCAATCGCCGCGACGAATGCCGGCGACGATGTCGTTGCGGATGCGTTCCTCAAGCGAAACGGCCGTAGAGCTGGAACGGCTTGCCAGGGCCATTTTTATGTATAGACATAATAATCACGAAAAGGCAATCAGCGCAGCCGGGAGCTCGACATGATTGTGACCCTGGTTCCAGGCTCGGTTTCGCTGGCGGATTGGCGCGCGATCTATCGCGGCGCGGAGGTCGCGCTCGATCTCAAAGCGCACGTCGCGATCGAAGCAGGCGCCGCCGCCGTGACGCGCATTCTCGCCAAGGGCGAGGCCGTCTACGGCATCAATACCGGCTTCGGAAAGCTCGCGAGCGTTCGCATTGAGCACAACGATCTCGCGCAATTGCAGCGCAACATCGTCCTCAGTCATGCCGCCGGCGTTGGGCCGGCGATGCCCGAGAACGTCACGCGGTTGATGATGGTGCTCAAACTCGCGAGCTTGGCGCGCGGCGCCTCGGGCGTGCGGCTCGATACGGTGCTGATGCTCGAGGCCATGCTTCAGCGCGGCGTTGTGCCGATCATTCCCGCGCAAGGGTCTGTCGGCGCGTCTGGCGATCTCGCACCGCTCTCACATCTCGCGGCGGCGATGATGGGTGTCGGCGAAGCGACGCACGAGCGCGAGCGCATGAGCGCCGCGGAAGCATTGGCGCGCGCGGGCCTGAAACCAATCGCATTTGGCCCGAAGGAAGGCTTGGCGCTGCTCAACGGCACGCAATTCTCCACGGCCTACGCGCTCGCGGGGCTGTTTGAAGCGGAATTGTTGTTTCAGTCCGCACTCGTCACCGGCGCGCTTTCGACCGAAGCGGCGAAGGGCGCGGACACGCCGTTCGACGCGCGCATCCATGCGCTGCGCGGTCATCGCGGCCAGGTCGAAACCGCGGACGCGCTGCGCGCGCTGATGTCGGGCTCAGCTATCCGCGCCTCGCACCTGCAGGACGATCCGCGCGTGCAGGATCCGTATTGTCTCCGCTGCCAGCCACAAGTGATGGGCGCCGCGCTCGATGTGCTCCGCCAAGCCGCGGCGACATTGTCGATCGAAGCGAATGCCGTCTCGGACAATCCGCTCATCTTCGCGGACACCGACGAGGCGCTCTCCGGCGGCAACTTCCACGCCGAGCCTGTCGCCTTCGCCGCCGACATGATCGCCTTGGCGCTGTGCGAGATCGGCTCGATCGCCGAGCGGCGGATCGCCATGCTTGTCGACCCCGCGCTCTCGGGGCTACCGGCGTTTCTCACGCCGAAACCCGGCCTGAACTCCGGCTTCATGATCCCTCAGGTGACGGCGGCGGCGCTCGTCTCCGAGAACAAGCAACGCGCGTACCCGGCGAGCGTCGATTCCATCCCCACCTCCGCGAACCAGGAAGATCACGTCTCCATGGCGGCGCACGGCGCTCGGCGGCTGACGGCGATGGCGGAGAACGTGGCCAACGTTATCGGCATCGAATATCTCGCCGCCGCGCAAGGTTGCGATTTCCACGCGCCGCTGAAATCGAGCGTATCGCTCGAAGCGGCGCGCGCGCTGCTGCGCGCGAGCGTGCCAACGCTCGCGGACGATCGCTATTTCGCGTCGGACATGGCCGCCGCCACGTCGCTCGTCGCCGGCGGCAAGCTTGCCGCGCTCGCCTCCCTTCCCTCTGTTTCGTGAGCAGCCAATGACCCGCACCAGCAATCGCGTGATCCGTGCGCCGCGTGGGCGCGATATCAGCGCCAAATCTTGGCTCACCGAAGCGCCGCTCCGGATGCTGATGAACAATCTCGATCCGGGTGTGGCTGAACATCCGGAAGAGCTGGTTGTCTATGGCGGCATCGGCCGCGCCGCGCGCGATTGGGAAAGCTTCGACAAGATCGTTGAGACGCTGCGTCGCCTCGAAGACGACGAAACGCTGCTCATCCAGAGCGGCAAGCCCGTCGGCGTATTCAAAACGCACCCCGACGCGCCGCGCGTTCTGCTTGCGAACTCCAACCTCGTGCCGCGCTGGGCGACGTGGGAACATTTCGATGAGCTCGATCGCAAAGGCCTGATGATGTACGGCCAAATGACCGCTGGCTCGTGGATCTACATTGGCACACAGGGCATCGTGCAAGGCACGTTCGAGACGTTCGCGGAAATGGGCCGCAAGCATTTCGGCGGCGATTGGTCCGGCAAATGGATTCTCACCGCCGGCCTCGGCGGCATGGGTGGCGCGCAGCCGCTGGCGGCGGTGATGGCCGGCGCGTGCTGCTTGGCGATCGAGTGTCAAAGCGACCGCATCGAGAAGCGGCTGCAGACGCGCTACCTCGATAAGCGCGCCGAGACACTTGATCAGGCCCTGGCGATGATCAGCGAAGCGTGCGCGAAGAAAGAAGCGATCTCGGTCGGTCTGCTCGGCAACGCGGCGGAGATTTTGCCGGAGATGGTCAAGCGCGGCGTCAGGCCGGACGCAGTGACCGACCAAACGTCCGCGCATGATCTCGTGAACGGCTATTTGCCAGCGGGTTGGAGCGTCGAACGCTGGGTCGCGACGCGCGCGCAAAACCCGGACGCCGTGCGCGAAGCGGCGCGCGCGTCTATCGCCGTGCACGTGAAAGCGATGCTCGATTTTCACAAGCAAGGCATCCCGACGGTCGATTACGGCAACAACATTCGCCAGGTCGCGAAGGATGAAGGCGTTGAGGACGCGTTCGCCTATCCGGGTTTCGTGCCGGCGTATGTGCGTCCGCTCTTCTGCCGCGGCATAGGCCCGTTCCGCTGGGCGTCGCTCACAGGCGATCCGGATGACATCGCCAAGACCGACGCGAAGGTGAAAGAACTCATCCCGAACGACGCGCACCTGCATCGATGGCTCGACATGGCGAAGGAGCGCATTGCGTTTCAAGGCTTGCCGGCCCGCATCTGTTGGGTAGGCCTCGGCCAGCGCCATCGCCTCGGCCTCGCGTTCAACGAGATGGTCGCGCGCGGCGAAATCAGCCCGCTTGTGATCGGCCGCGATCATTTGGACTCAGGCTCGGTCGCCTCGCCGAACCGCGAGACGGAGAAAATGCGCGACGGCAGCGACGCCGTCAGTGACTGGCCGCTCCTCAACGCGCTGCTCAACACCGCGAGCGGCGCGACTTGGGTGTCCCTGCATCATGGCGGCGGCGTCGGCATGGGCTATTCGCAGCATTCCGGCGTCGTGATCGTGTGCGACGGCACCGAAGCCGCGAACAAACGCATCGCCCGCGTGCTCTGGAACGATCCCGGGACGGGCGTCATGCGCCACGCAGACGCGGGCTATGAAGAAGCCCTCGCCTGCGCGCGCGAACAAAAGCTCGATCTTCCGGCGATCCTCGATTAGCCCGCCAAGAACTCAGCGCGCATCGTGTAATAATCGTCCGTGGGCGCTTTGCCGCTTTGGAACGTCGCGGCCAGCGTCGGTGCGGGTAGCGCAGCGCTGGTGTAATCCGAGAAGCCGCGGCGGCGGATAATCTTCCAAACGCCATTGCGGCGCTCGTGCATGTCGAGATAGCGGCCTTCGCTGAACACATCTTCCTCGCGATCGGTCGTGTTGGCGACGTTGCGGCGATGGTGAGACATGTAATAGCACTCGCTCAACGCCCGATCCCCGCGTACCTCGATCGAGACGTTCGAGATGTGGTGCGTCGCGTATTTCAGCGCTGAGATGATGTTGAAGGCGAAGCCGATGAATTGCGTCGACGTGCCTTCGAAGCGGCCGTGCTTGTGGGTCGATTCCGGCCAGAAGCAATTGCGCATGAGCGCTTCATCGGCGCGGTCGCACGAGCGCGCGTAGTTGTAAAGCACCTCGGCGACATCCAAGCGCGCCTCGGTGCGATCAAGGCGATCGGCCAAGCTATTGAGCATTTGGCTATGCTCGGCGTGATGCCCCGTCGGTTGCGCATCGGCCGTGGCGCACGCGGCCACGCCAACAGGCGCCGCAAACATTGCAAACAGCGCGCGGCGACGATCAGTGTTTTCCATGGAAACCTCCCCTGGTTTGTTTTGTTATGGTTTGCCTTTGACGAGCCCTGCCGAGACGAGCTCAGGCAGAACCGCTTTCTCGAACAGACGCAAACTCTTCCACGACAATTCGGGATCGAGCCCGCCGAGAAGAGCGTGGAACGTCACCTGTGAGTCCGGCCCCAGGCTCTTGATGTAGGCCACCGCTTCGTCAGGCTTCAGAACTTTGAAGATCGGCAGATTGCGCAGTTCTTCGAGAGTGGGCGCAGCTTTGTATGTTGTCGCGCCAACGCCCCGCTCCTTTGCCCACTCCGCGTAAGTTGTCGTCGCGAAGCCGATGTGCGGCGCGAGCAGCGGCCAGTCGCGATCTGGATCGTCGCTCACATAGAAGAAGTTCGCGGCGGATTTCAGCAGCGGCTCCGGCGCCGGGAAGCCAGCTTTCGCGCGCTCTTCCTTGTAAATCTCGAATAGCGCCGGATGGCCCGGATAATATTGGTAGCCGGCCTTGCCGGCGCGGATCGCGGATTTGTCGGTCGACCCGCCCATGTAGATTTTCGGACCGGCGGCGCGCGCGGGCTTTGGCGTCACGCGGACGGTGCGGCCTTGATACTCGAACGGCTCGCCTGTCCAGGCCTTCTTCAACACGTCGAGCGTTTCGTTCATGATGGCGAGACGCTTGGTGATGTCGCGGCCGAACATCTCGAACTCGTGCGGGCGATAGCCCATGCCAGCAGTGAGCCGCACGCGGCCGTTGGAGAGATTGTCGAGCACCGACAAATCTTCCGCGAGCCGCAGCGGATCATGCATCGTGATCACGAGCGCGGAGAAATGGACCTCGATGTTGCGCGTCGCGCCCAGCACCGCGCCGCCGAAGATCATCGGTGACGGGCAATAGCCATCCTCGGCGCCGTGATGCTCAGCGATATAGACTTGCGTGAAGCCGAGCTTGTCGGCCCACACCGCCTGATCGATTGCCGCGCGATAGAGCGCGGGTTGCGACGCCCCGAACGAGGGGCTGTTCATGTCGTAGCGAAGGTTGAGTTCCACCGTTCGCGCTCCCTATTCCGCCGACACGCGCGCGCGCGGCTTTTCGTTGGCTTTGTCCCATTGGATGGCGACGCGATTGGCGATTAGCGCGTCGATTTCAGCGCCGCTGACGCCGGCTTCGGTGAGAATCTCGCGCGTGTGTTCGCCCAGGCGCGGCGCTGGTCCGCCGGGACGGCCTGGGGTGTCGAACATGCGATTGAACAAACCGAATTCGCGGATGTGGCCGTACATCGAGTTCTTGTGCTCAAGCACGCGATGTGAATTGAGCGCCCAATCCTGCCAGAGCGCTTCCTCGACCCACGACGTCTCGCGGGCGATCTCTGTTGCGACGCCTGCAGCGTTGAGCGCGGCATAAGCTTCGGCGCTGGTCTTGCCTGCAAAGAACGGCTCGATCGCGGCTTGCAGCGCCGCATCCGCCGCGTTGCGCGCTTTCACGTTAGCGAAACGCGCATCCGTGACGAGTTCCGGCTTGCCGATCGCCTTGGCGAGCGTGGCGAAGCGCTTGTCATCGCGGCAGCTGATGCAAACGTAGCCGTCCGTCGTTTTGTAGATGCGATCGAGCGCGTTGAAGCCTTGCTGCTCTTTGTCGAGCTGCATGCCGTAGACGACCTTCTTGTCCTTATCGAGGAAATGCTCGGCGGTTGTGAACAAGCTCGAGTGCAGTTGCGGGCATTCGAGATAATCGCCAGCGCCGGTTTGCGTGCGGCGCTCGAGCGCCATCAGCACGGCGACAGCGCCGAGGAAGCCGTTGTTGTAGTCCTCGTTGCCGAACACGGAGCGCGTGGGCGGATTGCCCTTGCCGGCGCCTTCATACAGCAAGCCCGTCCAGCCGCTCACGAGCGGCGCGAAGGATTTGAGCTTGGATTTCGGCCCCTTGGAGCCGTAGCCCGGCAGATAGGCGTAGATCAGCTTCGGATTGATCGCCGCGCACGCCTCGTAGCCGATGCCGAGCTTGTCGGCTTTGCCCGGGCGGAGGTTGTGCATCACGACGTCCGCTCCAGCGATAAGCTTCTTCGCGAGCTCCAAGCCTTCCGGCTTCTTGAGATCGAGCACGATATCGCGCTTGCCGCGTTGGGCGGCGTCGAACACGTCCGGCAGCGGGCGCATCTGATCGCCTTCCGGCGTTTCGACCTTGATCACGTCCGCGCCGAGATCCGACAGCAGACGGCTGCCGAAGCCGACAGCGAAGAACGAGCTGAAATCGAGGATGCGCACGCCGGCGAGCGGATGCTTGAGCGACTTGCCCGCGCCTTTGATCGCGCGCGGCTTGCGCGATGCGAGCGCGTTGAGTTCGCCATTGTTCGCGCCGATGGCCGGCGCGGGTTTCGGTTGCTCGGTTTTCCATGCATTGAAACGAACCGCCGGGCCGGCTTGATAGATTGTGCCGAAATCCGGATCGGCGATGGCGATGCGTTGGCCGACGAATTCGACCTGATTGTCCAACAACACCTCTGCCGGCTGCAGCACTGGCAGCGCGGCGACGTCCGCCTTCTGGAACAGATCGATCCATTCGTCGCGCGGACGCTTCTTCATCGCGTCGTAAATCTCGACGCGGGCGATCTTGTGCTCATCGTCCGTGAGCGGCGTCGCCATTTCGGGGCCCTTCACGGCCTGCACGCGATCGCCGAAGCCGATCACGTCCATGGTCAGCTTGAAGCCGCCCGGGCCGCCGGTGTGGAGCTGCAGGAACAGACCGTCGCCGCACTCGAACAGGCCCGTAACCAAACGCGTACGGCCGAAGCGATCGGCGGCGCCGCTATCGCCCTTCTTGATGTAGGAGATGCCGTCTTCCTGCCACCAATTGTTCATCGGCGATTGCGCGATCATGGAATCGAGCAGCGACGCTTCCGTCCATTGGCCAACGCCGCTCTCGCGACGCGCGCGCAAAGCGGAAAGCACATTGATGACGGCGAGGAACGCTTGCCCGTAATGCAGCGCCGGGTGGCCGAGATACATCGGCCCATCGCGGAAGGCGCTCTTCTTGTCGATCATGGTGCCGAGCAGCGCCGCGGCGAGTGACTCGCCATAGGGCCGATCCGCGAACGGCGTGTCGGCGCCATAGGCGGTGAGCGCGCAGACGGCGAGGCCAGGATTGCGCTTGCGCAGCGTCGCTTCATCGAAGCCGAGGCGCTTTGCGTCGGCGTCGCTCAGCGAATGAAACAGAATGTCCGCGCCATCGACCAGCTTCTGCGCGGTTTCGCGATCGCCGGCCTTCTCAAGATCGAGCTCAACGCTCTTCTTGCCACGGTCCCAGCTCTTGCGTGTCAGGTCGTGCGCGTAGAAGGCGCCGCCCGGAGGCTCAACCTTCAGCACGTCCGCGCCGTGGTCGGCGAGCAGCATGCCGGCGATTGAGCCCGGCATCACTTGGGAGATGTCGATGACGATGACGCCTTCGAGCGGACCTGGCATGCGCGTTCTCCCTATGCTGCGCCAGTGGCGCGCAAATTTGTGATTTCTTCTGCGTTAAAGCCCCAATCGCGGAGCGCTTCGTCTGTGTGCTGCCCACGCGCCGCGGGCGGACCTTGGATCGCGCCCGGCGTTTGCGAGAAACGCGGCGCGGGCGCGGGCTGGTCAAAGCCATGCGCATTGACGAACACGCCGCGCGCGACATTGGCCGGATAGCTTGGCGCTTCGGCCATGCTGAGCACCGGCGCAAAGCACGCGTCCGTGCCTTCCAGCAGTGCGCACCATTCGTCACGAGAGCGTTGCGCGAAGATGGCGGCGAAGCGCTGCTTCATCGCCGGCCAGTCCTTGCGCGAATATTGCTCCGACAAGTCGGCGGCGTTGATCTGCGCTTTGTCGAGCAGGATGGCGTAGAATTGCGGTTCGAGCGGGCCGATGGAAATCCATTTGCCGTCGCTGCATTGGTACGTGTCGTAGAACGGCGCCGCGCCATCGAGCACATTGGCCTCGCGCTCATCCTTCCAGCGCCCGCCCGCATAGCTGCCGTAGAACGCGCCCATCAGAGACGCCGCGCCATCGACGATGGCGGCGTCAACAACTTGTCCCTGCCCCGTCTCACGCGCATGCAGCACAGCCGCGAGCAAACCGAGCGCGAGATAGATCCCGCCGCCGCCGAGATCACCCGCAAGCGCGATTGGCGCCAGCGGTTTCTCGCGCGTGCCGACAGCGTGCACCGCGCCAGTGATGGCGATGTAGTTGATGTCGTGCCCGGCGGTCAGCGCCAGCGGACCCGTTTGACCCCAGCCGGTCATGCGGCCGTAGACAAGCTTCGGATTGCGCTTCAGCGCAACATCCGGCCCAAGCCCCAAGCGCTCCATCACGCCGGGGCGGAAGCCTTCAAACACGGCGTCAGCGCTCTCAAGCAATTTCAAACACGCTTCGACGGCTTCCGGCTTCTTCAGATCGAACGCGATCGAACGGCGACCGCGCTCAAGCACCTCCGTCACCTGCGGATCGGCGCTGCCTTTGCGGTCGATGCGGATGATGTCGGCGCCGAGGTCAGAGAGCAGCATGCCGCAGAACGGCCCAGGCCCGATGCCGCCGAATTCGACGACCCTCAGACCCGCAAGCGGTCCTTGTCGGCGGCCAGCGCCCACTGCTCTCTCCCTTGGCGCGCTCAGCCTTCGCCGGCGGCTTTCTTGTTGGCCTTCGCCATTTCTTTCGCACCCATGCCGGCGATAAGGCTGCCGGTGGTGAGCTGGTTATGCGCGTGCGCGAGATGGTGCATGTGGAACACGCCGTCCATCGCGGTGCGCTTGCCTTGCACGTTCTCGATGTAGTTCTGCGCTTGCTTCATCATGCGAATGCCAAAGCGCGGACGCGTTGCGATTTCGTCGGCGATGGCTGCGGTCTGTGCTTCGAGGTCCGCGCGCGGCACGACGCGATTGATGAGCCCAAGCTCATAGGCGCGCTGCGCTGGCATACGCATGCCGAGATACATGAACTCGCGCGCGATGCGCGTCGGCAGTTCCCACATGTGAGCGATGTATTCGACGCCCGGCATACCCATGCGGCTCACCGGGTCTTGGAAGAATGCGTCGTCAGAGGCGACGATCATGTCGCACACCATCGCGAGCATCAGTCCGCCAGCGATGCAGCCGCCCTGCACCATCGCGATGGCCGGCTTCGGCATTTCGGCCCAGCGGCGGCAAAGGCCGAGATACGCATCGGCTTCGAGCACGTATTGGCGCTCGGCGCCGGTCTTGGCCATGTGGTTGTCCCACAGCAGCAAGCGGTCGCGCTCAAGGTGACCGTCCTTCTCTGGCGTGCCGAGATCGTGGCCGGCGGAGAAATGCTTGCCGCGGCCGGCGAGCACGATGACAGCAACCTCCTCATCGTCTGTCGCGCGCTTGAAGGCGGCGTCGAGCTGATTGAGCAGGCGATAATTCTGCGAATTGTTGGATTCCGGCCGGTTCAGCCAAACCCAGGCGACATTGCCGCGGACCTCGTACTGGATCCAGTCGTTCGTCGTGGCGGTAGCCGCTGAATCAGCCATGGCGCGATCTCCCTACGTCGCGAATTTTCTGCACACTAGTGCAATATTTAGAACCGCGCAAGCGAAGCGCTCAAGCTTGGTGCGCGGGCCGCTGCGAGATTGCGCCCGCGCCTTCAAGATCGGCAAGCGCCGCATCATCGAGACCCAGCCAATCGGTCAAACCAGAGCGTGTGTGCTCACCCAAAAGCGGCGGCGGATTTTCAAAGCGCGCCGGCGTTTCGCTCATCTTCGCAGGGTACGCGACGGACGGGATTTTGACGCCGTCCTCCCTGTCAAAATGATGGACAACGCCGCGCGCTTCCACGAACGGATCAGCGAACACTTGCTCGACCGTGTTCACCGGGCCGCCGGGAACGCCATTCGACGGCAGCTTGTCTTTCAGATCGTCCATCGTGAACGCCTGCAGGATCTCGTTGATCTTGGCTTCGAGCTCTTTGCGGTTGATCACGCGGTTCGAATTGGTGGCGTAGCGCGGATCGGCCGCGAGTTCCGGCACGCCCAGCACTTTGCACAACGCCACGAACTGACGGTCGTTACCGACGGCGATCACGAGTGGGCCAGTGCTGGTTTTGAACACGCCATAGGGCACCACCGTCGGGTGGAAATTGCCCATGCGCTTCGGCGAAACGCCGCTGACGAGATAGTTCAGCGCCTGGTTCGCGAGCATCGAAATCTGCGTGTCGAGCAGCGAACAATCGATGTATTGGCCCTGCCCCGTGCGCTCCGCGTGCCGCAGCGCCATGAGAATGCTGACGGTTGCGTACATGCCGGTTGAGACGTCGGCGATGGCGACGCCGGGCTTCATCGGATCGCCGTCCGCCTCGCCCGTGATAGACAGCATGCCGCCCATGGCTTGCGCGACGAAATCGTAGCCGGGCCGATCAGCGTACGGCCCATTCTGACCGAAGCCAGTGATCGAGCAATAGATCAGGCGCGGATTGACCTTGCGCAGGCTTTCATAATCAAGCCCGTAGCGCGTCAGCCCGCCGAGCTTGAAATTCTCGACGACGACGTCGGCCTTCTCCGCAAGCTTGCGGATGATCGCCGCGCCCTCGGCCTTGGCGATGTTGACGGCGATCGAGCGCTTGTTGCGATTGCAGGAGAGATAATAAGCACTACGGCCAGGATTCGTTTCGCCGATCTCCGGCGCGAGATTGGGCGGACCCCAGGTGCGGGTGTCATCGCCGGAATTGGGCTCTTCGATCTTGATCACGTCGGCGCCAAAATCGGCGAGGATTTGCGTGCACCAAGGGCCGGCGAGCACGCGCGACAGGTCGAGAACCTTCACCCCTTCGAGCGCACGGGCCTGATCGGTCACGGCTTTTCTCCCTTCCCGGCGCGGTTGCTCCGCACTCCGGCTTCACAGACCATTTTTTGCACTATAGGTCAATTTTTAAACGTCGCGGGCGGGCGCCAGCCGGCGGCCCAAAGCGCATCGAGATCGTCCGGCGTATCGAGATCGTGCGAGAGGCCGGGGCGGACAACCTCAGTTGCGCCGGCCGCGTGCAGCGCGCGGCTATCTGGCCCGAACGCGAAATTGAACGCGCGCCCATCCGCCAGCGCGATGGCGTTGGTGCCGCCGTTGTAGCGGTCCGGCGCGATGGCGACGCCGGTGGCCGGCGCGGCGGCCAGCAGCGCGTCCACATCCTGGACGGCGAGCAGCGGCAGGTCGCCATGGATCACCAGTAGCGGCCCGTCGATCTCGGCCCGCGCCGCCGACAATTCCGCGTTGAGCCCGCGCCCTGAATCTTTTTTCAGCTCCACGTCGCCAAACGCGCGCGGCGCGAGCACGATGATCCTTGAGATCCCGGAAACGGCGCTGAGTGTCTTCAACACATGCCGCGCCACTGCATCCGCCAGATCTTCCCGCTCCGCCTGCGAGAGCCGCTCCGCCAGCCGCGACTTACGCTCCGGCCCGAGCTTCAGCGGAACCAACGCCGTCCAGCTCATCTGAGCGACAGCGCCAGATCGAGCGCAGCGCGCGCGACCCGCGTGCGATCTTCGAGCGTGCTCATCAGCGTGTTCGTCTGCGCCGATGCGATGCCCGGTGGTGCGTCATCACCTTCGTGGATGAGCAGGCCGTCGATCAGATCGCCATAGTGCGTCGCAATCGCCGCGTTGGTTGTCGGCACGCGAAGCTCGTCCATCAGCTTCGCGGTGGGCCCCTTCACGGCCTTGCCGCCAATGAGCGGCGACACGGCGACAACAGGCGCTTTCGCGGTCAGCAATGCGTGCTTGATGTCAGCGACGGCCAGCAACGGATCGACGCTCAGATACGGGTTCGACGGCGCGATAAGGATCGCGTCAGCTTTTGCGATCGCCTCTACGACACCGGGGGCGGCGCGCGCGGACTCCGCGCCGCGGAACGTCACGCGCGACACCTTCGGCGCACAGCGGCGCTCGACGAAATAGCGCTGAAACTCCAGCGCGCCTTCATCGGTATCGAGCCACGTCGCGACGGGATCATCGCTCATCGGCAGCACGCGCGCGCCAATGCCCCAGGAGCGCGCGAAATCCGCGACGATGCTGGACAAGGCCTCGCCCTTCGCCAGCCGCGCGCTGCGGAGAACGTGCAGCGCCAGATCACCGTCGCCGAGCAGAAACCAATCCTCGCCGCCGAGCTCTTTGAGCGCGGCCATGAAGCTCCAGCTCTCGCCTTCGCGACCCCAGCCTTGAGCTTTGTTGGACTTGTCGGCGAGCGTGTAGAGCAGCGTGTCGATATCGGGCGAGACGTAGAGGCCGAGGTGGCGGAAATCGTCGCCGGTGTTGACGATTGCGGTGAGGTCGTCACCGCGCACAATCTGCGTAAGCCCTAGCACAAGCTTGGCCCCGCCAACGCCGCCGGTGAGCACCACGACGTTCATCGGAACAAATCCTCGTCCAGTGCGCGCACAAGCGACGTCGCCGGATTTGGCGCAGCGTCGAGCTTCAAGCCGCGGACTAGAGCCGCTGGCACGCCCTCCGCTGCCTCGCCCATCGCGAGGCCAGCGGCCGAAGCAATGAGGTCCGCATACGCGACTTGCGTCACCTCAAGCTTGCGGCCCTGGCGGTCGGCTTCGCCGCGCCGGTCATCGAGCGATGGCAAGCCCCACGCGCCGATGCCCACATTGACCACGCCCTGTCGCCAGGGGCGGCCGAAGCTGTCGGTGATCAGAATCGCCGGCGATACGCCAAAGCGCGCTGCAAGTTGCGCGGCGAGCGCGGCGGCGGAGGCATCGGGATCGACTGGCAGCAGAAGCACGTGATCTTCGTGGCCGTCGCCGATGTTCGAGCGATCGATACCAGCGTTCGCCATCACCAGCCCAAGCTTGTGACGCGTGATCAGCACGCCGCGCGCGGCCCGCAGCACGTCGGTGGATTCGGCAAGCACAAGTTCAACGAGCCGAGCGTCTTTGCCGGTTTGCTCCGCAAGTGCGTGCGCGCCCGCGCTGGGTGAAATGTCCAATAATCGGACAAAGCGATTTTCAGCCTTCGAGACGATCTTTTGCGTCACCGCCAGCACGTCGCCCGCGCATGGCGAAAGCGGCGCGAGCGCATCGCCCAGCACCGCGCCGAGGTTCGCGCCAGGCGAAATTTCGCCAATGCCTTCAAGGGGGTGGATTTCGATCATGGGTGCGGCCGCTTCGCCTTCGTCCTACCATAAGCTGCAAGCGCGCGGGCAAGTTTCGCTGATTTTGCACAATCGTGCATTTTTTGATTGCACGCGCCGCATCGCGCCATGCACACTATGCTCAAGAGGAAGCGACCGGAGAGTTTCGCGATGTTTGATCTGCTGAAGGGCGTGCGTGTTTTGGAGTTCGGCATTCTGCTGAACGGTGACCAACTCGGCATGCTGATGGGCGACCTCGGCGCCGAGGTGATCAAAGTCGAAGAGCCCGGCACCGGCGATTATCTGCGCGACATGCTCGGCCAGATCACGCCGCACCACAGCCCCGCGCACCTGCAGGTGAACAAGAACAAGAAGAGCGTGACGATCAATGTCCGCACCGAAGCCGGCAAGCGCGCGTTCTTTGAATTGCTGAAAACGGTCGACATCTTCGCCGACGGCCTGCGTGGCGGCGCCTGCGAAGCGATGGGCATAGGTTACGAAGCGCAACGCGCCGTGAAGCCGGACATCATCTACATGGCCAATACCGGTTTCGGCTTGACCGGCCCCTATTCGCGCCTCGGCGCGCATGGCTATTCGATGCTGGCGATTGTCGGCGGTTTACCGGCGGAGAAGGACGAAAACGGCTTCGTCGATCGCGCGCAAAGCAGAGATGTTCTCGGCGGCGTCAAAGGCGGCTCCGGCGCGCCGTTCGCTGTAATGGCAGGACTTGCCGCACTGTTGCGCCGTCAGCGGACGGGCCAAGGCGCGCTGATCGATGTCGCAGCCTCGGACGCGAACCTCGCTTCGTCGTGGTCCGCAGCGGTGACGAACCTCAACTACGATAAGATCGTCAATCTCACCGGCCTTTCGCCACGCGGCGAGCCGAACGACGGCTGGCCGGCAGGTTCGGTGCTCTACGCGCTCTATGAAGCGAAGGACGGGCGCAACATCATGTTCTGCGCCATCGAACCGAAGTTCTGGTACAATTTCTGCGACGTCGTCGACCGCCCGGACCTTCGCGACAAAATCCGCACCGACATGCCGGTCGATTACGGCATCGACAAGCAATGGCTACGACCAGTGCTCGCCGACATCATCCGCTCGAAGACCTCGGCGGAATGGATGGAGCTGGCGCTCTCGAAGAATGTGCCGCTCGCGGTCGCCAACACGCTCGATCAAACGCCGGATGATCCGCACAACAAGGCGCGCGGTATCATCTATGAGGGCTCGCACCCCGGCGTTGGGCCGTTCACCTACATCCGCTACCCGGCGATCATCGACGGCGAACGCAGCGGCGTGGAAATCCCCGCCCCGGCTTTGGGCGAGCACACGGAAGAGGTTCTTGCTTCAGTTGGACTGAGCAAAGCCGAGATCGCCGCCGCGCAGGAAAACACGCGCGGGAAAAAGTAGAGCGGAAGCGGACCGCCGGCGTCTCGCCGGCAATCCATCCGTCAGTTTGAAGCATGCCGGCGGGACGCCGGCGGTCCGCTACGGTGTTTAGGTCGCGCGCTCGAAAACCGCCGCGAGGCCCTGCCCGCCGCCGATGCACATCGTCTCGAGACCATAGCGTCCGTTGCGGCGCACCAGTTCGCGCGTGAGGTTGGCGAGGATGCGCCCGCCCGTCGCGCCGATTGGGTGGCCGAGCGAAATGCCGGAGCCGTTGACGTTCAGTTTGTCGCGATCGTCCCAGTTCCAGCCCTTCAGGACCGCCAGCACTTGCGGCGCGAACGCTTCGTTGAGCTCAACGAGATCGATGTCCTTCCAGCCGAGGCCGGTGCGCTTGAAGAGACGCTCCACGGCCGGCACCGGGCCAATGCCCATGCGCGACGGTTCGCAGCCCGCAGCGGCCCACGAGTGGAACCAGGCGATCGGCTCAAGGTTCAGCTCTTTCAGCTTGTCTTCAGCAACAACGAAGCACGCGGCCGCCGCATCGTTCTGTTGGCTCGCATTGCCGGCGGTGACGACGCCGCCCTTCTCCAGAGCGCGCAACGCGCCGAGCGTTTGCATGGTGGCGTCAGGGCGGAAGCCTTCGTCCTTCGCGAACAGGATCGGATCGCCCTTCTTCTGCGGGACAGGCACCGGCACGAGTTCGTCAGCAAACTTGTTTTCCGCCCAAGCATTGGTGGCGCGCTTGTGGCTCATCACCGCGAACTCGTCGCAGGCTTCGCGCGAGATGTTGTAATCCTTGGCGAGGTTTTCGGCCGTCTCGATCATGCCGGTGATGACGCCAAAGCGCGAAATCGGTTGCGACATCACCCGCCCGCGCGTCAGGCGATCGTGCATCGTCGAAGAACCGGAGCGCGCGCCGCCGCGCATGTCGGTCGAATAATATTCGACATTGCTCATGCTCTCGACGCCGCCGGCGAGCACAACGTCGGCCGCGCCAGTTTGCACCATCATCGCCGCGTCGATGATCGATTGCAGGCCGCTGCCGCAGCGGCGATCGAGCTGATAGCCCGGCACGGAAATCGGCAGGTCAGCCGCAAGCGCGGACCAACGCGCGATGCACGGCGCTTCGCCATTGCCGTAGCCCTGCGCGAACACGACATCATCGATCCGCTCGGCGTCGATCTTCGTGCGCTCGACCAAAGCGCGGATGATCACAGCGCCAAGATCGCCGGCCTGGATGCCCGCGAGCGAGCCCTGGAACTTGCCGACGGCGGTCCGAAGCGGGCTAACGATGGCTGCTCTGCGCATGTCTGCTCCTTAGTTCGCGCCGCGCATCATCTCGCGGGCGATAATGATCTGCTGGATCTGAGATGTGCCCTCATAAATCCGCAGCAAACGGACGTCACGGTAGAATCTCTCAACCTTGTATTCCGCCATGTAGCCCGCCCCGCCATGGATCTGGACGGCGCGATCGGCGACGCGGCCTACCGCTTCGGTTGAAAAGTATTTGAGCGCGGCGGCGTCGAGACTCACCGGCTCGCGGCGATCGAACTTGGCGGCGACCGATGTGAGCAGCGCTTCGGTGGCGAGCGCATCGGTCTTGCTGTCGGCCAGCAGCGCTTGGACGAGCTGGAAGCTCGAAATCGCTTGCCCGAATTGCTTGCGCTCCATGGCGTAGCGGAGGCTCGTTTCAATCAGGCGATCGCACATGCCGAGCGCGACGGCGGCGATGTGGATGCGGCCACGATCGAGCACTTTCATCGCCGTGGTGAAGCCTTTTCCTGGCTCACCGCCGATGATGTTCGCGGCGGGCACGCGGCAATTGTCGAAGATCACGTCGCTGGTGATCGAGCCCTTCTGGCCCATCTTCTTGTCGGGTTTGCCGAAGCTGATGCCCGGCGTGTTCGCGGGCACGATGAAAGAAGATATCCCCTTCGCGCCTTTCACGTCCGGCTCTGTGCGCGCCATCAGAGTGAACACGCTCGCGCGCGGCGCGTTGGTGATGTAACGCTTGGTGCCGTTGACGACGTAGTGATCGCCATCGCGGATCGCCGTGGTGCGCACGGAGGCGGCGTCTGAACCCGCTTCAGGCTCGGTGAGCGCGAACGAGGCGATCGCTTCGCCACTCGCGAGCTTCGGCAGCCATTCGCGCTTTTGCGCTTCGGTGCCGTCCATGACGATGCCTTGCGAACCGATGCCGACCGTGGTGCCGATCACGGAGCGGAACACGACTGACGCGCGCGTAAGCTCGCGGATCACCGCGGCTTCTTCGATCATGCTCAGACCGAGGCCGCCGTACTCCTCCGGAACGGAGAGGCCGAAAAGCCCGAGCTCGCGCATCTCAGCGATGATTTCTTCGGGCACCGCGTCGTCCGCTTCGACACGGTCTTCAGCCGGGATCAGGCGCTGGTCAACAAAGCGGCGCACCGTCGAGCGCAGCATTTCAAACGTCTCTTGATCCATGGCCGCCTCCCAATTTTGCCCGCTTTTAGCGGGCGCACGCGTCACGGCCAAGTCAATAATGCACTATAGTGCACTTTTGACACTAGCCCGCGACGACGCCTTCGTCGTGGAGCGCGCCGATTTGAGCGCCGCTCAGGCCCAGCACGTTCGCCAGCACCTCGTCGGTGTGCTGCCCGAGCTTTGGCGCCGGCGCAAGCGGACCGCGTGGCGCACCAGCGATCGTGCCTGGCGGACCGGCGGCGGCGTAGCGTAAACCGCTTGGGTGCTCGACACTTTGGAAGATCGGGTTCTGCCCGAACAGGCGCGGATCGTGGTTCACCGCTTCGTGCAGCGTTTGGTACTTCGACCAGGTGACGCCTGCCGCGTCGAACGCCGGGCCTAGCTCCGAGAGCGGCCGCGCTTTGATTGCCGGCTCGAACAGCGCAAACAGCCGCGCACGATGCGCGAAGCGCACGCCCTCGTCCTTCGCGAACGAAACGCGTAGCTCGCGCTCCAGGTTTGCCACAGCATCGCTGAGATCGAGCGCCCGCAGCGCGCCGATCCATTGCTTCGGCGAGATCGCCACCAGCATGATGCGCGCGCCATCTGCGGTTTCGAAATCGCGACCAAAGGCGCCGTAGAGATCGTTGCCCATCCGGGGGCGATCGGCGTTCTCCACCAGCACCTCGGCCACCGCACCCATGTGGCTCAGGCTTGAGGCAACGAGATCGGACAGCGGCACGCGGATTTCCGCGCCCTGCCCGCTCGCGCGGCGCGCCCGCTCAGCGGAAACCAGCGCGAACGCGCCATAGGCGCCGCCGAGCAAATCCCACGCGGGCAGCACGTGGTTCATCGGCCGCGGATCGTCCGGGAAGCCTGTCGCGAACGGCAAGCCGGCGGCGGCGTTGACGGTGTAGTCCATCGCCGGGGCGCCATCGGCCCAGCCCATCACCCGCACGCTGATGATGTCGGCGCGCGCGGCTTTGAGCGTGTCGTAAGAAAGAAAGCCTTTGGTCGGATAATTGGTAACAAAGAGGCCCGCGTTCTCGCCCGGCGCTGTGGCGATCGCGACGGCAAGCTCGCGCCCGCGCGGCGAATTGAGATCGAGCGCGACGGACTTCTTTCCCTTGTTGAGGCCTTCCCAATAAAGGCTCGATCCATCCGGCGCGAGCGGCCAGCGGCGAAAATCGGGGCCGCCGCCGATCGTGTCGAAACGGATCACCTCGGCGCCCATCTGCGCGAGGTGCAGGCCGCAGGACGGCCCGGCGATAAACGCCGCGCCTTCGACAACGCGAAGCCCCTTCAGCAGATCATACATTGCCGCTCCCTCAGGAGAGCTTCACCAACATGCGGCCAAGATTTTCGCCGCTGAACAGGCCGAAGAAAGCGTCGAGCGAATGGTCGATGCCTTCGAAGACGGTTTCCTGGATTTCGATCTTCCCGGCCTTGTACCAGGCGGTCACGTCACGCAGGAATTGCTCTTCGAGGTGCATGTAATTCAGGACGATGTAGCCCTGCATGCGAATACTTTTCACAACCGCCTGCACCAAATTTCGGGGCGCCGGCGTCGGTTCGGTGGAATTGTAGACCGAGATCATGCCGCATAGCGCAAAGCGTGCATGGAAATTCGCCACCGCAAGCGCCGCCTGCAAATGCTCGCCGCCGACATTCTCGAAATAGACGTCGATGCCTTCCGGCGCGGCGCGGAAGAGCGCTTTGGTGAGGCTCGGCTCGGCCTTGTAGTCGATCACTTCGTCGAGGTTCAGCTTGTCCTTCAGGAACGCCGCTTTGCGCGCGCCACCGGCGGAGCCGATGACTTTGTGGCCCTGGAGCTTTGCAATCTGACACGCCGTTGAGCCAACGCCGCCCGACGCAGCGGAGACGAACACGACGTCACCATCCTTGAGGCCCGCAACATCCAGCAAGCCAGCATAAGCGGTGAGCCCGGTCGTGCCAGCGAAGCCCAGATGCGCGCTTTCCGGCAGCACCGAGCAATCGCGGTGCTTCAGCGTGTTCGCCGGCGCGTTGAACACTTCGCGCCAGCCGAGACGTGAGTAGGCAATGTCGCCAACTTTGAACGACGGATCGTTGGACGCGATCACTTCGCCGATCGCCGTGCCTTCCATCGGCACGCCCAACTCGAACGGCGGCACATAGCTTTTCGCCTCGCTCATGCGGCCGCGCATCGCCGGATCAACCGCCATCCAGCGATTGCGCACTTGCACTTCGCCCGGCGCAGGCTCGGGAACATCGATTGTGGCGACGTCAAACAAATCACGCGTGGGCGCGCCCACCGGGCGCTTCATCAACCGAACTTCGCGTGACTTGGTCATACCTGTGCGTTCTCCTCAGTGTCCCGTCAGCGCCGCGTAGCGCTCGCGATGATAGGCGGCCGAGCCGTAGGACATATCGGCGGCGCGGGCGCGCTTGTAGAAAAGGCCAGCGTCGTGCTCGTCGGTCATGCCGATGCCGCCGTGCAGCTGGATCATCTCGGCAGCCACGCGCTTGAACGTGTCCCCTGCCATCGCCTTGGCGAGCGACACGAGTTCGCGCGCATCGGCGCCGTTTGCATCGAGCGCTTCAAGCGCCATCTCGACCGCCGAACGCGTGAGCTCGATCTCGGCGTACAGATCCGCAGCGCGATGCTGCAAGGCTTGGAACGAGCCGATCAGCTGGCCGAATTGTGGGCGCGTCTTCAGGTAGGCGAGCGTGATGTCGAACGCTTCGCACATCGCGCCGAGCATTTCCGCGGCGAGGCCCGCGCGCGCGCAGTCGAGCATCACGTCCAGGATCGCAGCGGCCTTGCCGACTTCGCCGACCACCGCGTCAGCGCCGACTTCGACGCCATCGAACGTGTAGATCGCCGCGCCCCGGCGTTCGACTTCGTTGAGCGCCTCACGCGAGAGCTTCGGCGCATCCGTGGGCACGATGAACAGTGTCAGCCCATCAACCTCACCCGGCGCGCCGCCCGTGCGCGCGACGACCAGCGCCGCGTCCGCGCCCATGCCGTGCAGCACCGGGCGCTTCACGCCTTTCAGCGACCATTTCTTGCCAGCTTTCGTGGCCTTCAACGCCACCGAAAGCGGATTGTGCTGCGCGCCCTCGTCCACCGCCAGCGCGATCACGGCTTCGCCTGTCGCCAGCTTCGGCAGCCATTGTTCCTGCAGCGCCGGCGATGCCGCACGGCGCAAGCCGACGATCACAGCAGCCGAGCTGACAAGCGGCGACGGCGTCAGCGTGCGGCCCAGTTGCTCCAGCACAACGCCCATGCTCATGAAGCCAAAATCGGCGCCGCCATGTTCCTCGGGCGCGAGAATGCCGGCCCAGCCCATTTCGGCGATCTCGGCGAACAGCTTGTTGTCATAACCCTGCGCGCCGCCTTCGCTGCGCAGCTTGCGATAGGCCGAGATCGGAGACCGCTCGCGCGCCCACGCGCTTGCGGCATCCTTCAACATAACTTGTTCTTCGCTCAGAATCGCCAAGGCCCTCTCCGCGCTTCTTCTTGTTAGCCCGGCAAGCCGAGCACGCGTTTCGCGGTGATGTTGTTCTGAATTTCGCGGCTGCCGCCGTAGATCGAAAACGCGCGGCTGTGCAGCCATGCGCGCGTTGCTTCGAGTTCAACGTCAGAGAATTGATCGCCTTCCCAGCCCAAACCGCTATGGCCGAGAATTTCGACGGCGAGATCCGCCCGTTCTTGCGAGATGTCCGAACCCAGGTTCTTCAACACCGAAACCGCGGCGCTGATGCCGGCATTGCTCTTGGCCTCGATATCGGTGCGACGCTTCGTGTAGGCGTAGGCCCGCGCGCGCATGGCGTTGCGGACGATGCGATGTCGCAAATCCGGATCGGCGATCTGGCCGATTTCGTTGACGCCGACATATTCCTTGGCCAATGGCGCCAGCGGCGCCGCTTCGGCGCGCCCGCTCGCGAGGCTGTCGCGCTCGAACTGCAGCAGGCGCTTGGCGATCGGCCAGCCCCTGTTGATCTCGCCGACCATATTTTCTTTCGGCACCTTCACGTCGTTGAAGAACACTTCGCAGAAGTGCGTGGAGCCGCTGATGAGATAGATCGGCCGCGCCTCGATGCCGGGCGACTTCATGTCGATCAGCAAGAACGAGATGCCGTTGTGCTTGGACGAAGTATCGGTGCGCACGAGGCAGAAACACCAATGCGCGTGATTGGCGCCGGAGGTCCAAATCTTTTGGCCAGTGACAATCCAATGATCGCCGCCATCGACGCATTTGGTTTGCAGAGATGCGAGGTCAGAACCCGCGCCCGGCTCGGAAAAGCCCTGGCACCAGCGCACCTCGGCGCGTGCGATCGGGGGAATGAAGCGGCGCTTCTGAACTTCGTCGCCGTACTCCAGCAGAGTCGGCCCCAGCATCATTTCGCCGTAGGTATGGTTCGGGAAGAAGGCGCCGATCTTGGCCATCTCCTCGTGGATGATGGCCGAATGCACCTTGGTGAGGCCGCCGCCGCCGTACTCAACCGGCCAAGTCGGGGCGCCCCAGCCTTTGTCCACCACCCGGCGCAGCCAGGTTTGGTAGTCCTGATCGGCGTCAGCGAGGCCGCCGTCGGTAATGAAGGGTGTCGGGCTCTTGCCGGTCAGCGCGGGGGGAAAATTGGCCTTAATCCAAGCCGCTGCGTCTTCCCGGAAGGGCGTAAATTCGGGGTCGGCCTGATCGAACACTGCGCCTCCTCCCCTCGTTGGACGCCTCACCTCCGTTTTACGCTGGGTGAGGGTCAGCAACACCTGAAATTTGCATCGCCGGATATTTTTTGGCACACTTCTGCGAGGTCGGCAAGGCGGTGCGGTCAGCCCTTTTCGGGTGTTCCGGTAAGGCTCCCGCAACACCGAACGCGCGATGCTGTTGGCCATTGTCTATTGGCCGACTAATTTCGCGTGCCGCATGTGAGGAGCGCTGACATCGTGGGTCAGGGAAAAAGAAACGTGGTCGAAGCCGATGGGGAAAATGGCCTCATCTATTCGAGCCCAGCCATTCACGAACGCCGCCGCCGCATTCTCGAAGAGACGCGGAAGATGATCGCCGAGCATGGCCTTGCTGGCTTCAGCATGGACGAGATCGGCCGCCGCGCCGGCGTCGCCAAGCGCACGCTCTACAATGCGTACCAAACCAAGGAACGCATGATCGCCATCGCGATCCATGAATATTTCGAGCGCTACCTGCTGAGCATCCCGTATACCGGCGAGATCGGCACGATGCAGCGCAATGTCGAGCGCATGATCTTCGTGATCCAGCGCAACCGGCAACTGCGCAATTACATCAGCGCCATTATGTCGATCTACTTTTCGGCCGAGGCCGGAAGCGACATCTGGAACACGATGCATTCGATGGCGGTGGACTCGCACTTGCAATGGATCAACGGCCTGAAGAGTAAGCGTCAGCTCCAGCCCTGGGTCGATCCGAACCGGCTTGCCGACGATATCGTGCGGCTGGAATACGCCATCATCAACGATTGGTGCCGTGGCAAGATCGAGGACGACGACGTCGTCTATCACCTCGTGCGCGCGTTCCTGACGACAGCGGCGGGCGCCGCGCGTGGCGCGGGCCGCAAGGAAATCGAGGACATGCTGGCCGAGTTCAAGGAATCCGGCGTGCCCATTCCGACGCTGCCCACCGCGCGCGCCAAGAAAGGCTGAGCCATGTCAGGCTCGGATCGCCTGCTCGTTGAAAAGCGCGCCGATGGCGTTGTGATCGCCACGCTCAATCGGCCAGAAGCCAAGAACGCCGTGTCGTTCGAGATGTGGCGCGCGTTCGCGGCGCTGCTGGAAGAGCTCGATCACGAGACCCCGGCGCGGGCGTTGGTGATCACCGGCGCCGGCGGCTTCTTCTCCACTGGCGGCGACATGAAGATCGGCCCGGCCGCGGGCGAAGGCGCGCTCTCGCCCGCGACGCGGCTCGAATGGGGCCAGCGCGTGATCGCGCGCCTGCGTCGTCTGCCGATCCCCGTGATCGCGGCGATCGAAGGCGGCGCGTTTGGCATGGGCTGGTCGATTGCGCTCGCATGCGACGTGATCATCGCGGCGGACAATTCAAACTTCGGCGCGCCGTTCGTTGATTTCGGCCTGACGCCGGATGGCGGCGCGGCGTGGTTCCTCGCGCAGCGCATCGGCCGCCAGCGCGCGGCGGATTTGATGTTCACCGGCCGCACCGTGTCCGTCGCGGAAGCCGCGCAGCTTGGACTCGTGTCGCGCACCTGCGCGCCGGGCAGCGCGCTGGAAACGGCGACCGAATACGCAGCCAAGCTGGGCAAAGGCAATCGCCACGCGGTCGAGCTCACCAAGCGCCTGCTGCAAGGCGCCGAAACCGGCGATCTCGAAGCCTGCCACGCGCTTGAGCTGGCTTATTGCGCGATCCTGCAGAAGGGCGACGAACTCGCCCGCGCCAAGGAAGCCTTCGCCGCACGCAGCAAAAACAAAACCTGAAGCGGAAAGCGTCACATGCAATTCGACATGCGGGCCCTGCCGCTGCTCTCGCGCTACAAGATCATCAATTCGACGGTGACGCCGCGGCCAATCGCTTGGATCACGACGCAATCGGCCGAGGGCGTTGTCAACGCCGCGCCGTACAGCTTCTTCAACGCCGTTGGCGACGATCCCCCGCTCCTTGTGCATGGGCTTCTGAAGGATCCGCGCGGCGGCGGACTGAAGGACACGGCGACCAACATCGTCAGCACCGGCGAATATGTCTGCAATCTCGTCTGCGAGGCGGATGCGGAGAAGATGAACCAGTGCAGCGCGCCTGCGCCGCGCGACGTATCCGAAGCGGAGTACGCGGGGCTGAAGCTTGCGCCCTCCGTCACCGTGAAGCCGCCACGGATCGCCACGAGCCCAGTGAGCTTTGAATGCCGCAAGCATTCGGCGATCGATATTGGCCGCCAGACCATCATCCTCGGCGAAATTCTCTACGTGCACATCAAGGACGAGTTCATCCTCGACGCCGAGAAAATCTATCTCGACACGCCGGCGATGAAGCTGATCGCCCGGACCCACGGAAGCGGCTGGTACGCGCGCACGTCGGATCAGTTCAAACTCGAACGCCCTGCTTTCGATCCGGAGCGCTTGAAGCGCTAAGCCCGCCAGTGCGGCAGCGGCAGGCCCGGCGCATCGACGCGCAGCTTCCAGACTTTGTTGTTGCGCATCGAGGCGATGTAGAGGTCGCGCAGATCGGCGCCGCCGAAGGCGATGTTCGTCGGCATGGAGAGCTTTTCGCTTTCCGGATCGCTGATTACGGTTATCGCGTCGCCTTGCGGCGTAATGGCGACCAGCTTGCCGGCGAACGGAACCGTGACCCACAGATTTCCGGCGACATCCAGCGCCAGGCCATCGGTGAGCCCCAAACGTGCACGTTCGGCGCTCGGCATGCTGCGGAGATCAATTGCGTTGATGTTGTCCGGCGCGAGGCCGAGCACTGGCCCGTACTGCGTCGGGTTGGCGTAACCGCCATCCGCCGTGCGCGTGAAGCGAAGGATGTTCGACGCTGGCGTCTGCGCGACGTAGAGCGATTGAAAATCCCCGCTGAAGCAAAGCCCGTTCGCGCCGCGTATGGCGTCAACCACGCGCACGACGCGGCCATCGCGCGTCACCTTGTAGACAAACCCACTCGGATCGGTGTTGCCAACATTGTACGGATCGCTCCACTTGGAGTGCGTGCAATAAATCTCACCGTCGGGCCCGAGCGCGGGACAATTGGAGCCGACAAGCGCGCGCTCATCGATCGCGTCCGCGAGCGTCGACATCTCCCCAGTCGCTAGATCGACGCGCTGCAATGTGCCCGGCATGTCGTCGAGCAAGCCAAAATTAGCGATGATCACGCCGCCGCGCCCATCGGCGCAGATGCCGTTCGCCGAATGCGCACGGCCGATGTCGCGACGCGCGCCGTTCGTTGAGATGATGCTGATGGCCGCATCGTGGTTTGACACCGCGATGCTCCCGTCGCGAAACGCCGCGACACCTTCCGGACGGGAGAGATTCTCTGCGACCAAAGTGAGGTCCGTGAGTGAACGTGGCGCCAGCGAAGCAGCCGAGGTCGTCGCGCAAGCGCCAGCCAAAGACGCGAACCCCGCCCCAACAACCAAACGACGCGATGCTTTGATCATTGCCCACTCTGCGGCCCGCGCCACACGGTGCGGAAGCCAATGTGTTCCGTGCCCATCGTGTCATCGCCGGCTTGTCGCGACGCTGGCCGATAGCGGGCGCAAAATTGGTCCGAGCACAAAAACGAACCGCCTTTGATCGTGTGAAAGCCATCGACGGCGAGCGACGCCTGGCGCCATTCATCGCGCGTCCATTCCCAGACATTGCCAGTCATGTCGTAGAGGCCGTAGCCGTTTGGCGGAAAGCATCCGACCGGCGCCGCGCCCGAATAGCCGTCGGCGCCGCTGTCGCCGAATGGAAACAGGCCTTGGTAATGGTTGGCGAGGAACGCGCCGCCAGGATGCGATTCATTTCCCCACGCATAGTCAGCGCCTTGCAGCCCGCCGCGCGCGGCGTATTCCCATTCCGCTTCCGTCGGCAGATCGCGTCCGCGCCAACGTGCGTAGGCGAGCGCGTCTTCGTAGGCGATTTGCACAACGGGAAATGCGTCGCGCCCTTCGATCGATGAACCGGCGCCGCTCGGCGCGCGCCACGTCGCCTGCGGATCGAGCCGCCACCAGGTCGCCAGATCTCGATAATCGACGCGGCCCGATTGAGGTGCGAACACCGCGCCGCCGGCATTGTCGCGCTCACCGACGGTGACGTAGCCGGTCGCGTCCACGAACGCTGCGAATTCCGCGTTTGTCACCTCGTGCGCATCGATCCAGAACCCCTCGACGCGCACATTGCGCACCGGGCGCTCTTCCGGCTGAAAATTCTCCGAGCCGATCGCGGCTTCGCCCGCCGGCACGAACACCATGCCATCCCTGCTCTCGGCGACGATTGCGGCTTGAGCCGGCAAGCACGCGTCCGCCACCGCCGCGGCCGGCTGTTCGTCACGCGCACAGGCCGCGATGGCCAGAACCGCGGCGACCATGGGAAGGAGCAAACCTCGCATCGCTCCTGCCTAGCACATCTTAGCGCTGCGCGCGGCGTTCGTTGGTGATCGCGGTGCGGGTGGTCTGGCGGATATAGTGCTGCAGCGAGACAATCTCGTCGGCGCTCACGTCCTCAAATTGCGGCATGCCGTTATCGCGCAGGACGCCCTCATGCAGCACTGACGTGATACTTGCGTTGTCGAGCGGGATCATCGAGCGCCGTAGATCCGGGGCCGCGCCGCCGGCGTTGAGTGAGCCGCCGTGGCAGAGCGCGCAACGCCGTGCGTAGATCGCCCCGCCCGCTTGCGCGCGTGCCGCATCGACGCGGAAGGCTGCGTCATCGACCATCGCTGGCGGCGTCAAATCCTCATCCGGCAATTGCGCCGTGCCGCCGATCGCGAACGTCAGCACACGCCGGCGCTGCGTGCGATAATCCCACGCTTCGCTTGTGCTCGCCGCCGTTGAGCTACGCCAGCCAGAGAGCACCGTGATGTATTGGCGACCATCGACTTGGTAGCTGATGGGCTGCGCCAAGATGCCGTTGTGCGCGTTGAACGTCCAAACCTCGCGGCCAGTGTCCGCTGCGTACGCGCGCAGATGGCCGGTGACATCGCCCTGGAACACAAGATTACCGGCGGTCGACATGATCGCGCCGTTCTTGGCGCCCGGCAGCGGCACGCTCCACGCTTCGCGCTGCGCCACCGGATCCCAAGCGAGCAAGCGGTTTGAACCTGGCGGCACTGTCATGCCGGCGGGCGCGGGGCCCATGCCGTTGTTGATCACCTGGCCCGGCGTGAACGTGTAGTTCGCAAGACTCGGCGGATCGACATAGATGCGTCCCTGCTCGATCGCGGGAATGTAAACCAGCCGCGTCTGGCGGCTATACGACATCGCTTCCGCCGAATGCGCGCCGACAGGCGACGGCCAAACGATGAATGGCTCACCGTTCGGGAATCGTGCGGCGGCGACCTCGACGGGGCGGCCTGTCTGCTGATCGATGCGCTCGGCCCAGGTGATGTTTTCGACGAACGGCTCAGCGGAGATCAGCTGACCGTCCTCGCGATCGATCACGTAGAAGAAGCCATTCTTCGGCGCGTGCAGAATGACGTGGCGCTCGCGGCCATCGATCTCGAGGTCGGCGAGTTCGATATCCATCGCCGCGTTGTAATCCCAGGTCTCGCCGGGATTGACCTGGTAGTGCCACTCGTACTCGCCGGTATCGGCGTTGAGCGCGACGATGGAGCAGAGGAAAAGATTGTCGCCGCCTTCGGGGCTGCGAATTTTTTGGTTCCACGGCGCGCCGTTGCCGGTGCCGATGTAGAGGCGATTGTAGCGCTCGTCGTACGTCATCGCATGCCAGACAGTGCCGCCGCCGCCATAGCGCCACCATTCGCCGGTCCACGTCTCCGCGGCCATGCGCATCGCGTCGTTCTCGAAGCCGTCGGCCGGATTCCCGGGCACGGTGTAGAAGCGCCAGAGTTGACGGCCATTGTTGGCATCGTACGCCGTCACATAACCGCGCACCGGCGCGAAATCGCCGCCTCCGTGGCCGATGACGACTTTGCCGTTGAACACTTGCGGCGGACCAGAAATGTAGCGGCCGTCATTCTCTTCGAGCGTCATCACGCTCCAGAGTTCGCGGCCATCATCGGCGTCGATCGCGATCAGACGGCCATCGACAGTGCCAGTGTAGATTTTGCCTTCCCAGTACGCGATGCCGCGAATGCCCCAGGCGGCGCGCATGCGCTCGCCCGCTTGTTCCGGCGCGCGCGGATCGTAACGCCACAGCACTTCACCGGTCGCCGCGTTCATCGCCTGGATGACGCTGAAGCCGGAGGCGAAATAGAGCACGCCATTCACGGCAAGCGGCGCGCTGTAGGTAGAGGGCAGCACGTCGACGTCGTGGTACCAGGCAAGGCCAAGCTGGCCGATGTTCTGGTCGTTGATCTCAGTCAGCGGGCTGAAATGGTTTTCGCTCGCATCGCCGCCATAAGACGGCCAGTCGGCGCCATTGTTCGACGAGATCGCGCGCGGTCCGCAGCCACTGAGGCCGGTGACCGCGAGCAACGCCCCCATCATGGCGGCGGAGAACACGCGCGAGATATTGAACCAACGCATCTGTGCTCTCCGCCGCCTGATGTTAGTGCGCGCCGCCGCCGGTTTCGGCGGCCGCGCGTTCCGCTTGAAGCGCGGTGCGCGCTTGTTGGCGGATGTAGTGCTGCACGCCTTCGATCTCGTTGGCGGGCATTTCTTCGTATTGCGGCATGCCGCGCGGACGCAGCGATCCGTCACGCAACACCGCCGTCAGCCCGTCGATCGACATCGGCGCTTGTGCACGACGCAGATCGGGCGCTGCGCCGCCAGCGACGAGGTTCGGGCCGTGGCAGATGTGGCAATTGCGGTGGAACACGGCGCGGCCGAGTTCCGCCTTCGCCGCATCAACACGGAACGCCGCGTCGTCGAGGATTGGTGGCGGCGCATCGTCTTCCGTGAGCGGCGGCAAGGTCGCCGCGCCATCGA
>CAZZFE010000001.1:0-507184 GCA_964653495.1 uncultured Terricaulis sp. | reverse complement strand
GCGATGATGCGGATATCGACGGGGACGGGCTTGGTGCCGCCGACGCGGTCGATCACGCGCTCCTGGATGGCGCGCAGCAGCTTCGACTGCAGCCGCACGTCCATCTCGGAGATTTCGTCGAGCAGCAGCGTGCCGCCGGTCGCTTCCTCGAACTTGCCGATGCGGCGGGCGATCGCGCCGGTGAAGGCGCCTTTCTCGTGGCCGAACAATTCGCTCTCGAGCAAATTTTCCGGGATCGCCGCGCAATTGACGGCGATGAACGGCTTGTCCTTGCGCTTGGACTTCTTGTGCACGTGGCGCGCCAGCACTTCCTTGCCGACGCCGCTTTCGCCGGTGATCAGGATCGAAGCGTCCGAGCCTGAAACCTGCTCGGCCAGCGCGATCACTTGCTTCATGCCGCCGTCTTCGACGATCAGCGGGCGGTCGTCGTCGCACACGGCGGCGAGAACGGCGGCGATCAGTTCCGGATCGGGCGGCAGCGAGATGTATTCGCGCGCACCTTGGCGGATCGCACGCGCGGCCATGTTCGGATCGACGCCGACGCCGGCGGCGACCACCGGCACGACAATGTGCTCAGCCGTGTTCGCCGCGATCAGGGCCGCGATATCGAGCCGCGCATCCACCATCAGCAAATCCGCGCCTTTTACGCGCAGCGCGTTGGTGGCCTGTTCGATCGTGTCGACATGCGCGACCTTCGCGCCATGCTCCATGGCGATCCGAGTGGCGGCGGAGATCTGACCTCCGAGCGGGCCGACGATCAGCAAGCGCATGGGGGTACTCCAAAGTAAGAAGATTCAAACTGTGCGTCATTCCGGGGCTCGCGCAGCGAGAACCCGGAACCCAGGGGATGACAGACTTGCGTGTCTGCCCCTGGGTTCCGGATCGCGCTCCGCGCGTCCGGAATGACGGAGGGCGGGAAACCGTGACTCATCATCCGGCGTCGCCGTCCTTGATGATTTCCGTCATGGTCACCCCGAGACGTTCGTCGACAACGACGACCTCTCCGCGCGCCACGAGGCGGTTGTTGACGTAAATATCGATCGCTTCACCGACCTTGCGGTCGAGTTCGATCACCGAACCGCGTGAGAGCCGAAGCAGGGAGGCGACCTCCATGTTCGCGCGCCCGAGCACGGCTTGAATGTTCACCGGCACATCATAGACGGCGGCGAGATCGGCGGCGCTGCGTTCGCCGCCTTCGGCCGCGAAATCCTGTTGCGGCGTCGGCGTCAGTTCGTCGAGTTTGAGGTTCGTTGTCATGTCATTGTCCTCAATGCGTCGCCGATGCCGAGGCGAGCGCGGCCTCGACCAATTCTTCCACGCGCGCGGCCGTCTCATCCGGATCGAGCGAGATCACGCCGTCCGACCAATCGATCACCACCGCGCCGTTCTTCATGCCGGGCTCGACGCGAACCAGAACCGCGCCTGCATAAGCGTGCGCGGCGCTCATCTCCTCGATGCGCGGCTTCAATGTTTCCGCGAGCTCCGCCGGCAGGCGTACAACGAGGCGCGGCTGATGCCGCAGCGCGTCCATCGCCGCTTCGATCGCCGCCGCGGCGGGCTCGGCGCCGTACGCATCGAGCGCGGCGCCTGAAATTTTCCGCGCTGCGGCCATCGCAACGCACACGGCTTGCTCGCGCATGGATTTGCTCTCGGCTTCGAGGCGCGAGACGATGGCCGACGCCGCGTCCGCCAGGCTTTGCAGGTGCGCCGCGCTTTGGCGTTCGGCGGCGACGAGGCCGTCATTCTTGCCTTGCTCGTACGCCTTCTTCTTCTCGGCCTCGATTTCCTCGGGCGAGAGGCGCTTGGGCGCTTCCTTCACGATCGCGCCGTCAGGCGCGAACTCGGTATCGAAGGCGTATTTGCGGATGTTGCTCATCAGTAGATCAGCTCATCTTCCGCTTTGCCGTCGGAGAGCACGATTTCGCCGCGCGCCGCGAGCTCCTTCGCCATCGCCACCATGCGCGCTTGCGCGGCATCGACGTCCTTGAGGCGCACCGGGCCCATCGCCGCCATGTCCTCTTTCAAAATCTTCGAGCCGCGCTCGGACATGTTGGAGAGGAAGAGGTTGCGCAGCGGATCGGACGCGCCCTTGAGGCCAAGCGCGAGGTCCGCCTTGTCGACCGCGCGCAGCAGCGTTTGCACGCCGCCGGAATCGAGCTTCGACAAATCCTCGAACACGAACATCAGTGCGCGGATGCGGTCGGCGCTGTCGCGGCTCTTGTCTTCCATCTGCGCGAGGAAGCGGCTTTCGGTCTGGCGGTCGAAATTGTTGAAAATCTCGGCCATCATTTCGTGGCTGTCCCGCTTCGAGGTGCGGGCGAGGTTCGACATGAACTCGGTGCGCAAAGTCATCTCGATCTTGTCGAGGATTTCGCGCTGCACAGGCTCCATCGCCAGCATGCGCAGCATGCATTCGGTGGCGAATTCCTCCGGCAGCTCGCCCAGCACCTTGGCCGCATGCTCCGGCCGCACCTTCGCGAGCACGACCGCGACGGTTTGCGGATATTCGTTCTTCAGATAGCTCGCGAGCACGGTCTCGTTGACGTTGGCGAGCTTGTCCCAAATGTTGCGACCCGCGGGACCGCGGATTTCTTCCATCAGGCTGTCGACTTTGTCCTTCGGCAGGAACGCATTCAGCATGCGTTGTGTCTGCTCGTAGGAGCCCATCAGCGCGCCGGAGCCGGAGAGCTTCTGCACGAACTCAACGACAAGCGTTTCAACAGTCGACGCCGGCACGACGCCGAGCGACGACATCGCCTGCGAGATTTCCTTGATCTCTTCTTCGTCGAGAAGCTCCCAGAGTTTCTTCGCTTCCTCACCCAAGCACAGCAGGATGATCGCCGCCTTCTCGGGTCCGGTGTATTTGGACGTATCGGCGCGCACAGGCGCGCCGCCTTCAGCTTTCGCGTCGTCGGCTTTGCCGGGTTTGGGGAGAGCAGCGGCCATGGTTCGTTACAACGCGTTGTTGAGCCAGCCGCGGATGATCTGCATCGATTCATCCGGGTGCTTGTCGACCACCTCCGCGACCTTCTTCACCGAAGAAGCGCGCACGCGGCCTTGGATTTGAGCAATGTCGATCGCCGGTTCGATGTCGGCGAGCGCGCCTTCCGGCGCGGGGAGGCCCGCGGCGATCGGTGCGCCTGGCAGCGCCGCCGCCGCGCCAGCTGGGCCGGGGAGAGCCGGAACGCCGCCACCGAGCGCGCCCGTGGGCGCGGCGCCGCCGCGCACGAGGCCGCCAACCAGCGGCCGCAGCACGAAGAACACGAACGCCAGCGACGCCAGTAGCATCGCCGCGAGCTCGATGATGCGCATCAGATCGAAGCTGCCGAAATCGAACATGCCCGGCGCTTGCGCTTCGGTGCCCGGCGCGTTCTGCGGCGCCGCGAATTGCACGTTGACGACCTCGACCAGATCGCCGCGCTGTTCGTTGAAACCGACGGCCGAGCGCACGAGCTGGGTGATGCGCTGCATCTCCTCTTCGCTGCGTGGCGCGTATGTCGCTTCCGCGCCCTCGGCGCCGGGCGTCAGCACGCCATTGACCGCCACCGCGACCGACAAGCGCCGCATGCGTCCGCCTTCGGAAATCTCCGTGCGCGTCGTGCGCGAGATTTCGTAGTTTACGGTTTCCGAACTGGTCGAGTTGTTGTCCGACGAGCCGCTATTGCCACCGGCAGCGCCCGCGCCATCCGGCACGTTTGCCGCCGCCGTCGCGCCCTGCGCGCCGCGGCCATCGGTGGAGGAGCCGGTTTCTTCCGAGGTCGAGGTCGACCGCACGACGCGGCCTTCCGGATCGAAGCGCTCGGAGGTTTCGCTGACGCGGTTGAAATCCATCTCCGCCGTAACTTGCACGCGCGCATTGCCCGGCCCGACGACGCCTTCGACGATATCCGTCACCGTCCGCCGCACGCGCTCTTCCATCGACACTTGCCGCGCATCGACGCCCTCGGCGCCAGCGCCGGCTTCGCCTTCGCTCGCCGCCGCGAGCAGGCGGCCGGCTTCATCGATGATGGTGACGCGGTCGGTGGTGAGCCCGGGCGTCGCGCCGGCGACGAGGTTGCGGATCGCCCGCACCTGGCCTGGCGTCAGCGCGTCGCGGCGAAGCTGCAGGACGATTGACGCGGAGGGCTGCTCAGCTTCGCGCGCGAACAGCTGCCGTTCCGGCAGCACTAGGTGCACGCGCGCCGCGGCGATGCCGTCGAGCGAAGCGATCGTACGCGCCAGCTCGCCCTCGAGCGCGCGCAAGCGGTTGATGTTCTGTTGGAACTGGGTTTGGCCGAGCGCGTCCGGCTCGTCGAAAATCTCGTAGCCGACGCCGCCGCGCGAGGGCAGGCCCTCGGCCGACAGCATCATCCGCGCTTCCAGCACGCGCGAGCGCACAACCATGACGGACGAGCCGTCGGCGCCCAGCTCGTAGGGGATCTCGGCTTGCTCGAGGCGCTGGGTGATCTCGGCCATCTCGCGGGTTTCGACGCCGGAGAAGAGTAGCGATTTCTCTTCCCCGCCCATGCGCAGCACGATCGTGAACAGCACCGCGGCCACGACGGCGATGATGCCGAGCGCCGTGAACAGGCGCGTTGGGCCTGCCTTCAGTAGAAAATCGGTGATCGCGTTCACGCCAGTCTCGTCCCCGCCCACGCACGCACGAAACACCCAGTGACGAATCACTGGGCAGATATCGCCGCGTGGTAGGCAGAAATTTCCTGGTTCGCGTGAATGAGTGGTTAAGGCCGCGGGAAACGGCAAAGGCCCTCGGCTTGCGCCAAGGGCCTTTGTGAAAATCCGCTAGGGGCCGAGGCCGACGCCGAACTTAGAAGTTCGGCGCGCCACGGTAATGCTGCAGACGCGTCGTGCGCAGACCCGGAAGGCCGTGCTTCTCGATCGACTTACGCCAGCCATCGAACTCTTCTTCAGAGAGCCCATAGCGAGCGCACGCGTCTTCGAGCGTGAGCAGGCCGCCGCGAACAGCAGCAACAACTTCCGCTTTGCGGCGAATGACCCAACGGGTCGTGCCGGCCGGCGGCAGATCGTCCAAAGTGAGGGGATTCCCGTCGGGACCCATCACCACCCCATCATAGCGGCGTTGCTTCTGCATAGCGCCTTTCTCCTCGTTCTTAGCGCTCGTTGTACATGAGATCGCTAAAGAAACGACTAAGGCTAGGGGTTAATCCCTGTTAGGCGCTCGTCTCAAATTAGAACACGTAGCGCCTTACTCATTTCTTACCGGGCGCGCGAATTCTAGCGTTTGATCATCAGCAGCTCTTCGAGCATTTGGTCCGCGGTGGTGATGATGCGTGACGCTGCCGAATACGCGCGCTGCGTGGTGATGAGGTTGGTGAACTCCGCCGCGAGATCGACGTTCGAGGCTTCAAGCACGCCCGACTGAATCCGGCCCGCGCCGCCGGCGTTGGATGAGTTGATGTTGTAGAGGCCCGAGGCGAGGGTGGTGCGGAAGGCGCCGCCTTGGTCGGCCTTCAAGCCATTCGGGTTCAGGAACGTCGCCAGCGGGATCTGGTAAAGCGCGCGAGCGCGGCCGTTCGAGAATTGCGCCGTCAAGAAGCCGTCGCCTTCGAGCACCAGGCCAACGAGGTCGCCCGGCGGCACGCCGTCTGCGGTCACCGAGGTGACGCCGAAATTGTTGGCGAACTGCGTCATGCCCGAAGCAAGATCGAGCGTGACGTCTTGGTCCGACGCGCCAGTGGCGGCCGCCCAGTCGATCGTAAACGCCGCGTCAATGTCCTGCACCGTGGAGGCTGTGCCGTGCGGCGCGACCGACGCGACGGTGCCGTCGGTGTTGAAGTTGAGGATGCCGGCCGCGAGGATGCCGCCTGTGCCGGCGCCGCCGGTGATGTTGGATTGCGGGCGGGCGTAGGCTTCAACGCGCCACGTGTTCGGGCCAGTCTTCAGGAAGCCGAAGGCGATCGTGCGCGCCGCGCCCAAGCTGTCGAACACTTCGAGCGAGCTTTCAAAGTGCGGCGTGATCGTGCCGGTCGCCATGTCGCCGACATCGTAGGCGCCTTGGGTCGCGGGGTTATAGTCAGCCTGCGCCGAGTTGAGGTTGGCGTTGAGGCCGACGTTCGCCGTCGGCTCAGCCAAGCCGCCAACGCCGGAGATGTTCACTGGCTCGATGGCGGAGAGCGAGGTCGGGCTCGACGACACGCTGCCGTCGCTCGCCACCGGCCAGCCTTGCAAGAACAAGCCTTGCGCGTTGACCATGAAGCCATCGGCGTCGATCGTGAACGAACCGGCGCGCGTGAACAGCACGTTGCCGCCATTCGCCAGCGGCTGGTTGTTCGACGAGACGATGAAGAAGCCTTCGCCCGAAACCGCCAAGTCGGTTGAGGAGCGCGATTGCTCGAGCGAGCCTTGCAGAGAAATCTGCTGGCGCGTCAGCGGCAGCACGCCGCCGGCGTTGTAGGTCGTGTTCGAGTTCTGCGCGTTGACGAGCGCACTGAAATCGACGCCGCCGCGCTTGTAGCCGACGGTGTTGACGTTGGCGATGTTGTCGGAAATCACCGCCAGCGCGCTCGAATTTGCCGTCAGGCCCGACACGCCGGCGCGAAGCGCGGTATAAATCGACATTCTCTATTCTCCATCACAAGCGTACGCCTTCAGGCGACGCTCGATTGCGTTTCACGGTTCATGTTGAAGCGCTTCTGCGCGTGATGGGCGCTGGCGTTCAGCCGGCGCTGGAATTCCAACTCAGTTTAGCCGTCCAACACTGAACGAACCTTGTCGAAGTCGCGTGTGCCTGTCGGCGTGATGATGACAGGCGTCGTGCCGCTGAAGTCGACGCCCATGATCATCTCGCGGATCGTGATCGTTGGCGTCATCGCTTCGCCTTCGGTGTCCTTCGCGTCGATCATCATGCGATAAGAGCCGGCGGGCGCTGTCTGCCCGTTGGTCATCGTGCCGTCCCAGCTGAACAGATGTTCGCCTTCGCCGCGCGCGCCGTTGGTTTCGAACACGGTGGCGCCGCTCGCGTTCTTGATTCTAATCGTCACCGCGTTGGCGGGATCGTCGAGGCGATACGCCCAATGCGATGCCGCATCTTCGCCGCCAGCGAAGATCGTCTCGTTGCCTTCGATGATCGCGCTCTTGCCGATATAAGAGAGCGCCGCGCCGGCGGACGCCGCCTGATATTGCTGCACCAGGCCTTCGATCTGCTCGTTGGTGCGGATTTGCTGTTCGACTTGGCTGAACTGCACCAGCTGCTGCGTGAATTGCGTGGAATCCATAGGCGCCAGCGGGTCTTGGTTCTGCAGCTGCGCTGTCAGCAACACCAAGAACGTGTCGTAATTGTCCGACAGGCGCGCGCGGTCGGTGCCCGCCTGTGCCTGGTTCGCCATGCCGATAGGATCAATCGCCATCGTCTAAATCCTCACGCCACCAGATCCACGCGCACGCCGCGCCAGCTTTCGAGGCCGATCGGACGGGAGGGAGTGGGGGTTGATGCTTGTGTGCTGTCGTCGTTGTTTGAGTTGGAGCGCGAAGGGCCGCCGTCGCCGTTGTCGCGGCTTTCGCGTTGTTGCTTGAGATCAAAGCTCAAGCCTTTGTCCGAAAGATCGAGTCCCGCCGATTCCAGCGCTTGCTGCAGATCGCGGGCGTTGCGCGCGAGTTCGGCGAGCGCGGCAGGGCTTTCCGCCGCCACCACCGCCGTCACCTTGTGATCGCGCGACACCTCAAGGCGCACCTCAACCTTGCCGAGCTCCGGCGGATCGAGCCGTAATTCAAGCGTGGTCGATTGGCCGTTGAAGCGGCGAATGATCTCGCGGCTCACCTGCGCCGCCGCAGGCGTCGCGCGCGCGACATTCTCCGCCGTCACATGCGCGCTCTGCGAGCTAAGCTCAGTGCCGGCGATCGCGGAAGCGGGCGTCGTGTGCGCCGGCGCTTGGGTTTGCGGGCCGGAATCTTGGCTGGCGAGCGCTGCGAGCGCGGCGAAACTATCCTTGGCGCTTGCTGACGCTGGCGCATTGCTCTTCGGCGTCTCGGCGCGCGGATCAGTTTCCGCTTTTGCCGTGCGCACATCGTCCGACGCATCGAGCGCACGCGCTTCAGGCGCAGCTTCCGTTGGTATCTCCGCGGTGGCCGTGTCGCTCTCAACCGGCTGCGTCACGCGCGGCGTTGGCGCGGCTTGCGCGATCAGCTGCGGCTGCGGCGGTTGTTGCGGCGCTTCAGGTTGCGGCGTTGGCGCTTGCGCTTGCTGCACCGGCGCCTCCGGCGCGTCAGCGACAGGCGCATCAGATTGCGGCGCTTCGACTGTCACCGGCGCATCTGATTTCGCCGGCGCGTCGTTCTTGGCGTGCTTCGCTTCAACCGGCGCGACCGCCGCCTGTTGCGGCGCTTCATTCTGCGCAGTGTCCGCCTTCACCGGCGCGACCGGCGCTGGAGCGCTCGGCGCTTGCGGCGCGATCTCCGGCGTTTCGGTCGCTGCGTCTGCTTCAACAGGCGCGTCCGTCGTCGGCGGCGCGTCGGCGATCAACTGAATGACGATCGGCGCTTGCGGTTGCGGCGGTGGAGTGGGTGCGGCGGCCGGCGTAACTATCGGCTCTTCCGGCTGCTCGGGCGTTTCCTTGGCTTTATTCTCTGGCTTGGCCTCGACCGGTCGTGTCTCGACCGGCTCACGCTCGGCGGTCGCTTCATTGAGGTGATCGTCGAAGCTCGGGCCCTCGGGCGCGGTGCGCGGCTGCTCCGTCCGCGCTGGCGGCGGCACGGCTGGCGCTCCCATGAAGGCGTCGACTTCGAAACTCATGCATCCCCCGTCGCCACGCCCCGCACGCGAGGGTGGCCGGAGACCCTGAGCAAACGCCGGGCCACGCCGGTAACCATAAAAATCGCTGTAAAAACATCGAACTAACTTTCGCGCCTCGGCGCGTACAACTTCCGCTTAGGCAAATTCCGCCGGGCGCCAGGGCAGCTTTTGCCGCCGTTCACCATGTGGCGAGGCACTTGCAATGGTGAATCCCGAAGGGCCTCTCGCGCATCTCCGCGCGGGCCTGCCTTTCGGGGAGAATGCTGTGCGTTATCAAGCGATTACACGCGCTCTCGCGGGTCTCATCGCGCCCGTGCGCGCTCGGCCGATTTTGCCGGCCGCTAGGCGCTTTCTGCCGGGGGCGCGGCCATGACGACGCTTAGCTCCGTTCTGCTCGCCGGCCTCTCGGGCCTGCGCGCCAGCCAAGCCGGGCTTGGCATCTCCTCGCAGAACATCGCCAACGCCAACACGCCTGGCTACGTCCGCACCGAGGTGTCGTTCGCGCCGCGCACCGAGTTCGGCGTCGCCTCTGGCGTGCAGGTCAACGAGATCCGCCGCGCCGCCGACCGCTTCCTCGCCACCGCCGCCTACATCTCCAACGCCAGCTATGGCGCAGCCAACGTGCGCGCCGATCTGCTGGCGCGCGCGCAAGCGAGCTTCGGCGATCCGAACAAGCAAACAACGATGTTTGCGATGCTCGACGATTTCTGGGCGTCGGTGTCAGACATCAGCGTCGATCCGTCCTCAGCATTGCGCCGCGACGAAGCGGTGGGCGCGCTCGCGAGCACGTTCGCTGAAACGCGCCGCGTCGGTGAATCGATCCAATCCTTGATCGCCGAAGCCGATCAGCGCATCTCCGACACGGTCGAAGAAGCACAAAGCCTCATCAACCGCATCCACGCGCTCAACGAAGAGATCACGCTCTCCAAGCGCGCCGGCGCGGAATCGAGCGCGGCGGAAAATGCGCAATCGGCGCTGATCGACCAACTCTCCGAGATCATGGACGTGACCGTCACGCCGCAAGGCGAGGGCGGCGTGCATGTGCGCACATCCGGCGGCGCGCTGCTTGTCGGCCAGCGCGCGGCGACGTTGAACTACACGCCCAACAGCGCCGCGTTCTCAACGCCGGGCGTCATCACCTTCAACGAAGAACTCGGCACCCAATCGAATATCGAACCGTTCCTCTCGAACGGCACGCTCAAAGGCCTGATCGACGTGCGCGACCGCGACCTCGCCGGCCTCGCTGAAGCGCTTGGCGGCTTCTCCGCCGCGCTCGCGGATTCGCTGAACGCGGTTCACAACGAAAACGCGTCCGCGCCGGCGGTGGACGAGATGATCGGCCGCCAGACCGGCTTGCTCGCGACCGACCAGCACAATTTCACCGGTCAGACGATCATCGGCATCGTCGATTCCGGCGGCAACCTCACGCAGCGTTTCACCGTCGATTTCGACATGGGCACCATCACCGGCGAAGCGCCGGCGGCGGTGTACAATTTTGCTGGCGCCACGATCGCAGACATGGTTGCAGCGCTCGACACCGCGATGGGCGCGGCCGCGCCCGCCGGCAATGCGAGCTTCACCAACGGCGTGCTCACGCTCGATGTCGGCTCCAGCGGCGGCATCGTCATTCAGCAGCCGGCGACGAACGCCAGCGATCGCGCGGGCCGCGGCTTCTCGCATTTCTTCGGCCTCAACGACCTCGTCTCGCGCCCGACGCCGATGTTCTTCGAGAACGGCGTCGAAGGCATGGATCTGCACGGCCTCCAGGCAGGCGGTCAGCTTTCCTACCAGATCAAGGATAGCGCCGGCCGCTCGATTGGCACGCGCACGATCACCATCGCCGGCGCGCTCGCGGGGCCGACGTCGGATTGGGACGATCTGATCGCCGCGCTCAACGCCACCGGCACGGGCCTTGGCGAGTTTGGTTCGTTCGCGCTCGATCCGAACACCGGCACGCTCGCCTTCACCGCGAACCCCGCGTTCCAAGTCGCGCTCGTCAGCGATTCCACTGAACGTGGCGATACCGGCGTGTCGATGACGGCGCTGCACGGTCTTTCCGAGCAATCGACCGCTGGCCGCGCGATCGAGATCGACGTCGATCCGCAAGTCGCCGCCGAACCGACACGTCTCGCCGTCGGCCATCCCAACCTCGCCGCCACCATCGGCACGCGCATCATCGAAGCGGGCGACAATCGCGGCGCCGCCGCGCTCGTCGCCGCGCGCGATGCAACGCGTGATTTTCCGAGAGCTGGCTCGCTTTCGGCGCAATCGACATCGCTCGGTGTGTACGCCGCGCGTCTCGCCGGTGAAGCGGGGCGCGTGTCCAACGACGCCAAACGCGCCGCCGAAGGCGCGGAGGCCGTCGCCACCGCCGCCAACGATCGCCGCGCGCAGGTCGAGGGCGTCAATCTCGACGACGAACTCATGCGCATGACGACGTATCAGAATTCATACGCCGCCGCCGCGCGCGTCATCCAAGCTGCTCAGGACATGCTCGATATCCTCATGTCCATCGGTTATCGCTAATGAATAGGGGAACGCCATGAACGGCGCACTCTCGCTTCGCTTCACCGCTCAAGCGCAAATGGACGTTCGCCGCATTACGCGCGAATTGTCCGAACTGCAGCGCCAGGTCGCGTCCGGCGACAAGTCCAACGATCTTCGCGGCCTTGGCGCCGAGGCGAGCCAAGTCATCAACGCCACGACCATGCGTGCCGCCGCCGATGCGCGTGCGTCAGCGCTCAACCAGCTCGAAGCGCGCTTCGGCGTGCAAGCGGCGGCGCTCAATCAAGCCGCGGCGGCGAACCAGAATCTCGCGAATTCCATTCGCGACGCGATCAGCGCCAATGATGGCCGCGGCGTCGCTACCGAACTCAACCTGGCTTTCATCAGCGGCGTGTCAGCGCTCAACGAAACCTGGAACGGCCAGCCGATGTTCGCGGGCGAACGCTTGAGCGGCCGGCCGATCCGCGTGGCCTCGCTCGAAGCGCTTGAAACCGCGACCGGCAGCCAATTGTTCGATGAAGCCGATCGCCCGCAAATCCTCGATCTCGGCGCCGGCTCGCCGCTGAAGCTTTCCGACACCGCCTCCGAACTCTCTACCGAGATGTTCGACGCGATGCGCGAACTGCATCTGATGATCCAAGGCATGGGCGGCGAGATCGGCCAGCCGCTCGATAGCGCCACCACGGATCAGCTGTTGGCGTTCGCCGAGCGCTTCGAGGCGGTGTCGACCACGTTCACCAATGCCGAAGGCCGCACCGGCCAGATGCAAACCCGCTTCACCGCCGAACGCACCCGCCAGATCGAACGCTCGAACCTGCTGACCAAGGAGATCGGCGAACGCGCCGACGCCGACGTCGCCATGATCTCGATCCGCATTTCGACGCTGCTTGTGCAGTACGAAGCCGCCGCGAAGACCTTCGGCGACCTATCGCAGCTGAGCTTGATCGACTATATTTAGCGCGGTTTTCCGTCCTCTCCCGTGAGGGAGAGGTGGATCGCGCGAAGCGCGAGACGGAGAGGGCGACGGCTCGGTGCTGAGGAATCGCCCTCTCAGTCACGCTGACGCGTGACAGCTCTCCCTCGCGGGAGAGGACGGAAGGCTGGCGCGCCGTCCACAATCTGACTATATCCCCAGCCATCGCCCCAGGCCTTGAACCCGGGGGGAGAGGATATGATGAACACGCTTACCAGCGCGCGCCCGAGCGCCGCGCACCCACCCAATTCTGGCCCCCTAAACTCTCTCGGCTTCGCCAAGCCGCCGTCGCAAACGCGCGTCGTCGCGGCGATGTCGGGCGGCGTCGATTCCTCCGTCGTCGCGGCGATGCTGAAGCGCGAGGGCTATGACGTCATCGGCGTCACGCTGCAGCTCTATGATCATGGCGCGGCGGTGAACAAGCCCGGCGCGTGCTGCGCGGGGCAGGACATCCACGATGCGCGCCGCGTCGCCGATAGCATCGGCATTCCGCACTACGTGCTCGATTACGAGAGCCGGTTCCGCGAAGCGGTGATGGAAGATTTCGCCGACACGTATCTGGCCGGTGCGACGCCGATCCCGTGCGTGCGCTGCAATCAAACCGTGAAGTTCGCCGATCTGAAGCGCGTCGCCGAAGATCTCGCCGCCGATTGCCTCGCCACCGGCCATTACGTGCGGCGGGTCGAAGGCGAAGCCGGCGCTGAATTGCATCGCGCCGCCGACGCGAGCCGTGATCAAACCTATTTCCTGTTCGCGACAACACGCGCGCAGCTCGACTTTCTGCGCTTCCCGCTCGGTGATCTGCCGAAGAGCGCAGTGCGCGCGCTTGCGAGCGAGCTTGGCCTGCGCGTGGCGGAGAAGCCGGACAGCCAAGACATCTGCTTCGTACCGAACGGCAAGTATCAAGACGTGGTGCAAAAGCTGCGGCCGCACGCGGTCGAGCCAGGCGAAATCGTGCATGTCGATGGCGAGAAGCTCGGCGATCATGCTGGCATAATCAATTACACCGTCGGCCAACGCCGCGGGCTTGGCGTCGCCGCGGGCCAACCGCTCTTTGTCGTGAAGCTCGACGCCGGCAAGCGCCGCGTCATCGTCGGCCCGCGCGCAGCCTTGGGCGTGAGCCGCATCGCGCTGAAAGAGGTGAACTGGATCGGCGAAGGCGAAACGCCGCCAGACGGCCGCGATATCCTCGTGCGCGTCCGCTCCACGCGTCCGCCTGTGCCGGCGAAGCTGTTTCTAGGTGACACACACGCACCCTCGCCGACACAAGCTAGCTTGCAAGCGGTCGAGGTGCGTGTGTGTCACCTAGAACTCGCAACGCCCGAGGAAGGCGTAGCCCCCGGCCAAGCCGCGGTGTTCTACGATCCGACTAGCACTCGCGTGCTTGGCGGCGGCTGGATCGCGTCAACGGAACGGACGCAATGAGCGACGACGATATCGCCCAGATCATGCGCGCTGCGCGGACGCCGCGCCGGCGTTCGCCGCCGCGATTGACCGCGCAATTCCGCAACATCGAACAGCACGACATCGCCGGCCCGCAAGGCAACATTGCCGCGTGGCGCTTGGGCGAGGGGCCGGCGGTGCTGCTGGTGCATGGCTGGGAAGATGATCACACCGTCTGGGCGCCGATGATCGACGCGCTGCAAGCGCTCGGCTTCGCCATCGTCGCGCTCGATCTGCCCGCGCATGGCTGGAGCGACGGCGAGTACGGCCTGCGCGGCGATTGCGTTGACGCGGTGAAGCTCGTCGCGGCGCAACTCGGCCCGATCGATTGCGCCATCGGTCACTCGATGGGTGCGGGCATCGTCGGCCAGGCGGTGCGCGAAGGCGGATTTCAACTCGATCGCTTCGCCGTGATCGCGTCTGCGTTCGGGCGCGGCAGCCGCTGGAAATTTTACGCCGAGAAAACCGGCCTCGATCCCGCGATCGCCGATCGCGCGCGCGACCTCTACATCGCCGATGTCGGCGAAGAGCGCGGCACTGCCGATGTCGCGGACATTCTCGCGGAACTGAAAACCAAGCTGCTGCTGGTGCATTCTTACGACGACCCCGTCGCGCCGCACACGCGCGCCGAATCCGCGGCGCAAGCCTGCAACGCACCGATCCTGCTCTATCCGGACTTGAGCCACCGCCAGACCGCGCAAGATCGCGACGTCGTCGCGCGCGTGGTGGAGTTTATCACCTCGCCCTAAACCGGCAGCTTCGCCGTCGCGTCCATCAAAGCGTCCACCAGTTTCGGCGGCACGATCTCCACCGCTTCCGCTTGCGCTTCGGCCCACGCCGCGCCGGCGCGCTTGAGTTTCTTGCGGCCCTCAGCCGTCAGCTTCACGCGCCGTACGCGGCGGTTTTTCTCGTCCGCCAGCGTTTCGATCAGCTTCAGATCCTCAAGCGGCCGCAGCGTGCGCGTCAGCGTCGAGGGACTCAGTTCCAGCCGCTGCGCCAGTCGCGTCATCGTCATGTCCGGCTCCGCCGCGGCGGAGGCCATGATGCCGAACTGCGAAATGTTGAGCCCGCTGGGCTCCAGCCGCGCCTCATACATCGCCACCAGCCGCCGCGTCGCCAGGCGCATGTTCATGCACAGGCATTGCGGCATCGCTGCCGCAGCGAAGGCCTGCAACGGGTCCAGTTTTGCGGGGAGCTTACGTTTGGTCATCTCTTGACGAATTGCTGCATTGCATATAATTGCATCTACAATACTTGCATATACAAGAAAGGCAAGCGCGATGCACGATCATGTGGCCGTCGCCCGCGAGCTGACCAAATTGCCTGGGCTGGAGGCGCTCAAAGCCCTGATCGCAGGCCAATTCCCACCGCCCTCGATCTCCACCACGCTCGGTTTCTGGCTGGCCGAGGTTGACGATGGCCGCGCCGTGTTCGTGGGCGAGCCGTCGGACCGTATCATGAACCCGCTCGGCATCGTCCATGGCGGCTGGGCGCTGACGCTGATCGACAGCTGCACTGGCTGCGCCGCGCACACCACGTTGTCGGCGGGGCTCGGCTACACCAGCATCGAAACCAAAGTAAATTTCGTCCGCGCCATCACGCCTGAAACCGGCCAAGTGCGCGCGGAGGGTACAGTCGTCGCGCGTGGCCGCACCATCATCACAACCGAAGGCAAAATCACCGACAGCAAAGGCAAGCTGTTGGCGCACGGCACCTCGACCATTATGGTGCTGCGCAACGAAGGAAGGGCATCTTAATGAGCGAAGATATTGTCATCGTCGGCATGGCGCGCACCGCGATGGGCGGCCTGCAGGGCGATCTCGCGAACTACACCGCGCCAGAGCTTGGCGCTGTCGCGGTGAAGGCCGCTGTCGCCGAGGCGGGCACGAACGGGGCCGATCAGATTTACATGGGCAACGTGCTCTCCGCCGGCCAAGGCCAGGCGCCGGCGCGCCAAGCGGCTTTGAAAGCCGGCCTTGCGAAGAGCACAGAAGCGGTGACGCTGAACAAGATGTGCGGCTCCGGCCTGCAAGCTGTCGCTATGGCGCGCCAGGCACTCCTTGCGAACGAAGCCAATGTCGTCATCGCCGGCGGCATGGAGAGCATGACGAAGGCGCCGTTCCTGATGTCGACGCATCGCGGCGGCAAGAAATACGGCCACGACAAATTGTTCGATCACATGGCGCTCGATGGCCTTGAGGATGCCTACGAAGGCCTCGCCATGGGCGTCTATGCCGATCAAACCGCGAAGGAATACCAATTCTCGCGCGAAGCTCAGGACGCGTACGCGTTGGAGACGCTTCGCCGCGCGCAGAGCGCCACCAGCGAAGGCCGCTTCAAGCGCGAGATCGCCGCCATCGAAGCCAAGACAGGCGCGATCGACACGGACGAGCTGCCGCGCAAGGCGCGTCCGGATAAAATCCCGTCGCTCAAGCCCGCGTTCACGCAGGACGGCACTGTCACCGCCGCCAACGCTTCGGCGATCTCTGATGGCGCGGCCGCACTCGTGCTGATGCGCAAGTCTGACGCTGAGAAGCAAGGCAAGAAGATCATCGCCCGCATCGTGGCGCAAAGCTCGCACGCGCACGAGCCGCAAAAGTTCACCACCGCGCCAGTGCCGGCGATCCAGAAGGCGCTCGCGCGCGCCAATTGGAAGGCGAGCGATGTCGATCTCTGGGAGATTAACGAAGCTTTCGCCATCGTGCCGATGATCGCGATGAAGGATCTCAACATCAGCCACGACATCATCAACGTGAACGGCGGCGCCTGCGCGCTCGGTCACCCGATCGGCGCCTCCGGCGCGCGCGTGCTGGTCACGCTGTTGGCGGCGATGGAAGCGCGCAACGTGAAGCGCGGCATGGCCTCGCTCTGCATCGGCGGCGGCGAAGGCATCGCGCTGGCGGTGGAGCGGGCGTGAATGCGGAAGCGCTAGCGTTCCGTCCTCTCCCGCGAGGGAGAGGTGGCTTGCGCGAAGCGCAAGACGGAGAGGGCGGCCGCGCGAGCGCTGTGGAATCGCCCTCTCAGTCACGCTTGCGCGTGACAGCTCTCCCTCACGGGAGAGCACGGTGACGCAGCTCGATCGCATTCTCACGCACTTCCGCGAACAGGCGGCATTCTGCACCGCGTATGGTTCACCGTTCACCGGCGAACTGATCGCACGTCTTGCTGACGACATCGAAGCCCGCGGCCCAACACTCGCGCTTGTCGGCAACTGGCCAACCAATCCACGCGCCGACGCGGTCGCGCTGCGCGTTGCTGGCGCGCTGCACGATGCAGTGCTGACGGGCCGCGATGCGCAACTCGCCGCGCTCTATCCTGCGCAAAATCCAAACCGGCGCATGGATGATGTCTGGCCGGTCGCGCGTGCATTTATCGAGCGCGAACACGCATGGGTCAGCGATTTCATCCGCTCGCCGCCACAAACCAATGAAACCCGACGCGCGATCGCCTTGCTCGCGGGCTTTCTCACGTTCGCGAACGAATGGCGCGGTCCGATCGACACGCTGGAACTCGGCGCGAGCGCGGGACTCAATCTCAACTGGGATCGCTTCGCCTATCGCACCGCGAGCTGGAGCTGGGGCGGGCCGAGCCCGGTGACGATCGACACGCAATGGAGCGGCCCGGCGCCGCCGAACGTGCAGCCGCACATCCGCAACCGCGCCGCCTGCGATCAGAACCCGCTCGATATCCGCGACGCGACGCAGCGTTTGCGGCTCAAATCCTACATCTGGGCCGATCAACCCGATCGTCTCGCACGCTTTGACGGTGCGGTGGAACTCGCGATCGCCAACGATACGCGCGTCGATCGCGCCGACGCCGGCGCTTGGCTCACGCAGAAGCTCGCGTCACGCGCGCCGGATGCGGCGACGCTCGTCTATCATTCCGTGTTCTTGCAATACCCGCCGCGCGAAACCCGCGAGCAGATCATTGACGCCATCCGCAATGCGGGCGCGCAAGCCAGCGCGAGCGCGCCGATCGCCTGGCTCCGCCTCGAACCCGAACCGCTCACCGACGGCGTGCGCGATAGCCCACGCTTCGTCGTTGATTTGCACATCTGGCCAGCCGGCGAACGCCGCGTGCTGGCGTTCACCGACGGCCACGTGCGCAGCGTCGAGATGCTTTAAACAGCTGCGTCCTTCAGCAGCGCGCTCAGCTCATCGCGCACGCGCCCGTCGCCCGCAGCAAGCACTTGGCCGCCGCCCGCGGCGCTTGCGCCGCTCCAGCTGGTCACGCTGCCGCCGGCGCCGCGCACGATCGGGATCAGCGCGTCGATGTCGAACGGCTTCAAGCCGCTCTCAACGACGCCGTCGATGTAGCCGGCCGCGACCATGCAATAGGCGTAGCAATCGAAGCCATAGCGCGTCAGCCGCGCGCCTTTGCGGATGCGTTCGAACGCACTGGCTTCGGCGCCGTGAAACAGAAAGGAATCCGTCGTCATGATCGTCGCCGCTTCGAGCGACGCGCACGTGCGGACGCGCAAATTTTTCGGTCCGCCGCGGCCGACGAAATCGGCGCCGTCGTTCCAGCCGCGATAGCGCTCATCGGTGTAAGGCTGATCCATGATGCCCAGGATTGGTTCGCCTTCGTACGTCAGCGCGATCAACACGCCCCAGCTCGGCAAGCCGGAGATGAAGGCGCGCGTGCCGTCGATCGGATCGAGCACCCAGGTGTAGCCGCTCTTGCTTTCGCGGAAGGCGAATTCTTCGCCGAGAACGCCGTGGTCAGGAAACTCACGCGAGATCATCTCGCGCATCGCCGTCTCGCTGGCGCGATCGGCCTCCGTCACCGGATCGAACGGCGCGCCGCCTTCCTTGTGCTCGATGGTGAAGCCGGCGCGGAAATAGGGGAGGATCGCTTCGCGCGCGCTATCGGCAAGCAGATCGGCGAACGCGAGCAGTCGCGGGATGTCATGCGTGGCCATAAGCCAGCGCTAACACAGCGAAACGGGCCCGCCAATCTCTTGGCGAGCCCGCTTCCCCGTTCCCCGCGAGATGGGTGACCGGTCGCTGTTAGGCGGCGTCGGTCGATTCGTCTTGCAGCGCTTTCGCGAGGTCGAGCAAACGACGACGCGGGCGCTCGCCAAGCTTGTAGTAAGCACGGATCAATTCGAGTGTTTCCTTCTGGCTCAGCACATCGGCCGCGATCAGATCGCGATCGTTGGCGGGCGCGCCCGGAGCGGCGGGCGTCGCCACTTGCTGCAAGCCTTCGAAGAAATAGTTCACCGGCACGTTGAGCGCGACGGAGAGCTCGTACAAACGGCTCGCTGTGACGCGGTTGGCGCCGCATTCGTATTTTTGAATCTGCTGAAAGCGGATCCCGATGGACTCAGCCAGCTGTTGCTGGGTGAGACCAAGAAGACGGCGACGGCGGCGAAGCCGCTTGCCGACATGAAGGTCTGTGGCGTTTGCCATAATCAAAAGGCCCCTGTGTTCACCTGTTCTCGACGGTTACCGAAGGGGTCCGCCTTGTTGTGTTGCCACGGGGGAACAGCAGCTTTTGTGCCGCGCCATTTACGTGCTTTAAGCATCATGCGGCGCGCAAAATCTGCGTTCTTCAAGCCAATAACGCGCTTTTTGCTTCGAAACGGCACGGGCGCCATCGGGCCGCATCACAATATGACCACCAAAGCGCCGCGTGCTTGGCCGATGCGCTGGCGAGAAAACGCCCATGTCACGCAAGTTTCTCGCCCTTGTCGCCGCCGCTTTAACTTTAACGGCCTGCGCCTCGACGCAGCGCACGTTGAGTTACGAAGGTGGTTGGCCGGACGCCGACGTCCATGTTGGCGGCTATCGTTATCAAGTCTGGTTTCACCAGCGCGAGAACACGATGCTGATTCAGCGTGGCGATCCGCGGCAGATGAGCCAGGCGTTAGCGTTAAATTGGACGCGCTACGCCGCCGACAATACGCAGCCGGAAATCATTTGGCGCGCGGCCGCGAATTCGGTGCTGCATCCGATCGCCTGCGAAGCCACCGAGATCACTGGCCAGGATCAGATGCGCGAAGCGCAATTTGTCTGCGGGCCAGGCGTCGATGTGTTCGAAGCCATCCAGGCCAATCGCGAGCAATGGCGGCGCGGCGTGACCGTGCCGGACCCGCGCCAGCCTTAAACTTCTTTGGCTCGGGCGTGGCGCTTGCGCTCGTTCGGGTCGAGATATTGCTTGCGCAGGCGGATCGCGGTCGGCGTCACCTCGACCAATTCGTCATCTTCGATCCAGGCGAAGGCCTGTTCCAGAGTCAGCCGGCGCGGTGGCGTGAGGCGGATGGTTTCATCCTTGCCCGACGCGCGCACGTTGGTGAGCTTCTTGCCCTTCAGCGGGTTCACATCGAGATCTTCGCCGCGCGAATTTTCGCCGATGATCATGCCTTCATAGACGTCCTCGCCATCGGCGATGAACATCTTGCCGCGCTCTTCGAGGTTCCAAAGCGCGTAGGCGGTGGATTGGCCGGTGTCGTTGGAGATCAGCGCGCCGTTGCGGCGACCTGGGATTTCGCCCTTCCAAGCGGCCCAGCCGTGGAAGAGGCGGTTCATGACGCCGGAGCCACGCGTGTCGGTGAGGAATTCACCGTGATAGCCAAGCAGGCCGCGCGAAGGCGCGTGGAAGATGATGCGCGTCTTGTCGCCGCCGGACGGGCGCATGTCCTGCATCTCAGCTTTGCGCAGGCTCATCTTTTCGATGACGACACCGGAGAATTCGTTGTCGACGTCGACGACGACTTCCTCAATCGGCTCAAGCGTGTGGCCGTCTTCCTGGCGCACCAGCACCTTTGGGCGCGAAATCGAGACTTCGAAGCCTTCGCGGCGCATGGTTTCGATCAGCACGCCGAGCTGCAATTCGCCACGGCCCGCGACTTCGAACGCGTCCTTGTTGTCGGTTTCGCGGATGCGGATCGCGACATTGCCTTGCTGCTCACGCAGCAGACGATCGCGGATGACGCGGCTTTGCACCTTATCACCGGCGCGGCCAGCGAGCGGGGAATCGTTGATGGATACAGTAATAGAGAGGGTCGGCGGATCGATCGGCGTCGACGGGATCGGATCAACAAGTTCAAGCGAACCGATCGTGTCGGCGACGTTGCTTTCAACCAAGCCCGCGACCGCGACGATGTCCCCCGCCTCGGCGCTATCAACCGGCACGCGCTTCAAGCCGCGATAGGCCAGGAGCTTGGTCAAACGCCCACGCTCGATCTCGCGGCCGTCGCGCGTGATCGATTTAACGTTATCGCCCACACGAACGCGGCCAGATTCTATCCGCCCCGTCAAAACCCGCCCTAAGAATGGGTCGGCGTCGAGCATCGTCGCCAGCAAAGCAAATGGTTGGTCGCGCAGCTTCACCGGTTCAGGCTCGGGCGTGTGCGCGGCGATCAGATCGAGGAGGGAGTTCAGATTTTCGCGCGGATCATCCAGCGACTTCACCGACCAGCCTTCCTTGCCGGAAGCGTAGAGGATCGGGAAATCGGCCTGGTCGTCATTGGCGCCGAGCGCGAGGAACATTTCGAAGATGTCGTTGAGCGCCTGATCGGGCTCCGCGCCCGGGCGATCGACCTTGTTAAGCACGACGATCGGCTTCAGCCCGCGCTTCAGCGCTTTCATCAGCACGAACTTGGTTTGCGGCATCGGCCCTTCGGCGGCGTCCACCAGCAGCACGCACGAATCCACCATGCCAAGCACGCGCTCCACCTCGCCGCCGAAATCGGCGTGGCCGGGCGTGTCGACGACATTGATGCGGATCGGGCCCTCAGCGTCGCGCCAGAGAATAGAGGTGCACTTGGCGAGAATGGTGATGCCGCGCTCGCGCTCGAGATCGCCCGAATCCATCGCCCGCACGGCGCGCGCCTCGTTTTCGCGGAACGCGCCGCCTTGGGTCAGCATCTGGTCCACGAGCGTCGTCTTGCCGTGGTCGACGTGCGCGATGATCGCGATATTGCGCAGGCGTTCGGCCATTTTCGGGTCTTTCAAAGCAGGAATTCGGTGCGGCGAGCGCTTCTGCCCGCCCAAAGCGCCTGCATCAACGGCGCCTCACGGACAAACACTGTGCAAAGGTCATCCGTTTTTGCATGGGTGCAGCGCAATATGACAGAATTGGAGAAAATAGCAAGTAAAAACAATTTCTTACAAACGTCAGCCCGAAAACTGACGGTATGTTCACCTTGTCTTTTTGTGCAGTGCAAACTAACTTCAGAACTGCGCGATGTTTCGCGACATCGCGCACCGCCCATTTCCGGGCGTTTCCTCCCTATTAAAACTTTCCGCCCCGGGCTTGTCCCGGGGCTTTTTCTTTGTGGGGTTAGCTCAAGCGAGGCTCTTGTGGAGCGCGGCGGCCGCCAGCGTTTCAGCTAGCCGGCTCATGTCGGCGCGGACGCGGGCAAAACCGCCGGTCGGCTGCAGGGTCCGCTCGTCCACATAAAGCGCCCGATTGATCTCGATTTGCAGCGCATGCGCGCGCTCACCGGGGCGGCCATAGGTCTGCGTCGTATGCCCGCCGGCAAACGGCGCGTTGCGGGCGACGCGATAGCCCAGCCGGCGCAACGTCGCCTCGGCCAAGGCTGTCACGGAGGGGTGGCAGGAAGCGCCGAAGCGATCGCCCAAGACGATGTCCGGCGAATGCGCGCCGCGCGCGCTGGATGGCATCGAATGGCAATCGATCAGCACCGCGCAACCAAACAGCGCGCGGGTCTCTTCGATCAGATCCGCGAGCTTCGAATGATAGGGACGATAGACCGTCTCCATCCGCCGCTCCGCTTCGGAAAGCGCCAGTTTTCGGCGATAAATCTGCTGTCCGTCGCCGGTGACGCGCGGAATGGCGCCAAGCCCGGCCTGTACCCGCGCCGTCGCCGTCGCCAGCTGCGGCCGGCCTTCAAACATCTCCGGATCAAGCTCGGAGGGGTCGCGGTTCAAATCGACATAAGCCCGCGCTACGCTGGCCGAGAGCACGATCGCCCCATGCGCGGCCGCCCCCGCGAACAGGTCGTCGACATACACATCTTCCGAGCGCCGCAGGCTCAACAGCCCGGTGCGGGCCAAGGCGATCAGATCAGGCGGATACCGGCGCCCCGAATGCGGCGAGGCGAACACTAAAGGCGCGGTGCGATGCAGCGGCTCGATCAGCACAAAAGCCGGCTCCGGCGCCGCCGATTCAGGCGAACCCTCAGGCTCCACGCGCGGCGCGGCGGCAAGCTCGGTATCGCGGGGGAAATCCATCTGCGTATTGTTCGCAACGTCGCCGAGGGGCGTCAATGTTTCGAAAGCATTTGCAGCTGTGGGGCGTCTGGCAAGCCCATCTTTACCAGCGCTGGGCTAGAGGTTAGGGCTCTTTGGGGCGGTTCTGGAGCGCAAAATGGCGCGCATCCTGTTGGCGGAAGATGACGACTCGCTGCGGTCGTTCCTGGTGACGAGCCTGTCTCGCGCCGGGCACGACGTATCCGCGCATGGCGACGGCGATGCGGCGTGGGAAGCGTTGGAGCATGGCTCCTACGATTTGCTGCTGACGGACATCGTTATGCCTGGCCTCGACGGTATCGAACTCGCCCGCCGCGGCGCCGAGGCCGATCCAGGCATGAAGATCGTTTTCATCACCGGCTTCGCCGCAGTGGCGCTCTCGGCCCAAAGCCAGGCCCCGAAGGACGCCAAGGTCCTGTCGAAGCCCTTCCACCTCAAGGATCTGGTGGTGGAGATCGAGCGGGTTATCGCGGCGGCTTAGGGACTGGGGACTCGGGATTGGGGATTAGGGACGGTAGCGCCGCATGCGCTCGCTAATTCCAGTCCCCAATCCCTAATCCCCAATCCCCAGTTTCGCCGATTGCGCCGCGCCGAACACCGCTCTATATCGGCGAACCCCAAAGCGGGTCTGTCGTTCGCGGCGGATCGGGCGCGTAGCTCAGCGGGAGAGCACTACGTTGACATCGTAGGGGTCACAGGTTCGATCCCTGTCGCGCCCACCATTTCCTTCTTTTAAATCAGAGCATTGTGCGGACAACCCGGACGCCCGTTGCGCGCGCAGAAAATTTGGTAGCGATTTGGTAGCGAAGTCGCCGCCACGTTTTGCAATGTTGTGATACGGGTTTGCGCCGCCCTGAGACGTCGCAGGCCGCGTCCGGCGCGACCCCTCAACACGCGCGACTCTCAAAAACCAAGCCCGAAGGGCAGGCGCAATTCCTTCGGCGCCGGCATGCGTGTTGGATTGGCGAGCGTGCGCGCCGCGTTCTGCGCGCGCGCCTGCATCAACGATTTGCGAATGTCGAGGTGCAACTCCATCGCCTTGAGCGCGTCGCGCCAGCCTGGCTCGAACCGAAGGATGTTGCGCCGAACCTCCTGCGCGAGGCCTAAATTCTTCAGTTCTCTCGCGCGCGCCTTCAGAGCATCGGTCATGTCCGGCGAGCCGTTCGGCGCGCGAAGTTCGGCCAGACGGATCGTCTGCCTCTCGTCGAGTTGAGAAGCGATCAGTGTATCAAGCCGTGTCGGCGCATGCGCGAGCGCCTCGCGCTGAAGCGCTTTGCGCGCATCATCCCGCGTACGCTGGCCCAGCCGGGCGGTCGCCGCGTCACGCGCGGCGTTACGGAGGCCGTGCTGGACAAACTCTCGGGGGATCACGAGATCGCGCCCGTCATCGCGCACGCCGCGGAGGACTATGTGCGTGTGAGGGTTATCGGTGTCGAAGTGGTCGACAGCGAACCATTCGAGCCGCGTGCCGAGCGCGGCTTCAGCGCGATCCATGACTTCGCGCGTATAGGCGCGCAGGTCGCCAATGCGTCCGCCATTCTCCGCCGACAGAATGATCCGAAAGTGGCGTTTGTCTGACTCCGCCCAACGTCCGGCGAGGCGGGCGCCGCTCACGCTGTCGTTCGCGCCATCGTAAAAGACCCAATGCTCTTGGCGCGGAGGTTGGCGGCGATCGTCTTCGCCGCGCGCCTGGGCGCCGTCTCGTTCCGCCTCAGCCTTGGAGAGTGATATATCTTCGCCCCTCGATGCGGAATCGCGCGCGATATAGCGTGCGTGAGCCTTGAGCGCCGCGCCGCCGCCTTTGGCGTGCGCGAAGTAATGAAGCTTGACCACCGCTCTTTGACGGCCATCGAACGGGAACGCGGTATGCGGCGCGCGTTTTCGAGCCAACGCTTTCGCCAGCGCGCGAGAGCTGCCGATCCGCTTCTGCAAGCCCGCCGACAAGCTGTCGCTGCTCGCGCCACGGCGCGGGCCGCCCTCGTGACGACCGATGAGACTCTCTGCATCAAGGGGACGGGCGATGCGCAAGCGCGAGCCTGGCGTGATCATATCTTTGCCCAGCGCGCCTCGAAGCAGCTTGCTGGTGCGGAAGCGTTCGTTGTTCATCGGAGGCTGTGACATTCGCACAAATCCGAGGGTAAGGTGCAAGTAGGGTGCAGGTGGGGTGTCCCGCACCCTGCGATCATGCTTCACACCTTGTGTTTGTGCGAGACATTTCAAGTGCGTGGCGAAAGAAGTGACTCACCCTTTATCTAGCCATCACCCACACTTTTTCACACGCAGTCAACATCGCTGTCGCAGGTCGTCTCAAGTGATGTTGCATTAAGAGGTGAGTTCTACGCCGATCGCTATTGCAGCGGCGCCAATCCCGAATGCGCGCGCACCGTCGTCATCAGATATTGGTAGGCGCCTTCACGATCTTGCGGCCGCAACGTTGTCAGCAATCGGGCGCTTACCGCCGCGAGCGCGGTCAGAACGTCGCCAGGCTGCACGTGATCGGGCAGGTGGCGCATGACCTCATTGATGCGGTTGGCGATGTCGACGGCGAGATCGGAATCGGCGGGCATGGTGGACTGCCTTTATATCCGGGCGCGAGATAGCGAGCCGATAGCAGGCGCGCGGTCAGACTTCAAAGAGGCCGCCAAACGCCCTCGATCAGGTTCCGATCAATGGGACCCCAATAGCGTCCGTCGAAGGATTGCTCGGCGTCGCCCAGCAGCAGCACCTCATGCTCTAACAAGGCCCGGCACCCGTCCCAAGCCCGCAGCGGCGCGCCGGCGCTGTCATGGGCGCGCCTTGGAATCGCAAACCCGTCATTGATGGTAAGCGCATCGCCCTCGGCGCAGACGCGGTCGCCCGCGACAGCGGCGACGCGCTTGATGAATCGATCCCGTGGCCCTTCGAAATCACGCGCACGCGCCGCCGCCGGCGCCACGTCCGCGGCGCGCACGGTCACGAAAGTCCCGCGATCGATGGGCGCATGGGTCCGAATGTAGAACCCGACGGGCACGGACGGCGTGTGGTTATAGAGGAGGCGGTCGCTCGCGGCTGGCAGTGCAAACGCAATCAAAGCGGCGCCCGCCGCCGCGCCCACCAGCAACAGAATGAGCAAACGCCTCTTGTGCACGAGGCGAGGCTGCCTCTGCCTGCGCCGTGCGCCAAGGGCATGCACCCGTCTGGCGCGCGGGCCTCAGGTTAGTATTCGCTCGGCAGGAAGATGACGTTGTTCTGAAGCCAGAGCGTGATTTCCGGCAGAGGGAAATCGGTAAAGGTAATGGCCTGGCTGGTGACGAGGCCATGATCGCCGTCCTCGCAGGTGAGCAGCGCAGTGCGGTCCTCGGCCACCTTCAAAGTCCACACCTGGAACTCTTGCGCGCGCACGCGCGCCTCGTGCTGGTGCGAGACGATGGCGTCCAAGAGCCAATAAGCGCCGCCGGCTTCAGCGACGTACTGCGCGCCGTCGGTATAGGTGATGGAAGGATAGAGCGGATGGCGATACCAGCACTCGCTGCCGGTGAATTGCGCGAGGTCGCTCGCGCGCAGCGTCTTCGAAGACATGCTGTGTCTCCTCGATGATTGAATTTTGATTGGGGGACGCCGCCTCGGTGAGCCGAAGCGGCGTCTCGTGGGTTCAGGCGGCGGCCGCGGTGTCGGCCATGCCAAGCGACTTGACCGTGCCTTCGGCGGGATCGATGGCGACGAAGACCTTGCCGATCCAGCGGCCGGTCGCTTTGTCTTTCCAGCGGTCGTGGCGCAGCACGCCGGTGACCTCGGCCAGCACGTCTTTGCGCATCGCCTTCGCCGCCTCCTGCTGCCGGGGGCAGAAGATTTCGACGGTGAAGCGGTCGCTGCGTTCACCGCTGCGAACTTCAAGCCAGAGTGAGACGATGTCGGTTGAGCCGCCGCGGAATTCGAGCGTGCGGGATTTGGGATCGTCGATGAGTTTGCCGGTGAGGTTGACGCGGTTCATGTCTGTCTCCATTGGATGCCCGCTTTCTTGACGGGGCCGCGGGAGCTCGCCCGCGACGGCGCTTTTCGCGCCCGGCCATGAGGCGGCGGCTGCAAGGAGAAAATGGTGGGGCCCGCGTCCGTTAGGACCGAAGGCGGCGAAGCCGCGCGGGGAAACGATTTTGTCCTTGTGGACGGCGACGGCCGGGCGGAGATGGCGACGACGTGGGTGAGCTCTTGCGGCGTGCGCGGAACGCGGGCGCTTGGAGGCGGAGATTGAAGCGCGCTTCCGCGGCGCCCGAGACTGCGATGATCCTCGGCAAGTCCGCTCTAATGCGCCACAGCCCGCGCCCAGTCGTTCCAGTCCGGATAGTCGTCCGGCGGCAGCGCAATCTCGCACGCGATCGAGATCGCCACCCGCTGCTTTAGCCGCGCGGCGGCCGCGAGACCTGCTTCGTCGTGGTCTGCGGCGATGATGAGCTTATCGATGACAGGCGGCGGCTCGAATTGGGCGAGGTTCTCCGCGCTCAGAAAAGCCCAGGCGCCGGCGCCAAGCGCTCGTCTGGCCGAAAGCGCCGTCTCTAATCCTTCAGCAACGATAAGCACATCGCCTGGCGCGTCGATGCGAACATAATGACCCATGAGCTTGCCAATGGTGCGCCGCGGCGTCGTCAGCGCCGCTTTGGCCGCGCCATGTGCGGTCAAAAGCGTGACCTGAATGCCTTCAAGGACGCCGTCATTGTTGACCAGGCCAGCGACCAGGGCAGGGCGCCGTTCACGGTCTTCCAGGCTCGTCATGCGCGGATGGAAGCGCAGCACGTCAGGCCCCGGCAATTCGCCCTCGATCGCACGCGCGCGCAAATAGCGCTCGCCCACCGTGCCGGCGACGGCGACGGACTCCTCCCATAAACGCAGCACACGCGCGCGCCGATCTTCGTCGCGCTGCTCGGGCTGAAGCCGCACAATCGGTTCGGAGGCCGAGGCGTGTTCATACCGCTCGCTCTCGTCCAACAGACCGAGGTCGGCAAGCTCGGCGCGCACTGCGCGCCAATCGTCGCGCGGGCTGAAGCAATGAATGAGCACGCGCCCATCCTCGGTCTCCAGGAGCGAGACCGAGCGATCGGCTGGACCGTGCCCGGGGCCACGAATGAGCGCGCGGCGCCCGCCTTCGGTGAGGACGCCGCCCATGGCGTCGACGATGCGCTTAAGCTTGGACATCGGTCTCGTCCGGCGCCGGGCTCTTGGCGAGCAACCAGTCGACCGCCACTTGCGCTTGCGCCGCCGCATGGAAAAAGGCGCGTTTGTCGGATTGGAGAAGGCTCATCCAGTTCTCAATATAGGCGGCGTGATCGAAGATGTGATCGGGCGGCAGCCGCAAATGCGCACCCAGAATCGCCGCGCCGATTTCGGCGACAAGTTCTTCTGCAGCGATCGCTTCCTTGAAGCGCTTGGAGAGATCGCGCCCGACGCGGTGGGGTGCGGCGGTCGCATGCACTGCTTCGTGGTTCAAGGTCGCCGCATAAGCCTCGGCGTCGTCAAACGCGGCAAGCGGCGGCATGCCGATAACGTCGCGGCTTGGAATGTAGCAGGCGAGATCGCGCGCCAGGATGCGCGCTATCTCGAGCTTGGCAAACCATTGCTCGTGCGCAGCGAGTGGAAGGCGCGCCTCGTCGCTTGGCTTGGGGCAAAAGCGTTCCGGCAGGCCTTCGACCTGGTCTGCATTGAAGGCGACGTAAGATTTCAAGAAGCGAAACGCTGTTTCGGTCTCGCCGCCATCGGCGCTTAGCGCTGTGCGTGGGGCGCTGCCATAATAGACGACGATTTCGCCGCGCTCGCCCTTTCTGACGTGCGCTCCAAGCTTGATCGCCTGATTGAACGTCACCCAATAGGGCGAGGTGTATCCATGCGCGGCGCTCGCAAACCAAAGCATGATGGTGTTGACGCCTCGATAGCATTCGCCGGTTGCGCGTCGGGGGAGAGCAAGGCCGGTGCGGGCGCCATCCCAAGGCTTGCGCCATGGCATGACGCCGGCATTGAGGCATGTGAGAATCTTGGCGGTGATGTCGGCTGCGATGTCGCGCCGCTGCGCCACGCAATGCGTGTCAGACATTGGAAGTCTCCTGAGAGTTCGGCAAGGCGCCCGCGCCGGTCACTCCCGCACGGACGCCCCGCGTTGATCAGTGCTGGGGTGACGCCGCCGCTTCGGGCGCTTGGCCAGCGACGGCGAAAGCGCCTTCGCGCATCGGCGTGATGAGGCATTCCGGGAGCCAGCGGCTCTCAGCGAACGCCTTCGCCACGGCGTCCGCGAACGCCCTCTTCTTCAGCTTCGCCAGCGCCTTGAGTTTCGCGGCGCGTTCTTTCTCGCCGAGCTCGGCCAAGCCGGGCGCTTCGGGGAGGGCGTCCAGCGCATATTGCTTCGGTGTGCGCATCCAGAATTCGGCGCCGGCCGACCAGTGGGCGGCCATGTCAAGATCGATCGCCGCCGCCATCACATCGCCGGCGCGCTGGCGCTCTTCGTCCCGTGCGCTCGCGCCCTCGTGCGTGAGATCGATGGTCTCAGCCACGAGGATGGCGAGACAGGCAATGAGCGCTTCGCAATCGAGCGCTAGACATTCCCCAAAACTCTCCGGCATGACGCGCGCGGATTTGAGCGTCTGCAAGAAGTCGCCGTCCCCGAAGTCGCGCGGCGTTGAGCTGATCTCTGGGCCGACCAAATCGCCTTCGCCCGCGCTCTGTTGCGACAGCAGGCAAACCATGAGCGCAAGCGCCACATGACCGTCGCTGGCGACGCCGGCGCGGATGGCGCGTGTGCGGGCGAGCGTGAGGTCGCGAGTCAGCGCCTTGCTTAGGCCCGAACCCATCGGTGCGCCGCCATCCGCATCGTCGTCGTTGCCGTCTTTGTCGTCGCCGGCCATCGCTTGCTTGCGGAGCTTGTCGATCGCCTTCATGTCGCCGCGGCGGATGAGGCCGCGTACGATCTGCGCTTTGCCGTCGCGATCGACGCTGATGACGGCGCCTGCGTGCGTCAGCATCGCGCTGTCGTAGACGCGTGTCGCCTCGATGAGGTCGTCGTGTTCCTGGTCGAGCTTGTCGCGTTCGCTCCACAGGGTGGCGGCGGCTTCGCCGTCTTCCATGTCTTCAAGCTCGCCGTCGATACGCTCGATCTCAGCTTCGAGTGCCGACATGCCGCGCTTTTCCTTGGCCGTGAGCTTGCGTTGTGTGGCGCGGAGGCGTTCGGACGCGCAGCCCTCGAAGTGACCGCCCGCGAGATTGATCTCTGCCCAGCCCCAGCCTTCGGCCAGCACGGCGTCGCGCAGCGTTTCGGCCTTTGCCAACGCCAGGCGCTGTATGATGTCGCCGTCGTCTAACAGCACGACATCGTCTTCGAAGAGATCTTTGACGATGCGCCCGCCAGCTTGCGTGTAAGCCTCGATGCCGACGAAGAGCGCCAGGCGATCGCTCGCCAGTGTCCGTCCTTGGGTGAGGGCGCTCCGTACCGCGTGCGTGTTTGAGATCGGCTTGCTCAGGCCCTTGAACACCCGATCTTGCGCGGTGTGATCTGGATCGAGACAGAAGGCGCGGGCGACGTCGAGCGTGAGCTCACCCTTGCGATAGGCGGCGCGGATGCGCGGGCTAAGCCGCGCGATTGCAAGACGCTGCTCGACATGGCGCACGGTGGCGCCAAAGCGCCGCGCCACATCTTCAGCGGAAGCGCCGCCATCGACGAGCGCCGCATAAGCCTCGACTTCGTCCATGGCGTTCATATCGACGCGCTGAACGTTCTCAGCGAGTGACGCTTCGACGGCGGCCGCGGCGTCGACGATGTGGCAGGGTACAGGCCAATCCTTGGCCCGTTCACCTTGGCGGACGAGCAGCTTCAGCGCCGCGTGCCGGCGTGCGCCGGCGACCACGGCATACTTGCCTATGTCGCGTTCGGTGACGGTGAGGTTCTGCAAGAGACCGTGTGCGGCGATCGATGCCGCGAGCGCATCGATGTCGCGCTTACGCTCGGTGCGGCGAACGTTGTCCTCGCTCTCGACGAGCTTGTTGAGCGGGATGTGTTGAATGTCGGACATCAGAGTTCGAGCCTTTGGAACGAGACCCGCGCGGCGGAAGTGCTGGCGCGGGGTCGCTTGCGCGACGGCTCGTCACCAAGGCCCGCGCCCCAGAGGGGGCCTGGGTCGAGGGCTCATCTTTGAGAGCGAAGCGTCCCTCGACGCAGGTCCCCGGCGCGGGCATAGGCCTTCCGGCGCGCGAGCGAGCACGCGCCTGACGCGCGAGTTGGGGAGATGCGCACGCTCGGCTACAGCGCGCCTCTTGCAAGCCGACCGGAGTCCGATCTTAGTAGGCAAGACACAACTGGAGGTTTCGCCATGCCTGCCAGCAAGATTGCGCTGGATTTCCTCGACTTCTGTGAGAAGCAAACGAGCGCGCAGGTCATCGAGGATCGATTTGTCTCAACGCTGCAAGCGCTCGGCTATGAATACGTCGCTTGCGCATCCCACGTAGACCCGCTTCGGCCGCGGCCGGGCGGGGTCAGCGTGCTCAACTATCCGGTCCCTTGGGTGCAGCATTATTCGGAAGCGGATTTCGCGCGGATCGATCCGGTCTTCCTGGCGGCGCGCATCATGTCCTCGCCATTCAATTGGGCCGACTGCCTGGCGAAGATGCGTTTGAGCCGCGAGCAACAACGTGTGTTGGATGAGGGCGCGCTCTACGGACTTTCAAAAGGCCTTACCATTCCACTGCGTTCGCCTGATGTCATTCCTGCTTCCTGCTCGCTCATCGCCGGATCGGACGGCGTCGATCCGTTGGCCATGGCGCACATTCTGATGATCGTGATTTACGGACATGGCGCCATGCATCGCCGGCTCAATCCCGATGCGCTTGCCGATCCTGTTGTGCTGCCGCCACGCGAGCGCGAATGCCTGACGCTCGCGGGCTGCGGCAAGAGTGACTGGGTGATCGGCGAAGTGCTGGGCGTCAGTTGGCGAACCGCCCACAACGCCATCGAGCGCGCCAAGAAGCGCTACGGCGTTTCACACCGCGTGCAAGCCGTGGTGCGCGCGGTGTTCGACGGTCAAATCATGGTCGACGATCTGACCGGCTGACCGATTCGAAAAGAGTCAATAGGTCCCGTGGGACCAATTACGCGTCGGCGAACGCCTCTGCATGCTCGGTCCAAGAGCGGTCGGAGGCGTCATGATCTACATCGTATCGGAGGAAAATCGGCGGCGGTTTCATCACCTACTGACTGAGATGCACCGTCAGCGAAAGCAGGTGTTCATCGACAAACTTAAATGGCGCCTGGAAGAAAGCGCCGGGCTCGAGATCGACGCCTATGACAGTCACGAGGCGATCTATCTGATCGAGGCGGGGACACCGACGTCTGATGTCAGCGTCTCAGCGCGGCTCTTGCCCACCGTGCGTCCGCACCTGCTCAGCCAACAATTCGCCGATCTCTGTGAAGAGGATCTCCCTGCCGGGCCCGGTGTTTGGGAAGCGACGCGGTTTTGTCCGGCGCCGGATACGCCGGCGGGACCGCTCCGGCGCGACATGCTTGGGCGCATGATCGCCGGCATCATGGAGACCGCGCTTCTCTTCGGCATCGATCAAGTCACCTATGTCGCTGACGCGGCGCTTGCGCCCATGGCGCTTAAAGTCGGCTGGGACGTCCGTGCGCTTGGCGCGCCGCGCGGCAAGGGACGCAGTCGCATTCAGGCGTTTGTCGCGAGCATCGATGGCGCGGGACTAAAGCGCGTGCGCGAAGCGTTCGCGATCACCGCGCCGTTGACGCGGTTCGTGCCCGGCGACCTCGCCCGCGCGGCCTGAAGAGAGGAGGGAGAAATGTCCGTCACTGCCTTTGCGGCGAACGATACGCTGGCCGCCGATCTTGATGCCCTTGAGCGCGATGGCTTCCTTGTGCTGGATGGGCTCTTAAGCGAAGGCCAAGCCAATACGTTGTCCGCCGAGCTCGAGCCCTGGCTCCAACGCACACCGCGCTGCGAAGGCGATTTCCACGGCTGGGCGACAACGCGCGTGAACGCGCTCCTCTCGAAGGCGCCGATGGTACAGCAACTGGCGCTCCACCCGCGCATCCTCGCGCTGGCCGAAGGCGCCCTTGCGTCGGCCTGCGATTGCATGCGGCTCAATATGACCCAGGCAATCCGCATTCATCCGGGACAGAGGGCGCAAGCGCCGCATCGCGATGAAGAGATGTGGCCGGCCGATCCCAACGGCCAAATCTGGTCGCTCAATGTGATGTGGGCGGTCAGCGACTTCACCGAGACCAATGGCGCGACACGGCTTTGGCCGCGCAGTCACATCGAACGCTTAGGTCGCAGTCCCGATCCTAATGACGCGATCCAGGGCGTGATGAAGGCAGGCTCGGCGCTCGTTTATCTGGGCGGGCTGACCCATAGCGGCGGCGCCAATCGGTCGGACGCCGATCGCACTGGTGTCGTCATCGGCTATTGCGCGGGCTGGCTGCGCACTTACGAAGAACAATTCTTGGCCTATCCGCGCGATGTGGCGCGCTGGTTTCCCGAAGCGCTGCAACGCCTCATCGGCTATCGCTGGCATCGGCCCAATCTCGGCGCCTGGGAAGGCCAAGATCCAATCGAATATCTGCGCGATGCGTCTGCGTGCGGGCCGCACCGGGATGCGTTGCCGCCGGCAATCGCTGAGGAGCTGCGGACGCTGATGGCGTCCAGCAGCGATTGAATGCCCGCCGATGCAAACGCCGCGCAGCGCGCTTACGGCCAGATCAAGCAGCGAATTCTCGAGGGCCGCTTGCCGGTTCGCAGCCGCATCGACGTTGAAGGCTTGGCGCGCGAACTGGGCCTTAGCTCCATGCCAGTGCGCCAAGCGCTGAGCATGCTCACATGGGAGCGCCTTGTTCGGCCGGGGCAACACTCGGCTTACGAGGTGGCTTTGTGGTCCGAAGCGGAACTCACACAACTTTACGAGTGGCGTGGCGCTCTTCTCACATTGGCTCTACCGACCTCGGCATCCGGTCCAGAGTTGAAGCGAATTGCGAGAACTGAACCTTATGCTGAAGCCGTAAACGCGGCGATGCGGCTCATCGAGGCGGGCGCAAATGCCGAACTTCGACGCGCGGCGATTAACGCCGATGAGCGTCTTATGGCGGCTCGCACGGTGGAAGCCGAGATCCTGGGTGACGTCCAAGGCGAGTTCGAAACGCTCGTGAGCGCCTTAGCGGATCGCTCGCGCCGGGCATCCGCTTTGCTCAAAGGCTACGCCCGGCGTCGCGTTCAGAGTGCCGGGGCGTTGCGCCAGCGCGTTGTGTTGAAGGCTCTTCCCAACAATGGCGGCGGCGCCGGCTGATCACATAACTGATCTTCATCTTTATCGACTCGGTGATCAAACGCCAAAGCGCGATGCTGTTCCTGGGCAAGCAACAGCCCCATGGAGGCAAATATGCGCGAAGACCAAGACGGCGTGGTGGATTTGGGCGCCGCGACCGAGAAGACGCTGGGCATCTACGACCCAGTGGCGAAGGAAAACTTCACCGTGCCGGAGTCGCGCGACCTCGGCTGATCCAAATCGCCAGTTGGAGAACGTGAGATGCGTGAAGATCAAGAACCGAAAGCCGACGATCATCTCATCGACCTCGGCGCCGCCACCGAGCGGACGCTCGGGCCTTGGGATCCTTGGCTGAAGGAAAATCACATCACGCCAGAAAGCTTCCCGATGTGATGTCAGGGTTTGGACGCGCCGCAGCGCGCGTCCAAACCCATTTCGGAGTGGCGGCGCGCATGTTTAGACTGGCTCCCTCGGTGCATGCTTGTGTCGATCAGGGCGCAATTGTCTTCCTCGACCTGAAACTCGATCGCTATTCCTCGATCGACAAGAGCACCGCGCCCGCGATTGTGGGCGTCGTCGAGGCGGGCGCGGGACGGGCGACTTCGTCGCTGCTGAAGCGCGGTCTGATCATCCCGGCCGATAGCCAAGCCGGACCATCGATAGCGCCTGTGTCCGCGCTTGCAGGTCAACTGACGCCTGAGGCTTTCCGAACGGCGCGCGCCTCCGGTCGCGACTGGAGCGCCTTTATTTATTCCTGCATCGCCGCATCGCTCGTCGTGCGTGCTCGCCGGCTGGACCGCGCCTTCGTAAACTTTGCGCGTCGGAAATCAGCATTGGGGTCGGCGCCGGGGTCGCTTGACGATGCCGTTGCGCGTTTCGAACTCATGCGGCCTTGGTATCCGCGGCGTCGCGTGTGCTTGTTTGATTCCCTGGCGCTGATGAATTACCTGTTGCTTTGTGGCCATGCGCCCGTGCTGGTGATGGGCGTTCGCGCAAATCCTTTCGCCGCTCATTGTTGGCTTCAGGCCGACGGTGTCTGTCTAAACGATACCGCCGAAAATTGTCGCTCTTACACCGCAATCACGAGCGTCTAGGTGATGCGATACATCGCTTTTCGTTGGGCGCCCACTGACCGGATTCCTGAGCGCGCGGCCCGCACGATGATCGCCAATCTAACGGACGCTTGGCGAACCCTCATTGATTGGAGGGGCTTTGTGCTGCTGGTGGCGGAAGGAGAGGAAGATGTCTCGCTGTTGCCGCACGGGCGCGGTGCGGTTCTCGGCGCCTTATATGCTGGGGCGACGCCCAACATCTCTATCCTGGAAGACAGTGCGCGAAGCGTCGAGATTTTTGCCCGCGAGCGCTGGGGCGACTACATCGCCATCGTCATTGATCGCCTTCACGATGTGATCAGCATCCTGCGGTCACCAAGCGGCGCTGTGCCGTGCTTTTTGACTGAACGCAACGATGTCGCCATCACGTTTTCAGACGCCGAAGACATTGTGGCGATCGCACCCGAGATCGATCCTGACCTAGGGTTCCTGGCCAGCTTTCTGATCTATCCGCGAACGTTGGGCCGCCGTACTGGTTTGACCGGTGTTGGCGAGATCGCGCCGGGTGAGGCGGTGGAATTCACGCGAACCCACCATAGCATCAAGACAATGTGGTCGCCGACGTCAGAGCCGTCGATAGATACATTCGAAGAGGGCGTGCGCACATTGCGGCGAAACGCCGAGATCGTGGCGCGTGTTCTAGCCGACCCAAACCAGACGGTCCTGCATAGGCTCTCTGGCGGCTTCGACTCCAGCGCCGTGCTGGGCTTGCTCAGCCGCGCGATGCCGCGGGAGCAGATCACCTGCCTCAATGAGTTTTGGCCTAATGCGCCCGAAGGCGACGAGCGAAGCGTGGCGAGGGCCGTCGCTCATTCGAATGGCGTACGTCTCCTTGAAGTCGCTATGTGTCCCGAGCGCGTGAATTACGAGATGGCCTTGCGCGCGCCGGTTACGGTGAAGCCGACACTCTCGGCGCTCAGTTTTGCTGATAACGACGTAGGGGCAGTGTACGCCTCGGTCGGCGCCAAATATCTGACCTCAGGACAAGGCGGCGATCACGTACTACAGAGGAGCCGCACGAGCGCGATCGCTGCGGACGCGCTGCGCGATGGCGCTCCAGGCCTGGCTGCGATCATGCTGGAGACGGCGCGATTGACCCGACGGTCGGTGTGGGGCGTCTCGCAAGATGCGCTGTTGCATGGATTGCTTCGCCGTCCCATCCCAGCGCAACCGCGCTCTCGTGCGGCGCGCTTATTAGCCGAAGAGTTTGCAGCCTCCAGCCTCTCAGATCACCCATGGATCGGTCTTGAAAAGGCGATGACGCCGGCTAGAAGGCAGCGCCTTTGGCATCTGAGGGACGCGCTCGGCTATTATGATCGTTCAATTGTGACCGGCGCGATGCGGCCGATCCCGATGCTGCTGGCACAGCCCGTCGTTGAGACTTGTCTGAGAATTGCGCCGTACGTGATGACGGCCGGCGGGAGCGACCGGGCTCTGGCGCGCGCAGCTTTCGCGGACCTGATCCCTGATTTTGTCGAGGCGCGTGTACAGAAGGGCGAAACCACGAGATACTTCGCCGCCATCCTGACTGCCAATCGAAACTGGATGGGGGACGCATTAGGTTGTGGCGAGCTTGCGAGATCCGGCGTGCTGAAATCGGCGAGTCTCAATGCATTCGTCGATGAGGTGGGACGTCAAGATGGAATCGTGGCGGATGGCGTCTATTCGCTCGTGGCGGCGGAAATCTGGCTGCGCAACTTGAAGGCCGCGAAGAAGCGCGCCGCGACTCATCTTGCGGAAGCATCGTGATGGGCTCGCAGCTCTCGCCAGCGCTCAAGCCGGCCCGGCTCGTTTGGATCGTCGCGCTCAATGCCGCGTAACCAAAACTCGAGCCAATCGAGCGTTCGCGATTGGAGCGCCAACTGGTGCTGTGGCCGCCACTTAACGTGATACTCGCCGGGGTAGATATAGATCTGGACGGGTCGGCCGAGCTCGCCGAGGCGCACAGCCAGCGGAAACGCGGTGAGCGCCTCGTTGTCGGACAGGTTCATGAGCAGGGGCGCGCGAATGCGCTCCGCCTGATAGAAGTTGGAGTTCTCGCGCCACCAGGCGGTCCAAGCAGTGGAGCTATCGTCCCACGGCGCCGTCGCGCCGACGTCGCGAAGCGTCCTGCGGAAACGCTCCGATGCCAGCGCATACCCTGAAGGATCGACCGGCGGGTTGCTCACGACGGCGACGGCGATCAAGTTGGTTCGTGTCAACATTGTATAGGCGGTCTCGGCGCCGTCGCTGAAGCCCGTTATCGCGATGCGCGCACGGTCTACGATCTGCCGATCGCCGATCTGGCGAAGCAGCGCCTCAAGCTGCGATTGCTTCATGCGCAATTCTGAACCGTCCAGTTCAGTGCGCGCCTGCAATTCGGCGGCGGGCAGTTGCGCCTCCAGCTCCAGATTCTCGGTGCGATCGACGCTTAGAACGAAATATCCTCGACCAGCGAGCGCATGGATTGGATATTCGTAGCCAACCCCGCCGCGGAGAAAGCCCCGCGACCGGTATTGAACGATGACCATTGGGTAGAGCTGCCCCGGCTGATAGCCGCGCGGCCAAACCAGGTGCGCAAATCCTTCATTACCATATGCGTCATGCACATCGAGCGTATCGACGCGCGTGGTGTCAAATTGCGGCCATTGTGGATTGGGGTCGTAGAGCGGCGTCAGCTCTCCGGAAGCGAGCGAGAGTGCGACGAGCCGTCGAGGTTGGGTCGGCTCTTCCTGCAGACAGATGAGCGTGGTCGCCGCATCGTCACAGTCGAAGAGCGCCTCGTCGTTCCGTCGCAAGAGGCGGACGGCGTTAGCGCGCAAGCTCCAACTATAGAGGGCGGTGGTTCGCCGGCCGTGACCTTCGTTGCGTTGAAAGATAATGTGATCATCGTCCGCAATCCAGACGCCGTTCATGAAGCCAGAGCACTCAGGCGCAGCGCAGCGTGTCGATGCTCCGTGGCGGATGACCTCCAATGCAAGCCGTGGGCGTGCTGCTGTGTCGCCTGTCGTGGCCGGCAGGATGTGCGCGCGAAGCGCGCCCTCCTGGTCGAACGCGACCAGTCCATCGGATGCGCCATATCCGGCCATCGGGCGCAGCGCCGCGACATCGTTCGGCGTAGCGTCGCGCAAGCGCCGGCCGCGTTTATCGACAACGATGGTGACTTGCCCGCGCGATAAATCGGGATAGGGGACCAGACTGTACTGAGGCTCGAACCGGTCGTCGGCGAAGAAGCCAAGTCTTTGCGCTAGAGCGGCGCGTTCTCGCAATTCGGACTGCGATGGATAGAGAGTAACAACGAGTTCGCGCGAATTGAGCCAGGCAAACCGCGCTACGTCGCGATCGCCGCCGACCAGGCGCCGGTTGCCGTCTCCGTTCGGCCGAACCTGCCATAGTTCGATACGGTTTTCGTGACGGGCGATATAGGCGATCGACGCTCCGTCCGGCGACCAAGCAGGTATTCTGTCATCGATCGCGCCGCTAAAGCGACCGTTGCCCGTGCGCAGGACGGCGTCACCTCCGTCTGCGATCACGCGGGCGCCGCCGCCTGACGTGGGCAAGACGAGAAGGTTGTATCGATAGCGGTCTTCGTCGAGCAGAGTGTCGCGCGTGAACACGGCGACTGTCCGCCCGTCCGGTGATAGCGACAATCCGCTCTGATAGCCGCCGATCTCTCGGAGCGTTAGCATGTCGGCGATGCCCGGAGGCTCGGCCCAAGCTGGCGCAACAAAGAGCAACGTTGCCGCTGTCAGCAACAGGACCCTCACCATCGCTGCGACACCTGCAGCGTGACCACGCGCCCCAGAGGCGAGGCGTTCAGTGTATCGAAGGCGAGGCCCGATGCGTTGTTGACAAAGGGCGGGTCTCCATCGGCGAGATTGCGGATGTCGAGAGCAAACTCAGTGGCGGACTCATCGGAGTGACGCCAGCGATAGGACAGTCGCGCGTCATAGGTCAGCCATGAATCGACGTCTCGGTTCGATGTGCTCAGATTGTCGCGATAGCCATCGACATAATTGGCGACGAAGGCGCCGGTCCATCCATTCTCGCTGAGCGAGACGCCGGCGCGAGCACGCAAGTCGACAGGGTTGAATACGGTGTCGACAAGCTCGACGGTGGGCAGAGCGGAATTCGTGCTCCGCGAGAACTCGAGCAGCTTGCTCGCGCTGGCAAACAGCGACGCCTCGCCGAACGGGGTGTCAAAAGAATAGCTCGCAGAGAAGTCGATGCCGCGAACCTGCAAAGCGCCTAGGTTTGTGAGGCGCTCGTCCCAGATCGCTTCGATGCCGTCCGGCGGTACGGCGCCTGTAACCGAATCGACTTGCCCAAGGTAGTCAGCGATCTGCTGAGCGGTCGGGTTGAAGACGAGATAGCCGGCATAGTTCTGAGGGTTACGGAAGGCATCGAGCAAGTTTCCGGGAATTGAGATGCGGTTGGCGAAGTCGATTTCGAAATAGGTTGTCGAGACCCTTAGGCCCTCGGCCCAGGTCGGCGAATAGTCGAGACCTATCGTCCAGGTCTCCGCTTCCTCTGGCTGTAGTTGGCGATTTGAGCCCAGAACCTGTAGCAAGCCCGTGGTCCCGTTGGTCGCATTGGGATCGATCGAAACAGGCACAGCTCCAATGAGCCCAGCAGTGCCGGTGAGCATTTGCGTGAACTGCGGCGCCTTGAAGGATGTGCCCCACGTTCCGCGGAGCGCCAGATCGTCGAACACGTTCCAGTGAATCCCGATTTTCGGCGTCGTCGCTGAGCCGAAGTCGGACGATTCTTCGTAACGAAGCGAGAGGGACAACGTAAGAGCATCTACAAGAGGCACGCCCATGTCTTCGTCGATGAGCGGCGCCAGTACTTCGCCAAAATAGGCGTCGGTCTCGCGCCGGCCAGGGTCTTGCACTCTTGGGGAAGTGACGACCCCGGCCGCGGAAATCCTGATCTGGTTGGCCGAAAAGGTTTCGCGCCGATGCTCTGCGCCGATGGCGGCGCGCAATGAGCCGGCTGGTAGGTCAAGCAGGCGTCCATCCGCTTTGAGCGCGTATGTCACCAGCTCGGAATCGGTATCGACGAACTGACTATTTGTGAGGCCGGCGAGCACAGACGCCGGCGTGTTGCCTCCATCGCTGAACGGATTGAACGCAGTGGCCTGGCTCGAACTCGCGAGCGCTAAACTGAGCGCGGGAAAGTCGAGCGCATTGCGCGTATCATTTTCATCCGCGTGCGCGCCGTAGGAAATTGTCGCTTCGAGGCGCCAGTCCGAGTAGAGGGCAATGTCCAAGCCCGTTGCAGCGGCCCATGTGCGCGATGATGTGTCGATCTGAAGAGGGCCCAAGTCGTCGCCGAAATAGTATCCGATCGCGAGCGCGCCTTGGCCGGTGAACAGGCCATTGCTCTGGCGATAGAAGTTAGTCTCAGGCACCGAGATAATGGTGTTGCTTTGCGGCCGCTCGGCGTATCCCTGGCGTTCTGAAGCCAGAACATCGAGAAAGAATTCGACGTCCGGTGTGATATCCTGGCGCAGAGTCAGAAAGCCCGAGTGGCTTTCCTGATCGGGCAGCAGGAAGTTATCTTCCTGCGTATTTTGGAAGTTTGGCTGGCCAGGGAGCAAGTCGGCGACGGTGAGGTTCGTGCCGTCCTGGCCCGATGGAATCCCGTAGTTCACCGTCGTCGCGCCAACACGGATGATATTTCCCGGATTGGCGTTAGTGCGCGAAAAATTCGTTCCGCCGTAGCGGCGAAGGTCGGAATCGGCGGCGAACGAACGCTCGGAAGACGCAAGCGCGTCGCGCTGGCGACAGTCGTAACCCGCAATCAACGAGCCCGTCGACCAGGTCTCGCCCCAGGCCTGCGAGAAGCCCATCTCGTCAAATCCGTCCGCGCCGCCATAGCGCAACACGGTTTCCGCGCCATCGAAGTCGCGCCGTAGAATGATGTTCACGACACCGCCGACTGCGTCGGCGCCATAGGTCGCCGAGGCGCCGTCGGCCAAAATTTCAACCCGTTCGATGGCGGCCAATGGCACAGCGCTGATGTCAACGAAGTTCCCAAGGCCCGCAGGTGCAAGCCTGCGTCCATCGAGCAAGGTGAGCGTAGCATCCGCGCCGAGACCGCGCAGGTCTACGCTTGAGCCCAATGCGAGATTGCGATTGGGCGCATTCGAATTGAGCTGCGTCAGTTCGCTCTGACTTCCGGTGTAGACTTGCGGAAGCGTCTGCAACACGTCTTGCAGCGTTGTGCGGCCGCTCTCCTCGATTTCCTCGCGATCGAGGCCCAGCACGTTAGAGCCTGCCGGCGGCGCGCCGCGGATGCGCGTGCCAGTCACCACGATTTCTTCGCCAGACTCATCGCCGGCGTACTGGGGGCGGGGGAGGTCCGTGCGCACGACGCGATCACCGACGATTTCGATGCGCGGCGCGCCTTGCGGTAGAAGCTGCGAGAGCGCCGCCTCCGGCGTGAGCCGCCCGCGTACGGCGCGGGACGTCATGCCCGCAACGTCTTCCTGCGAGAAGAGGATTTGCAGGTCCGATTGCTCAGCGAAACGGAGCAGAGCGGACGAAAGGGCTTGGGCGGGGATGTCAAAATCACGCTCCGCCGTTGCGGCGCGCGAAGCTTGATCAACCGACTGCGCGGAGGCCGGTCCAGTCAAAGCCAGCGCTGAGACGGATGCGAGCGCCATCACCAGCAGCGAGCGCGCGCCATCGCGGCGCGGACGCGCCGAAGAATTCGTCATGTCTTCCCCCTGACGCCGCTCTCAATTGACGGCTTCGTAGGGAGGGACGTGATGGCAGCACGGATTTAGCAGAGGCGATGGAGAAAAATTTAGCAGCTGTAGCGAGCCTGTGTCACGCGGGGCACGCCCATAGGATGTGCGGCGCCTCCGTCACCACCGAAGTGCGCGGGCCGAACAAGCGCCTAGGAGGGCGCAGATCAGAATCGAGACCGTGTACCAGGTCGCGACGTAGGACGCGGAGTCGATCGGGCAGAACAAGGAATAGGGGATTGCAGCGAGCGCACCGGCGGTTGCGCCAAGCGCGGCGCCGGCAAGCGACAGGCGCGTTGGCGCCGACTTGCGCGCGGCGAAGTAGAGCGCCGCCATGATCGGCAGGCTGATCAGTGGAATGCGGATAAGGCAATCCGGCGCGCCGCCGCCGGTCCACAAGACCCAACGGAGGTGCGGTGGTGCAAGCACGAGTGCGGTGACTGTCACCATTGCAGCAATCGCGATGAAGACCGCCGCGGGCGCGAGAGTGTCCTTAAGCTTCACGTTCGGCCGTGCGGCGCGCCAGACAAGCGGAAAAAGCGCGAGTGCGGCGATGAGGCCGAAGGCGGCTTTCAGCGTTGTTGGCGCCCAAGCGTCCAGAAGGTCGGGCCGTGTTCCCGAACTCAACAGTAGGGCGGCTGACGCTGCGCCAAATCCAATGAGACACGCCCCGGCGAAGCGCCAACTCCAATTAGCGGCCGGCGCCGGCGAGTGGGCCAGGCGCTTGATGAGGTCTTCGGTGTTCATGGCGTCTCACTCCGGCGGACGAACGCTATCAGTCGCTTCAGACCGCGATGCGCGTTCACTCGAATTGAGGTTTCCGACATGCCGCTCGCCGCGGCGGCGTCGCGTGTAGATTGTTCTGCAAGCTTGGTGAGGCGGAGCGCCGTGCGTTGTTGCTCCGGCAGCTGATCCAGCAAAGCGGCCACGTCGCGCGCGGCGTCGCCAGCGTCCGTGCGTTCGCCCGCGAATAAGCCTTCAACGTCGTCGATCGGAATGTGTAGGCGCACGCGTTGGCGCCGCAGGTGGTCGATCAGTTTGTAGCGGGCGATGGCGTAGACCCAAGCCGTGAAGGGCTGCGCCGGATTATAGCTCGAACGCCGCTCATGCATGGCGATGAGCGTATCTTGCACCAGATCTTCGGCGTCAGCGGCGCGGTTCTGTAAGCGCGCCATGAAGAACGGGCGAAGGCGCCGGGTCAGCTCAAGCAGCAGCCTTTCATAAGCGTGCGCGTCGCCGGCGACCGCCTGCCGCATCAGCCGCTCAAGATCGGCGTAGTCGGGTTTGTTCGGCGGCATCCGGCTGACAATCCCCTGGCGGCGCGGTGCAACACAAGACCTGCTGCTGACGTCCGGGAGTGCGGCAGCGGGAGTCATGGGCTTACGCGGTGATCCGGCGCGGCCGTTCCAGCCACGCTAACGCAAATGCAACGACAAGGAACGCCAGCGCGATCATGAACAGCATGCCGCCGTCGGTTGGAAGCGCCATGGCGTCGATCTCGGTGATGCTGCGCCCTTCCTGGAGCAGCGCGACAAGGCGATCCATCTGCGGAATTTGAACCCCCAAGAAGGGCGACAGGTGAAAACCGATGGCGCCTAACGTCACGCCGCCCGCCAGCAGCGCGCCGAAGAAGCGCGTGCGCGGAATGATGAGCAGCAATGCCGCGGTCAATTCAGCGGCGCCCGTGGCGTAGCGGATGTACGGCTCAAACAGGTCTACGCCGGTTCGCCCGGCAATGAGTGCAAAGATCGGATTGGGATCAGGGCCGATGAATTTCGGCAGGCCGACGAGAAAGACGAGCGCTCCCGCAAAGCCAAGCGCCAGCGCCCAAGAGAGAAGTCTGATCGGTTTCATGGATCTTGTCCTCAATAGCGTGTGGTGAGTTCGGTGAGCCAAGCTGGCGAGAGCTCGACGAGCGTGGTCTCGATGATGCGATCGAGTCCGGTGACAATCAGGAACGCAACAACGACGAGCGCCCAGCCGAGGAAGCGCTTTCCATGTTTGCCGATCGCATTGAGCGCGCCGCGGTGGCGGCCAATCAGGGCCCGCGCGCCATAGCCAATGGCTGCAAGCACTGATGCGGCGCCCAAGCCAAATGCGGCCATGACCAGCGTGACCGATAGAAGATCATCGCCTTGTGCGGCGAGCGCCGAGGCGGCCCCCAGCGTTGGTCCAACGCAGGGGCTCCATACCAAACCCAGCAAGGCGCCCAGCGCGGCTTGACCCATAAGACCATTGCCTTCGAACGACGCGGTTCGCTCATTCGCCCAATTGCTGAGCGGGGCCGCCGCGCCCGCGAACGCGAGTTCAAGCCGCGGGACGACGAGGACGGCGCCGACCGCAAGCATGATAAACCCGCCGGCAAAGCGCAGCGTTTCATTGTCGAGACCAATGGCAAAGCCGATGGTCGCCACGAAAAGACCGACGAGAGAGAAGGAGAGCGCAAGGCCCAGAGCCAGCGCCAAGGGGCCGAGCCGGTGTTGTGCCGTGGCGCTGCTCGCGAGAATGGGCGCAAGCGGCAATACGCAGGGTGAGAGTATGGTCAGCACGCCGGCTAAAAACGCCAGCGCCGGCGTTAGAAGCGTCACGGCGCAATCGCCGAACGCATCAGGGTTTCAATGCGGTCGGGGCTTGTAGCGGCGACCAAGCGGCCGGTTTCGCGGGCGCCACTATAGGCAATGAGCGTGGATTGGCGGCGCACATTGAGCGCGCGCCATTCGTCACGCTGGTTGTCGTAATCGATGCGAAAGACGACGAGGTTCGCAAAGGCGGCGTCGGCGGCGATGGTGCGCACGATCGGCGATTGCGCGCGGCAAGTGGGGCACCAAGGGGCGAAGACCTCGACGAGGATGGGACGGCCCTCTGATTGGGCTTGCGCGAAGGCGGTCTGATCGAACGCGCGATATTCCGCCGCCGCGGCAGCGCCGGTCACGGTCCAAGCGACAGCGATGAGGACAAGGGCGCGGCGGATGAACGTCATGAAGGGCTCCTGGGGCTCGCCAGAGGTGGCGGTTCGCTAGGAGTTCGGATGAGGCGGCTCTATTGTTACCTGACGCCGCCGCGATCCCTAGAAAGCCCTTCACCATGCCGCTCGTGACTCCGCTGCCTTTGGGCGCCGACGCCGAAGTCGCCGAACTCGCGGACTTCTTCAACACGACGCTCGGATTTCCGCCCAACAGCGTTCTGACCATGCAACGCAGGCCCGAGATCGCGCGGGCCTTTATCGCGCTCAACAAGGCGGTGATGACCAATCATGGTCGGATCACCAGCGAGCAGAAACGGTTGGTCGCTTTGATAGCGTCCCACGCCGCGGGCTGCCGCTATTGCCAGGCGCACACAGCGCTCGCGGCTGAGCGGTTTGGCGCCAGTGCGGAGCGGCTCGCCGCGTTGTGGTCGTATCAGTCGAGTGACCTCTTCACCGATGCCGAGAAGTCGGCTTTCGATTTGGCGCTTGCCGGGGCCATGCAGCCGAGCGGCATTGACGCGCAGCTGATGGAACGGGTCCGTCAGCATTGGGACGACGGCGAGCTCGTCGAGCTCATGGGCGTGATCGCGCTCTTCGGCTTTCTCAATCGCTGGAACGACGGGATGGGCACCGCGCTGGAAGGGCCCGCACGCGAGGCGGGCGTGCGTCACCTAGGCAGCGCAGGATGGAGCGCTGGCAAACACGGAGAATGATCCCGCACTCTTGAGTGTGGACTTGATGGCGGTGTTCGATGAAACGCGCGCCAAAAGCGCCCGCAACCAGGGCGCTCCAATAAGATTTGTTAGCGATCTCTTGGCACACTAGGTTCTCACAAATGTGCGGAGAGATGACGCGTGATTGTGTTCGTTCTCATCGCGGGTGCGGCGATCGCCTATGCGTTCTGGCGCCCGCACGGGATGTTTAGGTTTGCGGGGATTTCGATCCTTGCGGCGATCGGATTGCCCTTCGTCGTCGGTTACGCGCTGGCGCCATTTGCCGGCGAGGGCGCGGGCATGGGCATCGCCTTCATCCTCTACGCTCTGGCCGCAGCGATCGCGACATCGGCGATCTCAGCAGCGCTTGGGGCCGGCCTTCGGATGGGATGGAACGCGCTGCGCTAGACTTTGAATGGCGGCATCCCTTCTACTCAGTTTCGAGAGCCAAGCCGGCGGCCCCGTCGCGTTGCCAGATGACACGAGCTCGGCGCTTGATGCGCAGGGTTGACTCGATAAGAACGACGAACTCGGGCAATTCGCGGCGGATAAAGTACTCGACGCGCGCCCCGCCTTCGCTGAGGTCCTTGATGGCGACGGAGAGCCTCTCGCCCTCGGCGAGCACAAGCGTGCCTTGCCGATAGACGGCCTGGCGCACGGACCGCTCGGTGCGCGGGTGCTGCTTGAGGGCGGGTGTTGGCGCAGCCGAACGTTCAACCGCTTTGCGCATCCGGTCCGCGAGCAAGCTTGAGGGCGGAGGTTTACCTTTACCGAACAAGGGCCAGCGTGTCCTAGCGTTTCGCGCAATGATCGATGCGCAATTGCTCGACGAACCCCGCTCTCGTGCGCGCCGCTTCGATCTCATCTTCTGAGAAGAGTTCGCCAAGATCATCGAGCGCGGCCGCCAGAAACACTTCCGTCCCCTGACCGTCGCGGGAATGGCGATCGTGCAGCCAGTATTCGACAATGCGGCACGCATCGGCAGAACCGCACACCCATCCCGCGCGGCGCAGCATGAAGAACTCGATGCTTTGGTGCAGCGTTCGATAGTGTGCGCGCAAGGTGTCGAGGTGCGCGTGAGTAAGCTCTGAAAGGTCGGCGTCGTCGGCGACAATGTGAAAGGTGTCGGCGCTGGCCCATGGCAGGTTTTGTGCGTGCACGCGCCCAAGCTCTACGAGTTCGGAGAATTGCACACGGCCGGTGAAGTCAATCACATGCAGCGCGAGTTCGGGATTGACGGAGATAGTTATCGGCAAGGCAGTGACTTTGATCTTCAGCTTGGGCAGGGCGCGCGTGCTCACGAATCCAACGCGAGAAGGCTAGCACCATGTGAGCTGCTCGTCCGTCAACGCGCCGAGGGCTTCTGCACATTGCGCGGTCGGTGACGCATATGCGAGAACTCTCGCAGAAAGTTCGCGAGAGCAATTCTCGCAGAATGCTCGCAGCGATCGCGCGACTTAATCAGCAGCGGCTTTAAGCCTTCTTTGAGGGCGCTGGGGCCAAGCGTGGCAGCCGCTGCTCCAGGGACCATCATGCAAATTCTAATCGTCGACGACGATGCTCTCATCACGCTGATGGTGAGCGAGAGCCTGAAGCTCCAGGGCTTTGAGGTGGCCCTCGCCGATAACGGCGCGATGGCGCTGGAGGCCGTGCGACAGCGGCGCCCGGCGCTCATTCTGTTAGACGCCGAAATGCCCGTGCTCGACGGCTTTTCGGTTCTGAAGACGCTGAAGGCCGATGCCGCGCTCAATCATGTCCCCGTGATCATGTTGACGGCCCGTCGAAACGCGCGCGACGTCATGTTGGCGCGCAGCCTTGGTGCCTGCGATTATATTGCAAAGCCGTTCGACATCCTGGATCTGTTGCAGCGGGTAAAGGCATGGGCGGGCAGACGCCCGGGCATTGGCTCAGCCCCAAGCCACAGCAGCGAGCCAAGTCTGGTGTTTGGCGAAGACAGGCCGGACGAATCGCATTGGTTGGAGTGATGTGCGGGTAGACCAGTCATGACTGACTTGAAAGACGCAGCCGCGGCAATGACAAACGGTCCCAAAAATCGCAACACCGGTCGTGACAATGCGGCGATGAAGCTTTTGGCGTTGCTCATCGCGGCGGCGCTCGTGGTCTACCTCAGCCAGGAATTCAGCCGCCACGGCGGACGGGTCGCGGCGATCTGGCCGCTCAACGCGATGTTGCTTGTGGTGATGCTGCGCCAAGGCCGCGCGCACTGGCCAGCCATTCTGGCGACCGGCGCGCTCGCCAATCTCGGCGTCAACTTCATCATGGGCGACAGCGGTTTGCGCGCAATCGGACTGACCGGCGCCAATCTGGTCGAGATTTTTCTGTGCGCGCTTCTTTTGTGGCGCCGCGACCGACTCCTCGACATCACACGCGCGCGCGATCTCCTTTCATTCGGACTCGCGGCGGGTGTTGCAGGTCCTGCCGTCTCGGCGTTCATCGCGGCGGGCGTCCTTATGCAGTCGGCGCCGTTCACGGACACGCTTGCGACCTGGTTTGCGGCCGATGCGCTTGCCATGCTCATTTTTGCTCCAGCACTGCTCGTCTTCAGTGGTCCACAGACTGCCGCCCTCAACCAAGCACGGACGCCTTTGGGTGTTGCGGTAACCCTGGCGCTGATCATTGGCGTCCTCTTCCTGGTTTTCGCGCAGGCCAGTCTGCCCATTCTTTTTCTCGTCCCGCCGGTGCTCATGTTCGCCACGTTCCGGCTCGGGATGAGGGGGGCCGCAATCGGCATTCTCTTGACTGCCGGCGTCGCGATCTCCTGCGCGGTCGCGGGGAAGGGCCCGACTCAACTGGTCGATGGATCCGACCTCGAGCGTGTTTTCATGCTGCAAGCCTTCCTGTCGGTGATGTCGCTTTCAACCCTCCCGGTCGCGGCGGCGCTCAGCGATGCGGTGCGGGCGCGAAGCGAAATCGCTCAGGCGCGAGAGCGCGCCGAGCGGAGTGAGGCCCAGTACCGTTCGCTCGCCGACTATTCGACCGACATTGTCGTGCGCCTGGGGCCCGGCGGGATTATTTCCTACGCTTCGCCGGCGTGTCGCATTCTAGGCATTGATCCCGAACAGGCGATTGGCCGGTCAACGCTCGATTTCGTCGCCGCGGAGGACCGCGCATTCGCCGAGAGAGTTTTGGCGGACCTCTTCACCGGCGCCGAACCCGACAGGTCTGTGCGCCGCGAGTATCGTGTGCCGCGGCCGGATGGCTCAATCATGTGGCTGGAGGGAAACCCCAGCATCATCCGCGACGCCGAAGGCGCCCCGACCGAGGTCGTGACAATCTATCGCGACATCACCGCAAGGCGCCAACTCGAACACGACCTGTCGGCGGCGCGGGTCGCAGCGGAGGAGGCTGCGGAGGCGGTGCGGGCGAGCGAAGCGCGTTATCGGGCCATGGCCGATGCGTCGCTCGACATGATTGCCCGCATGAGCCTCGACGGGACCATACGTTTTGTCAGTCCGAGCGCTGTTGTCGTGATGGGCTTTGCGCCGGAGGAATTGATCGGCACGCGCACGCTTGACTACACCCATCCCGACGATGCCGAGCCGGTGAAGACTTTCTTTCGCTCGCTGGTGGCGGAGGGACCGAGCGCCTCACCCCGGCCCTATACGTTTCGCGCGCGGCGCAAGGACGGGCGGTTCATTTGGCTCGAAGGCATTCCGCGCGTTCTTTATGACGAGCAAGGGCAGCCGATCGAGATTCAAGATTCCGCCCGCGACGTGACTGAGCGCAAGCGTCTGGAAGAGGCGTTGGCGGAAGCGCGTCATGCGGCCGAGGCGGCGAATGCGGTGAAGTCCCAGTTCCTGGCCAATATGAGCCACGAATTGCGCACGCCGCTGAATAGCATCGCCGGCTTTTCGCAACTGCTGACGAAGAGTCCGACGATCGAGGCGAATGACCGGCGCTATGCCGAACTGGTGGCGCGCTCTGGTCAAGATCTGCTGCGTCTGGTCAACGACTTATTGGATTTCTCCAGCTTGGAAGCAGGCGCACTCAGTCTGGATCCCCAAATCTTCGACATTGTCCGGCTGGTGGATCGCAGCGTTGAAGGGTTTCGTCTGAACGCCGACGCCAAGGGCGTGGCGCTTGAGGTCGAGATTGGCGAGGGCGTTGAGCGCCGGCTCGTCGGCGACGAGGCGCGCATCAATCAGGTCTTGCTCAATCTGATCGGCAACGCCTGCAAGTTCACCGACGCCGGGGCCGTCCATGTCGAGGTCCGCGCTTTGGCGCGGCGCGGAGACGCTCAAGCCTTGCGTTTTGCAGTGCGCGATACGGGGATCGGCATTGCCGCCGGCAAGGAACATGAGGTGTTCCAACGTTTCACGCAGGCCGACAGCTCGATCGCGCGACGCTTTGGCGGAAGCGGGTTGGGGCTTGCGATCTCCAAACACTTGGTCGAGCTGATGGGCGGCGAGATTGGTGTGGACTCAGTGGAAGGAGAGGGCTCGCTCTTCTGGTTCACGCTGTCGCTGCCGGTTGGGGACAGCGCCCACGATACGGCGGAGCCAAATCAGTCAATGGCCAGTCCGGTGCAGGCGCGGCGCATTCTCATTGCCGACGACGCCGAACTCAATCGCGAGCTGGCCGAGGCGCTGTTGAGCGGCGACGGCCACATCATCGACTTCGCCGCCGATGGCGAGGAGGCGGTGCGCCGGGTGCGAGAAGGCGGCTACGACATCGTCTTCATGGACGTGCAGATGCCGCGCATGTGCGGGCGCGACGCGACGCGCGCCATTCGCGCGCTCGATGGCTTTGCCGATTTGCCGATCATCGCCATGACGGCGCAGGCGCTGCCGGAACAGATCGCCGACTGCCTTGCCGCTGGCATGAACGATTACGTCGCCAAGCCGCTCGCGCCAGAGAGCCTAAAGCTGATGGTGGCCAAGTGGTCAGGCGCCGGACTGGGACTGGGATCCGCGCCTGCGCCCGCGCAGGCGCTTCCGCCGCACCTGCTGACAGCCTTGCAGGAGCGCTTCATCGAACGCGCGCGCGCCGATCTTGCGCTCATCCTCGCGCGCGATTCCGAGACCGACCTCAAAGCCGTCGTGCATCGCGCCGCCGGCACGGCCGGCAGCCTGGGTTATGGCGCGCTCAGTGAAGCGGCGCTCGCGCTCGACCTAAAGCTGAGTGAAGGCCAGCGGCTCAGCGATGAAGACTGGACTCAATTCATCTCCGCGTTGCGTGAGGCGGTAAAGGCGGCATGAAAGCCCGCACCGGCCGCCTAGGCAACCGGTGCGGAGTCATGAGTGCTGTTTCAATGCGCACAACGTCGGTCGCGAGCAGCGGGGCTGGGGCCAAGATGGCAGCCGCTCACGATGCGTTGGCAGAGCGCCTTTAGGCTCGTAGTCTCGCAATTGCCTCTCGATGCGAGGCTGATTTCGGTGAAGTGCAGATGCCGGGCGCGGTAATTTTGGTTGCCGAGGACGATGACATCTTGCGCGCCTTCATCGCCGAGGCACTGAGGGCCAATGGCTATGTCGTGCGCGAGGCTGCGGACGGGCCGGCGGCGCTGCATACAGCTTCCGCCGGTCATGCCGATGTCTGGATCCTCGACCGCAATTTGCCGGGCGTGGACGGTCTTGAAGTCTTGCGAACGCTGCGGGGGCGCGGCTTGCGCACGCCCGCCATGTTTCTGACCGCGATCAGCGGTCTTGAAGAGCGTGTGCGCGGCCTCGACTCCGGGGCTGACGATTATCTGGCAAAGCCCTTCGCGATTGAGGAATTGCTGGCGCGTGTGCGGGCGCTCGCACGACGCCCGGCGGCGCTTGCCGCCGACGTCGTTGCTTGCGGGGCCCTTCGCCTGGACATGACGAACTGGCGCGCTTTCTTCGGCGATAACGAGCTTCTCCTCACGGCCCAGGACATGACGTTGCTCGCCCAATTTCTCCGCCGGCCTGGCCAAGTCTTCACGCGGGAAGTTCTGCTGAGCCAGATGGGCGCCGGCGAAGACATCACGCCAGCCGCGGTCGAACATGCGCTGAGCCGTCTGCGCAAAAAGCTGGAGGCGGCGGGCGCAACCGGCGTGATAGAAACCGTGCGCGGAGTTGGCTATCGGCTGAGCCGCAGCTTGATCGAGCCATCGAAGTAGCGGCGAGCGCCGCGCCACGAAGGCGGCCGCTACCTCAAACGAACTACTCCATCTGGCCGATGCGAATACAAGTGCTGGCGTGAGGCTCAATTAGCCGACTCCCGGGTAATGTTGCCGGCATGACCCGCGACGAAGCCGACTTCATCAGCGACGCGGCAGCGCTTGCCGACACCGGATTCTTTTTGACCATGGGAGAGCTCCACGCGGTTCTGCGCATGCTGTGGCCGCGCGGCGCAGGCGCCTGGCTCACGGATGACGTGTGGCATTGCCTCGATGTGCGGAGAAGCGCGGCCGCGGCAAAGCGCGCCGAACGCAAGAACGCCTTGGTCGCCTAACAATCGGCGGGGTCACTGGATGAACGGCCCGCGAGGTGCAGCCAGTCTGCGCCGCAGCGGTAAGGGGGCTCGCGCTACATGCCCGGCATCGCCAGCAGTTCCAGAATTTCGATCGAGGCGCCCGGCATCATCAGGTGGGGGTGGCCGTCAAACAATGCTTTGGCGGCGTCGGTGGTCTCTGCCTGCACCACGCCGTAGCCGCCGATATGCCCCGCGAGCGCGCCCCCATTGAGATGCGCAACACTCTGCGTCGGAGCGCCCATATCGACGATGGCGTGACCGGCTTTGCCGGCCCATTGCATCCATGCCTCCATGCCGGCTTTGGCTTGCTCGGGCGATGCTTTGGCCATCTGCTCCTGCGCTGAAACGGGTGAGCGATAAAGGACGAGGAATTTCTTCATGGGAGTCTCCTACGTCCTCCAGGCTGATCGCCTCCCAAAGCGCGGTCAAACCGAACAAGACCAACGGCATGATCGGCGGCGCCGGCGCCGGCGTCGAGATCCGAAGTGGACCTCCGCTCGGCGCGGCAATGGCGCCATCGTTCATCAGCGGGAGAGAAGGCGAGCTAGAGCGTCGCCGTCGTGGTGAGCATGATCTCGTCGCCGCGGCGTTCGGCATTGATCGCGAGGTTGTTGCGCAGCAACGCCAGGAAAGCGTCGAGATCGTCGGCGCGGATCAATCCGCCGACACGGAGGCGGGCGAGCGCGGGATCGGCAAACACGAAGCTGACGCCGCTTTGGCGGGTCACGTCGGCCGCTGCTTCGGCGAGCGTCGTGTTGTCGAAGGCGAGCATGCCGTCGCGCCAGGAAAGGCGCCGTTCGAGTTGATCGGCGGAAACGACGTCCACCGCGACCGTCTCGCGAGCAAACACGATCTCGCTGCTGGCGTCGGCGGCAACGGGCGGCGATCCGCCAAGCCAGGTGCGGCGAGACGCGCGCGCGCCATCTGACAATAGGGCGACCCGGGCGCCTTCGGGCAAGAGCTTCACCAGGATTTGGCCGCTTGCGGCTTCGATCTCTCCGGAAGGCGTCGCGATCGAAAAGACGCCCGCGCTGCTCTCCGCGATCGAAAACAGCGCTTCGCCCGCGATGAGCCGCGCTTCGCGCCGATCCGCGCGAATGCGGGCCTTGAGCTGCGAACTCGCATTCAAAAGAACGCGCGTGCCATCGGCCAACGCGATCTCGCGCCGTTCGCCCACGCCGGTTTCAAACGCTTCGGCCGTTCCATCAGAGATCAGCACGTAGCCCGCAACGCCAAGTGCGACGGCGCCGGCGCCAAGCCCGGCGGCGAGGGCGCTGCGGCGATGAAGGAAAGGCGCTCCGTCATTGGCGGGCAGGGGAAAAGCGTCGAGGCGCGATAAGAGATCGAGCTGGTTCCAGGCGCGGCTGGCAACCTCGAACGCGGCGCGATGATCGGGGGATTTCCCAAGCCAGCGGCGGAAAGCGCGAACGTCGCGGGCGTCGAAGTCGACGCCGTCGAACTTGACCACCCAATGAGCGGCCTCACGTCCGATCCGGCCCTCCCTTGCGCTCGTCATGGCTCAACTCGCCCGCCTCGGCTTGCTCGAAGGCCTGCATCGCCGCTGCGCATTTGGCAAGCGCGCGGGAAAGGTAGTTCGGCACGTTGTGGCGCGAGACGCCAAGGCGTTCGCCGATCTCGGCGTGCGACAAACCCTTCAGCTTGAACATCACCAGCGCCAGGCGCTCCTTCTCGGGCAGGGCCAGCACGACAGCCGTCATATGCGCGAAGCGCTCGCCCTCGATCAGCATCTCCTCGGGCGTGAGATCGGCGCTAAGACTAAGCCGGTCCAATTCATCTTCGCCTACGAAGGAGACGCCGACGCGCTCGTGCTTGCGCAACTCGTCGATCGCCAAATTACGGGTGATGCGCGCGAGATAAGCGCGCGGCTCTTCGATCTCGGCCTCATCCACTTCTAGCATCTTCGCAAAAGCGGCCTGGACAACATCCTCGGCAGCGATGCGCCCCCGGAAGCGCCGCAAGCGCCGCAGCAGGCGTGGGCCCTCGGTCGCAAAGAGGCGCGCGAGGTCAGCCGGTTTCACCGACCGCCTCTCGGAGTTCGAGAAGTCGCGCGACGAGGCGGTCGAGTTCGCTAAGGCAAAACGTCTCGATAAGCCCTTTTGGCGATAGTTCTCGGCCGTCTCCATGCGCCAGTCCCGCCCAGATGAAGTCACGCTGGGCGAGCATTGTTGTGAGAGCGACATGATCTTGGTGGGACGCCTTGCGCACGCAGCGAACGACGGCGAGGTGCGCGGTGAATGGGCTAACAGCAATCGCCAGATCGATTGCACGACCTGAATCATTTACGCGAGCAATCGTCCTCAGCCCGGCCTCCGCGAGAGCCGCATCCACGCTGTTCGCTGCGGTGTGTTGAGTCGCGATCACTTCCAATCCAGCGGCTTCATTTTGCACCCTATTAGGGTGCAACCCTAAATGTGCTTAGCCGGGGTGTCCATCGTTTCAGGTGGGCGCCGGTGCGAAACAGCCTTCGAGATTCAAGGTATCGAGCTGTCATTTCGCGGCTTGTAGACGAACGCCACCGGCTTGATGTCAGCCAGCGCGAGCTCGCTGATCGGCTCAGTCAATCGCGATCATTCGTCAGCAAGGTGGAAATCTGCGAGCGGCGCTTGGATTTCGTACAGCTTGTGGATTGGATGAGGGCGCTTGATCTCGACGAGCGCAAATTCTTGACTGAGGTGCTAAAGGAGATCCCGGCCACTCGTCGCAAGAAGGGGTGACTGACGCTTCCCCGTTCCACCGAAGATGAACTTAACTGCGCATGGATTTGACTTCGAAATCCACACTACGTGCGTGAATTCCTAGACCAAGCTTTTGGTTGGGTCGGCGGGTGCCGTGGTCGGTGAAATTCATAGAGGTCGTACAGCTGACCTCAAGCGTTGCATTGGCCGTGCTAACGCGGATCGTTCACAGGTCACGCGGCTATTTTTTGATAGTTTGACGGGTCGTGGGCATCGATTGTTATCTGCCAAGGTTCGCCACTGTGTTCTGCGCGGCGCGATACCTCTTGAACGGGCTGCTTTTCGCCGACCAGGTCCAACACCAGCATTCTTACTATGGTTTCCGCCGCTGGATCGATGGGTGTTTCACCGCGCTCCCACCTGCCTACGGTCTGGTGGTCCTTATGTACAACCCTCGCAAGTTCGCTTTGAGTTAGTCCCAACTCAGTGCGTAGAAATCTTAGCTCCTTCGGCGCAAGCGCGTTTGGCTTCTCAGCGAGCAAACGCGCGATAAGGCGATGGAGTTCGTTCGCATGCGGAATCTTGATTGTTTTCTCACCGGCGTGATCGTTCAGAAGTCTCAGGCCGACGAGTACAACGTTGTCCAAGCCGCAATCGGTGTAGGGATAACCTTCAACAGAGTGCGTCATTTCACATTCTCCGCTTGCGCGCCGCCATCACTGAGCGATGTGATCTTCAGTTGATGGCAGCCGCTTGCAATGACGACGGCTGCAATGTGCTTGCCATCGCTGTTCGGGGTTTCCCCCTCAATTGTGTATTTGAAGAAGCCACCGAGAGTAGATTCGACGGGCTCGCCGCTGACCGTGCCTGTTTTAAGCAGGTGGTGCAGATCCCCAGTAATGAGCCCTTTGGCCTTCATCGCGTCACCAATCTTGAGCACGTAATCGAGCTCAAAATCCCCCCGGTTGGCGCACTCGTTGATCTGCCGCGTGGCTTCCTCAGGCGACCACCGCCCGGGAGGCTTTGCGGCCCGACCCTCGTCCAATGTATCAGCCTGATACTTGGACGTTAGAGCCGTGTAAACGGGCTGCGCCCCGTTTGGGTTCCCGTTTGAGGTCATCCCATAGGCCTTATACGCGGGAATGTATCTTGATGATACATCCGGAATCGCCTATATGTATCACGGTGATGTGTCCCTCTCGGAAAGACTTTCCCTTGGGGCGAGCTAGTCAGTTGAGAAACAAGGGAAAAGCCGTGCCCCATACCTGGAACCATGACCGCGCTGAGGAGCGCATCGAAGCAGCACTCGCTCAAGTTGAAGACGTGAAGATCGTCACTTATTCGCGAGATCTGTCACTCGAAAATATTCCGACGAATAAAGCCTACCGGGTCGACGCTGCTCACCTCTATCTCGATGTGATCAACCTCGACGAGATGCTCAATTGCACCTCAGATGAGGGTGTGACCTGCCATCGCCGGACGCTCCGGTTTTTGAACCTTCACCAGCGGGCCGTACACCGCGTGCTCTCCGAGACCGGCGCCAAGCGCGTCGATTTTCACAATCAGCGACTGCACGCCATCGTGCCCAAGCCCTACGGCGGCGAGGACTCCGACGAGGCGGCTCGCATTCATGCGGCGATTGCCATTGCCCAACTCATCATTGAGGTCGTTGCCCAGACTGGAGACAGTGACGAACACATCCCCGATGCCAAGGTGAGGGCGGGCATCGACAGTGGCGAGGCGCTCGCGGTTAACAACGGCCGCCGCGGGAATCGTGAATCGCTTTTTCTCGGCGCTCCAGCGAATCTGGCGGCAAAACTCTCAGGCGCTGGCGGCAAGGGAGGTATCTATCTTACCAATCATGCGCGCCGTGCCATTGGCCTGACTGAAGCTGCCAACCCCGCTACAACAGCGTTAAGCCGTGATGAAATCGCCGTATCGCAGGATGCAGCGGCGCTGGACGTGACTGCTGATGAGATTGTGAAGGCCTGGCGCGAGGACAATGAAGCCAACCCGATCGGGACGTTCGAATTCAGCGGCCACACCCCGCCACTGCGCACGCTCGATATCGAGGCATTAACGCCCAGCAATTCCCGCCGTCAGAACCTACTTTCCACCTACGCTGATCTCGACGGGTTTACGGCCTACGTATCCGCCCACATCGCAGACAATGCAGAGGACGTGGTGCGGGTGCTGCACGTCTTGCGCGCGGAAATGGACAATGTGCTGTCGAGTGACTTCGAAGGGCGGCGCGTCCGTTTCATCGGCGACTGTATTCACGGCATTATGTGCGAGGGCACGGCGCAGACCACCGACGTGGAGGCTAGCATTTCTGATACGGTCCTTTGCGCTGGCGCCTTGCGTTCGAGTTTTGAACTGGCGCTGAAGAAGCTTGAGGACGCCGAAATCGATGTCCATGGCCTGGGCCTACAGATCGGTTTCGAATTTGGGCCTGTAGCAACCACGCGGCTGGGCATGCAAGGTTCGAGAGTGCGTTGCTCGGTCGGGCGGGCAGTTCGCGCCTCTGAAGCCGAACAGATGCGTTGTGGGACGAACGAAACAGCGATTGGGGAGCGGGCGTACTGCGCGGCGACGGAGGCGGTGCGGGATTTGTTTGGAGTCAAGCGCAAGGTCGCGAACCTCGATTACAATGAGGCAGTCGAGGCGCTGGCGTCCGGCGGCGATGAAACCGCCAAGAAGAGCAAGCGCACGGCGTTCGTGCCGGCCGCGCCGGCGGTGGTCCGGGCGACCGAGGTTCAGGTTAAGCCGCACTTGTCGAGCGAGTGACAGCCGCTTGCAGCGTGCCGAATGGATAGCAGAACTCGCGCCTGACTATGAGGCCGAAGTAGTTGCGCTAGATGGCGCGATCGTGCGCGTAGTTGTGACTCTGCGGCGAGCCGATGGCGTGGTCGCGAACTATCGGCTAACAATTGACGCGAGCAAATCGACTGTCTCTGTGCGAGAATGTCGCCCTGAACAGCTCCCCCAATTTTGTCCGGAACGCCACATCAATCATGATGGAAGTTTTTGCATCACTTGGCAGCCTGGCGCGCCGCTGAAGGTAACGACACCGGAAGAAGCAGGCGCGTGGTGGGCGAGCTTGCTGGGATTTTTGTGGTTACAACAACGCGCTTCGCGACTGCGCCGCTGGCCTGGTGACGTGGCCTGGGCGCACGGAGATGCAGCGATAGCTCAGCGAGACGCGGAACGTGCAGCAAACGCACTCGGCCCGCGGTATGTTAAAGCGCTCGCGCGCCGGCGTCTTTCTGTCACGAAAAAGAGGGGCCCGAGCGGCGATTTCCTGGAGTTGCGCGATCAAGGGCGATGGCTCTACGCGGTTTGGGAAAAGGCTGCGCGCGTCGCCACGCTCGGCCAGGCTTGTCTATGCGGAAACAAACGGGCTCAGCTCAGAGCATGCGGCGATCACGCGCGCGCTGCAGCAGACTTGGTCTTTGCGTTGGAGCTCTGGCGCATCGAAGAAAAGCGCTTCTGGCACCAGCAGCGCGGCAGAACGTGCTGCGGAACCATGGATGATTGTCCCATGGCCAATCAAGCAAAAGTGGCGTGAGGAAAAAACGAATGGCCGCACTACTCGACCGCTTTCAAGGCCAAGAAAATCGCCCTCGACTTATCGAGGCGTTGGCGGCGCAAAAGCTCGTTGCCAACGATGCCGCGCTTGCTGAGGCGCTCGCGGACGCTGGCGCTCTTCACGAGCTCGCTGAAGGTGAAGTCCTGATCGAGCAAGGGCAATGGGATGACGATTTGTATTTCATCCTTGCGGGCGACTTTGATGTAATCCTCAATGGCAGGCCGAAGAGCGTGCGCGGGCCGGGCGAGCTTGTTGGCGAGTTGAGTGGCGCAGAACCTTCTCGGGCGCGAACCGCGACGCTGAAAGCCCGATCCGAAAGCTTGGTACTGAAGGTCTCGAAATCTGGCATCGACAGTATCGCGGGCGCCAATATCCAGTTTTGGAAGCGCGCGATGAACGTCGTGGCGGCGCGGCTAGAGGAGCGAAATTCTTGGATCGGTCAGGCCAATGAAATTCCACGCGTCCTTATTGTGTCCTCTAAGGAGGGCAAGGCAGTGATGGACGAGATTACGATTAATCTCGATGGCAAAGATATCGCTGTTGACACTTGGGACAAGGGGACATTCGGAATTTCAGATTACCCGATCAGCTCGCTGATGGATGCGATCGAAGCAGCCGACTTTGTGGTCGCCGTCGTGCGCGGCGATGACGTACGTGTTTCGCGCGGCAAGACGTCCAAGATTGCTCGGGACAACGTGCACCTCGAATATGGCATCTCACTGGGCGTCCTCGGCCGGCGGCGCTCACTGCTATTGGTTTGCGCCGACGATAGTCTGGAGTTGCCTTCCGATGCGGCGGGACTGACGACCTTGCGCTACAGCGAGGAAACGGCTGACGATTTGAGGCGCTCTGTACGCTCAGCGTGCATCAAGCTCCGTGAACACATCCTGGCCGAAGGCGTTTTTGTCGAACGACGGGCCAAGGGCTAGTGCCGGCTTATATGGCGCGGGCGCGAATACCGACGGCTGGCAGGCCTCGTAGTTGGGAATATGGCGCGTGCCAAACGGAAGCGTTCGCTTCTGAGCACGGGTCGCGTCCGATCCCAGAATCTTTGCGACCTAACCCGTCGGCGGCAGCCCAAGCTCTTGACCATCCGTGGTCTTGTTCGCCACAAAGATGGGTGGGTGCTTTGACCGCATGGAGATGATGCGTCGCGCTATATTGATACGCGCATCATCCTTACTGCTGGCTCGTGCTTTCCAGAGGCCAAAGAAGGATTCCTTGCGCTCCTCGCGCGGCGCGTCGCCATTTGCAGCGTCGCTATCAACGATGTTGCGTTCGAAGCGGCCCGCATATTCGCCCTGAAAGTCGAACGCCAACTGTCTCACCGCTTTGACGCGGCTGTCGTTCATTCGCGGCCGCCCGTCGACGACCTTGACGACCGCGGCCCCGCGGCCGGTGATCGAGCATTCGTCGAACGTCGGATGACCGCTCTTGCCGACTTCAACGGCATGGCCGCCAACCGCCTCGATGGAGCATCCCCGGAAACGCGGACGCCCCTTGCAGGTCACTGCGGCGCCGCGGGACGACGTGATGTTCGCGCCGATGAAAGTACCGCTGGCGCGGGTGACGAATTCGATGCCACTGCACCCTTTTGAGGTGATGTTTGTCGCCATCACGATCGGATTGGCGGCGCCGGCGACATAGACGGCGGGTTCGCTGGCGCTGCCATTCGGCGCGAAGCGCGTAACGTCGCAGCGAAGAAGCACGGATTGACCAGACGCGAAGTGAATGGCTCTGGCGCCTAGTCGGGTCTCGATGTTGATGTTTTCGACGCGCGCCGAAACAAGCAACGCCATTGTCGCGTCGTCTTTGGCGGCTCGAATTGTGGGGCGCTGATCTAGGTAGCCGATCCCGACCAGTCTGATCTTTTTCTTGATGGCGACGTTCTCAGTGTAATTGCCTTGAGTCACGACGATGAGATCACCGTCCTTTGATTTGTCGATCGCCTTCTGAATCGTCTCAACCACCGTAAAGCGCGCGCCGCGCGGCTTGCTCACACTCTTGCGCTCAGCGCTCACAACAAAGGCCGCGTCCCGAAGCATCTCCTGGTCCATCGCGGCCTGCACGATGGCGGCGTTGAGATCCAGCCGCGCAGCGCTGCTCAGGATTTGCTCGGCTTCTTGCACGAGGTGATCAACGTCGGTGTAGGCGTGTTCTTCCTCCGCTGGCGCTTCGCGCTCTTCCGGTTCGTTCCCCGCGAGCGGGAGCTGCGCTTGCACTTCGGCAGCGAGAGAAGCGCGTTCTTTTTGCAGCGCGGTGTCCAGGTTACGGAGCAATCCAGATCCGTTGGTCACCGACATCGCCGCGAGACCGCGCACTAGGCTTAGCCAGCCCTTGTGATCGTGAAGCAGATTCCAGTCACTGAGGTCTGGCGCATTCTTTGTGTTGAAGGGGACAGGGGGGACGACCGCTTGAAGCAACGCGCCTACATATTTGTCGGCCGTCAGTCCTGAGAGCGCTTCGCCTCTAACCCAAACCGAACTCTTCGCCGCATCCGACCAGAGGACGAGAACAGCGTCGACCTTAGAAATCTGTTCGTCGATGGCGGCCGAGACGTCGTCGTTGGCGGCGAGGTCGTTTCCGTCGATCCAGGGATCGAAGCCCAACTCTTTGAGCCGCTTACATATTTCGTAAGCGCCTTCTTTGTCTTCTCGTGCATACGAGATGAAGACCCGCCCCATCGCCCGTCTCCTTGCCGGCTATTCCTACAACTTCCCGGCGTGTGGGCAAGTATGGTTAATGGGCAGCCGCTAATTGCCGTCTCCCGTATCGCGGCGTCAGGAGGTGATCTCGTCATGAGGCATTGCAACATTCGCGGTTGCGCACTCGCGCTAGCGGCTATGCTTTGGTCCTCCGCCTCATTCGCTCAACAGCCGACGCCGCTCCATGGTTGGTTTCAACTGCCGCCAATGTGCAGCAGCGTGGCAGCGATCCGGGGTTGACAGAAGAGCCGTTAGCCGACGGCGAAGCTGCTGCGCGGCGTTTTGACGAGAACTGCCGCTTCGCCGAATCGTCTTCCGGCTTCTATGTGCGCGAAAGGGAGGGCGGCTATGTGCAGATAGAAGTGTTCTCGTTCAACGGACGGCGGAATCCGATGAGACGGTCGGAAGGCCTCTGGTGGATGCGCGCGGAGGACGTCGAATTCTTTCGAGGCAACTATCGGTCTCCGGACCGATAGGGGGACGTCGGTTTTGAAATGCAAGAACCGAACGTGACAACAAGGCGGAGCGAGCTGAGAGCCCATTGAGATGACGTTCGATCACGGTGCTTTGCCTTTACGAAAAGGCGGTCCTTTCCATCAGCTGTACAGCCGCGGCGGCACCAATCTATGGACGGCGTTGAAGATCATTGTGAAGCATCCGGAAACGTTATCGGGCGCGATTCTGTCAACGTTTTCGGTGGCGAACCTCCTTGATCATGCGTCAGCAATGAGCTTCGGGCAATTTTCCACGGCTGTTCTTAAGGGGTATCGCGAGACCTTCCACGCGCCTTTCAATCTGCTTTCGAAGTATCTGGCAATCCACGTGCCGACCGAACTTCGTGATGTCATCATCTTATGGATCACAGTGAGTGTCCTCTACACGCGCGCTGTCTTCACGATGCGTCGTCTCTTTGAGGAGCGGCGCAAGGAATATAGCGCGTACACGAAGCTGGACGTAAAGGCGTGGGACATTCAAGCGCAGTATGATCAAATTCCCGAACGCAAGAACTATTACGACGTCGTGTATCAAGGGCCGCTACCGAAGTTACTAAACTGGTTTTCTGATGAGTGGCGAAAGTTGACCGATGCTCTGCTCACAAAATTCTTGGGCGGAGAGGGCTGGGCGCCGAAAAGTCTGGTTCGAACAATCACTCGCAGAATTGCGTTCGTGGCACTGACGATGGTGTTCTTCCCGGCTGTCTTTTTGTCTACACTCGTGCTTGACGATTTTCTTGTCGTGGCGCGTAGCGTAACCAAAGAAGTCAATGGTGACATCGTTGAAATGGGTGTGCACCACCGCGTTGTTCTAAGCCTGCGTGCCTTCTTCGTAGTTCAAGCAGTTGTTGTCGCGGTCAATTGCCTGCTCATGGCTCAGGTGTAGTCGGGCCTCGTGTCGTGCTGGTGGCGCTGCGCCGTATTTCCAATGTCCGTTGTGCGACGCACACGCACGAATGGCGGCTCTTGGGATAAAGCGGCGGAACTCGCGCGTCAGCGATCGAAGCCCGAAGGGGCGAGGCGCGCGCATGCGCGACTCGATGCGCAGCACGAGAGCGCGGCCGCCGAAGGCGGCGACGCCCAAATCACTTCCCGTTCTTCATCTCGCATCATCTCCGGCCAATCGCACAAGCGCCATGAGCCCAGCGACACCCGCTCCAAGTAAGCAAAGCGCCTGTCTCCAGAGTTCGGACGGCACGTGCCCCGTGCTGAGAGTGTTCAGGATGAAATAGCTCATCACAGCGGAAGGCGTGACGAACGCGATTGAAAGCACGGTCCTCAAGAACGGCTGAGTGACGGACGCGTAGAGCCAGCGCATCATCGCGAACGCCACCAGTGCAGTAACGCCCCAGACAACACAGGCGCCGAACCACCCAGCTCCGGCCTCAAACGCATATCGCGCCAGAATCAAGCCCGTAAGACACGGGAGCGCATAGGTCGTGACCTTGTAGAACAGCCACACAAGCATGAAGGTGAGGAGAGCAAGCGCCAGTCCCGTCATGCACGGAAGGACGCGGCCAGAGTTGAAAATCAGCAATAGGTCTCGTCGGACCTATTGACGCGACGCAAAATCACTCCCGCTTGCCGAATCCACGTCCCTTCAAACGTGATCCGAACTTCTTCCGCCGTTCATACTGGCTCATGGTCTTCCCATTGAGCCGCTTCACCTTCGCGATCGCTTTGACATCTCGAAGCGTCTTCACTTTGTGGCAAGGCGCGCACATCAGCTGATCCGGTTTGCCGGGCTTCAGCGCGTTCGGTGTCGAGTGCTCCGCGATCAGGCGCGTTGTGGCCTTGCATCCCTTGACGCAGCACTTGCCACCCTGAGCTTCGAGCAGCGCGTCGTACTCGCGCTGTGTCAGGTAGAGCCGGATCATAGCGACGAGCCCTCCGGAGGAGAGGGAAGCCGCTCGATCGAGTGGATGACGAAGCCAACGCTATGAAACGCCAGCTCGCCGACTTGACGCCGTCGCTGTTCGATCTCGCCTTCGATGCGAACGAGATCGCCTTCGCGCAAATGTTGCAGGATCTTCGCTCTAAGCGCCGGGTCGCGCGCGACGCACAAGATCCAGGCCACGCGTGGCGCTGCATCGTCACGGGTTAGAACGGAAGAGATCGCGAGGGTCAGTTCATCGGGCGCGGTTGTCAGCACGCGGCCGATCGTGCCGGTAAGAGAAAACGAGAGCATCGGAACGAGCCCGGCCGGGATACGCCGGCGGCGCGCCGCGAGCCGTCCCCGCGACGCTTACCCGAGCGCACGCGGGTAGAGGGCGCGCGCAAGGGCGCGCGTAGCGCCCGAAGGCTTGGCCCTTGCGCGCGGCCGACCGCGTGCGATGCGACTTGCATCGCGGGGGCTCGGCGGGTCTGTGCGAGTATTGACACTCGCGCCGAGGTAGAGTGTGTCTAGCAGCGGGCGAGGAGGTGGCAAGTGACCGACGCGCGCGATGTCTTTGGCGTCAATACACGAAAGAACGTGCTCTCGTATGTCGAGCGCGGGGTCGATCAGGACTTCAAAGACGCTTTGTCGACGGACGAGTATGCAGTCGTCGTGGTCTACGGCACGTCCAAGCAGGGCAAGTCGTCTCTGTGCCGACATATCCTGCCCCGAGAGTTTTGCACTTTCGTGGCGGGGGCATCTGATACGACCTTCGAGGCGTTAAACCGCGAGGTGCTGGCGGCAAACGGTGTCTCCGAAAAGGCCGACGCCTCAGAAGAGCAAGAGAAATCCTGGCAGGCTTCCGGCGGGATCGCGGTGCCGGAGTGGCTATCAACCCTCATATCCCTACCGGCCAAGGTTGGCGCCTCTCGCAATTCACATAGCAAATCGGTGACCTCGCGGTCTTTCGTCGGCATCAATTTCAGCAATGCGGCGAGCGTCGCGCGAATTTACGCTGAAGCCGTTGGGCGAAAGCCGATCGTGATCGACAACTTTCACTACTTCGATCGAGAAGAGCAGCGAAAAATTGCCACCGGCATCCGCGCGTTCGAGGAAGAAGGCATCAAGATTGTCATTCTTGGAACGTGGTTAGAAGCGAACTACCTAACGCATCTCAACAGCGATCTCTCCGGTCGAGTGCGTTCCCTCTCCATAGAAGAGTGGACGAACGAGGACTTTCTGCGTGTGCTTGCTGCGGGCGAAGAGGTTCTCAATGTCCAGTTCGGCTCTCGGGCACGAGAAGCGCTTATCTCCAAGGCCGCAGGGAACATTGGGCTGTTGCAAAAGGCGCTCTCACGTGTCGTACGCGCAGAGGGTGTCTCTAAAACCTGTGACCGGAAAACGGCTATCGGCGCGCCTGCCGTCGTCAATGAGGCGTTCCGGCGAATAGCGGAAGAGCAGTTCGACGACACTTTTGGTCAGCTCAAGATCATCGGCGAACTTGGACAGACGCAGAAGCCATTCAATGGTCGCACGCGCATGCACTACTTGTTACGTGCATTCGTAGCGGAGCAAGATTCTGGCGCTCGCAGAGGCGTACCATCTGGGCGGCTAACGGTGAGGGCGAACGAGCTGATCTCTCGGATGCGCGGCAAAGAGCATTTTGACGCCAACAATCTCGGCGCGGTCCGGCGCCTCTTGGGCGCTGAGCTGCTGGCGCATCAACGCAAGCATTTGTCGACACCCATTCTCTTCTTTGACGCGGATGCGGATGCATTGCGCGTCACTGATTCCTGGGTGCTCCTGACTTTGCGGAATGAACGCACGAGACTCGTCGAGAAGTTCGAGGACGGTGACTCGGACTTATAGGCCTCGCAACTCTGCTCCCGCGTCAGCGATCGTAGCCCGATAGGGACGAGACGCGCCATTCTCTCGTGACAGCGCGGCTCGGCGCGCAGCGCAAGAGCGCGGCCGCCGAAGGCGGCGACGCCCAATCATCACCGGCATAGCGCGGAAACTTCCGGAATAACGCGCCGTCTCGTCTTCAAATACGGACAGCGCCAACATCCCCCCATGTCCGATCTCTATTCCGACGAAGCTCTCGACTTCCCAATCACAAACATAGCCGACATCATCCGCATTGAGCTCGACGAGACGCTTCTCACCAATGACGCAAGCCAGACCCAGGGCCTCTCGCCTTGGCTCTGGCCCTTGCCTGGCGTCTCCAATCCTATCCCATGGCCGAGAGAACCGTTCTCCATGCCGGCTTAACCGATCTCTTCGCCGTCAATGCGCTGGAGCTTGGGGAAGGGGAATGAGCGCGCAAAGTCACTTCGACGAAGCTTGGCCCGCCCTAAACGAACAATGCTAGTCTCCCGCCATGGATGCGGCAGCCAATTCTCTTGAGCTTATTTTTCGTGGCGCAGCGATCGGCGCGTTGATCGCCACCGCCTTTGGTCTTTGGCGCGGCGGCAAGGGCCACTCAGCGCGCCTTGCCGGCATATTGTTCTCGCTCTCGGTTCTGGCCTACGCGTTGCAATCGTCAGCGCAGGCGCGCGCCGCCATCGGCCCCTTTGAACCACTCGCGCATTTCATGGCGCTGGGCGGCAGCGGCCTTTTCTGGCTCTTCATCGTGGCGCTGTTCGACGACCGCGAAGTTTCACCGATTACTCTCGCGCCCTTCGCCGGACTGACAGTGCTGGGACTGTTCGGCTGGTTCGGACCTCGAGACCTCCAGCCCAGTATCTGGATTGTCCACAATCTGATTGAGGTCGGTTTCGCCGCTCACGCGCTCATCGTCATTATCCGCAGCTGGCGCGGCGATCTGGTTGAAGCCAGGCGCCGCCTCAGAGGCCCATTCTTGGGCGCTGTCACGCTCTTCGTCGTCGTGCTTGCCGGCTTCGAGATTGGCGAAGCCTTCGGCGTCGAGGCCGATTGGTACGAACTCCTTGGCGCCTCGGCGCTCGCCGTATTCTGCACCGCGGGGGCGGCCGTCTTTCTCCAGGCCCAGCCCGCGCTTTTTGGCGCGGCGGCGCCTGCCGCTTTGCCCGAACCTCAAATCGACGCCGGCGATCAACACGAACTCGCCCGCCTCGATGAGGTGATGAGCAATGGAGAAGCCTGGCGGCGCGAAGGCCTCACCATCGGGTCACTCGCGACTGAGGTCGGCGTTCCCGAGCACCGCTTGCGCCGGCTGATCAACGACCGGCTCGGCCACCGCAACTTCGTTGCGTTTGTGAACGCGTATCGGATTGGAGAAGCCAAGCGGCGCTTGGCCGATCCCGCCACAGCGCGCACCTCGATTTCCGCGATCGCATTCGAACTGGGATTTGCCTCACTCAATCCGTTCAACCGCGCCTTTAAGGAAGCAACCGGCCAGACGCCCAGCGAATGGCGCAAACAGGCGCTGGGCCTTGGCTCGTCAATTCCTGAAAACCCTGGCTGATTTCGAAACTGGCGGGGGTTTTCCGGCCCTGGCGAGACGCCAAGCCTCCAATCGTGACGTTCTGCGCCTCCATCCAGGAGGATCACATGAGCGCCGACCTTTTAGCTTTCGCCGACCGCTGGCGTCTCAGTCTGACCAGCGACTTGTCCCAATACGCGATGTTCGCGATTGGCTTCTGGCTGATCGTGTGGGTGCTGCTGGGCTCTCTGCTCGCCAGCCGTAAGATCAGACCCGAGACTCCGCCCGCCCGGCAGCTGGCGACCGAGTTCGTGGTCTCGCTACGGTCGCTTGCAATCTTTTCCACAATCGGCGCGCTCCTCTTCATGGCCGATCGGGCAGGGTATTTGCCCGGGACATCGCTCGCCGCGAGCTGGGGATGGGGCTGGGCCATCGCTTCGTTCGTGCTGATGGTCATCGGCCACGACGCCTATTTCTATTGGACGCATCGGCTCGTGCATGATCCCAGACTCTTCCGGACCTTCCACCGCCGCCATCACAAGTCGCACAATCCCTCGCCCTTCACGGCTTATAGTTTCGACGTCGCCGAAGCGGCGATGCAGGCGCTGTTCGTGCCGATCTGGATGGTGCTGGTGCCGACCGAATGGGCGGTGGTTGGCTTTTTCATGCTGCATCAGATCGTGCGCAACACGATGGGACACTCGGGCTACGAACTCTTTCCGGCCAATGCAAACGGCAAGCCATTGTTCGGCTTTCTCACCACCGTCACCCATCACGACCTTCATCATGCTGAGGCGCGCTCAAATTACGGACTCTATTTCACTTGGTGGGACCGGCTCATGGGTACTGAGCATCCTGACTATTATGAGCGCTTCGCTTCCGCCACGCGCCGTGTTTGCGGCGTCCGCAAGCCGGCTCGCGCGAATGTTGCGGCGTTCCTATTGGCCGCCGCGCTCGGGGTCGGCGCGTTGACGCCAGATGCGCATGCGCAAGAGGCAGAGCGCGTGCATGACGATTGGGCGACCCGAGGTCTTGGCGGCGTCGTCCGTCTTGCGCCCTGCGCGTCAAACGCAACGCAATTATGCGGTCGCTTGATCTGGCTCTGGGATGCTTCTGAACTTGCGCCCGGTGCATTGGGCTCGCTCATCCTGCGCGACTTTGTGCTTGAGAACGGTGAGTGGCGGCGCGGGACGGTGCGCAATCCCGAGGACGGGCGCACCTATTCGGGATCGATCCGGTTGGAGGGAGACGTGCTGCGTTTGCGCGGGTGCGCTGGACCATTCTGTCAGACCCAGGTTTGGCGCCGCTTGAGCTCGATCCCGCGGCCATGACATTGCGCGAGCAAACCTCAGAACCCAAGTCTCATTCAGGCCAACAAGAGCAAAGCGCGATGACGGACGCCCATTGGGATCGTGTCTATAGAGAAAAGCGCGCCGAGGCGGTGAGCTGGCGCCAAGATGAGCCCGCGCTTTCTCTAAAGCTCATCAAGCGCACAGGCATCGGCCATGATGCGCCCATCATCGACGTTGGCGCCGGCGCCTCAACCTTGGTCGATCATCTCTTGAAGGACGGCTATCGCGATCTGACAATCTTGGACATCGCCGCGCCCGGACTAGATCAAGCCAAGGCGCGGCTCGGCGGCGACGCCGAAAACGCAAAATGGATCGTCGCCGATGTCACGACTTGGCGCCCGGCGCGAAAGCACCGGCTCTGGCACGATCGGGCCGTGTTGCACTTCCTCACTGATCCGTCCGCTCAGGCCGCGTACATGAAAACGCTGCGCAGTGCGCTCGACGGCGATGGCTGGGTAATCATTGCAGGCTTTGCGCCAGGCGGCCCGGTCAAGTGCAGCGGATTGGAGATTGTGCAGCACGATGGCGCGAGTCTGTCCAAACTCTTGGGCGACGATCTTCAGCTGATGGAAACGCACGGCGAGATCCATGTGACGCCGTCGGGCGCCGAACAGGCGTTCCGCTATCATCTGTTCCGCCGCAACGCAGGAAGCTTCACGTCATGAACCTCTATGAGCGCTTTCTACTTCCCGCGTTTGTGACAGGCGCATGCTCGTGTTCTCCGATCGACAAGCAACGCCAAAAGATCGTGCCCGCGGCTGAGGGCGTGGTGCTTGAGTTGGGCTTTGGCGCGGGCCTCAACCTGCCGCATTATGACGCCGCCAAGGTGCGCAAGCTTTACGCGCTTGAGCCCTCGCCAGGCATGGTCAAGCGCGCGGGGGACCGCGTGCGCAATGCGCCGTTCGAGGTCGAGATTGTGCCGGAGACCGCCGAAACTTTGTCACTCGGCCCCGCCAGCGTCGACACTGTGCTCGTCACCTATTCCTTGTGCACGATTCCAGGCGCAGTCGCCGCGCTTGAGGCCGCCCGCCGTACTTTGAAGCCAAATGGAAGACTTCTCTTCTGTGAACACGGCCTCTCGCCCGATCAAGGCGTGCGGCGCTGGCAGCGGCGCATCGAACCGGTCTGGAAAGTGATCGGCGGCGGCTGTCATCTCTCGCGTGATATTCCCGCGTTGATCAAGTCGGCCGGCTTCACCATCGAAAAACTCGACACGATGTATTTGCCGAAGTCACCGAAATGGGCCGGCTACAATTATTGGGGTTCTGCGCGCGCAGCTTAAGCACCCGGCTTGTGATCTCGCGCGAGCGCGACCTGTGCGAGCGCAGAGAGGCCAGCAAAGGGCCCAGAGCGCTGATCGAACCAGGGCAAACGCTCTTCCGCGAAGAACGCGCCGGTCGGCGCGAGCTCGGCGGCGCGTTCGAACGCGCCAATATGGAAGTGGGTCTCGTTCGGAAGTTTGGGATTGGTGCAGGTGAGGGTAGAGCCGCAGTGGCTGCAGAATCCACGCTCAACGCCCGGCGATGATTCATACTTCGCGATCTCGCCTTGCGTGATCACGACGGTATCGTCGGCGAACGAGACGAAGACCGACGCTGGCGCGCCGCTATGGCGCCGGCAGCTCTCGCAATGACACCAGAGGACCCATTTGGGTTTGCCGTCTGCACGGAAGCGGATGTCGCCGCACAGGCATCTGCCTTCGTAGAAGTCACTCATCGCAGTCTCCAGCCTTGCACTTTACGGATTGACCCCCGACGCACCGACGTAGCCATTCCTGCATCTCACGCCTAATCTCTCTCCCATGTGCAACCGCTACGCCTCTGACATCCGGAAAGCCGGATTGGAGAAAGACTATTGGGGCTTCGACGAATGGAGCGACACCCGCATCAATCCCATTCTCGGCAACGCCGTTCTCGAAGTCTTTCCCAAGAGCTTTGGTCCGATCCTGAAGCTCGACGATAAGGGTGAGCTAGGATGGGCCAAGATGCGCTGGGGCCTGCCTGGCCCGCCGCAATTTGGCGGCGCGCCTGTCACTAATATCCGCAACGTGAAGAGCCCGCATTGGCGCCCACTGCTTGGTCCCGCGCATCGCTGTCTCGCGCCCTTCACCGCCTTCAGCGAATACGAGGACGCGTCACCGAAGGGTAAGAAGCAGATTCGGTGGTTTGCGCCGCCCGATCGCGGGCTCGCGTATTTCGCCGGCATCTGGCGTGAATGGACCGGCGACTATGGCTCGAAGAAGGAGCCGGACGCCGGCACGCATCAACTCTTCAGCTTCCTCACCACCGATGCCAACGAGCTTGTCCGTCCCGTGCATGCGAAGGCGATGCCAGTCGTGCTGCGTAGCGACGTGGAAAGGGAAGAGTGGCTCAACGCGCCCGCCGACCAGGTAGAAGAGATCCAGACGCGTGTGTTGCCCACCGAGGCGCTCGAGATCGTTACCGACGCCGAAGCCGCCCAATATGTGGGCGGCTATGTAAAGTGACCGTCGTCTGTTTCAACCAGGACGTCCGAAGTTTGCGTCTGGCCGGCAACGACTGGCCCAATCCGGACGAAGCCGTGCTATGCGCGCATCTTTGATCAAGAAGGCCTCGCGGCGCGGATAACCTATGAACTCGCCATCCAATCCGCGCCCCAGAATTCCGCGAACTGTCTGGGCGCTCGGCTTCGTCAGTCTGTTCATGGATATCTCATCAGAGATGATCCATGCGTTGTTGCCGTTGTTTCTAACGGTAGGCCTCGGCGCTAGCGTTGTAGTGGTGGGCTTGATCGAGGGCGTCGCTGAGGCAACTGCGTCAATAGCGAAGGTGTTCTCCGGCTATCTGTCCGACCGCATCGGCCGGCGAAAACCACTGATCTTGGTCGGCTACGCTCTCGGTGCTCTGTCGAAGCCGTTCTTTGCGCTCGCCGGTGCACCCACGATGGTGTTTGCTGCGCGCTTCGCAGATCGCATTGGAAAAGGGCTGCGCGGTGCGCCCCGAGATGCGTTGGTGGCCGACGTTACGCCGGAGTCGATACGGGGGCGTGCTTATGGAGTGCGCCAAGCGCTCGACACAGCGGGCGCTTTCATCGGGCCGTTGGTGGCAATCGCCCTCATGGCCCTTTTTGCCAACGACGTAAGGACGGTGTTCTGGTTTGCCGTCATACCGGCTGGGTTAGCGGTTCTGTGTGTGCTGATTGGCGTAGAAGATCGAGCCGCAGGTCCGGAAGAGAAGCGTGCGCGCCCGCCACTTCGTTTGGCGGACCTCCGCCGGTTCAATGGCGCTTTCTGGGGTGTTGTTGCGATTGGCGTTGTTTTCACGCTGGCGCGTTTCAGTGAGGCGTTCCTGGTGTTGAAGGCCAGCGACGAGGGCTTGCCTCTCGCGCTAGCGCCGCTTGTTCTGGTTGTGTTGAATGTCATCTATTCACTGGGCGCCTATCCCGCGGGAGCATGGTCGGATCGGACGTCATCGACGACGTTGTTGCTTTGGGGCTTGGTCGCGTTGGTGTTCGCCGACTTGGCGATGGCTCTGGCGCCAGGAATATTGGGCGCGTTTGTAGGCATCGCGTTGTGGGGTGTGCATCTGGCGCTGACACAGGGTTTGTTGGCCAAGCTTGTGGCGCAGACCGCGCCAGCGGACTTGCGAGGATCAGCGTTTGGCCTGTTCAACCTCGCCACTGGTGTGGCGATGCTCGCCGCAAGCGCGATAGCGGGCCTTCTCTGGGAGGGTATTGGACCGGCGGCGACGTTTTTCGGAGGCGCAGGTTTTGCTGTCCTTGCGGCGGCCTTGGTCATGCTCCTGGGCAGGCAACAGCCGACACCATAGTCCGAGGTGGCGAAGGACAAGGCTCGGCGAGATCAGGCCGGTTGTCCGTCGCTGACGCGAGCGTCACAAATTGAGCAATTCCGCCGGTCACGGTTCATCGTGACGAGCACCCGGCCTTCATCTCGTAGAATCGTTAGCGTGCACATCCCAACCCCCGATCGCGTCAACGAAGGCGGATGCTCCAGCCTTCGGCGCTCGCGGTAGCTACGAATAAGCCATCGCGCCGGTTTCGCGGCGAGTGAAAATTGGTTGGCGGAGATTTGAGTGTCGGGAGAGCCGCCCCCCAGACAAGCGCCACCTCATGCATTCCCGGCATCGCGACTAAGCTCAAAGGGCATTTCAACAGTTCGCGGAGTTTTGAGAAAAGCTTGGCGTCGCAGCCCGCGACGTTGGAGAAGCTCATGACCCCGCTCAAAACGGCCGCGGCAGCTTGCTTCGCGGTCCTTGCACTTTCGGCCGCGCCGGCCTTCGCCGGCGAATGCCCTGTCGATCAAGTCGCCGCGAACGCGCTCGAAAATGCGCCGACGGCGCCGTCGAACGTCACCGATGACGTTATCGCCTCGATCGATCTTGGCGATCGTTACAATATTCCCGGCCGCAACCTGCGCATGCGCCGGCTCGTGGTGCAGCCGGGCGGCGTCGTGCCGTTGCACAGTCACGGTGAGCGCCCTGCGAACATCTACGTCGTCAGCGGCCAGGTCACCGAATATCGCAGCACCTGCGCTGTCGGCGTCAACCACCGCGAAGGCGACGTTGTGGCCGAGCAGGGCGAGGTTTCGCATTGGTGGCGTAACAATACGCGTCGTCCCGCCGTACTGATTTCCGCCGACATCCCCCCGCCGGCCGGAAACGCCCAAGGCGGCATGTAACCGCTTCAAGCGTCACGCGCGGCCGCCGCCCCTCCCACCGGTGGCCGCGCGTCATTCTCCATTTCCCAAGGCTTGGCCTCATGACCGCGATGGATCACACGCGCGCACCTGCGTTCGATTTCGGTGCGCTGTTTTCGACCTTCGTCATCGGCGTGACGGCATTTCTGACCGTGGTCGATCTGTTTGCGACGCAGGCGATTCTGCCATCCTTGGCGGCGCAATATGGCGTTGCGCCCTCGGCTATGGGCGTTGCCGTGAATGCCAGTACATTCGGGATGGCGGCGTCTGGCCTTGGCGTCGCGCTGTTTAGCGCGCGCATCAATCGCCGCCAGGGCATCATGTGGTCGCTCTTCCTGCTGAGCATACCGACGGTGCTCCTCGCACACGCGCCAGACCTCACGACATTCACGATCTTGCGCGTCGCTCAAGGCGTGCTCATGGCCGCCGCGTTCACATTGACGCTAGCCCATCTCGGTGAGCGATGCACGCAGCGTGCTGCGGCGGGCGCTTTTGCCGCCTACATCACCGGAAACGTCGCCAGCAATCTGGTCGGACGGCTGGTCGCTGCGGGCCTGGTCGATCACTTCGGCATCGCGACGAACTTCTATGTTTTCGCGGCGCTCAATGCAGCAGGCGGCGTGCTTGTGTTTTTCACGATCCGCGACGCGCAGAAGAGGGGCGTGCCGATGATGGCGCCAGCGCCTTGGGCGGCGTTCGTTGCACACCTTGCAAACCCGGCGTTGCGCACCGCCTTTGCGATTGGATTCCTGATTCTGTTCGCGTTTATCGGCGTCTTCACCTACGTCAACTTCGTTCTGGTGCGCCCGCCGTTCCAGATCGCGATGATGAGCATCGGGCTCGTTTATTTCGTCTTTCTGCCGTCCATCCTCACGACACCACTTGCAGGGCGAGTGGTGCAATTGTTTGGCGCGCGGATCGCTATGTGGATCGGCCTAAGCGTCGCCATGCTCAGCCTGCCGCTACTCATAGCGGACCAGTTTGTGCTCGTTCTGGCCGGTATGGCGCTGGCGGCTGTCGGCACCTTCTTCGCGCAAGCCGTCGCTACGGGCTTTGTCAGCCGCGCCGCAACGGCGGACCGCGGCGCCGCCAGCGGCTTGTATCTCGCGAGCTACTTCTTCGGCGGCCTCATCGGCAGCGCCGTCCTTGGACAATTGTTCGATCGCTTTGGTTGGGAGGCAGCGGTGTCCGGCGTTGGCGTCGCGCTGCTCATCGCGGTCGGCTTGGCAGTCAACCTCTGCGCACCAAAGGCATCGGCATGATGCGTTTCCGGCATTTCCGTTGAGACCAGCAACCGATCAAGCTCCTCCTCCCACGAATTCTCACCCGACAAGGACACGATGATGCTCACGACCACTGATACGAAGAAGCCCGCGATGACGATGCGCTCACTGCATGGGCGCACAGCCTTGATCACGGGTTCGACAAGCGGCATTGGCCTTGGCATCGCCGAAGCGCTCGCCGCACAGGGCGCGACCATCGTGCTCAACGGTTTCGGCGACAAGGTGCAAATCGAGGACACCCGTCAAAAGCTCGAACAAACGCACAATGTCGCCGCCTTCTACAACGGTTCGGATCTCTCCAAATCCGCTGGCGTCGCCGAGATGATGGCGCACGCGGTGGAGGCGGCGGGAGATGTAGACATCCTCGTCAACAACGCCGGCATTCAGCATGTGGCGCCCGTTGAAGAATTCCCGGCTGAAAAGTGGGACGCGATTCTGGCGATCAATCTTTCGTCGGCGTTCCACGCCATCGGCGTGGCGCTGCCTGCAATGAAGAAGAATGGCTACGGCCGGATTATCAACGTGGCGTCGGCGCACGGTTTGGTCGGTTCACCATACAAATCGGCCTACGTCGCGGCCAAGCATGGCGTGCTGGGGCTGACAAAAGTCGTCGCGCTCGAAGCGGCTGAGATGAACATCACGTGTAACGCGATCTGCCCCGGCTATGTCTACACGCCGTTGGTCGAAAAGCAGATCGTTGACCAGGCCAAGGCTCACAACATCCCGCGCGAGAAGGTGATCAGCGACGTGCTGTTGAAAGCACAGCCGAACAAGCGATTTGCACAAGTCTCCGAAATCGGCGCGCTCGCCGTGTTCCTGGCGAGCGATGCCGCCGCGTCGATAACCGGGGCCGCGCTGCCGGTCGATGGCGGCTGGACCGCGCACTAACAAGAATGAGGGAGGACACGCCAATGGCCGATTCCGCAACCATGCCACCTGAGGCAAAGCTACGCGCAAAACGCACGATGCCCGCGAAAGTCGAAACGAAGACGATCAATCTCGCGCTGCAGGGCGGGGGCGCCCACGGCGCCTTTGCATGGGGCGTGTTGGATCGCCTGCTTGAAGACGATCGCATTGCGTTCGAGGGGCTCTCGGCGACCAGCGCAGGCGCAATGAACGCCGTCACGATGGCGTACGGCATGACGGTCGGCGGCCGCGACGGCGCGCGCACGGCGCTGACCAATTTCTGGCGGCGCGTTGCGCACGCCGGCATGGTCAGCCCGTTGCAGCCGACTTGGTTCGAACGCGCGTCGCACAATCACTCGCTAGAAAGCTCGCCGGCTTTCGTGATGTTCGATCTGATCAGCCGCCTTTATTCGCCATATCAGTTCAACCCGATGAACTATAACCCGCTGCGGCAAGTGTTGGAGCAGAGCGTCGACTTCGAGAAGCTCCGCCAAGAGTCTGCGCTGAAGCTATTTCTCTCCGCGACGAATGTCCGGAGCGGCAAGGTGAAGGTGTTCGGCAATGACGAGATTTCCGCCGACGCAGTTATGGCGTCCGCGTGCCTGCCATTCATGTTCCAAGCTGTCACCATCAAGGGCGAGGATTACTGGGACGGCGGTTACATGGGTAACCCGGCTATCTTTCCGCTCATTTACAAGTGCGAGAGCCGCGACATTGTCATTGTTCACATCAACCCGATCGAGCGCAACGAGACGCCCACGACAGCGCGCGACATTTTGAATCGTATCAATGAGATCAGTTTCAACTCTTCTCTGATGCGGGAGATGCGCGCCATCGCCTTCGTCACGAAGATGATCGACGACGGCACGATCGATGACGGCAAGATGAAGCGCATGCTGATCCACGCCATCGAAGGACAGGACTTCATGCGGGAGCTCGGGGTGTCGTCGAAGATGAATGCGGATTGGGAATTCTTGACGCACCTGCGCGATGTTGGCCGTGAACGCGCTGAGCAGTGGCTGGAAATGAACTTCGATGCCGTGAATCAACGCACGAGTGTTGATCTAGGCGCGATGTACCTGTGACATTGGCGGAAACCTGGCGCGCGACGTTGCTTGGACGCTGGCGCGCCGCGGCAGCGCGTCCGTTTGCGGCGCCGTTAAGGCGGGTGTGGGGGGAGGTTGCTCAGCCGTCGATCCCGCCGGAGCGCGTCGTGCGTGCGATCCGAGAGGCGGAGGGGGTCTCCGAAATCCTGGTTGCCTGGGTGCAACTCGTGGGCGTGGCGTTTTTCCTTCTGCTCTATGTTGCATCGCTCGCCGCGTTCGACGTGATGCGTATGACGTTGGAGCCGGTGCCGGTGGCGCTCGTTCTCTACGGCGGATTCGTCACATGGCGGCTGAACCGCGCCTATGCCGGTGAGTTGTCGCCGCGTCTGCTCAGCATCTCGGCGGCCATCGATGTCGGCGTTCTGATGCTGTTGATATGGAGCTTCACGCTTCAGTACGATGCGCCGGCCGCCCTTTATCTCAAGGGACCGACGCTCTACTACGGCTTTATCCTCATCGCTCTCCGCGCGCTGCGATTCGACGCGGGGCATGTGCTGCTAACCGGTGTTCTCGCTATTGTCGGCTGGATCACGCTGGTCTTGATCGCCGCAGACAGTGCGCCCGTGACCACCGACTATCCAACCTACATGACCTCGCTCTCAGTGCTCTGGGGCGCGGAAGCCGAGAAGATTGTGGCGCTACTCGGCGTAACATTGGTGTTGGCGCTTGCTGTCTTGCGCGCCCGAACGCTGCTCACGCGCACGGCAGTGGAGGAGACCGCCGCTCGTGACTTGTCCCGCTTCTTGGATGCGAGCGCTGCAAGGCGGGTGCGGTCTTCTTCCGCAGAGCTTCAAGCAGGAGATGGAGAACTCAAACCAGCGACGATCATGTTCCTTGACCTGCGCGGGTTTAGTGCCGCTTCGGCCAGTCTGCCGCCAAAGGACGTGATCGCGCTGCTCTACGAGTATCAAAGTCGCTTTGTGCCGCTGATCGAAGCGGCTGGCGGCAGCGTCGATAAGTTTCTGGGCGATGGCATACTGGTTAGCTTCGGCACCGGCGAGCGGCCGGGCTTTGAAGCGGCGGATGCTTTCGGCGCTGTGCCCGCCTTGATCCAGGTCAGTAAGGAGTGGGCAGAAGAACGGCGGTGTGCCGGCTTGCCGGAGCTCGGCGTCGCTATTGCCATAACCCACGGCGATGTCGTGCATGGCGTCATCGGTTTCGACGATCGTCTGGAATTCACCGTTATCGGTGACGCCGTCAATCTCGCTGCCAAGCTCGAGAAGCACGCGAAAGTGGAGCGGTGCAGCGTCATTGCCACCCGCGTTGCGGTGGAGCGCGCACGCTCGCAAGGCGCCAGCGTGCCGTTCTTACGCGAATCCAAGAATGCCAACGTGGACGGCGCCGTCGATCTTGTGGATCTCGTCATCGTCGCATGAGCCGTGCGCATCGCAGCAATAGGCAAGTGGCATTTCACCTGCGAGGCGCCGGGGGCCATCCTCAATCTAACGACAAGGAGCAAGCACCATGCAAGACGACATCGATTGGCTGAACGCCAGCTCCGATTTCGGCCTCGTCCAACTTTGCCGCGAGATGGCGGCGCTGGCTCATCCCGTGGAGAAACTCATATGTCTGACATCGTCGCGCTCGCGCTCAAGTACGCGCCGAAAGGCATCGCGGTCTTCAATGCCGCAATCTTCGTCGACAGCCTCCGCTACAAGTTCTCCGATCACCCCAAGACGCAAGAAATCTTCGGGCGCCTCGACGATTGGGCAGGAAGCATCGGCGTCCCCGGTCTCTTCGGCCATACCGGTGTTTTCAGCCAGTACGTGATTGGCGGCGCGGAATTGATCGCCGCCGCGATGCTGCTGACCGGCGCATTCTATACGCCATACCGCTTCCTGTTGCCCCTTGGAGCGTTCATCGGCCTTGCCGTTATGACGGGTGCGGTGAGCTTTCATCTTTTCACGCCTCTTGGAGTCGATCCAAACAATGACGGCGGCGGTCTTTTTCGCGCGGCGTGCCTCGTGTGGGTTTTGAGCTTAGCGCTTCTGTTCCTGCGGGCAGGGGATCTTGATCTGCTGGGCCGACGCCTCGGCGCGCTCGCGGCGCCGGCGTGAGGGTGAAATGACTCATCTTGATGGGGAGTGCGGATGCCCGATCGAAGCAGCGCGCCGCGACGAACTGGCTCGTTTGCCGAAGGTTGTGATCGTCGGCGCTGGTTTCGGCGGTCTCACGGCCGCGAAAGCGCTCGGCAAGGCAGCGGCGCATGTAACTCTGATCGACCGGCGCAATCACCATTTGTTTCAACCGCTCCTATATCAGGTTGCGACGGCCGGACTAGCGCCAACACAGATCGCAACTCCAATTCGCGCTATTCTGCGCAAACAGCGCAACACAGATGTGCTGCTCGGGAAGGTCGAAGGCGTTGATCCAACGTCCCAGCACGTGCTGTTGGGCGCTCGGCGCATTCCCTATGACTACCTGATCATTGCTACCGGCGCGCGGCACGCCTATTTCGGGCGCGACGATTGGGAGCGCTTCGCGCCTGGACTCAAGACGCTAGAAGACGCCACCGCTCAGCGGAGACGCATCTTGCTGGCGTTCGAACGCGCGGAGCTTGAAGCTGACACAGCCGAGCGCGCGCGGCTTACGACTTTCGTTGTTATCGGCGGCGGTCCCACCGGTGTTGAGATGGCCGGCGCCATTGCGGAGCTGGCGAAGAAGGCGCTGGCGCGCGACTACCGCATGATCAATCCGCGTTGCGCGCGTATCGTTCTTGTAGAAGGCGCAGCCCGGATCCTGGGCGGTTTTCCCGAGGACCTTGCTGAGAATGCGCGCGCTTCACTTGAGAAGCTTGGCGTCGAAGTCCGCTCTGGCAAGGCAGTCACGACCATCGACGAGACCGGCGTGACGTTGGGCGAGGAACGCATTGAGTCGCGCTGTGTGATTTGGGCGGCCGGCGTGCAATCTTCTCCGGCTGCGCGATGGTTAGGAATCCCCGCCGATCGCGCGGGTCGCGTCGTGGTCGGTGCAGATCTGCGCGCGCCCGGCTATGACAATATCTTCGTCGTTGGCGATTGCGCGGCGGTGAGCGGCGCGGAAGGAAGGCCGCTGCCCGGCGTTGCTCCGGTGGCGAAACAGCAGGGCGCTTACACCGCTAAGGCGATCGCCGCCGCGCTCAATCTCAAACGCTTCGACAAGCCGTTCCGTTATATGGACTTTGGCAACCTCGCGACGGTGGGTCGTAAGGCAGCGATCGCGGACTTCCGAGGTTTCCATCTCAAGGGTTTTGTCGGTTGGCTGCTATGGAGTGTGGCCCACGTCTATTTCCTCATTGGTTTCCGCAACCGTATCGCGGTAACGCTGGATTGGCTTTGGTCGTACCTGACCTTCGAGCGCGGGGCGCGGCTCATCACAGGCGACGTCGTCGAAGTGCGTCCAACAGCAGCGCCGAAGCGCGAAGCGGCCTGAGTCATGCGCGTCACTTTCTGGGGCGTGCGCGGCACGTTTCCCGCTACCGGCGCAGCCTTTGCCCGCTATGGCGGTGACACTATGTGCATCGAGGTAGAATGCGGTGAAACGCGTGTTATTCTCGATGCCGGCTCAGGGCTGCGGGCGCTTGGCGCGCAAATGAGTGGTCAAGCCGAGCCAATCGTTGCGCACATCGTGCTTAGCCACCTGCATCTCGACCACATCATGGGCCTGCCTTCGTTCGCGCCGCTCTGGCGCAAGGATTCGTGCATCGTCCTGCACGCGGCGAAGGAATGCCTTGCCGCAGATGAAGGCGCGCTATTCTCCGTGCTGCGTCCGCCTCTATTTCCGGTCGAGGCTGGAACGCTTCCCGCCGCCATCGGCCTGGAGAAGTTTAGTCTTGGCGGCGCCTTCGCTCCATCACCGGGCGTTATCGTGCGTACGGTCCCGCTGACGCACCAGGGTCCCTGCGCGGCCTTTGTCCTCCAATGGCAGGGGCGCAAACTCTGCTACGTCACCGACCACGAGCACGGCGACGCGGACGCAGATGAGCGCCTAGCTCTGGCCGTCGAAGGTGCTGACCTCCTCATCTACGACGCCACTTTTACCGACACGGAAATGGCGGGCCATCGCGGCTGGGGCCACTCGACGTGGGAGGAGGGGCTGCGGCTCAAGCGGCGCGCCGGCGTAAAGCTCTTGGCACTGGCGCATCACGAACCAGACCGCTCCGATGCGGCCCTGGATGTTCTGGCGGAGCAGGCGGCGGCGCTGGATTCCAACGTCTTTTTCGCCCGTCAGGGGCTGTCCCTCCGGCTTTGATGCGCTTTGCGCATGAACCTCTCCCGCCCTTCGCAATAACTTCTGCGCGTGGATGCGCGAATATGTCCTCGTCCGACAATGATAGCGCAACTCGGCGCCTCTCGGACTTAAGCAGGCAGTGGAGGGTCAGCCATGGAAATGCAGCAGGTTCGCTATTTTCTCGCACTGGCTCGAGAACTGAATTTCACGCGCGCCGCGGAGAGTTGCGCTGTTACACAACCCGCACTAACGCGCGCCATCCAGGCTCTGGAGGCGGAGCTAGGTGGGCGCCTGTTTCACCGCGAGCGCAGTCAGACGCACCTGTCCGAACTCGGGCGCATGATGCTGCCCTACATCCAATCGATCCAGGCACAGGCCGATGCCGCGCGCGTCCGCGCGAAATCGGTGGGCCGCATGAAAAGCGTCGAACTGAAGATCGGCGCCATGTGCACGCTGAGCCCAGCAAACCTCTCGGATTTCATCGTCGGCTTTCAGCGCACGCATGACGGCATCGAGCTCAACGTGACCGACGGAGCGGCCAAGCACCTGTTTCACCAATTGAGCGCCGGCGAACGTGAACTCAGTATCGTTGGTCATCCCGACGACATCGACGATCGCTACCACGCTCTGCCGCTCTACCGCGAACGTTTCGTCGCCGTGCTGCCGATGGGCCACCGTCTCGCCAACCAAAAAGAGATCCGCATCGCTGATCTCGACGGTGAGCCCTATGTGAACCGCATAAATTGCGAAATGGCGGACTTCGCCGGCCAGGAGTTTGCCAAACAGGGCGTGCAGGTGCGCATCGTTTTCCGCAGCGAGCGCGACGATTGGGTGCTCGGCATGATCCGGTCGGGCATGGGTTGGGGCTTCTTCCCCGAATCCTGCACTTTCCCGCGCGACGTCGCGGTGCGTCCGCTGGTCGAGCCTGAGTTCTCCCGCACCGTTTCGCTCGTGACGGTGAGAGGACGGCCGCACTCTCCGGCTGTCGGCGCCTTTGTCAAAGCCGCACGTACTTTCAGCTGGTCGGGCGCACCGGCATTGTGCGCGGCTTGAGATGGCGTGATATAGAGACCCAGGATTGTCCGAAGACGCTTCATGTCACCCAACCCCCTTGTCACCGCCTTGGAGAACACGACTGAGGAAGCGATTGCCTCGGGCAAGCCGTTTGCCGAACGACTGCGCATGATCGCCGATCGGGTCCGCGAACTGAGCCCGCAGTTCGCCGACGCCGTCGATACGCTTGTAGGCCGGCTGGTTGGCGCCGAGGCTGGCGCAGCCGCGCCGCAAGTTGGCGAGAGGCTCCCACGTTTCGTTTTGCCCGATCAGAACGGCAAGCTCGTTTCACTCGACACGCTTCTGAGCCAGGGTCCGGTAGTGGTCGCCTTCCTTCGCGGCCATTGGTGCCCGTATTGCCGCATCACCGCTGCGGCGATTGCGGAGATTGCTGGGACAGCGGGGGAGCTTGGCGCCAGCATCGTCGCCATTACACCTGAGTCGCGCCGGTTCGCGTCCAAGCTCGACGCGGACACGCTGGGGGCGTTTCCCATCCTGGCCGACCTCGACAATGGTTATGCACTCACCATCAATCTCGCTATCTGGGTTGATCAAGCGATGTCGGGTCTGATCTCAGGCGCCGGCTGGGATATCCCGACCTACCAGGGCAATGACGCCTGGATTCTGCCGATCCCTGCAGTGTTTGTGCTCGACCGCTCGGGCGTCATCGTCGCGCGTCACGTCAACGCCGACTATCGTGAGCGCGCCGATATAGACGAGGTCATCGCTTCGCTACGAGCGCTCGCCTAGGCTGCCGCGAAATCGTTGTTGCGCAAGAGACTGAGAAACGCCCCGGCCGCGGTTTCGCGCCGCCGTCCGGCCACGGCGTAGGCGGAAATCGTACGCGTCAGCGGCAAATCGGTTATTGGCATGCGTCGCATCGCATCAAGGCGGGGCGCCGAACGTGGCAGGATGGCCGCACCCAGGCCATTCGAAATCACCGCCGCGAGATCGTGCAACGTGGCCACTTCGTGAATGTTGCCAGGCGGGAAGCCTCGCGCCTCCAGCATTCGTGTCGCCGTGGGGTGTAGCTCGCACCCGCGTTGCACAAAGAGGGGATAAGTTCGGAGCTTCTCCAGCGTCACCTCATTGTCCATCGCGAGCGGATGATCGTCGCGAACCGCCAACTCGAAAGGTTCGTCGAATAGCGGCCAATGGTCGAGGCGTTCCCAGCCGCCGGTTAGGGGGCCAGCGATGGCGATCGCCGCATCGCCGTGTTTCAAGAGTTCGAGCACCTCATCGCCGTCGCCGTGTTGCAGGCGCAACTGCAAGCCCGGCAACGTTCGGAAGACTTCAGCGATTGGCGCCATAACAAGCTCAACATTCACGCTGTGCGAAATGGCGATTGGCAGGGGCGCTATCTCATCACCGGAAATGGATCGCGCCAGCGCTTTGGCCGTCACAGCGCTTTCGAAGCAGCGCTCCATCAGCGGTAGCATTCGCTTGCCCAGCTCAGTCAAGTGCGACTTGCTGTGCTCGCGCCGGATCAATTCGCCGCCAAACTCTGCCTCAAGCGCCTGGACGGCCCGCGTCATGGCCGACTGGCTAACGTTGCACTCCTCGGCCGCACGGGTGAAACTCAGCGTTCGCGAGAGCGTCAGGAAGTAGCGGATCTGTTGCATTTCCATATGCGAAGGCTCCCGCGGCCCTAGCCAACACTACCACAATTCGAGGGGCGTGCGCCATGCGCCCATGCGCGGAGCGCATGACCACCAAAGCCAAACGGCATTTAAGCCGCGGCTGCTCAATCTGTATTTGGGGCGAAGCGTAAACAGAGGCCGCTCCATGCAGAAGATTCTCCGTTGGTTCGCCCGGGACATCGGCTGTGCGTTCGCTCCTCCTTTTCCTCAAACCGCCGCCACGCCTGTCGCGTGCCGCCGACGCTTAAAGGTGCAAATCATGCGTAGACTTCTCACCGCCATCGCGTTCGCAACTGTCGCCGTCGTTAGCGTCAGCACACCGGCCTATGCCGACCAAGCGCCAATCTACACCGGCATCCTCTCGCGCGTGGCCGTGAGTGGGTACGATCCAGTAGCATACTTCACCGATGGGCGCCCTGTGCGCGGCTCGGAGCAGCACCGGATCAACCACCAAGGCTACGAATATCGCTTCGCATCAGCGGAGCACCTGGCTGCATTTCGCGCCAATCCTGCACGGTACTCGCCGCAATACGGCGGCTATTGCGCGTGGGCGGTGAGTCAGGGTTACACCGCGTCTGCCGACCCTACCAATTGGCGCATCGTCGATGGCAAGCTTTACTTGAACTATAACGACGAGATTCAGCGTCGATGGGAAGCGGACATTCCCGGGCACATCCGCAGCGCCAATGCGAATTGGCCCAGCGTGCTGAGCCGATAGTCGCACCCGCAAGAAGGGGACACAGGGCCCTGTTCTGGTTACTCGCGTTCGGGCTCGCTTGGGCGCTGACGCCGCCCGTGGCGCTAGCAGCTCGGCTTGCCCGGTGGCTTGGCCATGCCGTTCGGACTGGCTTTGCTGATTGGGTTCGCGCCGGCGGTCGCAGATCATGCACCGAGCGCATGATCACCAAAGCCAAACGGCATTTCAACCGCGGCTGCTCAAAATGTATGCAGCGTGAGGTAACAACAGGGCCGTCACATGCAGAAGATTCTCCGTTGGACCAGCGTCGCGCTCTTTCTGGCGCTTAGCTTGTTCATGCTCTGGTTCGGCTACGTCTATGCCAGCGTCACCGAAATGCTTTGGTTTCATGGCGCGGCGGTGCCGGCGGAGTTGCATCCGCAGATACTACCCCTCTATTTGGCGCTGATGAATCTGATAGGCGGCTCCTCGGTCGCTGCGGGGCTGTTCGCCGCCTATATCGCACTTTTTCCGTTGCGCCGCGGCGCGACCTGGGCGGCTGTCGCCCTTCTCGGCGGCTTCGCGATCGTTTTCATCATGGCCGCAATAACCGCGGAAGAATTGGCGGCGACGACTGGAGCTCCGACATCCTGGCATATCATGGGCGTTTTGTTGGCAGTCACCGCAGCGGGATTTCTCGCGCACGTCGCGGCCACGCGCAGCGCCAGCAAGAACGCTTAGAGGAGATGCGCGATGACGATGAACAGCGAGATAGTCGGAAAACTGCGCCCCGACATGCGGTCCCTCTCGTCGAACGCGACGAGCATGGGCCTATTGTTCGCCCTCGTTGTAGCGACGACCGCACTTCTCACGCCGCTTGCATCAGCCCAGCCGGTCCAAACTGTCTCCGGTCTCGTCGAAGGCGCGGAGGAGGATGGCGTGCTCAGATTTAGCGGCATCCCGTTCGCGGCGCCGCCGATTGGTCCCCTTCGCTGGCGCGCTCCCGCGCCGCCCACGCCCTGGCAAGGGATTAGGAACGCCAATAATTTCTCGCCGATCTGCATACAGCCGGGCGCCTATCCCGATGATGCCCCGCCGGAGCCGATGAGCGAGGATTGTCTTTATCTGAACATTTGGGCGCCCGCGGGCGCGCATGATGCGCCACTGCCGGTGATGGTCTGGATCTACGGCGGGGGATTACAGAACGGCACCGCAAGCACGCCGCTCTATGCAGGCGATGCGCTTGCGCACCACGGCGTGATCGTTGTTACGTTCAATTATCGTCTGGGCGCCTTTGGCTTCCTCGCGCATCCGGAGCTCTCGCGAGAGTCTGCATACGGAGGTTCAGGCAACTACGGACTCCTCGACCAAGTCGAGGCGTTGAAGTGGGTGCAGCAAAACATCTCCGCCTTCGGTGGTGATCCCGGGAACGTGACTGTGTTCGGGCAATCTTCAGGCTCGATCTCGATCAGTGCGCTCATCTCATCGCCTCAGGCGCGGGGACTGTTCCATCGGGCGATTGGACAAAGTGGCGGGTTATTCGAACCCTTGGACGCCGCGCCGGAGTTTGCGCTGGAGGGAGCCGAGCAGGTCGGACAGGCTTTCGCCACGCGGCTGGGAGCGCCGTCAGTGCAGGCGTTACGGACGCTGCCGGCGTCAACAATTGTGGCGCGACCTTTCAACCCGCAGCCTAACGTAGATGGCTACGTTCTGCGCGAGACGCCGTATGAAGCGCTTACCAACGGCCGGGCGAACGACGTCGATCTGCTTGTCGGCTCCAATGCGGAGGAAGGGTTGTACTTCCTGTCCGGGCGCACAGTGAACGCCGCCAGTCTCGGCGACGTATTGAGAGAAGATTTTCCTGGCTTCATCGTGTCCCTGATCGGACCGTCTGAGCCAGCTAACGACAGAGCGGCGCGGGACGCCTTCATTTCCTTCGAGAGCGATATGCGGTTCGGCTGGAATATGTGGGCTTGGGCGCGCCTCCATACCGCCGCGGGCGAACGCAACACATTCTACTATCGCTTCGCGCACACGCCTGCGGGCCAACAGGGCGCGACGCACGGTGCAGAGATGCCCTACGTTTTCGATCACCTGGACCTCTACGATGCGCCTTGGGCGGAGAGCGATCGACGCCTCGCGGAGACAATGATTTCCTATTGGACGAACTTTGCCAGGACAGGTGATCCCAATGGCGAAGGATTGCCGAACTGGCCCGCATTCGAGTCATCGAACCAGAACGTCCTGCTCATCGGTAGTGATGATGTTCAAGCTGCCGCGGTGCCGAATGAAGCAAACCTTGTGGCGATTGATCGGCTCTACACAGCGGTGCGCGCGCTTCTTAAATACGGTGTCTTCATAGCGGCGGCAGTTGGGCTCATCGCACTTGCTTTGTTGTGGTGGGTCGCTGCGCTTTTGTTCCGTCGTCGCAAGAGGCCCGTGCCGGCAAGGTCGCAGGAATAGCGGCCACTGCGATGGGCGCGCGCATATACTTCGAACATTCATTCTCCGCTGCACGCGATCCCTGCCGCGCGCGGGACCTGCTGGAGCGTGCGCGTTCGCACGCTTGGAGCCCTGTCGTTGCGGCGGGCGTGTATCTCGATCAAATACAGGAACAGGCACGTTGCCGAGGTTAAAGACGTCCAAGGGCTTCAGCTCGAGAAAAGACGGGCCGAAGGTTTGCGCGCCTACGGCGCGGCTAAACCCAAGCGCAAATGAGCGATCACCACGTCCGTGAGCGCGGTCACTCTTCGCGCAGCAAGCTCTCATAGTCTTGCCCGCCGTAGAAGATCGCAAGCACGCTCACCGTTTTTGCTCCGACTGAATAGGCGATGACGACGCGCCTGCGGAAGAATGTGGTTCTGAGGCCCCGGCGAATATCGTCTCGCGCGACGCCGGCAAGCGGCGTCTCGCCAAGCCGCTCGCAGCGCTCGACGATCGCATCGGTGTAGGATTGGGCGATGGCCGGGGAAGCCTTGGCGGCGATGTAATCGTAGAGCCGAACGATCTGGGTCTCCGCCTCCGGCGAGAAGACGACATCTTTCGCACGCGTCATCCGCGCTTTGAGGCGCGCTTATGGGCACGCGCGAGGGAGGCTTTCACATCAGCGGCTGAACGCGCGCGCGAGGAATCGGCTTTCATCGCATCGTAGATGTCGCCAACCTCGCCGGAGAGCCATTGCTCGATCGCCTTGTCGCGGGCCTGGAGCGCGCGCAGTCCATCCCGGATAACCTCGCTCTCGCTGGCATATTCGCCCGACGCGACCTTTGCGGCGATTTCTTTTGCCATCGCGTTCGGGAGCGTCACGCTCAATTGCTTGGTCGACCGCATTGATACTTCCTCGCCAATAGGATTTAATCCTACTCGCGAAAATGTCAATGCAAATGGCAATAGCCGTGCCCAACTCGCCCTCAGTCTAAAGAGGCGCTTCCGAACGCGGCGTTCGAAACGGTTTGCCCGCGTTGATGCGTCATCAGCGCGTCGGTCTCGTTGATCAATTCGGCAGGTTGGGAAAGATCGTCAACGCCATTTGGCTTGCGAGTTCCTTGAACAGCCGAACCGATCTTGGAACGTGCCGATTGCCGAGATGGACCATGGCCGGCATGACCATCGGCGCTGCGCTGTGTTGATCCCGGGCGGCAACCGCACGCTTGTGTTGTAGGGCGTGGCTTTGCTTCAGCCGTCGGCATTCGTCGTCTACGCGGCATGACGGCGGCGACGCTTCGGATGGGCCTCCGGGTACGCCTGATCGCTGCTCGCCGCAGCCTATTGTCTGCCCGTGACGGGAACCGCGGCGCCGGTGAGCGCTTGCGCCGGTCGTGACAACAAGAAGGCGATCACCGCGGCGATATCAATTGGTTGGACCCACGTGGCGTGATCGGCGTCTGGCATGGCGGCCCGATTCTGCGGCGTATCCATCGTGGCCGGCGCGATGCAGTTGGCTGTTATGCCAAGCGCCTTGTTCTCTTCGGAGATGGCTTCGGTGATGCGCATCAGAGCGGCCTTGGAAGCGGAATAGACGCCCGCGCCCGCAAAAGCCTTGGCGCCGGCCCCCGCCGCCACATGAACGATGCGTCCGTAATGTTGCGCGCGCATCAACGGCAGCACAGCCTCAGAGAGGCGCAACGCCGAGAGCGCGTTGAGGTCCATCAGCGTGGCCCAGTCTCCCGCGGCGTCCTCGTGAACATTGGCCAGCTTGAACGTGCCGACAGTATTGGCCAGACCGTCGATGCGCGAGAAGCGCGCTTGGCACTCGCGCGCGATGCGTTGGGCGCCGTCCTTGTCGCGGACGTCGGCGCCGGCGACGATGAGCGGGGCGCCGCCGATACGCTCGGCGAGCTCTTGAAGCGGCGCCTCACGCACGTCCGCCAGGGCCAGGTTAGCGCCGAGCCGCGCCAAGGTCTCAGCCACGGCGGCGCCGACATTGCCGGTTGCTCCGGTGACGATGATGGTTTGACCGGTGAAGTCGAGCATGGCGGCTCCGCTCAGAGGCGACGAATGTCGCTCAGCGCTGCGCGTATCTGCAGCATATCGCCCGCTTCAATCAAGCGCCCGTTGATCACGACGGGATCGGCGATGAGCGGCACGATGTTGCGACCGAACGCACGGCCATTCTCGTCAAGTAAAAGCGGCGCCGCGATATCGTCGCCGCACGCGCCGAGCTGGCAGAAGGCGAGCGGCAAGCCGCCGCGCGAGCACAACGCCGCGCACGCTTTGTGCGTTCTGCCAAAGCCCGGCCGCATGGCGCCGAACCAGCATTTGGCGTCGAGGATTTCGCCGACGAGCATGACCGGCCCACGATCCCCAAACGTCGCCGCCATGAGATCGTCCGGCGCAATCGCCGCGGCGCCTATGGTGCTGACCGCCATCATGGCGTTGCGCCCGCGCGTCAGTAGCGTGCCGGTGACGCTGGCGCTCTGACCGATGAGCGAAGCGTCGATGCGCGGCGCCGTCTTGCCCGACGTGGCGAGGAAAACGGTTCGTATGGCGCCGTCGAGGTCGCGCGTTCTGATCATGGGGTAGGGCGCCGCCGCAAGCAGACCGTTCAATGTTCGGACCTCGCCCTGATCCCAGATCCCGCCACCGACCGGCGCGGGATTAAGCGCAAGAGCTGCGCCGAGCCCGCCGGCGCCGGCGATGAGCGCGAGACCCGCGCCCAGCATGAAGCGTCGGTCGCGGCGCGGCGTTTGCGCGCTCCAGCCGATGAAGAAATCGTCTTGCTCTTTCATGCGCCGTCCGCCACCGGCTGGGGAAACACAAACACGACGCCATCGGCAATGCGCGCCGGATAGGTCGCGACCTTTTCGGTGTACGGCGCCGGCGCGCGCCCGTCTTGTGGGCGATATTGAAACCCGTGCCAGGGGCAGGTGACGCAGCCATCGACGATGCGGCCTTCGCCCAAAGGCCCGCCTTGGTGCCGGCAGACATTGCTGATGGCGTAGACATGTGCGCCGTCGCGGAAGATGGCGATGCGCTCACCGGCCGGCGGGGTGACGATGTGGGCGCATTTGTCGGGGATGTCGCCGAGCGCGCCAACACGCAGCCAACCCTCGGCTTCTAGCGTCTGATTGCTTTCATCGCGGCGCGCCTCGCGCGCGCTTGCAAAGATGTGGAGGGCGGCGACCAAAAGCGCGCTGACGCCGACGACGAGCGCGTAGATCGGACTCTTGGCGGCTTGCACGACGCCCAGCATGACGTGGGCCACGATCAATGCGTAGGCCCAATAGACCAGCATATGCAGCGCTTTCCACATATTGGGGCCGAGCACAGCGTTCCAAAAATCGTGACTGGTCGCGGCCATCACGAACAAGATGAGCAGCGCGATGAGGCCTAAGCTCTCAAACGGAAAGCCTTGGATCGAGTCGTAGCGCGGATTGGAAACCAGCAGCGAGACGAATGGATTGAGATCGCCGAAGCCGTGATACCAGACGATGACCAGCGCCGCGTGCGTCAGCGCGAGCGCAAAACAGGCCACCCCCAAATGCCGGCGATTGTAGAGAAGCGGCAGAAAAAGCGGCGACAGCCGCGCCAACGGGCCGATCAGAAGGATAAGCGTCAAGAGTGCAAAGGCGCAGGCGCCTAGCGCTCGTAGCACGACCTGGATCGGCAGCGCCTGGGCTTCGGGCGGCGGGGTAAGTAAAGCAACGCCGAGATAAGCGCCGACAAAGGCGAGAACGCCCAGCAAGAGCCCAAGATCGTAGCGCTGCTTGAACGGCGTCCATTGAACGATTTTGTACTCGTGCGCCATGGCCGCCTCTAATTGTCAGACGCAACCGCCGCGATGGCGTTGTCCAGGCGCGCCTTCGCAGTGATGGCGCCGGCGCAAATCGCTGCCATCACCAGCAGGAGCAGCGGCCATAGCAAAGCGTGCGCTTTTCGTTGCCGACGGTTCATGGCCGATCTTCCTTGGCGCGCACTCCGACTAGGCGCACGAGGACAAGCGGCCAAAGGGCCGCCAGCCCGGGCAGAATGAGCGCACGAACGCGGAGCGGCATGTTCCCCGCGTCGGGTTCAAGGCGCTTCAAGCCGAACATGAGAACAATAACGGCAAGCACTAGCCCAAAACCGAGATAGGCGGCCAAAACCAACCAGATCAACTCAGCGGCAGGTTCTGTCATCTTTGTCCCTCGCGCGCATCGAGCAATCCCTTCGATGTCAGCAAATGCTGCGCCTTGCAATCATCGGGTGACGCGATCGCCGGCGAGCTGGGTTTTGACCTTGGTGTCGCTGGTCAGCGTTCGATGAACCGCACACCGATCGGCGATGTCGAGCAGCTTTGTGCGCTGCTCGGTTGTCAGGTCGCCGTCTAGCGCGATCTCCGCATTGAAGAGGTCGGATTTGCCCGCGGCCGTATCGATCTTCTGGTGCCGCACGCGAACGGCGATCTTGTCGACAGGCAGGTTGTTGCGCGAGGCGTACATGCGCAAGGTCATGGACTTGCAGGCGCCGAGCGCTGCGGAAAGCAGCTGATACGGGCTCGGGCCTGCGTCCTCGCCGCCATAAGCAATCGGCTCATCGGCGATGAGGTCGTGTGCGCCGATGCGAACGCGCTGAATGAACTTGCCCGTCCCAGTTTCCTCTACCAAGACGCCCGGGCCTGGGTCTTGGTCTATATTTCGCACCGGCAGGTAGCGCGCCGCCCAGGCGGCAATCAGATCGGCGGCGTATTGCGCGTCCTCGGCGCGTAACAACAAATGGTCGGCCCCATCCAGGGAGACGAAGCTCTTTGGATGCTTAGCGGCGACGAAGATTTTCGACGCATTGTCAATTCCCACCGCTTCATCGCGTGGCGCATGCAGGACCAAGAGCGGGCGGTGCAGCTTGGCGACGAGCGCGGGCAGATCGTGCGTGTTCAAATCATCGAGAAACTGACGCGTGAAGGTGAGCGCACGGCCGCCGAGCTGAACGTCCGCTTGTCCCTCGGCCGCAATCGTCTCGGCGTGCGCCTCAAGGTGATGGGCGACATGGGCCACTTCGGCCGGCGCACCGATCGTGGCGATTGCGCGCACTTCGGGAAGCGCACCTCCCGCCGCGAGCACCGCCGCCCCGCCCAGACTATGGCCTATGAGCAGCGACGGCGCCTCGAAGTTCGCGCGCAAATACTCGGCCGCAGAGAGGAGGTCGGCTACGTTGGAGGAGAAGTTCGACTGCGCGAAGCTTCCCTCACTTTTGCCAAGTCCGGTGAAGTCGAACCGAAGCACGGCGAAGCCCTGGGCTGCGAGCGCCCGAGCGACGCGCACCGCCGCCGTGGAATCCTTGCCGCAGGTAAAGCAGTGAGCGAAAATCGCGTAGGCGCGTGGCGCGGTCAGAGGAAGCTCCAGCCGCGCCGCCAATTGAGCGCCGAGCGAGCCGGGAAAGGCGACGGTCTGGCTGCTCATGTGTTCGCCCTAGCGCAGGTCGCCCGCACCCCAGAGCACGGTGTATTGCTCGCAGTGCAGCACCAGGGAGCGAAACCGGGCGGGGTCAATATTGGCCGGCAATCTGATCCGCTGCGCGCCGCGCGCATTCGCCAATTCGCCGACGAGCACGCCGCGCGTTGCATTCTGGGCGGTGATCTGTGAGGCGGGAAGCGTGTGGAGGAAGAATTTCAGGTCTGGCGCTGATCGTGTCCGGAAGTCAGACGAGAGCACGAGATAAACGCCGTCGGCTTCGCGCTCGATGGTCCAGCCGCCCGCTATACGCTGGGCTTGGTTGGAAAAGCCGCCCGCCGCAAGCCGCTCGGCGGCGGCGGGGCTCGTCAACAAAAACAGCGACGCCAACATCGCCGCGACAAGCCCAAGTGCGCGCTTCATATGGGGGTCTCCAGTCCGTTTGTTTTGTCGGGGTTCGGGAGTGGATACGGACGCCCCGACGCCGTGGTTACGGGGTCAGGCGCCAGCTCAGGGCTGGCAATAAGGCGCACCAGCGCCGTAGGCTGTGCCCCATGTCCAAATCGATCATCAAGGCCGCGATCGTCCAGGCGCGTCCTGTTCCGCTTGATATCGACGCCGGCGCCAAGGCCGCCGTCGCTCATGTCCAAACCGCGCTCGATGTGGGCGCACGCATCATTGCGTTTGGCGAAACCTTTCTCGGCGGCTATCCAATCTGGCTGGACGAAGCGCCAGGCGCGGCGCTCTGGGCTCAGCCCGGCGCAAAGGCGCTACACGCGATCCTGCTCAATCAAGCGATCGCTGGGACAGACGAACGCTTGGCGCCCATTCAAGCTCTTTGCGACAAGGCCGGCGCCGTTGTGGTGATCGGCGCGCACGAACGGGTACGCAATTCGCTCTACAATGCGCTCATCACTCTATCGCCCAACATGCCGGCATTGGTTCACCGGAAGCTTGTGCCCACGCACGGCGAGCGGCTGGTTTGGGGGCGCGGCGATGGCTCGACCCTGCGCGTCGCCGACAGCGACCTTGGCCGCGTTGGCGGCCTTATATGCTGGGAGCATTGGATGCCGCTGGCGCGCGCGGCCATGCATCATTTCGGCGAAACCGTCCACGTCGCGCAATGGCCGACCGTGCGCGAGACCTATCTTCTTGCGTCGCGCCACTATGCCTTTGAGGGACGATGCTTTGTACTCGCCGCAGGGACCGTGTTGTGGCGAGAGGATATGCTGGCGGGGCTTGAACGCGTGGGCGGCGATGCGGCCGCGCGCCAATTGCTCGAAGGCCTACCCGCCGGGCAGCTCCAGGAGGGCGGAAGCGCCATTATCGGTCCTGACGCAAGCGTGCTCGCGCAAGCAGGCGTCGGAGAAGAAGTGCTTTGCGTTGATCTCGACGCGGCGCGTCTGCGCGAGGAACTCGCCGCACTCGACACGGACGGCCACTATGCACGCCCTGACGTGTTCGAATTGCGCATAGATCGCCGGCCACAATTGGGCGTGCGGTTTGCTGGCGACGACGGCGGGTGAAGGCTCGCGCCCTTCGCGTAAGGCGCAAGGTCACGCACGAATGCGAACGCTGTATTCTGGTGTGTTCAGTCTGCGCGCGATCGCGGCCTCCCTGGTCCAGTACCGCATCTCGGCGCCGCGTTGACTGAGTTCAATCTGCGTAACGCTTTTGGTCTGCGACTGCGGGCGCAACATCATGGGCGCCCAGGCATCGTCCTCGGGAACCCGCCTGGTATGGAAGGACGCCAGTTCGCCGGCGGCGTCGCCGCCGCTCGACATCATGTCTTCGAATAGCGCCTCGCGTTGCGCCTTGACCTCGTCGAACCGCCAAGACGACGAGGTTGTCATCACGATGTCCATGCCGGCGGCGAAGTCTCCGCGGCGAATATCTGCGCCGTCCCAATCCAGCCGCACGGCGCCGCCTTTCGAGATGACAATGCAGGTGAACGGAGAATAGGCCTCTAACGCAAGCGAGTTTACAGCGCCTACGCTTGCTTCGATCGACGAGCCGCGCATCGCTTCAATGACGATGCCGCCGCGGCTTTGCCGACCGATTGGCGCCGCATCATAGCGGTTCAACAGACACGCAATTACGCCGTCGCGATTGACGCCGATCCAAGTGCCGCCCGCCTGCACATCGCGAGGCGCGATAAATTTAAGATCGGTGTTGGGCCAGAGTTGAGGCGGGGTTTCTCCGCGCGTCGCGGCATCATCTCTGTTCATGGTCACGAGCACGCGGCCGTTCTCGCGAAGGATCGTCAGTGTGCACATCGTCTAGCCGCCTCCAGCCATGCCGGCCGCCGCTTCAGGGTCTGAGGCGAAGTGCGAATCAAGGAAATCGAGCGCACGACCCCAATCCGACGACCTGACGCCGTGACCGCCGGGGCGTAAGTAAAAGGCAATGTCGGCCGTCAGATTCGAGAGACGCATATTGGGTTGAGTAAGGCCATCGCTGCCGAAGAGGGCGTACGCATCGCTTGCCGCGCGCGCCGCCGCGAACGCAGCGGCGGGATCTGACCAGCGATCGAGCCCCGCATTGCCCAACAAGACTGGGCGCGGGGCGAGCAGAGCTAAGAGCAGGTGTTGATCAAGGCCATCGGCGGCTCGCATGGGCGCGCTCGCGTCCAGCTCCGCAGAGAACCAGTGTGGAAAGCGGCGCATGATCTGCCGTTCGGATTCGCCGCGTGTTGCGCCGGATAAGGTTGCGCCAAACGTCCCGGATTGATTGGCCATGACCGCGCCGATCCGGGGTTCGAGCGCTGCGGCAAGTAACGCGGCTTTGCCGAAACGCGAATGACCCCACACGGCGATACGCGACGGGGCGATGCGTGGATCGAGGCGCAGCGTCTCGAACGCGGCAAGATAGAGCGCGGCCCAAGCCGAGATCGCGCCGCTCTCTTGATGATCGGCGAGGCGACGAATGGGCGCTTGGCGAAAGAGTTCTGGATTGTCCGGGGCAACATCGCCCGCATAGAACACCGCAACGGCGTACCCGCGTGCGATCATCGCGCGCAGCGGTGGGCGAAGGATGGCGTCGCCGTGGGAGATTTGGGTGAGGGCGCGTCCAAGACCGGAACGGCAGCGCGGCGCGCGCCACGAAGGACTGGGCAAACGCCGATCGATGTCACTGTCGAGTCCACAGAAATCAGAGAGGATGATGAGCGGCGCCGGGCGATCTGTTCTTGGCGTAAACAGCGCCACATTGAGAGGATCGAGGTTCGGTCCAAGCCGCAGCGTCAGGAGTTCGAGCCGAGCGCTCCCGTTTAGGGCGTTGTCGTCGATGATATGCTGTTCGACGTCCTCCGCGGTCAAGCGCGGCGGCGCGCCGTAAATCCTCGCAAGGAACGCCTGGCGTAGCAGCGGCGCGCGCCGCGACAGCCACTCGCTGCTGTTGGCGATGGGCGCATCGCCCTCGAACGCGGCCAAAGGCGATCCTGGCGCGTTTGGTACTGCCCCGGGCGATGCGCGCGCAGCGAACTGGAGACACCATGCGATGACGAAGATGAACGCTAGTGCCTGCACCGACCTATATGAGCGCTCGCGATGCATGCCCAAGATCGATGCCCCCTTGGCGTACTAGGCGGGCCAAAGTTGTCCGTCTTGCTGGCCTACAAAGACCAGTTACGAACCAGTCGCCGCTTCGGTTTCACTGCACCGACGCGATAGGCGAAGCGCTGCGATCCGCCCATTTTGTTGAGGGTGCATCCGAAGCCGCTGTGGGGGCGTAACCAAACAGAGCAGTCCGCAGCGCGCGCGGATCTTACGGGGCTTGCGCATGGCGGTGTTCTTGTTGCTGGCGGCTGCATTGCTCCTGGCCTTCGCCAACGGGGCCAATGACAACTTCAAAGGGTTTGCAACCGTCTGGGGCGCGCGGACGCTGAGCTTTCGGGCCGCCTCGCTCTGGGTGGCCATCGCTACGGCGGCTGGCAGCGTTGCCTCCGTCGCTCTGGCGCAAGGCCTTATCCGCCAATTCTCTGGCAAGGGGCTTGTCAGCGATACAGTCGTCGCCGATCCGAACTTCCTTGCCGCGGTGGCGGTGGGGGCGGCGGTCACGGTATCGGGCGCCACTCGCCTGGCGCTCCCGATTTCCACCACCCACGCGCTTATCGGCGGGCTGGTGGGTGCGGGAATCGCAGCGGGATCGCTCAATGCCGGGGTGCTTGCCATACTCTTTGTGGCGCCGCTGCTGTTGAGCCCGCTTGTGTCAGCGGCGCTGGCTTTTGCCGCCCAAGCGATCGTGGGACCGCGCCTTGGTGGGAAGGACTGCCTTTGCATCATCGAAGGGAATGGCGCCGCCGTGGGCGGGCAATCGTTTGCGTTCTCGCAGACAGGCGCAATCAGGGCCGTTTGGGCGAGCGCTGAAACCTGTGAGCGCAGTGTCCAGCCGCATCTGCGTTTTCCGACCAGCGCTATGCTTGATCGCGTTCACATCGCCTCGGCCGCTATTGTGTGTTTTGCCCGCAGCGTAAACGATACGCCCAAGCTCGCGGCGTTGCTGGTTGCGGCGCAAGGACTAGGCGGGGCTGGCCCCTCGGTCTTGACGGGCATCGCCATGGTGGCGGGCGGTCTCTTCTTTTCTCGGCGTGTGGCTGAGACCATGAGCCTCAAGCTCAATCGGCTCGATCCCTCGCAAGGGCTGTTGGCTAATCTCGTTACATCAGCATTGGTATTAAGCGCCAGCACGTTCGCCCTGCCGGTATCGACCACCCATGTCGCGGTTGGCGCCATCACCGGCGCCGGCGCACGCGCGGGCACATTGGACTGGAGCGCGGTGAGGCATGTCTTGGCGTCGTGGGTCGCCACTTTGCCGGCGGCGGCGCTCTGCGCTTGGCTTGCTTTCCGTAGTCTCGCAGGATGATGCATGACGGGAGACGAGGGAATCATGTCGCTTGGCTTTCCGCGCAGATTGGCCGTCATCGGCTTTGTGGCCGCGTTGCTGCTTGTCGCGCCGCACACGCACGCCACCACACAATGGAGCGCGCCCGATGAAGCGCGCTTGGCGCGCGGCGAAGCGGTGGCGCGGATTGTCGAGGAAGCAGGGCCCGGTGGGCGGGTTCTCGCCGCCATTGATATTCCTGCGCCCGCCAGCGTCGTGTGGCGCGTCATGCTCGATTGTGAGCGGGCGCCGCTCTACGTTCCAGGCCTCCAATCGTGTGCGATCATCGAGCGCGCTGCTGATGGATTGAGCGATGTGCGCGAGCACCGCATTCGCTGGATCGCGCTGTTGCCAAGTTTGCGTTTGCGGTTTCGCACGGACTATGAGCCAGAGCGCACCATACGCGTCGCGCGCATCAGCGGCGATCTCGCGGCGATGCGAGGCGTGTGGCTGTTAGAGCCCCGTGAAGGCGGGCGGATGACGCGCCTCCACTATGATTTTCACTTAGCGCCGCGCACGCCGCTGCCGGCAGGTCTGGTTCGCGCGGGCATGATGCGCGACGCCCCCGACGTGCTTGAGGCCGTGCGCGACGAAGCGCTGCGCGTGGCGCCCTAGGTGCGCATCAGCGTCATCATTCCGACCTTGGACGAAGCCGATCGGATCGGCGCGCTTGTCGCGGCGCTCATGGCCCAGGATTTCGATGAGGTCGTGGTTGCAGATGGAGGCTCGGGTGACGCCACGATGCAAAGGGCGTGCGATGCTGGCGCTCGCGTCGTCTTGTCGCCGCGCGGACGCGGGCGCCAACTCAGCGCCGGCGCCCGCGCGGCAAGCGGTGAGGCTTTGTTCTTCCTACACGCCGACTCAATGCCCCCGCCGCAGGCCCGCTCGCGCATCGAAGCGACCTTGGCGGCGGGCACGGTCAGCGCCGGGTGTTTCCGCCTGGCGTTTGACCAAAAGCACCCGCTCTTGGATTTCTACGCCCTCATGAGCCGGATCAATCATGGTCTCTTCACTTACGGCGATCAGGGGCTCTTTCTCTTGCGATCGACCTATCTAGGAATCGGTGGCTATCGCGACATGCCGCTCTTCGAAGACGTTGAGATTGTGCGGCGGCTGCGCCGGCTTGGCCAGATCGTCAAACTGGAGGCGTCGATGGTGACATCCGCGCGGCGCTTCATGCGCGACGGCGTTGCGCGGCGTGAATTGATGAGCGCGGGTCTTGTCGCGCTCTATCATCTGGGCGTGGGACCACACCAGCTGGAGCGCTGGTACCGGCCCGACAAGGAGGGCCGCGAATAGCTCTTACTCAGCTATCGCCGGCATCGTTCAGCGACCAATCGTAGGCGTAACTGGAAATGGCGTTCGCGCTTCTCAGCCGCGCCCCAAGCGCGGGGCCCGCATAGGTGCGCAGATGCGCCAGCACGCCCGAAGGGGCGGCGCCAAAGTCGTTGGCGAACCAGCGATAGATACTGGAGAGGCGCAGCCGTCCCTGGGCGTCGATGTGTACGCCGCGGGGATGATTGATGTAAGCCCGCGCCGCCGCGTCGAGATCGACATTGAGGCTTGCGGCGCGCCAGGCCCGGGGCTGAAGATTGGGACAACCGATCGAAGCGCAATTGACCGCATAATGAACACGCGGATCGTTGAAATCTGGCCGCAGGATCGAGTGCTCGATTTGATCGAGCGAAAGCCTGCGGCCTTCCACGCTCACGCGCGGCGTCCGCCAGGGACCGATTAAGCCGCGTGGATCGAGCGTGCGGCTTCGAATATCGCGGATCGAACGCACGGGATAGTTCTCAAGCACGATCTGCAGCGTCACTGCGTTGTAGAGATTGGCCCAGTAGGCGAAGGCCTCGTCGCGGGAAAGGCGCGAAGGGCGTTCGCGTTCGAGCGCCGCGACATAGGCGTCGAGCGCTGTGCGATCGGCGGCGTTCGCCGTCCAGGCGCCGTAATGCACACGATTGATCCCATCGGGAGAGGCCACGACATAGCGCCCGAGAAGGGCGTCGAAGGGGGCGTGATCGGCGGCGCGCGCCTGAGGCGCCGAAGACAGCGTGAGGATCAGTGCGATTAGGGATAAAATTTGCTTCATGCGGACCTCGCGAGCTGCGCGCTCACCGTTGCATACGCGCCGCTGCCCTCGGCGGTTTCGAGGCGGCCCCCGTAACCAAAGGCGAGGCGGATTCGAAGGCGAAGAAGAGGGTAAGGAGGCGTGGCGCAATGCGCCTTGCAGCGGACGTGTGGCGCAGCCGGGCTGTGGTGCAACCTGCAGCGTCGGCGATTGGCGGGCGGGCTTGGACTATACTGCCTGAAATTGGCGCCGCGCCCTGTATGCTGGACATTGGCGGCTGGCGCCAGGCCCCGCCCGACGGTTACCGGGCGACGCCCTTGGCTCACTCAAGAAGGCTTGCTCGCAGGCGTCCGAGACATCAGGCTGCTTTGCGGAACGCACGCGCCTTCGCGCCGGTGCGCAAGTGCGAACCGCGAGGCGCCCGTTGGACGATGCAGCGATTGACGGGGGCGCCGCGGAGCGCGGACGGGGCGGCGGTGAGTGCGCGCGTGAGAGAGACTGAAGCCGAACTGCACGATTTGATGGTGCGCGGTCTGGCCGGCGACGGCGCTGCGCACCAGCGCCTCCTCCATATTTTGAGTGCGCGTTTCAGGACGTTTTTCAGGAACCGTCTGCAAAACGGCGATCCCTCCCAGGCGGAAGATCTGGTTCAAGAAACGCTGATCGCGATCCACACCCGCGGCGAGACCTACAATCCAGCACGGCCCATCACCGCCTGGGTTTACGCCATCGCGCGCTACAAACTGATCGATCATTTCAGGCGTACAAGAACGAAGGGCGTATCGGCGCCGGTCGATGAAGTGGCCGAGCTATTTTCCAGCGAGCGCGCCGATGCGACCGAGCCGGCGCGCGACGTGGCCGTGCTGCTGGACCAATTGCCGCTGAAGCAGCGCACTGCGATCCGGCTCGTCAAACTGGAGGAATTGTCTGTACGCGAAGCCGCCGCACGAACCGGATTGACGGAATCGGACATCAAAATCAGCATCCACCGCGGCATGAAGAAGCTGTCGACGCTTGTTGCGAAGGGGGCGCCATGAAGACCGCCTCCCTTATTGAGGCCTTGACGCGGGATACCCACGCGGTTCGGGTCAAGCTTTTATGGCCGCGGTTTGCCGCCGCCGCCGCCGTCGGCGCTGTTATGGCAGGCGTGACCGTTAGTCTTTTCTTTGGCGTCCGGCCTGACCTCAGCGAAGCCATGGGCGCAGCGCTGGCGAAGAGCGCCTTTTGCCTTGTCGCTGTCGCGGCCGCCACGCCCCTTGCGCTCAGTCTTTCGCAGCCCAGCGTCAGGGTGCGCGGCTGGGCGTGGCCGGCGGCGCTCTTCACCGCGATGAGCTTTGCGGTCGCCGCGATCGCTCTGGCGTTTGCCGCCCCTGGAGCAAGATTGTCGCTCTGGACCGCCGGAGGCGTACCGGCGTGCCTTCGCGACATCCCTGTCGTGGCCATTCCAGTGATGGCCGCGCTACTCGTGTTGGCTCGTCGCTATGCGCCAACACGGCTGACCCTCGCCGGCGCCGCCATTGGCGGGCTCGCCGGCGCCATAGCCGCGGTCGCTTATTCCTGGTTTTGCCCGATCGACTCTATCGCCTACGTCGCGACCTGGTACTTGGCGGCGATTTTGGTCTGCGCCGGACTGGGCGCGGTTTTGGGCCGACCGACGCTGCGCTGGTGAGCCTCGACGAGGCGCAAGGCAAGTCGCGGCGGAGGCAAACGGTAATCATTCGCGCCGGGGGGCGGGCCGATCCTGAACGCGCCACGCGGCCCTGTTCACCGGAACGTCGTATCCTTTTCCACCTGATGCCAAAGCAACCTTGTGTTGCCGCTGTCCGACCCGCCTCTCGCGCAGCGCTCCTGGACCGAGCCGAGCGCCCCCGTAGCAACCAATCGAGCGCCGCGCGCGTAATCAAAGGTCAAAGCATTGTGGAGGATGTTATGGAGGATGGCGGGATCGCTAATGCGCGGGACTATTATGGCAGGGTTCTGGGCTCTTCGGGTGATCTGCGCACCGACGCTTGCACAACGCTAACGCCGCCGCCCATCCAGGTGAGGCACGCGCTCGAACGCGTCCATCCAGAGGTCAAGGATCGCTATTTCGGGTGCGGGCTTGTTGTGCCCGACCAACTGGAGGGGGCGCGCATTCTCGATCTGGGCTGCGGCGCTGGACAGGACGTCTATGTGTTGGCGCAGCTCGCCGGTCAGCACGGCGCTGTTGTCGGCGTCGATGCCACCCAAGAACAGCTCGCTCTCGCTTGCGCCCACACCGATTGGCATCGGGAGAAGTTCGGATTTGCCCGATCGAACGTCTCGTTCATCCCGGGCGACATCACGCGCCTCGACCAACTCGGCCTCGATCCCGCCAGCTTCGACATCATCGTTTCCAATTGCGTGATCAATCTGGTCGAGGATAAGCGCGCCGTGTTCGCCGCCGCTCGCGGGCTCCTAAAGCCAGGCGGCGAGTTCTACTTTTCCGATGTTTATGCCGATCGGCGTTTGCCGCCTTCGCTGCGCACCGATCCCGTGCTGCACGGCGAGTGCCTCGCGGGCGCTCTCTATTGGAATGACTTCTTGAGCCTTGCGCGCAGCGTTGGCTTTGCCGATCCGAGGCTGGTGGCGTCGCGTCCGCTCGCCATCCATAACCAAGCCATCGGCGCGGCGCTCGGCGCGGCGCGCTTTTACGCGGCGACCTACCGGCTCTTCAACATTCCCGACCTCGAGCCGGCCTGCGAAGACCACGGTCAGGCCGTCATCTACCTTGGCGGCCTTGCGGGCGCCGAAGACGTGTTTGTCCTTGACGCCCATCATCGCATCGAGACGGGCAAGGTGTTTCCTGTGTGCGGCAATACTTGGCGAATGCTCCGGGAGAGCCGTTTTGCGCCGCACTTCACATTCATCGGCGACTTCACCAGGCATTTTGGCATTTTCCCCGGCTGCGGCACAGCGATGCCGTTCGCAGCGCGCCAGACCGCTCCGCTCGACACGTCGGGGTGCTGCTGATGGCGATCAAGGGTGTCGCGGCTGCATCGCAGGCGAAGTTCGCAGACCCGTACGTCACCGCTACAGGCGAGCCGCGGGCAAGGGTGGCGTTCACGGGCTTGAAAACGCTGTGGGTCAACACCGGCACGCTCTGCAACATCACCTGTGCGCACTGTTACATTGAGAGCTCGCCGACCAATGACAGCCTCGTCTATTTCAGCGAAGCGGATCTGGCGCCGGTCCTTGATGAGGTGGCGCAGCTTGCGGGTACGCCCATCGAGATTGGTTTCACTGGCGGGGAGCCTTTTCTCAATCCGCAGATTATCGGCCTTTTGGAAATGTCGCTCGCGCGTGGCCATCGCGTCTTGATCTTGACCAATGCGATGCGGCCCATGATGCGCCCGCGCATGCGCGATGGATTGCTCGCTCTTAAATCCCAGTATGGCGAGGGGATCACCCTGCGGGTCAGTCTCGATCACTATGAAGCCAATCTTCACGACGAAGAACGTGGAGCCGGCAGCTTCGCCGCAACGCTGGACGGGATCGACTGGCTTACGCAGGCGGGCTTTGAGGTGTCTTTGGCGGGGCGCACCCTTTGGGGCGGCGATAAAGCTGAAATGCGTGCTGGCTTTGCCCACCTGATCGCGGCGCGCGGCTGGCCCATCGATGCAGGGAGCTCAGAGCAACTCGTCTTATTTCCTGAGATGGATGAGAGCGCCGAGGTCCCGGAAATTAGCGACGTGTGCTGGGGCATTTTAAAGGTCGCGCCGGCGGCGATGATGTGTGCGAGCGCGCGCATGGTGGTGAAGAGAAAGGGCGCGGAGGCGCCCTCGGTGACCGCTTGCACGCTCCTGCCTTACGAGCCGGAGTTTGAATTGGCCGCGCGTCTCTCGGACAGTTTGACGCCGGTTGCACTTAATCATCCCCATTGCGCCAAGTTCTGCGTGCTCGGCGGCGGCAGCTGCTCAGCTTAGATTTTGGCGAAGCGCCGCGCGCAGATTGCGTCAAGCCTTTGCACCATGTCTTGATCCCACTTTGCGGGATCAGTGATGAGCGCCATGTCGAGGCAGGTATCGATTGGCGATGGCGAACGCGGCGCTTCACCCAGCACCGAGGTGAGCTCGGCCAAGATCTGCCTAGCGCGGGCGACGTTGGCGTGCATCACGGCGAGGATGCTGGCGACATCGACATCGGCGTTGTCTTCGCGCCAGCAATCGTAATCGGTGACCATGCATAAAGCGGCGTAGGGAAGCTCAGCCTCGCGCGCCAGACGCGCCTCTGGCATCGCCGTCATACCGATGATGTCACATCCCCAGCTGCGATAGAGGCGGCTCTCTGCGCGCGTTGAAAATTGCGGGCCCTCCATGGCGAGATAAGTTGCCCTTGGCCTGATCTCAGCGCCTGCGCGGCCCCCGGCGCTTTGCACAAAAGCTGAAAGGCGCGGACACACTGGATCGGCCATCGAGACATGAGCGACGAGGCCGGGGCCAAAGAAGCTGTTGGGGCGCTGGCGTGTGCGATCGATGTATTGATCGGCAAGTACAAGGGCGCCGGGCGGTAGGTCCTCCCGCAGGGAGCCGACGGCGGAAACAGAGACAATGTCCGTGCAGCCTACGCGCTTCAAGACATCGATATTGGCGCGGGCGTTGATGGCGGACGGCGGGATTAGGTGGCCACGGCCGTGCCGCGGCAGGAACGCGAGTTGCACGCCGTTTAGAACACCGGTCAGCACTTCGTCCGAGGCCTCGCCCCACGGGCTGGCGATCCGCGTCCAACGGCGTTTCTCAAGGGCGTCGATGTCGTAGAGGCCCGAGCCGCCGATAACTCCCAAACGCCAGGCTGTCATGCGATCGAACCCTCTCAAGGCAGTTGCGCGAGCAGCCGAACCAAAAGCTTGGTGCGCGGCGAGAACAGGCTCTCGGTATAGAATTGTCCTGCTGCGCGCTTCAAGATTTCTGCGCGGGTGGGATAGGCGGGCACGAAGCTCGAGGTGAAGGCGGCGATCTTGAGCTTGTTGGCGATCGCAAGAGCGACGGTTGCGATAGTCTCGCCAGCATGCGCTCCGACAATCACCGCGCCCAGAATCTCACCATTGGTACGGACGATGATGCGGGCAAAGCCCTCGGTGTCGCGCTCAGTCTGGGCGCGATCATTGTCTTGCATCGGCACAAAGAGCACCCGCACCTTATCGCCCCAGCGCTCCCGCGCTTCCGCTTCCGAAAGGCCGACGGCCGCGTATTCGGGCTCGGTATAGATGACGCGTGGGATGGGCGCAGCGTCCGCGCGTCCGGGCGAAAGCTTGAAGAGGGCATTGCGCACGAACAGCGATCCGTGGAGGCCCGCAGCGTGGGTGAATTGTTCGCGTGAGGCGACGTCGCCCAGCGCATAGACGCGGCCGTTGGAGGTTCGCAGGTGAGCGTCAGTGGTGACGCCCCGGTTGTCGTAAGCCACGCCGGCAGCCTCTAGGCCAAGGTCTTCGATGTTGGGCTTGCGTCCAGCAGCGACCAGAATGTGTGAACCTTCGATGCGTTTGAGTGCGCCGTCTATTTCGATGTCGGCGGCGATAGCGCCCTCTGCGCCTTCGATGCGCTGCGTCTTCGCGGATTCGAGCAGCGTCACGTCCTCTGCGCTCAGCTTCGCGCGCAGCACTTTGGCTGCTTCGTCGTCTTTGCCAGCGAAGAGCGTGCCGGCTTCGATCAAAGTGACCTTGGATCCAAGGCGCGCGAACGCTTGGCCGAGTTCGAGCCCGATGGCGCCTGCGCCAAGGATGATGAGATGTCTTGGCAACGCATCGATAGAAAAGATGGTCTCGTTGGTGAGATACGGGACCTCGCTCAAGCCGGGAATGGGTGGCGCACCGGCGCGGGCGCCGGTGGCGATCACCATTAGGCGCGCGCGCACGCGCAGACTTTCAGAGACGATCGTGCGCGGATCGGCAAAGCGCGCGCGTTCGCGCACTACGCGCACGCCCAGACCTTCAAACCGCTCTTGGCTGTCAATCGGTGCGATGGTTTCGATCACGCCTTGGACGTGGGCCTTGACGCGGGACCAGTCGACCTGCGGCGGAGTGATGTCGAGCCCGAGCGGTGCCGCTGTGCGAGCGTTCTGGGCTGCACGCGCTGCTGCAATCAGCGACTTGGATGGCACACAGCCATAGTTCAGGCAGTCGCCCCCCATTTCACCGAGTTCAAACAGCACGACCTTTTGGCCAAGCTGAGCGGCGCCGGAGGCTGCGACTAGTCCAGCGGAGCCGCCGCCGATGATGGCGATATCCGCCTTTATGTTTTCCATAAAAGCTCGACTCCTAACTGGCCGCCTTTGGACGTTTGAAGCGGCTATAGATTGCGGGCGCGATCGCGAGCGCCGCGAGCGCGACGAACGCGGGCGCCAGTTCTCGCGCGAACGCAGCGAGATCGGGGGCCGCGCCGGCGTCAAACGCTGCGCCAAGACCTGCGCCAATCCAAGTGTAGGCGATCACGCCGGGTATGATGCCGATGGCGGTCGTCCAAACGAAGCTGCTCAAGCGCGCTCCGAGAAAGGCGGGCGCAACATTGGCGATGAAGAACGGCACGACCGGGACTAGCCGGAGTGTGAGTAAATAGCTGTTGGCGTTTTCCTTGAAGCCTGCCTCCAATTTTTTCAGGAACGGACCAGCGCGTGCGCGGAGCGCGTCGGCAAGCAGGTAACGCGCGATCACAAACAATGCCGTCGCGCCCAAAGTGGCGCCGATCGTGGTGGCGACAGCGCCGCCCGCCAGTCCGAACAAATAGCCGCCCAAAATCGTGATCCAGAACGCGCCTGGGAACGCCAGCGTGGTGACCACCACATAGACTGCGATAAAGACAGCGAAGGCGAGAATCTGATTGGCCGCAACGAATGCATTAAGTGTCTCGCGCTGTGCGCGCAGGGTCTCGAAGTTGAGATAGTCAAAGATCCCCAAACGCCACGCTGCAAACAGACCCAAAGCGAGCACGGCAACCAACGCGAACCGGCCCCAAATGCCACGCCGAGCGGGCCGCGCTTGTTCGACGTCGGTCATGCTTCATCCTCCCGTGCCCACTGGGCATGAGCGCTCATCCTGGATACGCGCACGCTGCAGCGCGGTTACATCTTACGCGCAGCGGTCGCAGCATCTGCCGCACTTGCCAAGCCTGAACGCTCCCGCTCATGTAGCCTCAATGGGCATTGCGGTCATAATTCCGACTCTGAACGCCGAAGCGGGTCTTGCCGCGACCCTGCGGTCCGTTGCGGAGGCCGAGGAGGTCATCGTCATCGATGGCGGCTCCGAAGATGCGACTGTTCGCCTGGCCCGCTCGGCCGGCGTACGCGTCTGGGCAAGTACTCGCGGGCGCGGGCAGCAAATGCGCGTGGGCGCCAACACGGCGACCCAAGATTGGCTGCTCTTCTTGCACGCCGACACGATCCTCGCGCCCGGCTGGCGGACCCATGTCGATGCGCATGCGCGCGGCGTGAACGCGGCCGCGATCGTTGGCGTGTTTCGCTTCAAGCTGGACGATGAAGCATGGCAAGCGCGCGTTCTGGAGTGGCTGGTGGCGCTGCGGGTTTCTCTGTTCGCGCTTCCCTACGGGGATCAGGGTCTTTTGATCCATCGAAGCCTCTACGCTGCACTGGGCGGGTTTCGACCGCTGCCACTTATGGAAGACGTGGATTTCGTGCGCCGCATCGGCGGGCGGCGGTTGCGGACGCTTGCCTGCGCTGCAACAACCTCAGCGCGGCGCTGGCGTGAAGACGGTTGGCTCAAGCGCAGCGCGCGCAATATCGTTTGCCTAGCGCTGTTCAGTGCTGGCGCGCCGATTGACCGGATTGCACGTCTTTATGGTCGCTGATCGTACTGTGGTGCTGATGGCGCGGCGGCCAATTCTTGGTCAGGGCAAACGCCGTTTGGCCGCTGATATTGGCGATTGCGCAGCGCACCGTTTTCAGCGCGTTGCACTCGGGCGACTTTTGCAGCGTTTAGGCGCAGACCCGCGTTGGCGGCTTTGCCTTGCAATCACGCCCGATGAGTCTGCGCAGTGTTCCGGCGCCGATTTCGTGGTTGGTCAGGGAGAAGGCGATCTTGGCCAGCGCATGACGCGCCTGTCGGAACGCATGTCGCCGGGCCCGCTCGTCTACATCGGCAGCGATACGCCGGAGGTGGCGACGGCTGATATAGAAGCGTCGTTCGAAGCGCTGGAAGCCAGCGACGCTGTTGTCGGTCCGGCGCTTGATGGCGGCTATTGGCTCATTGGCTTCAGCCAGGCCAAGCGCCAGCATCTGCCCTTTAAGGGCGTTCGATGGTCGACGCCGCATGCGCGCGCCGATACGCTCAGCAATCTGGCCGGTAAGCGTGTGATGATGCTGCGCGAGTTGGAAGACGTTGATGACGGCGCCAGCTATCGGCGTTGGCGCCAGCGGATGGCGGGGAGGCAAGGTGCATGAGTAGGGTTCGAGCGTTCATCGCGGCGGCGGCGTTCTTTCTGTCGTTGGCGCTGCCAGTTTATTTCGCTGCAGCGGCGCTTGCCACGCGTTTCGGTTTGATCGATTGGCGGTTCGGCTTCGGCACGCTCACGCTTGGCTACGGGCCGCTCTTGCTGATGGCGGCGGCAGGACTTGCGGTGGCAGCACTTCTCCTCGCGCTACTGATCAAACCAAGGACCGGCTTGGGCAAGGCTGCGCTTGCGCTTGCCATACCGGTCCTCGCGCTCGGCTATGCTGGCTACGTGCGCAGTGAAGCTGCTTCCATTCCGCCCATTCACGACATCGTTTCCGATGCCAGCGCGCCACTTATGTTTTCAGACCGCGTGATGGCGTTGCGCGCCGCCGTGCCAGGCGGCAATCCGGTCGAAGCCGATCCGCACGTGCCCGACGATGATCGTTTTGGCGCTGCCGCCGGTCAGTCGGCCCGTGCTCTCCAGCGGAGCGCTTATCCGGACATTCAACCCATCATGCTTGCACAAGCACCGGCTGAGGCGTTCGAGACGGCATTGGCGGCGGCGCGAGCCGAAGGGTGGAGCATCGATGCGACAGATCCGGCGAACGGCCACATCGAGGCTAGCGTTCGCTCTTTGTGGTTCGGCTTTGTCGATGACGTGGTCGTGCAGGTGTCCCCGGCCGAGGGCGGATCGCGTATTGATGTGCGTTCGACTTCGCGCGTCGGCGTTTCCGATCTTGGCGCCAACGCCAAGCGGGTGCGGGCGTTTCAAAGCGCGTTCGAGTGATCGGGCAGGCGCTGAGTTTCAGCGAGCCCGTTATTCGCTTCGGCGCTTTTGCCGGCGTGTTTGTGGCAATGGCCCTCTGGGAGCTAGCGGCCCCGAGGCGCCTTCAAGCGATCTCAAGGCTGCGGCGCTGGCCCGGCAATCTCGGGCTCTCCGTCATCAACACATTGGCGCTCCGCATATTCTTTCCAGCTGCGGCGGTGGGCGCTGCGATCTTCGCCGAATCCCGCAGCTGGGGCATTTTTCAATTGATCAACGCCCCGGTCGCCGTCGCGATACTTGCCTCGGTGATCGCGCTCGATCTTGTGATTTACCTGCAGCATCGGCTGTTTCACGCCGTGCCTCTGCTCTGGCGCCTCCACCGCGTCCATCACGCCGACTTAGAGTTCGACGTTTCCACGGGCGTGCGATTTCATCCCGCGGAAATCTTGCTGTCGATGTTGATCAAGATCGGCGCCGTTATTGCCTTGGGCGCGCCCGCGGTCGCCGTCTTGGTGTTTGAAGTTTTGCTCAATGCAACGACACTGTTCAATCATTCAAACGTCAGGCTTCCCCAACGGTTCGATCGGGCGTTGCGACGCTTCGTCGTGACGCCAGATATGCACAGCGTGCACCATTCCGTCCGTCGCGAGGAGACGAATAGCAATTTCGGCTTCAGTCTACCTTGGTGGGACTGGGTATTTCGTACCTACCGCGCTCAGCCCGCCGATGGCCATGATGGAATGATCATTGGTGTTGAGAAATTCCGCGACCCCGCAGACTTGCACCTAACAAGAATGCTCCTCCAACCGGCTCGCGCCGAGGACTGAATGTCGTCCTGCTTGAGCGACACGCCCGACCGTCGCCTCAGAGTTGTCAAGATATTACGGGAAGCACTTGTTGGTGGGTGGTGCGCGCTCGTCTGGTCGGCTGGCCTAGCTTGCCGCGAGGTGGTCTAGCATCACGCTGATCATGACCGTCGCGCCCACGAAGATCGCTTCCTCATCGGCGACATAGTTCGGAGAGTGTGGGAAGCCTTGCCACCCTTGACTGGCGTTGCTGACGCCGAGGAAAAACATGGCGCCAGGAATGACGGCCTGCATGTGCCCAAAGTCCTCGCTGAAGCCTGGCAGCACATTGTGCACTTGCACCAATGCGCTGTCGCCAAGCGCTGCGCGAATGCTTGCGACTGCGCCGCGCGTCAATTCAGAATTGTTGACGACGCCGGGCGACGCGCCCGCCTGGTAATCCACGACGATGCGCGACGAAGGATCCGATCGCGATAGCTCGCGGGCGGCTTGGTCGATGCTGGTGCGCAGACGCGATCTGGAGATTTCGGTCGCCAGGCTGAAGTTGGCGTTGATCACCCAGGCGTCTCTCGCAGTATCTGCAATCGGCGCGGCGCCGGCCCAAATGAAATCACTTCCGATCGGCTGTGGCGCGTTGAGCGAGGAAATGTTGCCTAACGAAAGGATGCGGCTGCGAAGGTCGGCTGCGCCGCTGCGGGTGCCTCCTGTGACGGTGACCGTCACAAGGTCGCGCGCCGCCATCAATATTGTTTCCGAATAAGCGATTTGGCCGACTTCGTACGGTGCGGTGTGGTAGGCAAAAATCGCATCGGGGCGGGGGTTTTCCAGCGCGTCGGCCTCAATCATGAGTTTGGCGCCGGTGACGTTTTCCTCGGCTGGCTGAAAGATCAGAACGATCGTGCCTGCAAGGTCCTGTCTGATCGCAGAGAATGCTTCCGCCAGAGCGATGCCGATCGTGGCATGAATGTCGTGCCCGCAGATGTGGCGAACGCCTGGGTTTACGGACGCGAAGTCGACTGGATCGGGCGCATCAGAAAAGACGGCGTCGATATCGGCTCGAAATGCAATGACGCCGCCAGGTTGCGTGCCCTTCAAAACAGCCACCACGCCATGACCGCCGACGTTCCTGCGCACGTCTGCACCGAGCCGTTCAAGGCGTTCCGCTATGCGAGCAGCAGTGCGAGCTTCTTGTCCGGATACTTCAGGGTGGCGATGCAGGTCGCGCCGGAACGCGATCAGGTCATCGCGCGATACTTGCAATCTTGCGTTTGCTAGATCGGCGAGCGCGTTCCCGCTTCGGGCTCCGGCCAGTGATGGGCCGGGGGCTTGCTGCAATTGCGGCTTGGGCAGGCAGGCGGCGAGTGCGGCTGCCGCGCCAAGCGTCACCGCGCGCCTTGATGCCCGATCGAGCATTGCGCACATGCTCTCGGAAACGACCTCAGAGCGCAACGGACGCTCGCTCCAAACGTTGCGACAGCCATCGGTTCAAGATGAGGATCGCCGCTATGAAGAGTCCCGGTGCGATGCCTCTAGGGACCAACTCCCATACCGGCGGGGCGTTCGGATATTGCGAGACAGTGAAATACCAGAACCCGGCAAATGCGAGAGCGGAAAGCCCCACGCAACCGATCACCGCGAAGCCAGCGAACTGCGGAAACGGCTTAACCAAGCCGCTCGCGGGCCACATCACGGCGAATGGAAGGACTGCAGTGATGAACACAATGAAAAGCACAACACGCAAGTAGTCGGGCACAAAGGTCGGCGGCGCGGCGGCCGCGTACTTCTGGAACGTGTAACCAATCAAAAAAACGACAAACAGCCCCAACGTGATCCCGCGCGCCATGTTCGCCTCCGCGGGAAGGATGGGACCGAAGCGCGGGGTTGCCCATGCCCATTTGTCGATGAGGTCCGGTCGGTTGTCGCTTTTCCTGCAACCGCCAGAGGCTCACGTGTGTCGACAATCCTCCCCAGCATGCCGCCGCTGGTCGCATGCCGCTTTTTAGGGGCGGCGGGCGCGCCTAAGCTTGCGCGTTCTTGGGGACATTCATGCACATCCGATCGGTCGCCGCGGCTTTGCTGCTCACCGCCTGCGCCAGCGCTGCCGAGGCGCCCGCGCCTCCGGAAGCGCCGGTTATCGAGTTGGCTCGCGATCCCGCGGTCACGCGCGAGGCAGCGCAGATGCCTTCCGGCGAATATACGCTCGATCCGCGCCACACCAGCGTGCACTGGCGCATCCGCCATTGGGGCTTGAGCCCCTACACCGGACGCTTCGACGCGGAGTCGGGCACGTTGCAGTTCGACGCCGCCAATCCGGCGCTGTCCACGGTGACAGTGACGATCCCGCTGACCTCGGTCAGCACGGGGCTCCTCAATCAAGCCGGCGAGCGAGCGTTCGACCGCGACATCGCCGCCTATCTCGGTGCGGAGGCGCATCCTGGCATCGTGTTCAGCTCCACCTCAGTGGAGCAGACCGGCCCAGCGACCGGGCGCATCCATGGCACCCTCAGCTTCAACGGCCAAACTCATCCAGTGACGCTGGAGACGGTGTTCGAAGGCGGACGCATCATTCCCACCAGCCAACGACCCACGCTTGGCTTCACCGCGCGCGCCATCATTCAGCGCTCGCACTGGCTCGCCGGCACGCCGGCGTTGCACAACAGTCAGTCGCCGGGCGACGAGGTGGAGATCATCATCAGCGCGGAATTCATCCGCCCAGCCGCGCAGCAGGCGCAGTAGCGGCACGGAAACGACGCCGGATTCCTACCGCCGCGAGGACGCCACGGATCACGGCTCTTGTCAGTTTCGTGTTGCGTGATTGGTGCAAGGCGCCGGAGCGGGCGTGCTTCCCTGGGGATTGACGCTTCCGTCGCAGTCGGCGCCATCTTGAATCCTCGCTGGCCGGAAGGGCGGCGAACTCGTTTCTCGCCGCGGCGTCGAAGTTGATAGCGACGACGGAGAGCGACCCGTATCGCGCCAACGCGAGGTCGACCATCGTTCTCCACGAGGTTCAGCTCTTGCTCCACTAGGATTCTGCGAAACCGGCAGCAGCTCAGCTAACGCAGATTAAGATTGAAGAGTGCCAGGTTCGGTAAGCACGCTTGTGCTGAGATCGCGCCCATGAGTGTGCGGTCTGAACCCTCATACGTTCCCTGCGCCTGCGGCGCGCTCTACGAGCGCGTGAGCGTGACGCTGCCCATCAAGGACATAGGTGTATTCGACTGCTTTGAGTGCGGGACTAGGCTCGAGATTTGGCATGGCCGCACCGTGCCCGTCTTTAATCGCCTAGAAGGAGTGCGCTCGCTGCGCCGCCCGTTGGCGCACTGATCGGTCGCAACCGCGCGCGCACTGAATGCGAGTTGCGCTCCGCAACGCCGAAGACTTGGCGCTGGGCGAGCCTTACCCGATCGAGGCGCGACTCACGCCGCAACCGGGACGACAGCGGCATGATCTAGCCCGTCGCAGGTGCGTGCGCACCAGCGCGCCGGCGTTGCGATTGGTCACGCCGCTGCCAGATGAGCGGGACGTTCTTCCGCTGAAACTATGGCTCCCCAGCGCCTTGTGGAGCCAGCCGGATTCGAACCGACGCCTCCCCGCTGAACGATTAGAGGCACCATCGCATTTGTCGCGCAATTGGACAACCGCTTGAGGCGAACTGCGCCCTGCGGTGTATCTTTTGTCGAGAGTTTCGCGCACTCCGCTCACGCCAACGTCTCGCGCACCACAATTTCTCGCCCTCGCGGATACGGAGGCGCATCAACCGGCTTCGCCGATCTCGCGCCGTCACAGCGAGCAGCATGTGAACGGCGAGGTCCGATCACCGTAAGCAATTAGTCCTAGTCACGCCCTGACCTGGCGCGGCCCAAAGCAGCCTCTTATCCGCCCGTTTGGCGGAAAGCGTTTGAGCGGTGCGGCGTCGTGTCTCCCGGCCGCGCCTGGATGGGCCAGGTTCGCGTGACGGGGATCATCACTCGCGGACCAATTCGCTCAACGCCTCGCCGCCGGCGCCTTCAATGCGCCCCAAATGTTGGCGCCCCCACGCACGCATCGCTTCGATGACTGGGCGCACGCTCTCGCCGTGCGGCGAGAGCGTGTACTCCACATGCGCGGGCATATTGGAGACTACGGTGCGGATGACGAGCCCTTCGCACTCCAAATTGCGCAGCGTCTCAGCGAGCACCTTGTGGGAAATCTCGGGCATTAGCCGTTGCATTTCGCCGAAACGGCGGGGCCTATCGGTAATCCAATAGAGCGTGATCATCGCCCATTTGCCGCCGACGGCGTTGAGCGCGGCGGTGAGCGGGCATCGCGTGTCGGTCGCGGTGGGATCCGTCGGCGCAATCGTCATGAGCAGCTACTTACCAAAAGGTGCCTAATTGTCATAGCAGGCGCCGCGCACCAATACCTCTTCCGAGCCTTGAGGAGCAAAAGGATGCGACGGTTTGCGGGTGTGATGTTGGCGATGTCGGCGATGGCGGCCGGGCTTAGCTATAGCGCTAGCGGGCAAGCCCAAACAGCGCCAAGCGCCGCGGTCCGCCCTGACATGGTCGATCTCTTCTATCGCGGCCGCGCCGTGATCAACACCGCCGTGACCGCTGCGGGCGGCGCGCAAGCGATCCGCGCGGTGACCGGCCTTTCCTATGTCCTTCAGGGCGACCTCTCGAACGACATTCAAGGATATTCCGCCGCTCGCATTGGCGACCCCGCACGTGACGGCGCCTTGCGCGTCACGAACCGGTTCGACATCGCCGGTGCTCGCTTCTACCAGCAAGTCGATCAGCACTTCGAGAGTGGGTATGATAGCGCCTTCGCCACAATCTGGCAGGGCGGCACGCAATACACGTCGCGATGGGTCCCGCGCGACTATACCGAGACGGCGAATGCGCCTTCGCCGTTTGGACCCGGCGGCGCGTTCATGGTGGCTTCACGTTGGTCGCCCGTGGTGATCTTGCAGCGCGCTTTGCAAAACGTGCGCACGGCGTCATGGGTTGGCGAAAGCACGGTCGCGGATGGTCCTGCAGACATCGTGGAGTTCTCATTCGACGAGGCGACGCGCTTTCGCATCCATGTCTCTCGCGCAACCGGCCTCATCGGCCGCGTCGAAGCGTTGGCCCCCGATCCGATCACCGCAGATGATGTGTCGGTCGCGGACTTGACCGGCGAGCAGACGATTGCGGGCGTGGTGTTTCCCGTTGAGATTCGCGCGCTTCGGCGCGGCGCGCCGACGCAAGTGCTGCAGATGCGTGACGTGGCGATCAATCCAGTGTTCGCCGATGCCGATTTCTCCCCGCCCGCCGACTTCACGCGCGTGACGAATGACGGACAACTGCGCACTACGCAGATTGCGGGTCGTGTACATGAAGTCAGCGGGCTGGCGGGTGGGACCTACCAAGTTCCATTTGTAGTGATGGACGATTTCGTAGTGGCTTACGAAGCGCCGCTTGGCGTGCCGCAGTCGCGGCAGGTGATCGCGGAAATCCGCCGCGTGGTGGGGGACAGGCCCATCCGTTACGTCGTGATCAGTCACTTCCATGCAGACCATGCTGGCGGCGTTGGCGCGTTTGTGGAGGCGGGCGCTACCGTGCTGTCTTCCGCGGAAAATCAAGCGGTGTTGCAGACGTACGCTTCCTCCAATCGGCCGCAGTTCCAGGGCCAAGAGGGTCCGCGCAGCGATGTCGCCATGAGCTTCGAGGCGGTGCCGCCAGGGGGCCGCGAGATCGTAGATCGCGCCGGCGGGCGCCTGCGCATCATCGATTTTCCAAACAACAGCCATGTCGAGCATATGCTGGCGCTCTACGATCCCGAGGCGGGCGTCTTCATGGGCGCCGATCACTACATTCAAGCGGTGAGCTGGAATCCGACCTTTGAGCGCACCGCGCGTTGGATACGCGATACCCCTGGCGTCGCCACTATTCTCGGCACGCACGTGCGCCCGATGTCCCGAGAAGGCTACCTTGTTGATGCGCGCGCACGCCGCAGCGAGCCACGGCGCGCCCGCATCACCTGGGAGCGACTTCGACGCTGAGCGCATGCGTTGCCCCTAAAGGCGCTAGCCGAACGCGCCAGGCACGTTGGAATCAACGAGGTCGCGTCACTCATCGCCACTGCGGCGCAGCTCGTAATCACATTGAGCAGGATGAGGCGATGCGGGACTGATCCACAATCTGCGCAGTGACGGGGGTACCTAAGCGTCGCGCCATCATTCAAGGCCGCGCGGTGCGCCGCAGCGGCCGGCGGGTTGCGTCAGCCCCGAAAGCCGGCAGTTGATGTAGTACGGAATGCGGCCTGGATCGGTGTCCCTCTCGTCTTTCACCTTTACTCAGATTGCACGCGCCGCCAGACGCGCGGATCCTTTGATATCCATTCCCCGGCTTCGTTGATGTCGAAAGCATGGGTCACGTATTCATCGCCGTTCTCGCGATTGCGATGGCCCTCACGCCATGATCGCCCGTCAGGCAGCCAGAACGTCTGTTCGAGCACGCCTTCGCCGTTTTCCCAGCGCGATTCACCAACACCATAGACGCCCGGCCCGCCCCATTGCTGCACGATCGCCCGCCGCTCGCCTGGATGCCAGAACTCACGGAAGGTCCAATATTCGCCGACCTCGACATCGCCTTCCATGCCATAGAGCCGGCCTATCAGGACATGGCCCCCATAAGCCGCGCGCCACTCCATGGCATAGGCGTCCGGTTGGCTAGGGTCATTCTCGCCTGGCGGATTGGGCGACACCCACACGCCGCCATCGCGGCTCACAAACCCGACGTGGGACCGCCACCAATCGGGCAGGGCGCTCGCCGGCGCCTGTTGCGCCGCGCTTGGAGTTGCGCACGAAGCGACACAGAACGCGGCGATGAGGAGCAACAATCTCATGGACTCAACTACCGCGCTCTTGAATGAACCCTCAACAGGGTTGCGACAAGCAACAGGCGTTGGCCGTCGACGCTGCAATCAGAAGACACGGGATCGCCTGGGTTCGCTTTCGCCGTCTGCGCGACGAGACGCGCAGGGCTGCTTTGCTTTCCACCGATGCCGGCGTAAATTGACGTCGCGCAAAGCGCATGGACCGGCCCTCGCATTGTTTCGGTCCGGGAGTAGGAGGATGAGTCCCCGAGGCGATCCGAAGTGCGCGCATTGCGGCGCTCTACACAAAATTTCCTGGGTCCGCTCGGCGTGGCCGTCAAAAGGCGTGGCCAAGTGCGTTGAGTGTGACGAGGAATTGGACCGTTGGGACGCCACGTCGTGGCCCAGCTACAGCCGCGGCGAGCCCGACGCCGGCGCCGATTGATCTCACGTCAACCAGGGCCGCGACAAAAACCGCGTGCGGGGCTAATGGCGATTAGGCGTCGAGGAGGCGTTGGCCATCGCCGAGAGCATCGACGTGTAACGACTGACTGGCCGATGGAGGCCGCAGCCAGTCTGCTGCATACCGCAAGCGGCGGGCGTGAGAGGGCATCCTCCCAACATCGCTGCCAAATCGAGGTTCATCGATACGGATTGGGGCAGCCTTCCATCTGCAAAATATAATGCCCAGACTTGGCAATCTCGATTTCAACAACGGGGTTCGCCCGTTCACTATGGCAGAAATTGCAGCGCTCCGACTTAAGCGCCTCCGCCGTTTCCCCGATCGATTCCAAGAAAGTGCGCGCGTAACGCACCGCTGTTTCCTTGTCGCCTCCGCTTGGGAGGAAAACGTCGAAGTGAATCGTCTTTCCTGAGTTGGACGTTGCGTAGGTGTCGTACACATCGATGTTCATGGCGTCCTCATTGCTGATGGTGACCATTTTCTGCCCACGGCATGCTAGCCGGGCAGCGCCTTCGAAAGCGTCGATAGATCAGAAATCGCCATCTTTCGCGTAGGGCCGCGCCCACAAAATCGCTTGCAGCAGAACTGATTTCGTCCAAGCCGCATGCATCGCTTCGACAACGTCCGGGGCGGCTCCAGTTTTGGCGAGGAACGGTTTCATCGTCACCGAAATCGGGATTGCGAGCGCTAATAGCTGGCTCATCGGAATGTGCGCCGCCGCCGTGACGCCATCGGTCTTGTTCTTGCCCATGCGGTGGTGGCGCTTGCCGATCTCGTCCTGATAGGCAAGCCAAGCGGTGTCGTATTCGGCGCGACAGGTGTCCAATATCCATTGGCCGAAGCGCTCGCGCACTGCGTCAAGATAGGGGCCCACGGGCTGGCCGGCATCGGTGGAGAAATAGCGCAGCAAATGCGGATTGCCGCCGACGAAACCGTACCACACGTCCAAGATTGCCTCGATCTGGGGTTTCAACCCATCGTGCGCGCGCTTCAGGGCGGCGACATCGTCGGGGCCGAACAAGAGCGAGGCTTTAAGCTCCTCGAATTGTTGGGTCGTGACGGGCGATGGCGTCAGCGTTGGATCATAGAGGCGATAGCCGGGAATAGCGGACACGGGGGCCTCCTTGTTTGGAGTGTGAATCCTTGTTAGCATCGACTCGATATCAGTTCGCATTGGCGTGATCAATGAAAAAGAGCGACTCGCTACCATCTGGCTCCGCCCTCCGGGCGGCGCATCTCATCGAGCGGCTCGGGAGGCTGTTGCGCGCCGGCGATCGTGCGACCGGACTGAACCCAGCGCAGGCCGAAGCGTTGCGCTATCTCGCGCGCGCCAACCGCTTTTCGAGCACGCCCGCGGCGCTTGCGGACTATCTCGGCTCGACGCGGGGAACGGTGTCGCAGACCTTGTTGTCGCTGGAAGCGAAAGGGTTGATCGAGCGTCAGGCGAATGCGCGCGACGGCCGCTCGGTCTTGCTCGCGCTCACGAAGTCGGGTTTGAAGTTTCTCGACGCAGATCCGGTCAGGGCGTTAGCGAAAACGATCGGCGCCACCGGCGCCGATGCTCGGCTCGCTGACGATCTGGAGGCAGGCTTGCGCGCTGCTATCGCTGAACGGGGCGGACGCGCGTTCGGCGCGTGCCACACCTGCCGCCACTTCCGCCGTGGTCAGCGGAATGGGGCATTCCCCCATCGCTGCGCTTTGTTGAACGAGCCGTTGAGCGCTGCGGACGCCAATGCGATCTGTCTGGAGCAATCTGCATAGGGAGTGGAGCAGCAAGTGTTGGTGATCGGCCCTTCTCGGTGCGGCCCGACAAATTCTGGAAGGCGATGTCCGTTTCGGGGCGCGACTTGCCCCGTCGCTTTGAATTCAGCAAACGGAAAACCCTCGGCACGCAAACTGAGTCGTCGAGCTGTCGCCGGTACTGTTGTGACCGCCCGAGCCGAATTGGTCCATGATAGACCTGTGAAAGGATCTGAGGCCAATGAACCGTAGGCACTTCTCCGGTTTGGCTCTTAGCGCGGCCGCGCTAGGCTGTAGCGGCAATCCCAACAGGTCATCCTTGCAGTCTTTTCAAGCACCCGCCGAAGACGCAGCCCACGCTCGGACTTGGATGTGTTGGCCATCGACGCCCTCCACCTACGGCGGTCGTGGCGCCTATTATGAGAGCGTGCAGGAGACGATCGGGCGACTCGCCGCGGCCATCGCCGAGCACGAACCGGTCACCATGCTTGCTGATGCTTCGGTTCATCCGCTTGCGGCGCGCCTATGTGGGCCCCGCGTGCAGCTGCTCGACGTGGCGACCGATGATATGTGGGCGCGAGACAGCGGGCCGGTGTTCGTGCGATCCGCAACGGGCGCCAAGGCCGCTGTAGATTTCAACTTCAACGCCTGGGGTGACAAGCAAAGGCACGCGAGGGATGCTCTAGTCGCGCGCGCCGTCGCGGCGAGCGCAGGCTGCGACAGGGTCGAAACGCATCTCGTCGGCGAAGGCGGCGGGCTGGAATACGATGGCGACGGCACTCTGATCCTGACTGAAAGCTGTTGGGTAAATGGCAATCGCAATCCCGGCCTGTCGCGCGATGAGATCGAGGTTGAACTGAAGCGCCTGCTTGGCGCCCAGACGGTGATCTGGACCCCGGGCGTTCGGGGGCTCGATGTTACCGACGGCCACATTGACGGCTCAGTCCGAATTGTGCGTCCCGGCCTGCTGATGATGGCCTTCAACCCGGAAGACACGACCGAAAACGCTGATGCCCAAGCAGAAGCCAAAGATATTCTATCGCGGTCGCGCGACGCGCGCGGTCGCGCTTTTGAGATCGTCGAGATTGAAGATGCGCTTCAGACGCGCTCACGGCGCGCGGACTTCTTCTCCGCTTACGCCAACTACTATGTGGGGAACGGCGCGCTTTACACGCCTGAGTTTGGCGACGCTCGCGCCGATGGCCTCGCGCGCGCCGCGTTCGAGCGGCTCTATCCTGACCGCCGGATCGTCACGCTTAATCTGGATCGGATCTATGAAAACGGCGGCGGCGCCCACTGCGTCACACAACAAGAGCCAGCGTGAGAGGCAAAGAGCGGCGACATCAAGCTGTTGTGAAGCGAATGTGATACGGGCACGAATTGAGCGTGCCGGGCATTCAAGGAATAGGCGGGCGAGGCGCCAATGGCTTTTTTGGAGCGCGTCGCCCGTTTGAGGGACGCCGCGATCGGGTCGATTCTGGACTCGTGCCAGCCAAACGCGCGGCGTGAAAGGTTGCCCGGGCTAGTTCTGACGACCGGCGCGTTGGATTGCGTGGCGCGCTATGCCCATGAATACGCCGCGGCCGTTGCCCCGGCGGACCGAACAGAGTTCGGCGGGGATCTCGGTAGCGCCGCGGCGGGTCTGGATCACGCCAGTATTGTTGTAATTGCCGGTTTGCGTGATCGAGCCGTCGAGGTTGCGCCCGATCTGGATGAGGCAGGCCGCGTTGTTGTCGCCGTTCTGTGTGATCGAGCCGGTGTTGTTGCGGCCAAACTGACGAATGCCGGCGGTGTTGCCCTGACCGTTCTGGACGATCGCCGCGCCATTGTTCGCGCCTTCTTGCTGTACGCTTGAGCGGTTCCCGGCCGCGCCCGTCGCGGCGGCGTAGATCAGATCCCGAACGTCGTTGCGCTGCTGGGCGTGCGCTTCCCCGGCCATGAGCGCGGCCATGGAAGCGGCGGCAATGATTGCGTGGACGGTGCGTCTCATGGCGATGCCCTCACAGGTTAAAGCTGCGGCGGCACAATTGCTCGCTCTCATCACGAAGCGTCAGCGTTGCCCGAACACGCGCGCCGCGCTCGACGCTGATCTCGTTCTCGCCAAGCAGCGCCGAGGAGCCGGCAGCAAGATCGAGCGCACCGCTTTGGCTGATGTCGGACGACCCGGCGGCGCCGGACTTGGTGATGACGAGATGGTATTCGCCGGAGATGTCGCGGTCAGCGAAGGCGCGGGCTTGAATAAGGAGGCCGTTCGCGGTGCGACGCGAGCGGACTTCGCATGTTACAGCATCGTCGTGCGAGGCATGGCGCGCGGGTTCGATACGCGACGATGCGGGTGCGACCGGTTCGGGTGCGATCGTTGCAGCGATGACAGGCGCAGCCGAGCGGGTGTCAGGGGAGTCCGCTTCGGTGCGCGCGGCGGCCGAACACGCCGTCAGCGCAGCGATCGCCGCCATTGCGAGAAGAGAAAACTTTGACATGGGGTGTGCTCCGGTGGGGCAAGCCCGCGGGAAGGCGCGAGGCCTTCCCGCAAAGCTTGATTTAATTGTAGCCGCTCTGGACGACGACCGAGATGTTGCCCTCGCCGCGCTGGCGTACTTCGACGTCCTGGCCGTTGCCGATCTGGATGATGCCGGAGGTGTTGTTGACGCCGTCCTGATCCGTCACGGCGCGGCTGCCATTGCCGATCTGAGCGACGCCGGCGACGTTGCCGCGCCCGGTCTGCAGCGTTTCGGCGCGCAGGTTGCGCCCTTCCTGGCCGGTGGCGGAAAAGTTATCGGACCCAATCTGCGTCGTCACGACGTGATTGCGCGTGCCGTACTGGTCCATGCGCATGAAGTTGCGATAGCCGTCCTGGACGCCGCGCGCATAATGGCGCCCGCCGCGCTGGCTGACGACCGCACCGTTGCGATCACCGTTCTGGGCCGAACCAGCGGCATTGACGTAACCCGATTGGGTGACGACGGTGCGGTTCTGCGCGTGCGCTGCGCTCGCGCCCATCGAAGCGAACAGAGCAGCAGCCGCGACCGCGGTGAGAAGGCGTTTCATGTGTCAAGCTCCCGAGTTCAAGTGCAGCGTTCCCTCGCCGACGCTTGAACGAGTGCGAGCATGTCGCGCGCGAGATGAGCGGTGCTTGAACGAAAGCCTCAGCGTGCAGTTGCTGCGACGACCGATGATTACGAATAGTGCGCGGCGCTCTGATCGCCAATCGGGCCCGCGATGCGCCGCTGGACCTCGTCACAGCCGCAGAAGTCACGATCATCAATCGCTCTGGCATTCGCCCCGGATCACTTCGAACGCCTGCGCGTCGTCGATGCGGTTTTCATGCAAACTGCGATCACGTGGCGGTTTGTGCGCGGCGCATGCGCCTTGTGATCGCTTCGATCTCTGCGCAGCTTCATATTCACAGCAATTGCGCCTGCTTACGCGATCGTCACGCCTGCTTGGCGCTGCGAATCACTACTCTCGTAAAGGGCTGAAGAAGTCGGCGTCCGGATCGGGCAGCAGCGCGCGAGACAGGCCAATGCACGCTGCGTTCGGGCGCCGCACTTCCGGTGCTCATGACGCGCCTCTGAATGCGGCGCGACTTCAGGGTCGTGCGCGACCCATCGGAACGCGATGCCGTGTTCGTTGTCTGGCGCCGCCATGAGCGCGGCGCCTCGGCCCTTCATTTCGGACCGCACCCAACCGGCCGCGAAAGGTTCTAGCCTTGATCCGGATATGTCCCGTTCGAACCGGCAAGTTCTTGATCTAAGTTCGTATCTTACGAAGTTTACGAACTTTGCTGGCGCAGCACATCGTTGATCGCAGCCTCTAAAGTCGCCCAGTCAAACGGTTTGCGTAGGCCCGCAGCCGCGCCATACCCCCGCGCTTTCGCGAACACCGCCGCGTCGCCGCCGGAGATAGCGAGGATCGACAACCCCGGCAGGCGCGCGCGGAGTTGATCGACGAGCGCTTCGTCGCGCATCCCGGCGCCTACAAATCGGCGATGGCGAGGGCCGGGCCGGCGCCGTGAAGATGGCTCGCTGCGACCCAAGCACTAACGTCGTCAAAACCATCAAGGCTTCGATCATCGGTCGCGCGCCTTCAATCTCGATCCGATAGGTCCGTCGAGCCATTGTATCTGCTGTCGGCACTCTGTCGTTCTATTTTCTGCGCGCGTTCTTCGCGGTTCAAATGTGGGTCTCGGGATCGCATCAGTCTGGCGGGTTTAGCGCCGCAGGACGCCAAACCCAGCCGCGCGCCGCGCGTTCGCAACGTCTTGGCATTGTCCGCTTGCGCTTTGGTCTAAGACTTCGGCTGCCGGCAGCTCAACGCGCTTTGGCGAGTGCTGGGCGTTATTCAATCGGGACGAGAGAGGCGCGAACGGGGCGGCATGAAGCGCCGCGGTTTTCCGCTCGCGGGCGCAGTGCTCTAAATTGGCGGCGCGGCTCAGCGTACCGACCCACTAGAAGGGAGCAGTGGCGCCCATTGGGTTCACTGAGGCGGCGCCTGCGGCCGTGCGGGCACGCGCACACGAACATACGTGCCGTGTCCCAGCGCGCTCTCGATGGCGAGTGAGCCGCCCAGCGCGCGGGCCAGCGCCCGCGATAGAGTGAGCCCAAGGCCCAAACGCCGGGGCCGGTGTCGCTGACGGTGAATTCTACGTCATCGCCGAGGCGTCGCGCGGAAAAGCCGATGACGCCGTCCTTGCAGAACTTCGCGGCGTTTTCCGAAAGGCAGTAGAGGCACTCAAGCAACAGCGCGCCATCGATCTCGATCGTGTCGTCCTGCGGGAAAGCCTCAAGGCGCACTTGGTTGCCCGAAAGTTGCGCGGCCGCGCTAATCTGTTCAGCCGCCTCGTGAAGCAGTCCAGCGACATCGACGGTGTATGGCTGAAGCTCTATGGCGCCGGCCTGCAGCCGTGAGATTTCGATGACGCGATTGACGAGCGTCAGCAGAGCCACGCCTGCCGCCGCAACCTTGGCGGCGTCGTCCGGTTGCGCGGCGCCGTCGCGGATGTCTTCCTCAAGCAGGCCAGCATAACCGATGATATGATTGATCGGCGTGCGCAATTCATGCGTGACCGCGTTTAGAAACGCGCTTTTCTCGCGCGCTGTCGCTTCCGCCGCTTCGCGCGCGGCTTTCTCATTGGTTGCATGAACAAGCAGGACATTGCGATCCCACGAGAAGGCGGCCGCCGCGCCGACGAGATAGAGCGTCGCGAAAATGCTCGCCAGCGCCTCAACGGTGACGCCCATGTTCGCCACGGGCAATATGAGCGCGGCAACCAACGGCGGGACGAGCCCGACAATAAGCTGAAGCCGATGGTTCGAGAGATAAACAAAGACATGGATCGCGGTGCCCCCGATCCACGCGACGGCAAGCACAGCGCCCAGAATGGTCGGGGAGGACCAGGCCAGGAACGGAAAGGCGCCGAAGAGCGCCGCGCCGCAAGCGACGACGCCAGCTTGCCGCAGATTGGCGGCCTTAGGATCTCGAATGAAGACAGGCCACACAAGTGTGTTGGTCAGAAACTGCGCAAGCCAGAGCTCCCACACCAGCACAAGCGCCAGCCAGACCGCCAGCCATGCGAGCGGGGTCACGAGGCTTGCGGCGACGCAAGCCAGTACTGCAAACGCCAACCTGAACGAGAAGCCACGCCGGCTCATCGCATCGGCATCGCGAGGTGATACGTTGGCGCTCGCGGCGTTGTGCCAGTACGCGCTTGCCATGTGCCTTTGTCCCGACTGATTCCCTTGATGGTATCCGATGCTGCGACGGTTGCCAGGGTCGAGCTGCGGTGTCGGCGGCAGCCAAATTTGGGCTGGATCGGGTTTTGCGCTTCTCAGCGCGCCAGCCGCGCCTTTGCCGGCGCCGCGCTATCGTATCGAGCCGACTTCGACATCGCGCACGCAAAAGTTGGCGACGGCGCGCTGAAGGGGCGCCGCTAACCCGCATTTGGTTTGGCGCAGCGGCCCGCCCGCCGGTAAGCTCGCGTTCATGCGGCCACATCCTCTCCTCGTCGTGACGCTTCTGCTTGTCGGTGTTTTCGCGCTCGTGATCCTCTTTCTGGCAATGCGCGATATCGAGGCAAGACAGGCCGAGCTCAACCGGCAGGCTCAAATCATCGAGTCACGGTCAGGGGTGTTGGAATACGTGCGCACGGGCGAGGGCCCGCCCTTGCTGGTGATCCACGGCGCGGGCGGGGGCTTTGATCAGGGCCTGCTGATCGCCGAGACGTTCACCGGCGAGGGCTTTCTGCGCATTTCGCCCTCGCGCTTTGGCTATCTCGGCAGCGCGTTGCCCCGCGATGGGTCTACCGCCGCGCAGGCGGATGCGTTCGTCGACCTCCTCGACGCGCTCAATATCGAGCGCGCAAGCGTCCTTGGTTTCTCCGGCGGCGCGCCGCCGGTACTGCAATTGGCGCTTCGCCATCCAGAGCGCGTGCGCTGCCTGGTTCTTATGTCGCCGGCGCCGTTCACGCCGCATCGTCCGCCGTCGCGCGCAAGGCCAATGCCAGACTGGGCTTACCAGTCCTTGCTCGGCAACGACGTGATCTACTGGCTGATGACCAAGAGCGCGCGCGGCATGCTCGAAGAAGCGTTTGACGCGCGCGCCGATTTGCGTCCGACGCCGCGCGACGGCGACGAAGAGGCCATGATTGCACGCTTGATCGATGGTTTTTCGCCCGCATCGCGACGGGTCGCCGGCGTCGCCAACGAAGCAAGCGCTATCGATCCCGAGGCGCGTTACGAGATCGAGCGCATCGGCGCGCCGACGCTCGTTCTTCACGCGCGCGATGATCGGTTGAATCAGTTCGCCATCGGTGAGGATCTGGCCCGCCGAGTTCCCGGCGCACGCCTTGTTGCCTTCGACACAGGCGGCCATCTGCTGCTTGGGCATCAAGCCGAGGTGCGCGAAGAGGTGGCGTCCTTCCTGACGCGTTGCGCGGCTCCTTAGAAACTCGCGGGCAGCCCCATGCTCATCCAGACGCGATTGCCGATCATACTCCGAGATTAGGCGTCTTGTGAGAGCGCGACAGGGTGAGTCAGCCGCGCCAGAGGCTCAAGCGCAAGGCCGACGCCCGCCGCACGGGCTAGCGCGTGCGTTGGCTCATTTAGCCTCGGCGGAGGCGATTGCCTGCTCGATAAGCTGCGCCGCTTCTGTGGGTGTGGCTGCAGCGGTGTCGATGGTGATCAACGCCTCCGGCATGAGCGCCATGGCCGCCTCGAATTGAGGTCGCAGTGCGCGCAATACTTCAAGCGATTGCAGCTTTCCGAATGCGGCGCGGCTGGGCGTTGTGATGCGGCGCTCCTGTTCGTCATCGGGCGCTGTCAGCCGGACGAAGTGGATTTGTCCGCCGCCCGCCTCTATCAAAGCTTGCGTGCGCTGAGGAAAGTCGGCCGCCACTGTGCTTTCGGGCGCGAAGGTAAAGACCAAAGAGCGGTTCGCCGCGACGGCTTCTGCGAACACGTCGAGCCAAAAACATTCGCGCAGCCGGACGAAGGCGTCCGATCCGAACGGAAACACCGCGCCAACCGCGTCGACGACCAGGTGATTGTGGAAGAGCGCCATTCCGGTCCGCATGACCAGTTCGCGTGCGATTGTGAGCTTGCCGACGCCCGGCTGACCATAAATGAAGACAAGTTTCATCGCGCCAGGATAAGCGACCCGAGATACGGGTGTCATGTGACTTGCGGTGCGCGGGCCGGAGCTTGGGGTCGCATCAACGCCGAAGGTTCAATTCGCGTGTCTCCTTCGCGCTGGCGTTATACTGGTGAGCTGCGCATCCGCCAGCGCATGATCGTCGCGGCGCTCATGGGTCTGTGCTTTCCTACCCGCATCGGCGCGCTCGCAGGCGGCCATCAGGGCGGAACGCAAGACCCGAAAGGAGGGTCTGGGTTCTCTTTGCTCGACCGTGTATCGTGCAAAAAAAAGGGGTTAGGGTCCCTTCAACCTTGGAGATTGCGCGATGAGGACTATTCACGCGGAGGCAATGGCGAGCGCGGTGTTGGCGGGTCTTTGTGCGTGCTCACCGGCGCCGCCGCCGACAGCCGATGCCGCCGGTGAGTACACACGCGCTGAGACCGAGGTTGAGCGTGCGCACTTGGCCACGTTCGACGATCTCGACTTCAATGTGTACACGGGTGCGCACTTCGATCAGTTCCCGCGGAGCCATGCGCCAGACATCGTCGTGCACTACCCGGATGGCTCTACGACGACGGGATTGGAGGATCACCTCGACATGCTGCGTCCGCAATTTGCGTTCGCACCCGACACGCGGATCGAGCAGCATCCGATCCGCATTGCGCAAGGCGACATGACCGCCGTTACGGGCGTCATGGAGGGGACGTTCACGCAACCGATGCGCTTGCCGAACGGTCAAGTCATTCAACCAACTGGAAAGTCATTTAGACTGGACATGGCCACGATCGGGCGCTGGGAGAATGGCGTGATGGTGGAGGAATGGCTCTATTGGGACAACCAGACTTTCATGCAGCAGATCGGACTGGCGCCGGCGTCGCCGGCATCCGAGTAGATGAGTTCAAGGTCGCGGGGCTCCAAAAGCCTCGATCACGCGCAGAGCGCGCCGATGTGCTGGATGAAGCCGCGATGGGTGAAACGCGCGCTGGAGATATTTGACCACGAGAGATGAGCACGCTGGCGATCGCGCATTGGATCTGCGGTTGGCGCATCAGGATCGACGACGAGACCGTTTGCGGCCCCGTGTCGTCTTGGGGTCATTTTGTCAAACTCAAGCGCTGCTCGTTGTCTGAGCTCGAACGTGGCCGCCGAGATCGTCGCTGTGTGCCTTGGCGGGCGCGTCTGTCCAGCCTCGTGCTTTGACCGCGTGAAGAAAGCTGACGCTGACCGGAACGCGCAGGCCCGTTGTGAGCACAATTTGCGTACGTTTCCCGCGGCGTTCGACGTGCGCGACGGCGCGCGCCGCGACCCAGAAACTTCGGTGAACCTGTTCTCCCGCGTCTTTAAGCTCGGCAACCGCGTCGGCGAAGCGATAGAGGACGAGCCGCCCTGCACCGCTCATGTCGGTGACACGCAAATAATGATCCTGCGCCTCGATGCACGCGACGTCCGCGATCGACCGCAGCTGGGAACGGAGAACAATCTGAGGGACGACTTCGGCAGCGGGCGCATCCGGGGGCGCGGGCGCACCGCGACGTTGCGCCATGTGCTTCAGCACGAACTGCACGAGCCAGATCAACAGCGCAAGCGCGGTCGCCGAACTCCAAACTGACAGCGGATCGACGCTGACATCCGGGCCAATCGCCGCCCGTGCGATCCACGCCACGATCGGCGGCAATGGCGCCGCAAACAGCAGCGCAGCCGTTATGGGTGCAATCACGGCGCGCTCTTTTTCCGAGCGGTGCAGGCGAGTGCAAGCCGCGCAGGCTGTGCGCCAGGCCAGAAGAAAGCAAAAACCAGCCACGCCAATCACGGCGGCCCAGAAGACGATCCTCTCGCCGAAATCCAAACGAGTGCTGGTCTCGAAAGGACCCGCAATGCTTGCCGCAAGCACCGCCGCACCTGTTCTCACCAGCAGTGATGGCGTTAAGCCGACCAGGTCAAAACCGCTCATATTGTGAACTCCGCGCGCTCACCAAATGTATCGTTCCGTTCGCGAAGCGCCAGTCGGACTGGCGAAGAACACGGGCCTAACTGGCGAAAGCTGAGGGCGACCGGGGGTGCAAGAAGGGCGCGGACTCGGCAGGGTAGGTGCAAAGGCCAGCTAGGGATTGAGACTGATGACCGGCTTATTTCGCAAACAGGTGCAGGGTGTCCTTGGCGCGGCCCCAGCGATTGCTGTTTCGTTGCTTGCTTGGGCTTATGCGCCAGAGCTCCTCGCGCATGTGGCGATCCCCGCCGACCACCCCGCGCAGCGCCTGGCCTACGCGGCGCAATGGTTGCTCGTGCCGGGCCTCACCTTGCTGGCTGGCGTGTTCGGCGCGTCGCGGCGAGGCTTCTATGCCGATGCAATCGAAGGCACGCGAACCCCGTCGAGCCACAGCCTCGAGATCAATCTGCGCTACAATCAAAACACCGTCGAGCAGACGATTCTGGCGGCGATTGCGTGGGCCGGGCTTTCACAAGTGTTGCCGCATGATGACCTCGTGTTCATACCCGCGATGGCGGCGCTCTTCTTTGCCGGGCGGGTGACCTTCTGGATCGGCTACGCGCTGCATCCGATGGCGCGCACCTTCGGCATGACTTTGACGGTGGTTCCGACAATCCTGGCCTATGGCGGTCTGATATGGGCGTACTTGCGCTGAAGCTGAACGCGCCGACGCCGAAGATTTTCCGTCCGGCGATTCGACGTCTTCGGGACGGCGCCTGAAGCGGAGGCTTCTCTCCGGGAACCACTTGCCGCACGCGAAATCGTCAAGCCGTCACCCATCGCTCGCGGAACCCAGGGGTTCGCAAAGTCGGAGCGCATGGGCCTTGAATGCCCAGCTCATGTGCGATTCAGCGCTGTGATGCGAGCCTCACAGCCGGAGGGAGCATCGAAACAAAGGCGAAGAAGGATCGCCTGGGAGCATTGCTAATGAAAACGACTCTATCTGCCTTGGCGTTGGTGCTTGCGCTTGGCGTTGCAGCGCCTGCCAGCGCCCAAGATTATCGCGGCGGCTACCGGACGGCGCATTACGGGTACGATAACCCCTACGTGCAGCGAAGCGATCGGCAGCTGGACCGGCTTCACTATCTCATGCGCGACGGTGTTCGTTCTGGAGCGATCGATCGCCGCGAAGCGAGACAGCTCTTCTCCGAGCTCCGCTTCCTGGAGGACCTGCGTGTTCGCTACATCCGCACCCGCGGCGGCATGTCGGAGTGGGAAGCGCGCGACCTTCGTGAGCGCGTGCGAGAGTTGCGCTTCGAAGTTCGCGACGCACTATGGGACGGCCGCGGCTATGGCCGCTCCTGGGATGATCGAGAGTTCTGACCGGTAACCCGTCGACACTGATTTACGGATGGGCGCGAGGGAGACCTTGCGCCTTTCACGTGATGCATAAGGCGCTGTTGGCCTCGGCTTGTCGCACTCGGCCTGTGCAGTCGCGGAGTCTCGGAGAAATACGGCTGGCGCTCGTTGCGTTCGATACGCAGGCGGCGTTTCGTGCTGCTGGGCGCGGGGTCTTTTGAGTTCGCAACGCCCGTGGCGATCACCTAGGCGGGCGCGGAAATAACGTTGATCGCCGGACCCGCGACGACTGTCCTGGCGCTAATTTACTCGGGGGGTTCGCGGCGCCGATCCGAAACTGACCGCTGGCGCGCCTCGCGACCGCAGCTGAGGCGCAACATTGGCATTAGTCCAAAGGGTGCGCGAAAGGAGCAAGAGGCCGACGACGGATCGATCGAGCCTGGCGGCGGCGTCGCGTGGAGCATCGTGAAAGTCTTGCGCCCGCAGCGCCGCTCAGGCGGCGTTTGGCTGTCCGCGATCATCGACACGGAAACGGGCCAAGAGGCGGGCGGTTGGCGCCGGACGATCAACCCATACTGAGGATCGGCGTCCCATGCGGTTCACGTTGTCAGGATGATTTGCGCTCGCACCCGTCAGGCCCGCAGGCGCCGGTAGACGCCTGCTCGCCCACGCCGAGCGGCACTTCGCTCGACATTGCCGCAACGATGGCGGCCCCGAGCGCCATGTCTTCGAGGTGACCGAATTGGTGCAGGCGCAATTTCCCGGCGCGATCGTAGAGCAACGTGGTCGGCGTGCCGCGCATGCCGTAAGTGCGCATGGTGACCGGAGAGCCGTTTTCCTGCGCGTCGATGCCGACGGGGAATTTAATGCGGTACTCGTGCAGGAACGCCTCCAAGGCGATCGCCGAACCCTGTGCTTCGTGGTGTTCGAACACTGTGTGCAATCCCACGATCGCAAGATCGTCCTCGCGAAACGTCGTGCGTGCGCGTTGGGCTTGGGGCAATCCTTGGCTGACACAGCCGGGGCAGAGCATCTGGAACGCCACTGCCAGCACGGCGCGGCCGCGCAAGCCTTCGAGTGTGACCGGCGCTTTCGTGTTGAACCAGTGCGAGACCGTCCAGGGCGGGGGATTCATGGCGCGCAGCCTAACCGATCATTTCAGATCTTCCGAGCGCCCAATCCGCAAGGAGGGATCGGAATCGCTGAAACCAAGGCGCTATCTCTTTTGCGAAGGGCGGCCGATCGTGAGCGGCGTGCCCACGATGGCCGCTGCATTGTTAGGCTTTTACCGGCCGACGCTTAAGTCAGGCGCGCCAGCGCCGCGGCGGCTTGACGTTCAACGGCGCCGTAACCGTGAGCAGATGCCGCAGCCCTGGCCTCGCCCAACAGCGACCGCGCCGCACCAAGATCTTTGTCTCCACGATGAAGCATGAACTGAGCGCGGCGCAAGCTTGTGAGCGCGGCGAAGTATTTCATGGCGTGACGCTCGCAGAGTTCGGCGGCGCGCGCGAGGTGGCGCTCGGCCTCGACGTATCGGCCGAGCACCGTGGCGAGGCCGCCGAGATAAAGGCACACGGGGCCTTCCGCGGTTAGCCCGCCGGCGGCGGAGAAATGCTCAGCCCATGGCGAAAGCAGATCGTAGAGTGCAGGCGCCGTGTTGAGATCGGCGCAATTGATCGCGGCGTCTGCGTATTCGGTCATGCCGTTCAGCCACGCCGCGTCCTCGGGCAGGGCATAGTTGGTGGCGGCGAACTCGGAGAGAAGGCGTGTGGCGTCCTCTGTTCGGCCTGCTTGGGCCAACGCCATCGACAATGAAGCGCGGATCGTCGGCAAGCCCGGATTGGCGTGCATCATCATCTCAAGCAAGGGCGCGAGATCGCCCATCGTCCCACGCATCCAGCTTACGCCCGCGAGTTGTACGCCGAAGAAGGTTTGCGCGTCGGGTTGACCGCAGCTTGCGCCAATGGAAGCAGCTTCGCCGGCGAGCCGTTCGGCCTCGGCTAAATCTCCCGCCAGCTGTGCGCGTTTCGACATGTGAAAACCGTACTCCCACTTGAGCGGTGGAAGGTCGAGCTGACGGACAAGATCGCCGGCGATGGCGTAGCAGCGATCCGCCTCGACGATATCGATCGCGCGCACGGCCGCGGTCGCGCGGTACATGGCGGCGAAATAGAGCTGCATCGGGTCGCCCAGCCGCTCGGCGCGGGCGAGCGCCTCGGCGGTCCACTCCAACGAAGATTCGAGCAGCGATGGCAAAGTCAGCGAGAACGCCATGTGATTGAGCGTGCGCACGATAATCGCGTCATCGCTCCCGGTTCTGGCGATCACCAGCGCCTCGTCGGCTAGAGCGCGGCGCCGCTCAAGCGTACTGCCAAAGGCAAGTTCGGCGCAAAGCGTGCCTAACACGAGCGCGCGGTCGGGAACGCTGTCGGGCAAACGTTCGAGTGCGAGTTCTAAGAGCGCGATCTTTTCGGCGTCCACGGCCCCGGTGGTGCTGTGCCAGCCTCGATCGTTGGCGAGCACGGCGCGCACCAGACGTCCAGTGTCGCCGAGTTCAGCCGCACGAGCGCCGGCGTCGAGCAATGTCTGGCGTGAAGCGGGATCGCCGGTTTGACGCTGCGCCGCGCCCAGTCCGATGGCGAGATCAAGTTCAAGCGCGCTATCAGAAACGCCATGATCGGCGATCAACTTGGTCGCGGCCGCGAAATAGTCGATCGCATCAGCGGGGGCGAGAGCGGTGAGCGCCGCGGCGCCGGCCTGGTAGGCGTAGGCGGCTGCTTTCGCGGCGTCCTCGCGAAGCGGAGCATGACACCAGTGACGCGCAAGCTCGCCGATGCGCTGGCCGGGGCGGGCGCCGCAGAGTTCGTCCAGGGCGAGCGCGATTGTGCGGTGCGCCTTGGCGCGGCGTGTGGCGCTGAGCTCTTGGTAGAGAGCGTGTTGAATGAGGCCGTGCGCGAAATGATAGCGGCCGACGCCATCAGACAATTCCTGGATGAGCGCCGCATCCGTCGCGTGATCGAGTGCGTCGAGCAGCGCATCCTCTTTCATTTCCGTCGCGCGCGCGAGCAAGTCGACGTCGAAATCCCGCCCAATGACGGCGGCAAGCGCGAGCACGCGGCCGCAGTCGCCGCCAAGTCGAGCAAGCCTTGCGCCGATCACTTCGCGCACGCTGTCGGGAAGCGTGAGCTTTCCGGCGCCGCCTGCCCAACGCCCGTCCTGCGAGACCGCGCCGGTCTCGGTTAAATGCCGCAAGACCTCAGTTACGAAGAACGGATTGCCATCGGTTTCGTTGTGAACTGCGCGGGCGAGACCAAGTGCTGCGTCATACTTGGCGCCCCCCACGATCGCTTTAACGCATTGCAAGACTTCGCCGTCGTCGAGGCCCTTTAGATCCACCCGCGTGACGCCGGTCTGGCGGTGCAATGCGGCGAGTGTGTCGAGCAGCGCGCTCACTTCGTTGTCGCGATAGGTGGCCAGCACCAAGACACGCATGGGCCGGTCAGTGGCGCTGAGGTGGCGGAGAAGAAGCAGGCTCCCCTTGTCGGCCCATTGAATGTCATCGAGCAGCAGCACGAGCGGGCGGTCTGCGGACGCTGCGGCCAACATTCCCACCACGGCCGCGAACAGCAAAGAGCGTTCGGAATCGGCGTCGGTCGCCTTGGTCGGCGGCAAGTCCGGGATGCGGCCCGCCAAGGCGGGGACGATCCGTACGAGTTCGGAGCCGTGTTCGGCAACGTGAGTGCGCAATTCATCTTCGGGCGCGTGGGTGATGTAGTGGCGCAAGGTTTCCGCGAACAGCTGATAGGGCGTGACGAGGTCTTCCTCGCAATGCCCAAACAATACGCTCGCGCCCTGGTCGAACGCGGCGCGCGCCGCGCGGGTGGCCATGGTGGTCTTGCCGAGGCCTGCTTCGCCGCCGACAAGGATGATTTCCCGGCTTGATGTCGCCGACACGCGCGCGAACGCGGCGTCGATCAATTGGAGTTCGTTGCCGCGCCCGACGAAGTTTGCCGCTGGGCGCTCGATGCGGGCGGGCATTGGAATGCGCGAGGCAACGCCGACGTGCTCCAACCTTGGCCAGATCACCTCCATGGCGTCGACCGGCGTGTTTAAGCCCTTTAGCGTGAGCGAGCCGACGGGGCGGCACTCGTGCGTGTTGCGCCGGCCGGCCAGGAGGCGAACCACTTCAGCCAGCAGGACTTGACCGCCTTGGCACTGTCCGCAGAGGCGCGCCGCTTCCACTACAGCGTCGCCGAAATAGTCGTCCTCATCGCGCACGACTTCACCGGCGCTGATGCCGACACGGAGCGCGTTGGCCCGTTGCTGGCGCCGGTTGTCGAGGTCCACACGCTGCTGCATGGCGACAGCGCAAGCGAGAGCGGCGGAGGCCGATCCGAAAGCGACCATCACGCCGTCGCCAAGGTTTTTCACTTCCGTGCCGCCGTGCTCGGTGATGGCTTGGCGCAGGATGGAGGTGTGCTGGCGGCGCATCTCCTCGGCCGCATCAGGCGCATGCGATTGCGACAGCTCGGTCGAGCCGACCAAGTCCGTGAAGAGGATCGCCAGTTGCTCAGTGGACATATGACGTCGTCTCTATCGCGTCTGCGCCGTTCTGCCGCCGGAAAGCGAATCGAGGTGGCGGATGGCGCTCATGCTGGGCTGGAAGAGATAAGCGCCGCCTCTGGTATGTATGAAGTGCGAGAAGCCCCGGAACGTAACGTCATTGTCTCCGACGGGAAAGGAGAAGCGGCTAAACAACGGATCGTTGTTGCCGAGGATCGGATCGTTCGAGCCAGTGATGCGCGGATCCTGGAGCCCCAGATTAGTCCAATCGTACTGAATGGCTTCAAACTGACCGGTGAGGCTGGCGCACATGAATGACCCGAGCAGCCCGCGCTCGGCCTTTGTCGGACGCGCTGGATCGTATTGGGGGCCGTAGGGGATGCCGCGGCGTACGAGGCGCCGCGCATGGTTGGTGTTGCGCTGCACGGTCTTGGCGTCGCGCGGATTGCTGCGGCGCATGTGGCTGCCGATCGGGCAATGTTGGCCATCTGGATCGGACGCGTAGCCGTAATTGTTGAGCCCCGCGTCGGTGATTGCAGGTTGGGGTGAGGGCAAAGTCGGCGACAAAGCGAGCGGCACGCCATTGCGCCAGCGGCCGAGCATCTTCGCGGCGACCATCTCGCGGAGCGCGGCGTGGCGGTCCATGGGCGGGTCCCATTGAGCTTCGCTCCCCGGCGGGAGCAATGTTTCGGCCAGCGGGTTTTTCATCAGGGCGTCGGCGCAGGCGGTAAGGAAGGCCTCGAACTCTTCCACCTGTTGTTCAAGCACGCGGAAAGCGTTGAAGCTGCCATTGTGTCCGAGCGCATTGGGTTTGGGCACTTCCCAGCGCAAATTCTCAATCGGCGTGGCGTGCCCCAACAGCATGGCGCCAATTTCGACGAAGGGCTGGTCGTCGCGCCTGTTGTCGGGATCGTGCACGCCGTAGAATTGCGGTTGCGAGATGCTGTCGCGGTAACCGAAATGCACAAGGCCGCCGGCAAAGCCCTCGCCGTCGAGCGCGGCGCGCAGACGAAAGGCGCCGCGAGCGGCGAGGATGCGGTCGGCCGTGGCCGCGCGATCGTTAGCGTCGTCAGCATAGACCGAGATCATCAGGTCAACGCCTTCGCCGCGCCATTCCTGCTTCCACTTCGAAGGATCGCTAGGCCCGGTGTCGCCAAGCAGCACGTTGCGCGCGGCCATGCCGGCGACGAATTCGTGCGGAAAGCTGTTGAGTGACGCGGGCGGAACACCAAAAGCGGCAAGGCCTGCATGCGTGATGCCGATATTGACGCAGGTGCGCCGCCGCTCGGCCCATTGTTCGCCACTGGTGATCTGAGGCGCAGCACTTTCGTCGCCGCCTGTAGCGTCCGACAACCAGCGGCGCGCGGCGCCAGGGTTGGCGACGCTCAAGACGAGGTGGCGAACATATTGTTTGCCGTAGCCACGCAGAATGTTGCCCTGCAGGTCGGCGAAATCGAGTTGGCTGGGCACGCTCACCACCCGAGTCCCGTGCCGTGGCGAATTTGCGCCACCGACACGCCGGGATAGCCGCTAAAGCGCCCGAGCTGCACGTTGGGGTTTTCGTCGAGCAAAAGCACAAGATCGCGCGACAGGTTCTCCAGCTTCTTCTCCTCTGGAAAGAGCGAGGTGAGATCGCGCGGGATCTGGAAGGAATCGTGTCGGTGAATCCAGTCGATGAAGGCTTCGGGATTGAGCGCCGACGGGGAGGGCGGGGGATCGGCTACAAGGCCAAGCAGTGAGTCGAACACCGAGCCGAACACGCAGATGAAGTCGCGGATGTAGGCGCGGAAGTCGCCGTCGAACACAGAATACATGCAAAGATTGCCGCCGATGAGATCGAAGCGCGCAAAATGCACCGTGCCGACATTGCTCAAACCGGTGAAGAGTTCGTCGATATTGGCGGCGATGGCTTGGGCGGCCTGCGCGCGGCCGACTGGGGTCTGATCGGCAAGCGGCATGACGAGGTTCATGTGCATTTGCAGATTGTCGGCCGGCGCCGTCGAGTAAGTCGGCGCCGGCGTCTTCACCGGCGCGGCGCGGCGCCAGAACGCGATCAGCAGCCGCTCGAAGAGATGGCGTAGAGCTGTCCAGCAGCTTGCGAAAAATTTCTTCACCACTTGTCTCCCCCCACCGGGCAGCCGCTGCCGCCGCGAAGCCGGCAAGAATATTCGTAGGCCCCGCGGCGCGCCGCGAGCACCGGGTCATCCGAACACTCGATGCCCGGCGCAAGCCGCGTCGGATTGAAGCTGAGGCGCTCGCAAGCAGCGCCGTTGTCGGCCGCGAGCGCCGTGATCCACAATTCGCCCAGCACCACGCGCAAGCGCGTTGTGTCCCACACCTTGGTGGGATCGTTGATGTCGTCGCCTTGGGCCGCGACGTTCATGCGAAGCACAAAGCGGATCGGGCCGCGCTTGATGCGCTCGCGCAGTTCCTCGTGCAGAAATTTGTCGTGCACGCCCTTCTCGAGAAAGGGCTCGACGCCGGCCACCGGCTCCCAATCGAAACGGCCGAATGTGACGCTCCCGTCGGCGGCGATGAGCTTGAACGTATGAAGCGCGTGATAGGCAGCACGACCGTAGCTGACGGGCGTCACCAGCATGGTCGCGGCGACCGTGCCGGGGCGCGCCGCCATATGTGTATCAGCGTAGCGGACGACGCCCACTGTGCCGTCCTCGGGAAGATCGGGCCTGCGCGCCGGCGCGCGCAGCTGCAGCATGTCAAAGAATCGCTGCCACCATCCTTCCGGCTTATCGGGCACGGGCACGCCTGCAGCCGCGAACTGCAAGAACTCCTCGGGGTTCTGCGCAAAGAAGATCGGCAGTGTGATGGCGATAAGATCGGACTCGCCGTCGTCGCGGAGATGAAACTTGACGGCCATGCCGCGCACATCGAGCGCGCTATCGTGTTCTACGGGTGAGCCAGAGCCGTTGGAGAAGCGCAGCGTGACTGGAACCGACCCACCCTGAAACTGCTCAGCGTGGGTGTAGCGATAGGCATCCTCCGAAGCGACGAAGTGACCGGTCGCGCCGATGCCGACGGCGTGGACGGGCCGTGTACCCTTTTGGTGATCTGGGTAGTCAGTGAGGAGCGCGTCATAGAGGCGCTTGCTCATGTTCGCGTCTGGCACGGGCGCACCTTCAAGGTTGGGAATGTCATCACGAGCGCGTTCTGCAAGCACGTGATGGAAGAGGGGCGCTTGCTCGACGCGTGCGCCGAGGCGCCAGTGGCGGCGTTCCACGCCCATCAGTTCTAGCACCGTGGCCAGCACCGAGGTGTGATCGAATGGGATCTCACCCTCGGCGCGGAAAACGGTGCCTTCGCGCACGAACGGCGAGACGAGAATAAGCGGCACGCGTACGCCGAATCGATCAAAGCCAAAGTCTTGCTCGCAAGCGGATGGCGCCGGTGTATCGGCATTGTCGCGCCATGGCGGGGCGGCGGTGCACGGCGGCGCCACGTGATCATATGTGCCGCCGTGTTCGTCGAAGTTGATGATAAAGAGCAGCGAATTCCAAATCTCTGGATTGCTCGAAAGCGCTTCGTACAATTGCTTGAGGAAGCGCTCGCCTTTCCGAATGTCGCCGGGCGGGTGATAGTCCGTCCCATTCGGACCAAGGCCTGGGCCAAACGGCAGCGTCCATGATGGTTCTATGAAGGAAAACCGCGGCAGCGTCCCGTTGGCGATCATCCCGAACAGCGTGTTTCGCGCGGCGACACCGGGCGATCCGACTTTCGCGAAATTGCCGTCGAAGCGCCGATCCTGCAGCTTTTCCATGATCCGCCGCGTATAGGGATAGCCTTCGGCGCCGAGGACGTTCTCCAGCCAGTTTCCCTTGCTGTGAAAAATCATCCAATCGCTAGGCGCTCTCCGGTTTTGCTCGTCGAGCACGTTCCACAGCGTGCGCTCGCTGAACTGAACGCCGCCGGGACGGGCAAGCCAACTTGAGTTGCGATTATTGACCCAAGCTTCCAATTCGCCGCTCTTGTTGCGGCCAAGCGAGTTGCCGGCCGCCGCGAAGGCGCGATTGCAATTGGTTTGCGTGGGGACGGAGGAGAAATAGCGATCGGAGACGGCAAACCGCCGCGCGAGCATGTTCAACACCGGAAGTTCTTCCGGCGTGTAGCTCATCATGATCTCGTCGTTGTTTCGGTCCCACTTCGCGTAGTCGCGATAGAAGCCGCCCATCGTCGGGGTCGTGCAATGGGGCGGCGTAGTTTCGCTTTCGAAAAGCTGATAGTTGACGTGTTCGTAGACCTCGTTCGGGTCAAACCGAGGGACAGCGTGGCGCCCGCCTGTGCCGCGGATCACGTGATGCGCCTTGCCGTTGGCATCGAGTTGGAAAAGACGTCTGCTCAGGCCGTCGAAATCAGGGGAAGAGCCGTGCGGCAGGACGTGATGCGGCTTGTCGTTCTCGTAGAGCCACCCGAGCACGTTATCGAGCGATCTGTTCTCCAACATCAAATAGACGATGTGGCGAATGCCTGCGTGTGCGCCCCTGATCATCTTGCCCCTTCGCCGCTGCACGCTGATTGGCTTTCGTGGCGTACATGAATACTGCCTCAGTGTCGAATAGCTGCGAACGCAGCATCACCTCGCAAGACGCTCGCAACGGGACTGAAGGTCATTTCAACAAGGGTCCGATCTGACTCTTCCAATGCGATGCGCTTGCCGAACGGCCACGTCATTCAGTCAACGAGAAGGTGATCCAGATTGAACATGGCTGCGCGCGGGCGCTGGAAGAATGGCGTGATGGTGGAGGCATGGCTCTATCGGGACTACCAGACCCTTATGCAGCAGATCGGGCTGGGCAGGCGGCGTCGGCATCTGAGTAGCTGAGCTAGCGAAGTCTCCACACGCTGAGTGCGCCGATGCGTTGATGAACGTGCGCCTGGAGTTACTTGACCGCGAGAGATGAACGGCCTCGCGATCGTTGGTGCGCCGCCTCTTGCCTTTGCAAAAGCCCGCCTTGATCACAATCAAGGATTCTCGCGGCCGCCCCCGTATTGACAGCGGTCCGCGCCGCTATCCCCCAGCGAGCGTCCGAGGCCCGACCGCTATGATCGCAATCTTCCTTCTTCAACTATGCATTGTCGTGGCCGTTTTGCTCTGGCTCGCGCTGACTTTGGCGCCAAGCCGGATTTGGGCGCTCATCCTCATCGGCGCGGGCGCGCTCGTTTGCGCTGGCGTCGCCGCTGTGGGCGTCTGGATTTATCCCCCGCTCTGGCTCTTCGGCGCGCTGGCAACGGGCGTTCTCGTGGCGCTCGCGCTTCGTGCGTGGCGCCGCGCGGGGAGCGCGCGTGCGCACGAACGCGCACAAACATTGCTGCGTTGGCTGGCGCCAGTGTGGTTCATCGTCGGCGGCGCGCTCATCTGGCAAGGGATCATTGGGCGGGCCTTGCCCAATGATGACCTCGTCAATCTGGCGCCACCGCTGCGCGGCGCGGGCTTCTGCGCGATCAGCGGCGGCGCGTCGCCTCTGTTAAACTTCCATATGGAAACCCTTGCAGCCGGCAAGGAGGCGTATCGCGGTCAAAGTTACGGCGTCGACTTCGTGGCGGTGTCGCAATTGGGTTTACGCACCCACTCGCCGTATCTGCTTCAACCGGCGCCGCGGCCCGCCCGCGCCTATCGCATATTCGGCGCCGAGGTGATCTCGCCCTGCAACGGCGAAGTTATGGTCGCGCGTGATGGGATGGCCGATCAGCCCGCGGGCGAGGCCAATCTGTCGGTCATGGCGGGCAATCATGTCGTCGTCAGGTGCGATGGACACGATGTTTTGCTCGCGCACTTTCGGCAAGGGTCGGTAGCGGTGTCCGCGGGCCAGCGCATCGAGACCGGTGTCCGCCTCGGCGAAGTCGGCAATACTGGCGCCAGCGATGAACCGCATCTGCATGTCAGCGTCCAACGGGCGGTCGATCCCCAACCAGACTTCAGCGGCGAGCCAGCGCACGTCATGTTCAATCGGCGATTCCTCGCGCGCGGCGCCTGTCTTCCGCATTGAGCGCGATACGCAAGCTTTTGCGTTGCGCACCGAGACGCAATGGCGCGGGTCGCGAAGGCGGATATGATTTCGCAGCGACAGGTCAGAAGCTGAACGGCTCGCGCCTTCGTGGATGGTGGACGCCAGCCTGTTCGCATTTCCCCAAACGCGCGATTTCTCGACGACCGATCACAGTATTTCGAGCGGATCAATAGGTCTCGTGGGACCCATTGAGCGTGACGCGCGCCGCGCGTTTGCTCGCACGCGACTGGCCGACGCGGAATGAGACGACCCCCGCGCCGGTATTGGAGCGGATGTGAATGCGGCGGGCAATGGCGATCAGCGCGGGAGGAGCGATCAGCGCAGCAGCGTTGATCTGGGCGTCCTCGTTCATCGCTGACGTGTTCGATCATCAGCCCGCATTGGGCGATCCCGTGATCACCATAGGCGGCGTCCGTCTCTACGCCCCGTGGCAAATGTTTCTTTGGCAGGCGCGTTGGGGCGAGGCGTACCCGCGTCCCTTCGCCATCGGCGAGCTCATCATGCTGGCGGGCTTCATCATCGCCTGCGTGGTGATGGCGCTCATCATGCGCCGTGGCCCGGAGATGAAACCCTTCGCTCCAGACGCTTGGGGCGACTTCGAGGAAGCAAAGGCATGCGGACTCTTTGCGCCTTGGGGCGCCGTGCTCGGCAAGCTCGACGGCGAGATTCTCTGCTTCGACGGCCCCGAACATCAATTGCTGATCGGCGCCTCGCGATCAGGCAAGGGCAGGGGGCAGGTGGTGCCGACCTTGTTGGCCTGGCCGCATTCGGCATTGGTTCTCGACATCAAGGGCGAGCTCGCCGACGGCGATGAGCGGCACGGTTTTCCAGGCACGGCTGGATTTCGCGAAACCTTGGGCCCGGTGCTGCGCTTTGCGCCGACGCACGCAGACTCCCACGCCTTCAATCCGCTGCTCGAGGTGCGGCGCGGCGCCAACGAGGTGCGCGACGTTCAGAACATCGTGGAGATCCTCGTCGATCCGGCAGGCGACGCCCGTCATCAGGATTTCTGGGACCGCTCGGCCAAGCACGTCCTGGTCGGCGTCATCATCCATGTCCTTTACGTTGAGCCGCCTGAACGCAAGACGCTCGCCGTCGTGCGCGAGAAGCTCCGCGATCTCGACGCCACCGCCCAAGCCATGAAGTCGGTCTATCACCGCATCTCGCCCACGACCGGCGCGCCAGAAGTCCATCCCGAGGTCTTGCACGCGGCCGAGAGCTTCTTGGCCGGGGAGGAGCGCATGCAGTCGGGCATCAAGGCGACAGCCGAATCCTTTTTCGGTCTCTTCGCTGACGAGATCGTGGCGCGAAAAACCGCAAGCTCTGACTTTCGCATCGGCGACCTCATGTGCGGCGCCCGGCCGGTTACGCTTTTCCTGCAGCCGCCGCCTTCGGACGCGCTTCGCCTGGTGCCGTTGATGCGCCTCCTCATCAACCAGATCGCGCGCGCTCTGATGGAGCACCAGACCCGCGATGCGCAAGGCAGGACAAAGCGCCATCGCATGCTGTTGCTGCTCGATGAATTTCCAATGCTTGGCCGCATGCCCTTCTTCGAGGTGATGATGGGGGCAATGGCGGGCTATGGCCTTAAAACCTTGCTCGTGTGCCAGTCGCTGCACCACATCACCAAGGCCTATGGCCGCGAGAATGTGATCCTCGACAATTGTCACATCGTCACCGCCTTCGCCGCTGCAGACGACGACACCAGCGAACGCATTTCCCGCATGGCGGGCGAAGTCTGGGAGCTGCGCGAAAGCGTCACGCACCGCCGCCCGCGCCCGATCCTCGGTTGGGCGTCTGGCACGACGACGATGCGCGAAGAGCGCCGCCCGCTGATGACGCCGGCGCAAGTGCGCTCATTGCCGCGCGATGAGCAGATCGTCTTCGTCTCCGGCGCCAAGCCGATGCGCGCCAAGAAGCTGCGCTTTGACGAAGAGCTAGTCTTTCGCCGCCGTTTACGTCCGGCAACCAATTCACGGCCAACCTTGAGCATCGTGCATGATTGGCAAAGCGTGCGCGCCATCGGCCTCGTGCCGAAGCCCACGCTGGCGCCGCGCACAAAGCCCGCCTTGGCCAAAGAGGGGCTGAAAGTCCAGCCGGATCTCTTCGACACCGAAGCGGTGAAGCCGCGGAAAATTTCCGAGATCGCGCTCGCGGGCTTCCGGGGGCCTGATGGCGCCGTCTTGCCGCCGTCGCACGCGCGTGACGAGGCGAGCGCGCCCGTTGCCGCATCGCCTTCATCCGAAGAACCGGCGCCGCCGCGCCGCTCGCGGAGGATCTAAGACATGCCGCGATCGGGCATCACCGTCTATTTGCCGCCAGAGCTCGAAGAGCGCATCGCTGGCCTCGCCAAGGAAAGGCATTGCTCGGAATCGAGTCTCATCGCGGACGCTGTGAAAGGGCGTTTCGACAAACGCACGCTTGAGACGGCTAACGCTGCCGAACGCGCGCGCTTTCGTGCCGATGCGCGTCTCGACAAGGTGATCGGCGAAGCGCTCATCCTGAAAGAAGTGCTGCTGCTCTTCGTGCGGGTCTGGCTTGAACATAACCCGCCGATTGATCCGGGTTTGGAAGAAAGCGCGGCCGCCAGCGCCGATGCACGCTTTGAGCGGTTTCTGGATTTTGTCGCCCAAGGTCTCAGTCCCGGCAAGTCCATCGCCTCGCGTGAACTGGTGACGCCGGCGCTCAATGGCGCGGACGCGGCGCACGGCGGGACGCTGGAGAGCGCGACATGAACGCCGCAATCGCTTCGATTGGCCCCGCGCGGCGTCGCTCGGCGCTGCAGCGTGCGCTTGGTGCGGCCATCGCCGATGCGCTCGACGCCGATGATGTGGTCGAGGCGCTCGTCAATGAAGACGGTGCGGTTTGGCTTGATCGCATCGGTAGCGGGCTTCAGCGCACGGCCTATAAACTCTCGGCGCCCGACCGCGAAGCCGCCATTCGCTTGCTGGCGCACGAAGCTGGCGAAACCGTTGGCGAGGATCGGCCGACGCTCGCAACCATCCTGCCTGACAGCGCCGCCCGTGTGCAGGCAGTGTTGCCCCCGCTCGCGAGCGCGCCGATCCTCGCCATCCGCAAACGCCCACGGCTCATCTATCGCCTGGATGACTATATCGAAACCGGCATCGCCACGGAGGCGCAGGCGAAACGGCTTGCGGCCGGCGTCGCCGCGCGACGCAACATTGTTGTCGCGGGCGGCACGGGCTCGGGCAAGACCACGCTTCTAAACGCGCTCCTCGCCGAGCCTTCGTTCGGCGGCGCGCGTGTCGTCATCCTGGAAGACACGGCTGAGCTGCAGTGCGTCAGCACCAACACGGTGCAATTGCTGACCAAGCGAGCGGCGCCTGAAATCGGCCTTCGCGATCTCGTGCAGATGACACTGCGCCTGCGACCCGATCGTATCGTCGTCGGCGAAGTGCGCGATGGCGCAGCGCTCGAAGTGTTGAAGGCCTGGAACACTGGCCATCCCGGCGGGCTCTTAAGCCTGCACGCCAATTCGGCCGAAGACGCGCTTTCTCGGCTTGAAGATCTTTGCATGGAAGCGCGATCAACGCCGCCTACGCGCCTCATCGCATCGGCCATCGACATGGTGGTGTTCATTGCGCGCCGCGAAGGCGGACGCGCCATCACCGAAATCATCGATCTTTGGGACACGAAGGGAGGGACGAGATGAGAGTCTCGGCGTTTGTGCACACAATTGCGGCCGTGTTCGCGGTGACCGCGTTCGCCACATCCGCACACGCGGCGGGTTCGGGCATGCCCTGGGAAGGTCCGCTCGAACAAGTGGTCGATTCCATCACTGGGCCTGTCGCGCGCGCTGCGGGCGTTATCGCCATCGTCATCGCCGGCGTCACCATCGCGTTCTCGGAAGGCGGCGGGGGCGTGAGGAAGCTCGCTTGGGCGGGCTTGGGCATCGCCATCATGTTCGCGGCGGTGAGCTGGGGCCTCACCTTCTTCGGCTTTGCCGGCGGCGCGATGATCTGACGGAGCCACGTTGATGGACGACATCCCGGAAAACTATGTGGCGCCGCTGCGGACCTCGCTCACGCGACCGATCCTGATGGCCGGCGTGCCGCGCGGTTTTGCCATTCTCAACGGCACGGTGTGCGCGGCGATCGCATTCGGCCTGCAGCAGCCGATCATCGGCGCCCCGCTCTGGATCGTGCTGCAAGGCTGCGCCGCTTGGGCCGCCGCGCGCGATCCCTGGTTCTTGGAAACCTGGCCGCGTCATCTGGCCAAACCAACCTATTTCGCGAGCTGAGGAGAGGACTCGATGCTCGATCTCCGCCCCTACAAACAAGCCGGCGCAAGGCTCTCTGACTATCTGCCCTGGGCCGGCCTCATCGCCCCCGGCATCGTCTTGAACAAGGACGGCGCCTTCCAGCGCACGCTCACCTTTCGCGGACCCGATCTCGATTCATCGACGCCTTCGGAACTGATGGGTCAGGGCGCCCGCCTCAACAATGCGCTCCGCCGCTTTGGATCTGGCTGGTGCTTGCATGTCGAGGCGCGCCGCGCGCCCGCGCCAGGCTATCCAGACAGCGCCTGGCCTGACGCCTTATCATGGCTGATTGATGAGGAGCGTCGCGCTGTGTTTGAACAAGCGGGCGCGCGCTTCGAGAGCCGCTATTTCTTGACGCTCGCATGGCTGCCGCCGGCCGAACGCCAAGGCAAGCTCGAAAGCGTCCTGTTCGAGGGCGGTGAGGAGAGCGCGCCGCGCCAAATCGATTATCGCCGCTTGCTCGCGCAGTTTACGACCGAGACCGACCAGCTCCACGATCTCTTGGAGACGATGACGCCGGCGGCGCGCTGGCTCGACGATGAGGAGACGCTGACCTATCTGCACGATTGCGTCTCGGACCGGGCTCATTGTGTAGCCCTTCCACATACGCCTTTTCACATCGACAGTTTGATCAGCGACACCGCCCTTGTCGGCGGCCTTGCGCCCAAACTTGGCCGCTTGGATCTCGCTGTACTTTCGGTGCGCTCTTACGTCACCGAGACCGAGCCCGGCTTACTTGACGCACTCAATCGCCTGCCGATCGCCTATCGTTGGGTGACGCGCTTCCTGCCGCTTGATCGCGAAGAAGCGCGCCGCGAACTGGAAAAGGTAAGGAAGCGCTGGTTCTCCAAACGCAAAGGTCTGGCGACCTTGTTGCGCGAGGCGCTCTTTCGGGAAGAGTCCGCGCTCTTCGACAATGACGCCTCCAATCAAGCCGATGACGCGGATGCTGCACTCCAGGAATTAGGCGCCGACGCCGTCGCTGCCGGCTACACGACGCTCACGATCGTGCTGGCAGAAGAAGGCGAGGCGGCGCTCAAAGTGCGCGTCGCCCGCGTTCAGCAAGTCGCCGATGGTCTGGGCTTCGTCACGCAAGTGGAAGGCGTCAACGCGGTCGAAGCCTGGCTCGGCGGCTTGCCGGGACAAGCCTATGCCGACGCGCGCCGTCCCATCATTCTGACGCCGAGCCTGGCGCATCTTCTGCCTCTCTCAGCCGTGTGGGCGGGGCCCGAGCGCAACACCCATCTTGATGCGCCGCCGCTCATGCTGACGGCGACCGACGGCGCAACGCCATTCCGGCTCAACCTCCATGTCGGCGATGTCGGCCACACCATGGTGGTCGGTCCCACGGGCGCCGGCAAATCGGTGCTGCTGGCGACGCTCGCGGCGCAATGGCTGCGCTACCCCGATGCGCAGGTTTATGTGTTCGACAAGGAGCGCTCGTGCCGCGCGACCATTCTTGGTCTAGGCGGTGACTTCTTCGATCTGGGGGAGGCGGGCGCCCTCGGTCTTCAGCCGCTTGAACGGATCGATGACGCAGACGAGCGCGTCTGGGCGCTCGATTGGATCGCGGGCCTCATCGAAAGCGGCAACGTCGCGATCACGCCGGACCTGCGTCGCGAACTTTGGCGGGTGCTGGAACTCTTGGCCGAACGCCCGAGCGAAGACCGCACGCTTACTCTGTTTGCGGCCTTGGTGCAGGACGCCGCAGCGCGCGCAGCCCTCGCGCCTTTTACCCATGCAGGTCCCCACGGGCGCATCCTCGACCACGACCATTCTAGTCTTGCGCACGGGCGTGTGCAGGCGTTCGAAATGAACGAGCTGATGCGGAAGGGGAGCGCCGCTGGCGCGGTGCTCGCCGCGCTCTTTCGCATTCTGGAGCGCCGCTTCGACGGCACACCCACCTTGCTCATCCTCGATGAAGCCTGGCTATTTCTCCGCGACGCGTTCTTCTCAGCGCAAATCCAGGAATGGCTAAAGACACTCAGGAAACGCAATGTCGCCGTCATCTTCGCAAGCCAGGAACTTGCCGACGTTGAAGCAAGCCCAATCGCCTCGACCATTATCGAGGCGTGTCCAACGCGCATCTATCTACCGAACGATCGCGCCCGAGAACCGAGATCGCGCGCCTTCTATGAACGGCTGGGCCTAAACAGCCGCCAGATCGCCCTCATCGCCAACGCCACGCCCAAGCGCGACTATTACATTGTCAGCCGCGAAGGCTGCCGCTTATTTGAATTGGGCTTAGGTCCTGCAGCGCTCGCCTTTATCGGCGCGTCACGTCCCGAAGATCACACGCTCATGGATGAGGTCGCCAAGCGTGCGCCAGGCGCCGCGTTCGCCCCAGAATGGCTCGATGCGCGCGGCCTCAACGCTGCCGCCGAGGCCGCGCGCCGCTTCAACAGCGCTGCGCCCATCCATTCCGAACCGATCGCCGCAGAATAGGAGGAGAGCTCATGCGTTTCTCGCCCAGTACTTGGATCGCCGCGAGCCTTATCGCGCTCGCCATTGCTTCGACCCCGGCGCGGCCCGCGCGCGCGCAAATGGCGGTGATCGATCCCGCCAATTTGGCGCAGAGCATCACCCAGGTCTCGCACATGGTCGAGCAATTACGAAACCAGGTGGCGCAAATCGAGCAGGCGACAGCGATGCTACGCCAGAACCCCCTGCAACTCTCGCCCGAACTCACCCAATCGATCGGCGAGGCGCGGGCGTTGTTCGAAAGTGTCGAAGGGCTCGCGTTTGAAGCCGATCAATTGGGCGATGATTTGCGCACGCTCTATCCCGAAACCTGGAGCGCGCACGATCTTGAAGACGTGCTCGCACAATCGGATCGCTGGCTTGACGAAAGCCGCGCCAGCCTCCGGCGCGCGATGGAGGCCGAGGCGCGCGCCGCTCGCTCCATCGAGAGTACGCGCGGGCGGATCGACCGGGCCATGCAATCGTCCTCGGCCGCTGAAGGCCAGACAGGCGCGATCCAAGCCGGCAATCAATTGCTCGGTCTGCAAGCGGCCCAACTCGCCGAAATCCATGCACTGCTCATTGTGCAAGGGCGCGCGCTTGAGACCGAGCGCATGGAGCGGCTCGCGCGCGAAGAGCGCGCCGGCGAAATTCGCCGCCGCGCTTTTCCAACTGAACGGCGCCGCGCGGCAGATCCCGCGCGCACGGCCTTCTGAGCGAGGAGCGCGCGCGCATGGACCCGGCGACCGTCAACACCTTCCTCGATCGCTTCCTTGCGCTCGCCGATTCTGGCTTTGGCCTCATCGCCGGAGACATCTCCTATGTCTTGAATGCGCTCATCATCATCTCGATCACGCTGGCCGGCGCGCAATGGGCCTTGGCGCAGGAAGCGCCGATGGCGGCGTTCTTCAGGAAAGTGCTGTTCGTCGGGTTCTTCGCCTTCCTGATCAATAATTGGGACGCGCTTTCGACCGCGATCAATCAATCGGGCGCCATGCTGGGTTTGAAGGCCGGCGGCGACGGCATGAGCATGGCCGATCTGCATAATCCCGGCCGCGTCGCCGAGATTGGCGTCGAAATGTTTGGCCGCACCGCAGCGCTTGGCGAAGGCATGAACATCATCACCGATTTTGGACCGCTCATCGTCATCTATGTCGCGGCCTTTACGGCCATGCTCGGCTTCTTCTTGTTGGCGTTGCAGGTCTTTGTCGCGCTGATCGCCTTCAAGCTCGGGGCGCTCGCGGCTTTCGTGGCATTGCCGTGGGGCGTCTTCAGCGGCACCTCATGGGTGGCGGAACGCCCCATCGGCTGGGTCGTCGGGTCCGCGATCCGTCTTTTTGTCTTGGCCTTCGTCGCCTCGATCTCAGTCACGTTCGTCGACAGTTTGCCGGCCACCATGACGCTCGACGATGGCGGCGTCCTCAACGTGCTGCTGTTTGGGCTGACGGTGATGACGCTTGCCTGGTTTGCGCCAAACCTCGCCAGTGAAGTTGTGCAGGGCCAGCCTCATCTTGCCGGCGCCGATGCGATGCGCGCGGGCCAAGGCGCGGTCACCCACGCTGTCGGTTATACGGCGGTGACAGGGTGGACGATCGCCAAGGGCGCAGGCGCGCTCGCCGCGGGCGCACGTTTCGCAGGCCGCGCCTCCCGCCGCATTGGCGGCGGCGGCGCCGGCAGCGGCGGCGGACAAGCCGCGATCAATTATGCGGGCATGCAGCCAAAGCCAGCGGCGCCGCCCGCGCCGAGCGGAGGAGCCAAGACATGAGCTTTCCTTTCAGAGCGCCGGTCGTCGACACCAGGCCTGCGCCAGCGGAGACGCCTTACAGGCGCGCGCAACAGGAATGGGACGCACGCATGGGCTCGGCCGTGCTCTCTGCGCGCACGTGGCGGCGCGTGGCCTTCGCGTGCCTCGGCTTGGCGGGCTCTCTCGCGATCGGCCTCACGATCGTCGCGCTGCAACAGCGCACCTTTGTTCACGTGGTCGAGGTCGATCCACAGGGGCAGGTCCTCAACGTGCGGGTCGCCGATGGGCGCTGGAGCCCAAGCGAAGCGCAAACCGCCTATCATCTTGGCCGCTTCGTGCGTCTGGTGCGCTCGTTGCCGACTGACGGCGTCGTGCTCAGAGAAAACTGGCTCGAAGCCTATGAATTCCTGACGCCGCAAGCTGCCGCGCAACTAACCGAGATCGCGCGCCGGGACGATCCCTTCCTCTCGCTCGGACGCGTCGGACGCACCGTCTATATCCGCTCCATCATCGCGCGCTCGGATCGCTCATACGAAGTGAGCTGGATCGAGCGCAGCACTAATGGCTCGGGCATGGATGATGGCGAGGCCTATAGCGGCGTCTTCACCGTGACGACGCGCGCGCCGCGCAACGCCGATGATATCGCCGTCAATCCGCTCGGACTTCTGATCTCGGACTTTTCCTGGAGCCGTGTGCGATGAGATTGCTTCTTTTCATGGCGGCGAGCCTTGGCGCGTTTGCTTTTGCGGAGGTCGCGATCGCGCAGGACGCGCAGGCGACTTGCCGGCCACTCCAGATGGCGGCGACCGATGCTGCGCCGCCTCGTGCGCGAGGCCGCACGATAAACGCCTCGCAGGTATGGACCGACGCCAATGGCGCGGCCCGTCAGCGTCCGGATCGCGATGGCTTTTCATCGGCGCGCTATGTCTACACCTACGCGCCCGGCGCTCTCTACGAACTCTACGCCAACCCTAATTTCATCTCGACCATCCTCTTGGAGGAGGGCGAGACACTGGAGGATGTCGCCGCTGGCGACACCTCGCGCTGGCAAGTGAGTGAAACAACGACCGAAGGCGCAGGTGGCGCGCGCACCATTGTTCTCGTCAAGCCCAACGCAACAGGCCTTCGCACCAATATCGTCCTGGTTACCGACCGGCGCATCTATCTGGTGGAAGCACTCGCCCATGCGGGTGAGGCCTATTCGGCCCAGATCGCCTGGTGTTATCCAGCAAGCGTCTCCGATCGTTTGCCGCTCACGAGCGCCGGCGTCTTCAATTTCGACTATCGCATCCGCGCCACGCGCGGCGCACGCCCCGCTTGGGCGCCAAGGCGCGTCTTTGACGACGGGCGGCGCACCTGGATCGAGTTCGACGCTGACACAGAAGCAGCGGACTTGCCGCCGCTCTTCGTCATCACGCCCGAAGGGGCTGAACTCACCAATTATCGCATCGATGGCCGGCGCTACATGGTCGACCGCATCTTCGATGCCGCTGAACTTCGCCTCGGCATGCGCGCCCCCGTCGTGGTGCGTATTGATCGGGAAACAAGCGCGCCGCCGGCGCGTCGGATGCGGCGAGTCCGGCCATGAGCGAAGCCCAAGCCGCACGCGCGGACCCGCCGCAACCGGATCTCGCCATCCGCACCCGCCCACCATCGCCAAAGCGCTTGTCACGCAAGGTTCTGTTGGGCGGCGCCATTACCTTGGCCGCGATCGTCGCCGCGGCGTTACTCTTTGGTCTGAGCGCGCAACCAGCCAATCGCGGACGCAACGCCGAGGCCATCGCCACGGCGGGGGGGCCGCCAGAATCGATCCAATCGGCGCCGGGCCAATATGCGAGCGCCGATCTCCAAGGCAGTGATCAGGGTGAAGCGCTGCTTGAAGAAGAGACCGCGGAAGAGCTGGCGCCGCCGTCGGATCCGGCATGGTCTGGGCAATCCGCCGCGAGCACGCCGCCATCCGCTCCGCCCGGCCCCAGCCCACAAGACATCGCGCGCACGGCGCCGATCCTGTTCAACGCCGAGCGCGCATCAGGGCGCGCCGAGCCCGACGATGAGCGCCTGTCATCGCGCTTAAGGCCGCCGCGCTCGCGCTATGAAGTGATGGCGGGCGCGGTGATCCCGGCGGCCCTTGCCACCGAGCTCAATTCCGATCTGCCGGGCAGGGTGATCGCGCAGGTGACGGCGCCTGTGTTTGACAGCGTCACCGGCAGGCATCTGCTCATCCCGCAAGGCTCGCGCCTCATCGGCACGTACGATAATGGCGTGCGCTATGGCGACCGCAGGATTCTCTTGATCTGGAATCGGCTCATCCTGCCCAACGGCTGGTCGATCAATTTGCAGGGCATGCAAGGCGCCGATCCGGCCGGCGCTTCTGGCCTTTCAGATCGGACCGACCTGCATCTGGATCGTCTGATCGGCGCGATCGGCATGTCGGCGATCATCAGCGTCGTCGCCAACAATGCCGAAGACGAGGATGACGGCGCCTCGCTCTCACAAAATATCGCCGGCGCGGCCGCGCAGGAGGCGGCGCGCACCGGGGGACGGATTATCGACCGCGAACTCCAGGTGCGTCCGACCTTGCGCGTGCGCGCCGGCGCGCCCGTCCGCGTTCTTGTCATGCGTGACATCGGTTTGCGTCCCTATCGCGAGAGCCGAAATGACGGTCGGTGAACGTGACGCCATTGTCGCCGTTTCGCCGGCGAAGCCGCCGACAGGCGCCCGCGCGCGCGACGGCGCCAAGAATCATGCGGGTTCAAGGCAACTTTCATTGTTTGATGTGGAGGACGCTGAAGCAAAGCCCGCTCCCGTCGAGGTCGAGGCGCCGCCGCCGCCTGTCAAACCTATTGCAGCCAAGCCCGCGTTGAGTCGCGCCTGCGCGCGTGTGATCGATGAGCCGCTATCGCGCGTGCTCTGCGTTGACGACATGCCAGCCTATTCGGACGAGGCCCATGAGAGCGTCGCCCCGGCGCTCGAAGCGCTGCCGCAGGCCCAGCTCTGGTTTACGTACAAGGACATTCAGTTCTTCTTCGGGGTATCGCGCGCGACGGTGGCGCGGCGTCTGCGCGAGGGCTTGGTTCCCGGCGTCCGCATGGCCGGCTCAAGCGTAGTGGAAGACGCCGCCGTCCGCCGCTTCGATCGCGGTCAGCTCAAATGGCTGCTCCTGGCCCTGCGCCATCGTCCGCGCCAGCGCGGGAGGTGAGCAGGGGGGGCAGAACGACCCTTGTCATGTCAGATAAAATCAATATATTTCTGACATACAGAGACGCTGAAAGCATATCTAAGCAATGGATTTACCAGCAAAAATAATGCGCCGTGTGCGGGGTCATGGTCGAGGGGGTATGATCTTTACCCCGGCCGACTTCGTGGACCTCGGCGCCCGGGCTGCGGTGGATCAGGCGTTGTCGCGCCTGGCGAAGGCCGGAACCCTGCGCCGGGTGGGGCGAGGGCTCTATGACTGGCCGCGCCAAAGCAAGCTTTTAGGCGGGGATGCACCCGCCGCAGCCGATGATGTCGCCGCCGCCGCCGCCCGCCGCGTCGGCGCAACCGCCGCGCCCGACAATCTAGCGGCGGCCAACGCTCTGGGGCTCACCACGGCGGTGCTGTCGCGGCCCGCCTATATGGCCAGCCGCAAACTTGGCGACCGCACCGTAGGGACGTTGCGCGTCAAGTTTCGGCCAAGCGGCGCAAAGCTCGCGCCGCTTCTGAACACAGATGCGGCCGTGATCGTCCAGGCCTTGGCCTGGGCGCGCGACAGCGGGTTCGATCTCAATGAAGCGGCCGCGAAGATTGCGCGCACCGCCTCCGACGCGGCGACATCAGCGCTCGCCGCCAATCTGCGGCGCCTGCCCGTGTGGGCGCTTGGGCCTGCGCGCGAAATCCTGAGGAATCGTGGCACATTGAGCGCCTGAGGGAGCGCTCGTTGTCGCGCAGCATCAATTCCGCCTATGCCGAGTTCGACGCGTTGCCGGCGCGCGATCGGCGCGACGCGTTCAACGCCGCGGCGCAGAGCCTGGGCGCCAGCGTGCAGGCGATCGAGAAGGACTTCTGGGTCTGCCGTTCGATCGACGCGATGTTTATGGGCTTTGGCCGCTCGGCGCGTCCTAAGCTCTACTTCAAGGGCGGCACCTCGCTTTCCAAAGGTTACGGCGTCATCAAGCGTTTCTCGGAAGACATAGATATTGTGGTGTCGCGGCGTGGGTTGATGATCCCGGACGAGGCCGATCCCCTCGCGCAGCCTTCGGCGACCAAACGCAAGAAGGCGACCGATGCGGCCATGGAGAAGTGCTGCGCCTTTGTGTCTGGCCGCATGCGCACGAAGCTCGCCACCAGGCTGTCGATGTGCCGCGTCGAGGTTGACGGCGCCGACGAGGATGGCTGCACGCTGCAAATTCACTATCCATCATTGTTGGACGTGAACAGCTACATCGCGCCGTGGGTCAAGATCGAGGTTGGCGCTCGCGGCGCCATCACCCCGTGCGCGGAGCGCGCCGTCGAACCTTATGTGCAACGTGTGCTGGGCGCAGATTGGGACTTGGCCACCAAGGCCGTGGCGATGATCGAAGCCGAACGCACCTTCCTTGAGAAGGCGTTCATCCTCCACGGCAATCATTGCCGCTTGCGTGACAATCCCGACTGGAAGCCTTCCGATCGCAACCACATGGCGCGCCACTATTACGATGTCGCGATGATGCGTGACACCAAAATAGGCTACGTCGCGGTGCGCGACGACACGCTGCTTGAGGACGTGCGCCAGACCAAGATGAAGATGTTTCCAGCGCCGGCGGACAAGCTCGGCGAGGCCAAACGTGGCGCCATTCTACTCGCGCCTCAGCCAAAACTGCGCCGCCTGGTCGAGGCCGACTATGAGGCGATGGCGGGCATGATGTTTCACGACCCGCCAGACGTCGCGTGGGTATTAGACGAGATCAGCAAGCTTGAAGCCGACATCAATGGCTTGACGTAGATCCGCGCCGATCTCGATCAGGCTTTGGCGTTGAACTGGTCGAACGCGCGCAGCGCGTCGGCTGCATAATTCATGCTGGGGCCGCCGCCCATCTGAATGGCGACGCCAAGCGTCTCAGCCACTTCAAGGCGCGTCGCGCCAGTGCGGTGCGCGCCGCGCGTATGATAGGCCACGCAGCCATCACAGCGGATCGCCACGGAAATGGCGAGCGCCAGCAATTCCTTGGTTTTCTTGTCGAGCGATCCTGGCGCTTGCGCGGCCTTCGACAAGCCGGCGAACGCAGTGACAGTGTCGGGGATGAGCTTGCGCAACTCGATGGCGTACTCGTCGATCTCGGCAATGCGTGCGCCATAATCGGTTGTCATTGGTCTCGCCGTTTCCTTCATCGCAAAAGAGCAAGCCGCTCCGTTGTGACGCGGAGCGGCGTGCCTGACCGAGCGTTCCGCGCCTCCACGGTGCGGGCGGCTGGCCATTCAGCGCGCGGGGCGCCGAACTCAGAAAAACACGCCGCCAAAATGATGCGTTTGATGAAGGTCAAGCTTGGAGCGCGTTGCAACGTCGCAGGGCCTGGATCCGATGATCAGGTTCTTGTCTTTGATCGCAATCAATACTCGTTCTCGAATCGCCGCCAAGCTGACGCCGGGGAGAAGTGTTGATGGACAGAGCGGCTCTCGACCTGTTGCATCAGTGCGAGTTGGCGCGCGGCCGTGGCAGTGATTTTCCCACCATCTGGCTGACAATCCTGAAGACGCATCCGCTCGTGACCGGCTTGCCGGGCCATGAAGTTCGCGACGGGGAGGCCTTGATCGTGGTGCGGCTGCTGACGGGCGAGAAGTTCGCCTCGTCATCGCTTGGGTTCAGGTTCATCTGACGTCTTGATGCGCATCAAACGGCGCCGTCCGATCAAGTCCTAAGCTTGTTCGCCATGCGCACCATTATCGAGCCCTTCCGGATCAAGTCCGTTGAACCGATCCGGATGACGAGCACGGAAGAGCGCAAAGGGATACTTGTCCGCGCCGGTTACAATCTTTTCTCCATCCGCGCTGAAGACATCATCATCGATCTGTTGACCGATTCCGGTGTCGCCGCGATGAGCGCCGAGCAATGGGCGGCGCTGATGCGCGGCGATGAATCTTATGCCGGCTCAACCTCCTTTGGGCGTTTTGAGGCCGCCGTAAAACGGCTGATGCCGTTCAAGCATGTGATCCCGACGCATCAAGGGCGCGCCGCGGAATCTATTCTGTTCGCCTTGCTCGGCGGAGCGGATCGTCTCATTCCCTCCAACACCCATTTCGATACGACGCGCGCCAATATCGAAGCCACAGGCGCGATCGCGCTCGATCTCCTGGGCGCCGAGGCGGACGAGCCCGCTTCGGATTACCCGTTCAAGGGCAATATGGATGTCGAGCGGCTCGAAAAGTTGCTGGCCGCCGAAGGCAATCGCATCCCGTGTGTGATGATGACCATCACCAACAATGCCGGTGGCGGACAGCCCGCCAGTCTTGCCAACATCAAACGCGTCGCCGCTTTGGCGCACGCGCACGACAAGCTCTTCATCATCGACGGCTGCCGCTTTGCTGAGAATGCCTGGTTCATCAAGCAAAGGGAGCCGGGGCAAGGCGATCGCGCCGTACCCGACATCGTGCGCGAGATCTTCACCTGCGCCGACGGTATGACGATGTCGGCGAAAAAGGACGCGTTCGCAAATATTGGCGGCTGGCTTGCGCTCAACGACGATGATTTAGCCGAGCGCGCGCGAACCCGCCTCATCCTGACCGAGGGTTTCCCGACTTATGGGGGCCTCGCCGGACGCGACCTCGACGCCATCGCCCAGGGTTTGAGCGAGATCGTGGACGAAGATTATCTGCGCTATCGCGTGCGCGTGAATGAATATGTGCTGGAGCGTTTGATCGCGGCCGGCGCGCCAGTGGTGCGCCCAGCCGGCGGGCATGCGGTCTTTCTGGATGCCGGCGCCATGCTTCCTCACATCCCACCGCTCGCCTATCCCGGCCAGGCGCTAGCGGTGGCGCTCTACGAAGAGGGCGGCGTGCGCGGGTGTGAGATCGGCAGCGTTATGTTCGGCCGCCAGGCGGGCGGCGGCGAGCGCGCCGCACGGCTTGAATTGGTGCGTCTGGCGATGCCGCGGCGCGTCTACACGCAATCTCATGCTGACTATGTCGTGGAGACGATCCTTGCCGTGCATGAAAAGCGCAAGACGCTAAGGGGCTTGCGCATCGTGCGCGAGCCCAAAGCCCTCAGGCATTTCACCGCGGTCTTCGCGCCGCTCAGCTGAACTGGCCGATCGACTTGAAGATCTTGTCGGGGTTCATGATCCAGCGCCGGTCGAGCGCAAGCTTGATGTCGGCCATGACATCGACTGCCGGCCCAAGCTCTTCACGCAGCGACTCGCGCTTGCCGAGGCCAATGCCGTGTCGCCGGTGCAGGTGCCGTCCATGGCGATCGCCCGCGCGACGAGCTTGTCATTGAAGCTCTTGGCGGCGGCGACTTCCTCGGCGCTCGCAGCGTCAATCAAAAGAACAACGTGGAAATTGCCGTCGCCAATGTGTCCCAGCACAATCGCCGGAAAGGCGAGGGCGCCAATGTCGCGCTTGGTGGCGTCAATGCAGTCCGAAAGCTGGCTGATGGGCACGCAGACGTCCGTCGACCAAGGCCGCGCACCTGGTCTCAAGGCGAGCGCCGCCAGACCTGCATTGTGCCGCGCCTTCCAAAGTTCATTGCGCGCTTCGCTGTCGAGCGCCCAGCGAAACGCGCCGCCGCCATGCTCGTCGGCAATCGCACGGGCGCGGGCGGCGCACTCCTCCACCTCACGCGGCGATCCGTGGAACTCCAGAAAAAGTGTCTCGCGCTCGGGGTGATCGGTCGAGAAGGCGCGGTTCACCGCAACAATCGCTGCGGCGTCGAGATATTCCGCGCGCGCCAAAGGCAAGCCGCATTGAACGGCTTCGATCACGGTCGCTGTCGCGCCATGCGCGGTCTCGAACGAGCACACCGCTGCACTTGCCGCCTCGGGAACCGGGTGAAGCTTCAACGTAACCTCGGCGATGACCCCGAGCGTGCCTTCACTGCCGACAAAAAGATGGGTGAGGTCGTATCCCGCCGCAGATTTGCGCGCGCGGTTGGCGGTCTTGATGACGCGGCCATCGGCGGTGACGACCGTAAGCGCGATGACGTTTTCGCGCATGCCGCCATAGCGCAACGTCGTCGTGCCCGAAGCGCGCGTTGAGGCCATGCCGCCGATCGTGGCGTCGGCGCCTGGATCGACCGGGAAGAAGAGCCCGGTGTGCCGGAGTTCCTCGTTCAAGCCGAGGCGCGTGAGGCCCGCCTGCACCGTGCAGTCCTGATCTTCGAGACTCAAGCGCAGTAATTGCTTCATGCCCGAGACGTCAATCGCGATGCCGCCGCGCGGGGCGCCGACATGGCATTCAAGCGACGTGCCCGCGCCATAGGGGATGATCGGGGCGCCATGCTCGGCGCAGGCGCGCACGATGGCGATAATCTCTTCCAGGTTCTGCACCATGGCGACGGCTTGCGGCGGCAACGCCGGCAAGTGCATGCCCGCGCCCGCGTGCTGATTGCGAACCGCCTCTGCGCGGCTGAAGCGTACGCCCAGCAATGTCTGGAGCTGGGCGCTGAGCGCGTTGGGTAATGTGCTCACCGGATCATCACCTCGATCAGGGCGGGGCCCGGCGTGGCGAAACTGCTTTCGAGCGCCGCGACAAGTTTGGCCGCCGTTTCCACCCGCTCGGCGGGCACGCCGAAGCCGCGCGCCAGCGCACAAAAATCGATCGCCGGATGCTTGAGGTCGAACAGCGCGCCCGCGGCTTCCGATAATTCGTTGACGCCCGCGCGCATCATTTCCAGACGCAGGATGGCGTAGGCGCCATTGTTGAGGATGACGTTGGTGACGTGGAGGCCCTCGCGCGCCTGCGTCCACAAGGCTTGGATCGTATAGAGCGCGCTGCCATCGGCCTCGAGCGCGATCACGCGCCTATCTGGACATGCGATGGCCGCGCCCGTCGCCAACGGCAGCCCCTGACCAATCGCGCCGCCTGTCAGTGTGAGCCAGTCGTGCGCCGCCGCTGACGCCGCGGCCTCGTAACAGAAGAGCCCGGCCGTGTTGGACTCGTCGCAGACAATGGCGTTGTCCGGCAGAGTTGCGGCGATGCTTTGCGCCAAGGCCATGGGATCGATGGCGCCGCCGCCATTGGGTTTGACGGGCGCCTCGCTGGCGCGAGGCAGATCAACATTGGCTTGCACGAGAGCCGCGATCGAGATGAGCGCGCGCTCGATGTTGAAGCCGGGCGCGGCGATCTCCAGGACGCGCGCATGATCGGGCGCAAGCTTGGTGGGCCGGCCGGGAAGAGCGAAGAACGCCACTGGATAGGCGGCGCCCGCGAGAATGACCGTATCGATGTGAGAAAGAGAAGCGGCAGCCATTTCGCTGAGATAGGGCAGGCGTTTCAGGCTCGCTCCTGGACCTTCTCGTCGGACGCGCACAGGGAATGTCGATCACGGCCGCGAAGACGAAGAGGAAGGCGCTGTCAACGATTGGCCCCGCGGCGAAGTCCGGGATGAGCATCGCCGCTCGTCCGGCGCACCATAAAAGGACAAGCGCCACAAGCGGTGCGCCGGTCACCGGAAGCCGTCCCGTCCAGTTCGGCACCGCCGTCAGCAGGAAGCCGGCGATGACGCCGCTCAAATAGCCGAACAGCATCTCATGTGCATGCCAGTCGCGGTTGAAGTGCTCGATCGGCAGCCATCCTGCAAAGGCTGCAACCCAGGCCGGAACCACAAGGGCGGCCCAGAGCGTGGCGAGCAGGAAGAACGGGCGAAAGCCCATGCTGAAGAGTGGATGGCCCTGATAGGCCCGGTATCGTTCTGCTGTCGTTGTGGTCATGGCCTCTAGTTTCAGACGGCGCGCGAATGGGGCGTGGCGGAAGGCGAGGCGTAGGCGTCAAACGCCATCGCCGCGAGACGGGAGAATTGGCGCATCGGCGAAGGCACTTTGAGCGCGTCGCCACTGATCTCGACGATGCCCGCCGCGGCGAGCGGAGCGAGGTCGCTATACGCATCGGGAAACATGTCCCAACCGCCCCACGGCGCCAGATCGACTTCAAGACTGCACATGATCGATTGGACGATAGCGCGGCGGCGTAAGTCTTCGGCGTTCAGCGCATGTCCGCGCGCGATCGGCAATGTCCCAGCCTCAACCGCATGGCGCCACGCGCCAATGGTGGAAATGTTCTGCGCGTAGCCGCCCGGAAACTGAGAGATGGCCGAGGGGCCAAAGCCCAGCACAGCACTACTTTCGTTGGCGACGTAGCCTTGAAAATTGCGATGCAGAGAGCTTGCGTGTGCGGCCGCCGCGAGCGGATCGCTGGGAAGTGCGAAGTGATCGAGGCCGACGCTCTCATAGCCTAGATCGCAAAGCATGCGTCGCGCCAGTTCGGCCTGGTCGTAGCGTTCGCTGACGCCGGGCAGGGCCTCGGCGTTGATCAGGCGCTGCCGGCGCTTAAACCACGGCACGTGCGCGTAGCCGAAGAGCGCGATGCGCTGCGGCTTCAATTCCGCCGCCAATTTTATGGTTCGCGCCACGTCCGCGCACGTCTGCAGCGGCAAGCCATAGATGAGATCAAAGCTAAGTTCGTTGAGCCCCACATCGCGCAGTGTTTTGACGGCGTCGCGGACTTGCTCGAACGGTTGCACGCGCCCGATCGCCTCTTGAACGTGCGCATTCAAATCCTGAACGCCGAGCGACACGCGGCTGACGCCCGCGGCGGCATAGGCGCGGGCAAGCTCTGCTGTGACGTGACGCGGATCAAGTTCGATGGCGTGCCTGGCGCCTGGCAGAATGTCGAACCAGAAGTCGATATGGTGGACGAGGCGCAAGAACTCCGCTGCTGAGAGCACGTTGGGCGTGCCGCCGCCCCAATGCACTTCATCGACAGTGCGCGAACCCAGCGCCGAGGCGACAAGGTCGATCTCCATCATCATCGACGTGACAAAGTCACCGCTGTCGCCGCCGCGCGTCAAAAAAGTGTTGCAGCCGCAATACCAACAAAGCTGCCGGCAATAGGGGATGTGGAGGTAGAGCGAGAGCGTGGCGCGTTCGTCGATCGACCCCAGCCATCGCCTAAAGATTTGTGCATCGACGGTCGCGTCAAAATGATTGGCGCTCGGATAGGATGTGTAACGCGGCGCTTGCCGCTCCGCGTGGGGGATAAGGTGCGGATCCATGGCGCATGATTGGCCCGCCGGCGCTCGCAGCGATTGATGTTGGTCAACTGGCGATGCGGCGCAAGCGCGCAGCGATCAAGGATAGAGCACGTCGACAAGGGCGCCGGCCGGAGCTTCGGGCGCGTCTGGCGCGCGCACGATCAAGGCTTGGGCGCGGGCGAATACCGAGAGGAGCGATGAATCCTGTTTGGCCGGCGCTTCGACCCAGGCTTGACCGCTCTCGTCGGTGACGGGGGCGGCGCGAAGATAGGTCTCGCGCGATCCGTTGACGCTGAGCGGCGCGCGGGTGCGGGCTTTGCGAACACATGCGGACATCATGGGATTGCGCCCGCACATCTGATCGATGAGTGGACGCAAGAAGAGCCGGGCGCACACGAAGGCTGAGGCGGGATTGCCTGGCAAACCCAGCACCAGCCGCCCACCGATGCGCGCAAACCAGGTGGGCTTGCCCGGCCGCAAGGCGACCTTCTCGAACAGAAATACGCCGCCGAGGTCGCGTACGGCGGGGCGGGCGTGATCATGGTCGCCGACGGAGGCGCCGCCAACGATGATGGTGAGGTCGTGTGCTGCGATGGCCTCGCTGATGGCATTGGCAATGTCCGGGGCGCGATCTGCAAGCGGCCCGATGCCCGTGGCATCGCCGCCCCATTGCTCCGCCAAGGCCGCGATCCCGACGCTCATTGAATCGAAGATCTGATCTTGCGCGGGCGACTGGCCAGGGGAGACGAGTTCGTCGCCGCCGCTTAACACCGCCACCCTGGGTCGGCGCGACACCAATAAAGACGTGCGTCCGGCGGCGGCGGCGAGCGCAATCGCGGCGGCATCGATGATCGCGCCAGATTGCAGAAGACGATCGCCGGACCTGAAATCCACGCCGGCGGAGCGCACGTGCCGGCCGTTTTCAACAAGCGGCGCGGTCACGATTTCGCCGTCGCGCGCGGCGTCCTCTTGTATGAGGACTGAATCGGCGCCGGCCGGAAGCGGCGCGCCCGTGAAAATCCGCGCGCATTCACCCGCACCGAGCGGGCGACCCAGCGCACGCCCGGCGCCGGCTTCGCCGATCATCCGCAACGGGCCGGGCGTGTCGATGGCGCGGAGCGCATACCCGTCCATGGCCGATGCGCGAAACGGCGGCTGATCACGCGATGCCATCACGTCTTCACGTAAGGAGCGGGCCAAAGCGGAGCGCAGGGATACGGTCTCGGCGCTGCACGGAGCAGCGCTCGCCAGTATGAGCGCGCGCGCCTCGGTGACGCTGATCATGCATCGCCCCTGAGATAGTCGCCGCTCGCCCCGCCATGCTTCTCGGTCACGCTGATCGCTTCGATCGTCATGCCGCGATCTACGGCTTTCAACATGTCGTAGAGCGTAAGGCACGCCACCGAGACCGCGGTCAGCGCCTCCATTTCAACGCCGGTCTGGCCGGTTAGGCGCGCGTTGGCGGTGACAACAAACCCAGGGAGGCTCTCATCTGGCGCAACGTCGACGACGAGGCTGCTCAACGCCAAGGGATGACACAAGGGTATCAAGTCCGAAGTGCGCTTTCCGGCCATGACGCCTGCGATCTCAGCGATGGCCCGCACATCGCCCTTCGGTGTGTCGCCGCTCAGCGCCCGGCGCAACGTTTCCGCTTGCATACGAATGCGTCCGCTCGCGATGGCTTGGCGGTTTGTCGCCGGCTTTGCGCCGACATCGACCATGCGGGCGCGGCCGTTCTCGTCGAGATGGGTGAGCGATTGCTCCATTTCAGCGCTCCAATAGGCGTGGCATGATCTCGACGAGATTGCAGGGTGTGTGACGGCTATCGAGTTGCCAGCGGATGATCCTCTCCCAGCCGTCTCGGCAGGCGCCGTTCGATCCTGGCAAGGCGAAAATGAACTTGCCATTCGCAATGCCCGCGCAAGCGCGCGACTGCAATGTCGAGAGACCGACGCTCTCAAAACTCAACATGTGCCAAACGACTGCGAAGCCCTCGATCTCCTTCTCAAACAGGGGACGCAGCGCCTCTGGCGTGATGTCCCGGCCCGTGAGCCCAGTGCCACCCGTCGTCACGACGACATCGATGTTCGCCGCCCGGAGCCACGCGCCAACTCGGCCGCGAATCTCTTCGACATCGTCGCGAACAAGCGCGCGCTCGGCGATGCGATGACCATCTCTGCCGATGAGATCGGCGAGGAGGGCGCCGGAGGTGTCGCTTTCGACATCGCGTGTGTCGGAGACGGTGAGCAGTGCGACATTGACCGGCTTGAACGGCAGCGACTCGTCAATCCGGCAGGCATGATCCTTCATTTCGCACGCTCCTCGCGGCGGATGCGATCTTCCGCCGTCGGTTCGATCCAATGTGCGCCGTCAGGTCCGGTCTCGCGTTTCCAGAACGGCGCGTCGGTTTTGAGATAATCCATGAGCTCTTCGACGGCCGCGAATGCGGCGGCGCGATGGGCGCTCATGGCGGCCACCAGCACGATCGGTTCGCCGACTGCAACGGCGCCGGCGCGATGGATGACGAGCAGGTCCTTTACATCGTGCTTTTCGCCGGTCGCTGTCGCCAAGCGGCTGATCTCGGCCTCGGTGAAGCCCGGATAATGTTCAAGCTCAAGTTGGGTGATCGCGCCGCGCGTCGACCGCCCACGGCAATAGCCGATGAAGGTGACAACAGCGCCGCACGCATCCCCGCGCAAGGATGAGAAGCGCGCGACTTCCGCATCGGGCGAGAACGGCTCAAGGCTGACAAGAGTGTGGATCATGTGGCTAACGCCGCCGCGGCGACGCCGAGCACGACGCCAAGCACGCGGAGTACGCCGCTTTTGCTCAGACCCTTGAGGCTCCAGTTCGTGCCAATGAGCGCGCCGACGATCGCCGCCCCCGCCATCCAGGGAAGATAATCAGGCAGCGCCGCCAGTGAGGACGCGCGGCCCGCCAGTCCGGCCGCGGAGTTGACGACGATGAAGCATGCCGCGATCCCGGTCGCGCGCTGGGGGTCGGCCCAGCCGGCGAAGACCAGAAGCGGAGAAAGATAGACGCCGCCGCCGATGCCGGTCAGCCCCGCTAGCGCGCCGAGCAATGCGCCCGCGGGCAAGGCAACCAATGCGCTCGGCGGCGCGCTCGGCTTGATCGCATCAAGTTGAGGCCAGAAGAGATAACGCGCTGCGGCCGCCGCGAGCGCTACGGCCAGCAGCGGGCGGTAAATGTGCTCGGGCACATCGACGCTTCCCGCCAGAAACGCCGCTGGAATCGCGGCCGCTGCGAACGGCCAGAACACGCGCCAGTCGAATCTGCCCGCGCGAACGAACCGCCATGCGCCTAAGCCGGCAACCAGAATATTGAGAACCAGCGCTGCAGGCCGCACCTCTTCAGGCGCGAGACCCGTGAGCGCCATAAGAGCGATATAAGCGGAGGCGCCGCCATGTCCGACCGAGGCGTAGAGCGCCGCGGCGGCGGCGATTGCCAAGCAGAGGAGGACGACCGTCTCTGTCACTCTTAGCCCCCGCTCAAGGGAGGCATGAATGCAATCTCACGTGCGCCGCGAACGCTCACGGCCGGGCCGTTGCGAAGGACTTGATCGACGACGACGTGGATGCCGCCCGCCTGCAATGCGGCGCCGAGGTCGGCGTCATCATTCGCAAGCCATGCACGCAGTTCGCCCACTGTGCCAATGTCGGCGGGAAGGTCGACCAGGCGTTCGCTTTCACCGGCCACGTCGCGCAAACGTCCAAAGAAAAGCAATCGTGTCATCCGCCTGTCACCGACATGTGGCGCGCGGTTGCGGGCGCGCGGAGCCGCTCGATGTGAAAGTCATGACCTTTGGGTCGCAAGGCGATGGCGCCGTCGATCGCCGCTTGAAGCGCTGAATCGCAGCCATTGACGCGCAAGGGATCGCGCAGATCGACGGAGGTTTCGTGCCCGAGGCAAAGATAGAGTCTGCCGGTGCAGGTGAGACGCACGCGTGAGCAGGCTTCGCAAAAATTGTGGGTGAGGGGCGTGATGAACCCGAGCCGCCCGCCCGTATCCTCGACGCGCACGTAGCGCGCCGGGCCCCCGGTGCGATCGGGCAAGTCGGTCAACCGCCAATAGCTCGCCATATCCTCGCGCACGCGGGCAAGCGACAGGAATTGATCGGTGCGGTCTTCGTCGATTTCGCCGAGCGGCATGGTCTCAATCAAAGTGATGTCGAAGCCCCGGCCATGAGCCCACTTCACCAGTTCCGGTATTTCATGGGCGTTGTCGTATTTCAGTGCGACCGTGTTGATCTTAATCTTGAGGCCAGCGCGCTCGGCCGCATCGAGGCCATTCAAGACCTGCTCCAGGCGGTCGCGGCGCGTGATGTGCTTGAAATTGTCACGGTCGAGTGAATCGACCGAGACATTGACGCGCCGCACGCCCGCTTCGAAGAGGGGCAGGGCGAACTCGGCAAGCTGAACGCCATTGGTGGTGATTGTGATCTCATCAAGGCCCGCGCCCAGATGACGTTTGACGCTCTGCAAGAGGTCTATAAAGCCGCGGCGAACCAGAGGCTCGCCGCCGGTGAACCGCAGGCGCCGGACGCCGCGCTCGATAAAAGCGGTGCAAAGCCGATCGAGTTCTTCGATCGAGAGGAGTTCGTTGCGTGGCAAAAAGCGCATGCGCTCGCTCATGCAATAGATGCAACGTAAATCGCAGCGGTCGGTCACCGACACGCGAAGATAGGTGATGGCGCGACCGAAAGGATCGATGAGCGGCTTCATGCGCTGCGCTCCAGTTCGGCGAGCGCGTCGGTCGTATTGGCGTTGGCGAAGGCCAGGGCGTCATCGAAATGAACGGCCGCGGCGCCGATGTCTCGGAGGAAAGCTCTCGCCGCCGGATGCTCGCCGGCGTCAAGGCGGGCTTTGAGAGGTTCAAGCAGGTCAACGCGCCAGAGCGCACACAGCGGATGTTCGCCCTGGCACGTGACCGCATAGGCGGCCGGTGCGGCGCCTATGCCATCCGCTAGGCGTTGGACAAAATCGCCGGGCAGGAGCGGCGCATCGCATGGCGCCGTTGCGATGAAGTCAAAGCCTTCATGCTTTGCCCAATCTAGCCCCGCAGCGACGCCTGCGAGAGGACCCGCGGGTGCGGATACATCGTCGCTGAGGACTGAGACGCCCCAGGCGTGTGCGCGCGCGGCGGCCGCCGACGCAGGTTGTGCGCTCACCGCAAATTTCGGCAAGTCCTTGAACGCCAGGGCCACGACTTCCATCAAGGTCTTGCCGCCAAAGAGCGCGATCGCCTTTTCGCCGCCAAAGCGCGACGACTTGCCGCCAGCGAGTAAGACCCCGGCAATGCGTGTTTCAGAGACTGAGCGTGGGTGGATCATCTGGGATTCGACCGAGAAAGTTCGGAGAGCCAGATTTCAGCGTCGGCGTCGGCGACGATATCGCCGCCGCGGGGCGCATGATTGTCGATGAGAGGGTCGGGCTTTGCGAGGTTTTCGAGCGCGGCCACGCTGCCAAGGGTGACGATAGCGCCCTGGACCGCGACGCCGTGCTGCTGCAACGCTGCGAAAGATCGTGACAGGTTCTCAGGCGTCATGCCGAGAAGAGACGCAAGTACGCGCTTTTCGTGATGAAGCCGCACGACGCCGCCTGAATTGTCGGCGGCGCGCAAGGCAAGCAAGTAATTGGCGAGCCGCTCTGTGCTGTTGCGCAGCTTGATATTCTTGATGTTGCGCACAAGCCCCCGATAACAACCGGCAAGATCGCGTGAGACGGCCATGGCAAAGCGCGTATCGAGCCGCATCGCGGTGCGGATCGCGTCGCCTGGAATCATCAGGATTTCGCAGCGTTCCAAAGTGCGCGCCGACATGAGCGCGGCGGCGTCGAGAACAACCGCCGCGAGGATGAATGTGGAAACCGGTCTTAGGATGGTGAGCACTGTCTCGTGGTCATTCCAGGTGCCGTGGAGCTCAACCTGGCCGTCCAGAAGAACATAGAGAAAATCTACAGGATCGCCCTCAAGCAGGAGCATGGTGCCGGGCGGAAACCGTTGCAGATGGGCGCCTGCGGTTGCGACGCGGAACGTGTCGGGCGCGACATCCGCAAAGAGCGGCAGTCCCTTCACTCTCTCTATTTCACTCGCGCGCACGCCGCTCTCCCGCCTTGGCGAGGTCAATCTGGCGCCGTTCGGCGCTGAGCGATTTGATGCAGATCAAGCGAGGGTGGCGGCTTAACCAATGCCAAGCGCCGGCTTGATATTCCGCAAGGCATAGGCCGGACATGATCAATCAAGCCTGCGGCTGGCTCGCACAGGTGCGCTTTTCTCGCGCGCGGACCGCCGCCGCTTGATCCACATCAAATGCTTCGCCCGCGAATGATGGTGATGGTTTCCACGAAGGACGGCGCTTAGGCGCCGCGGCGAACGGGGCGACCGTCATGATGTCACTGAGCGAGCAACCCGCCAAGCAGAGCGGCGCAGATGGCGCGCTTTGGCTCAGCACCATCGCTTTCACGGCGTGCTTTGCCGTTTGGACTATTTTTTCGATCATCGGCGTCCAGATTCAGCAGGACCTCGGCCTGTCCGAGACGCAATTTGGCCTTCTGATCGGCACGCCGATCCTGACGGGTTCGCTCATTCGGCTGGTGCTTGGCGTTTGGACCGACCAGTTCGGCGGGCGGCTTGTCTACCTGTTGGTTATGCTCGCGGCCGCGGCCGCCACTTTCCTGCTCTCCTATGCCGAGACGTATCCGCAATTCCTGCTCGCCGCGCTGGGCGTCGGCATCGCTGGCGGCTCATTCGCCGTTGGCATCACCTATGTGTCGAAATTTTATCCTGCTGGACAACAAGGCACCGCGCTTGGCATTTTCGGCGCCGGTAATGTCGGCGCCGCCGTCACCAAGTTCGTCGCGCCGTTCGTGCTGCTTGCGTTGGGCTGGGAAGCCGTCGCGCAATATTGGTCAATCGCATTGGTCGTCATCGCGATTGGCTTCTACTTATTCACGAAGGACGATCCAGAGCTGATCGCGCGACGGCGCAGCGGCGCCCGTCCACGGCCTATGCTGGCGCAGTTCGAGCCGCTGAAGAACGTCCAGGTGTGGCGCTTCTCGCTCTATTACTTCTTCGTGTTCGGCGCGTTCGTCGCTCTGTCGCTGTGGCTGCCGCGCTATCTGGTCGGCGTCTATGATCTCGACTTGAAGACCGCGGGCATGGTCGCGGCGGCCTTCTCGGTGCCGGCGTCACTGTTTCGGATCTATGGCGGGCATCTCTCGGACAAGGTTGGCGCTCGGCAAGTGATGTATTGGACCTTCCTGGTCGGCATCGCGGCGACGTTTCTGCTTTCCTACCCACCGACCGCTTATGTGATCGACGGCATTGAAGGCCCGATTGCTTTTCGGCTGGAGACAAGCCTCGTCGGCTTCACCATCATCGTTTTCGTGCTTGGGTTCTTCATGAGCCTGGGCAAGGCGGCGGTGTTCAAGCACATCCCGGTCTATTATCCGAAAGACGTCGGTGCGGTTGGCGGTCTTGTCGGCATGATCGGCGGTCTTGGCGGTTTCGTGCTGCCGATCGCCTTCGGCATTCTGAATGATCTTACCGGCATCTGGACGAGCTGCTTCATGCTGCTCTTCCTCATCGTGTCCGGCTCTCTTGTCTGGATGCACTTTGCGGTCCGCCAAATGGAGCGCGAAGCTGCGGGCCAGACGCTCGACGTCCTGCCGCAATTTCCAGAAATGCAGCCGATCCACGAGCCGGCCAAGCACAAGCCGGCGATGGCTGGGCTCATCACCGATTGGCGCCCCGACGAGGCAACGTTCTGGAAGGAGAAGGGGAGAGGCGTCGCCGCACGCAATCTATGGCTCTCGGTGCCTTCGCTTTTCCTTTCCTTTGCCGTCTGGATGGTGTGGTCGGTGGTCGTGGCCAAGCTCCCGACCATTGGCTTTGACTACACAACCGATCAGCTTTTCTGGCTTGCTGCACTGCCGGGTCTTTCAGGCGCCACGCTTCGCATCTTCTATTCGTTCATGGTGCCTGTGTTTGGCGGGCGGCTCTGGACGACGCTGACGACATGGTCGCTGCTTGCACCCGCGCTTGGCATTGGCTTTGCGGTCCAGAACGCTGAGACGCCCTACTGGATCATGCTGGGCTTGGCGCTCCTGTGCGGATTGGGCGGCGGCAATTTCGCGAGCTCAATGTCAAATATCGGCTTCTTCTTTCCGCGCGCTGAGAAGGGCAATGCGCTGGCGCTCAATGCCGGGCTCGGCAATCTAGGCGTCAGCGCCATGCAATTTTTGGTGCCGATCGCCATCACCATGGCGGTGTTTGGGAGTTTCGGCGGCGCCGGACAAACCACGCAAGCTGGCGGCACGATGTTCATGCAGAACGCCGGCTTCATTTGGGTCCCGTTCATTGTCGTGTCCGCCTTCATGGCTTGGTTCGGCATGAACGATCTGTCGACCGCGAAGGCCTCGTTCGCTGAGCAATCGGTGATCTTCACGCGCAGACAGAACTGGATCATGTGCTGGCTCTATACCGGCACGTTCGGCTCGTTCATCGGCTTCTCCGCCGCGTTCCCGCTGCTGACCAGCACGCAATTTCCCGAAATCAATGTGCTACAGATCGCCTTCCTCGGGCCGCTGGTCGGCGCTCTGTCGCGCTCCTTCACTGGCTGGATATCCGATCGCTTCGGCGGCGCGCGGGTGACGCTCGCAGTCTTCGCCATGATGATGCTGGGCACGATCGGCGTCATCTACTTCCTTGCTAACAAGACCGCGCCCGGCGCGTTTTGGGGCTTCTTCGCCTGCTTCATGCTGCTCTTCTTCGCGAGCGGCGTCGGCAACGCATCCACCTTCCAAATGATCCCGGCCATCATGCGGAAAGAGATCGCGCGGCTTTCGCCTCAAGCCTCCCCCCAAGAGCAGTTGAAGCAGGCGGAGAAGGAATCGGCGGCCATTACCGGCTTCACCTCCGCCATCGCCGCCTATGGCGCCTTCTTCATTCCGAAGAGCTTTGGTTTTTCGATTGCTGAGACCGGCAGCGCGACCGCCGCTCTGATCGGCTTCCTTCTCTTCTACGTCTCCTGCCTTGCCATCACGTGGTTCGTCTACGCGCGGCGCGGCGGCTTGCTCTTCGATGTTGAGAACAAAGGCGTGTCGCCGGCGTCGCCCGTCAACGTCGCTGCGGAATAGGACCTGAACGCACATGAGCCACACACTCGACCGCCTGGCCTTCTTCACCCGCAAGACCGAGCTTTATGCGAGCGGCCACGGCGTGATGAACGACGAGGACCGCTCCTGGGAAGAGGCCTACCGGCGGCGCTGGCAGCACGACAAGATTGTGCGCTCGACGCACGGCGTGAACTGCACGGGGTCCTGCTCGTGGAAGATCTACGTCAAGGGCGGCATCGTCACCTGGGAAACGCAACAGACTGATTATCCGCGCACGCGCCCCGACCTGCCCAACCATGAACCGCGCGGCTGTGCGCGTGGCGCGAGCTATTCTTGGTACCTCTATTCCGGCAACCGCGTGAAATACCCGATGGTGCGCGGCCGGCTGCTGAAGCTTTGGCGCGCGGCGCGCAAGACGATGTCGCCGGTTCAGGCTTGGGCGTCGATTGTCGAGAACCCGCAGCAACGCAAATCCTACACCTCGATCCGGGGCGGCGGCGGATTGGTGCGCTCGACTTGGGATGAAGTTACGGAACTGATCGGTGCGGCCAACGCGTACACGGTCAAAAAGCATGGGCCCGATCGCGTGTTCGGTTTCTCGCCGATCCCGGCGATGTCGATGATCTCCTATGCCGCCGGCGCGCGTTATTTGCAGCTCTTGGGCGGCGCGTGCGGCTCATTCTATGATTGGTATTGCGATTTGCCGCCTGCAAGTCCGCAGACGTGGGGCGAACAAACCGACGTTCCAGAATCTGCCGACTGGTATAATTCCGGCTTCATCCTGGTCTGGGGCTCCAACGTTCCGCAAACGCGCACGCCAGATGCGCATTTCTATACCGAGGTTCGCTATAAGGGGGCCAAATCGGTCGTCATTTGCCCGGACTATTCAGAAGCCTCGAAGTTCGCCGATCTTTGGATCTCGGTGAAGCAGGGGACGGACGCCGCGCTCGCCATGGCTCTGGGTCACGTCGTGCTGACGGAATTTCATCGCGACCGAGAAGTGCCGTACTTCAAGGATTACGTCCGACGCTACACCGACATGCCGCTGCTCGTGCGGCTGGTGAAGAAGGATGGCCGCTATGTACCCGAGCGCCTGTTGCGGGCGTCGGATTTCGATGACGCTCTGGCGCAAGACAACAATCCCGACTGGAAAACCATCGGCGTCGATGAAGCGACTGGCGCGCCAGTCGTGCCGACCGGCTCGATCGGTTTCCGCTGGGGTGAGGACGGCAAGTGGAATCTCGAGGAGAAAACGGCTGAAGGCGCTCAGGTAAAATTGCGCGTTGGCCTGAAGGGCGCGCACGACGACGTGGCCGAAGTGCTTTTCCCGTATTTCGCCAATACCGCGTCGAATGGTTTTGCCTCGACCGATCACCCCGATACGCTGATGCGCCGCGTGCCGGTGAAGCGCCTCATGCTGAAGGACGGCGAGACATTGGTCGCGTCCGTCTACGATCTCTTCCTCGCCAATTACGGCGTCGATCAGGGCTTCGGCGGTGAGCATCTGCCGTCGAGTTACGACGACCTTGAACCCTACACGCCCGCTTGGGCGGAAAAGGTCACAACGGTCCCGCGCGAGCAGGTGATCGCGGTCGCGCGCGGTTTCGCCACCAATGCTGAAAAGACCAATGGCAAGTCGATGGTGATCATCGGCGCGGCGATGAACCATTGGTATCACATGGACATGAATTATCGCGGGGTGATCAATCTCCTCGCGATGTGCGGCTGCATCGGACAATCCGGCGGCGGCTGGTCGCACTATGTCGGACAAGAAAAATTGCGGCCGCAGACCGGATGGGCGCCGCTGGCGTTTGCGACCGACTGGGCGCGCCCGCCGCGCCAGCAAAACTCAACCAGCTTCTTTTACGCCCATAGCGATCAGTGGCGCTACGAGACGCTCGACGTGAAGGAAATCCTCTCGCCAACGGCGCCCGATGGCGATTGGGGGGCGACCTTCATCGATTACAACGCCAAGGCCGAGCGTATGGGCTGGCTGCCATCGGCGCCGGCGCTCAAGACCAACCCGCTTGAAGTCGCGAAAGCCGCGGAACGCGAAGGGATTGATCCGCGCGAATACGCCGCCCGAGAACTTGAATCCAAGCGGCTTGAAATGAGCTGCATGGATCCAGATCACCCTGACAATTGGCCGCGCAACATGTTTGTGTGGCGCTCCAACCTGTTGGGCTCCTCAGGCAAGGGCCACGAATACTTTCTGAAGCATCTGCTCGGCACATCGAATGGCGTGCTCGGCAAAGACTTGGGCGTCACCGGTCGGCGCAAGCCCGTCGATGTCAAATGGCGCGACGAGGGGCCTGAGGGAAAGCTCGATCTTCTGGTCACCATCGACTTTCGAATGTCGACGACGGCTGTCTATAGCGACATCGTCTTGCCGACCGCGACTTGGTACGAGAAGAACGATCTCAACACCTCAGACATGCATCCCTTCATCCACCCGCTCACCGCGGCGGTTGATCCGGTCTGGGAGTGCAAGTCGGACTGGGAGATCTTCAAGTCGATCGCCAAGGCGTTCTCTGAAGTTTGTCCCGAGGTTCTGGGCGTCGAGAAGGATGTGGTGCTGACGCCGATCCAGCATGACAGCCCAGGTGAAATGGCCCAGCCGTTCGACGTGCATGATTGGTGGAAAGGGGAGTGCAAGCTCATCCCGGGTAAGACCGGTCCCCAGATCACAGTCGTCGAGCGCGATTATCCCAACCTCTACCGGCGCTTCACCGCGCTCGGCCCGCTCATGGCCAAGGTCGGCAATGGCGGCAAGGGCTTGGGCTGGAACACCGATCACGAAATCGAACATCTGAGGGCGTTGAACGGCGAAGTCGCCGAGGGGCCGACAAAGGGCCTGGCCAAGATCGAGACCGATATCGATGCGTGCGAGACCATCCTGATGCTCGCGCCAGAGACAAACGGCGAGGTTGCCGTCAAATCCTGGCAGTCGCTGGAAAAACAAACTGGGCGCGAACACGCACATCTGGCCTTGCCGAAGGAAGACGAGAAGATCCGTTTCCGCGATGTCGTGGCGCAGCCGCGCAAGATCATCTCCTCGCCAATTTGGTCCGGAATCGAAAGCGAGAAGGTCTGTTACAATGCCGGCTACACCAACGTGCATGAACTCATCCCGTGGCGCACGCTGACGGGACGCCAACAGCTCTATCAAGACCATCTGTGGATGCGGGCGTTCGGCGAGGGTCTTTGCGTCTACAAGCCACCGATCGACCTCAAGACCACTGGGGCGTCGCACAAATTCCGCTCCAACGGCGAAAAGGAAATCACGCTCAATTTCATTACCCCGCACCAAAAGTGGGGCATCCACTCTACATATTCGGACAATCTGCTGATGCTGACGCTCAACCGCGGCGGCCCTGTCGTGTGGATATCGGAGAAGGATGCAGCGCGCGGCAACATCAAGGACAATGACTGGATAGAGGCGTTCAACTCAAACGGCGCGCTGACCGCGCGCGCCGTGGTCTCTCAGCGCATCCGTGAAGGCACCGCCTTCATGTATCACGCGCAGGAGAAGATCGTGAACACGCCCGGTTCCGAACTTACCGGACATCGCGGCGGCATCCACAATTCGGTGACGCGCACCGTGCTGAAGCCGACGCACATGATCGGCGGCTACGCCCAGCTCGCCTATGGCTTCAACTATTACGGCACGGTCGGTTCAAACCGCGACGAGTTCGTCATCGTGCGCAAGATGGACAAGGTCGACTGGCTCGACAAACCGCTTGCTGAAGTGGAGGCCAGCCGATGAAGGTGCGCGCTCAGATCGGCATGGTGCTGAACCTCGATAAATGCATCGGGTGTCACACCTGTTCCGTCACATGCAAAAACGTCTGGACCAATCGCGAAGGCGTCGAATACGCGTGGTTCAACAACGTTGAATCCAAGCCCGGCGTCGGCTATCCGCGCGATTGGGAGAATCAAAAGCGCTGGAACGGCGGCTGGACGCGGACCAAGAGCGGCAAACTCGAACCGCGAATGGGACCGAAATGGCGCATCCTCGCCAAGATTTTCGCTAACCCCGACCTTCCCGAGATCGACGATTATTACGAGCCGTTCGATTTCGACTACGCGCACCTGCAAACCGCTCCGGAGATGCAGGCGTTTCCGACAGCGCGTCCGCGTTCGAAGATCACCGGCGAGCGCATGGAGAAGATCGAGAGAGGCCCAAACTGGGAAGAGATTCTGGGCGGCGAATTCTCCAAGCGTTCGAAGGACGCAAATTTCGAGAACGTCCAAAAGGAAATATACGGCCAGTTCGAGAACACGTTTCTTATGTACTTGCCGCGCTTGTGCGAGCACTGCCTCAATCCGTCGTGCGTCGCGGCGTGCCCATCGGGGGCGATCTATAAGCGCGAGGAAGACGGCATCGTCCTGATCGATCAGGACAAGTGCCGGGGTTGGCGCATGTGTGTCTCGGCCTGTCCCTACAAGAAGATCTATTACAATTGGTCGAGCGGCAAATCCGAGAAGTGCACGTTCTGCTACCCGCGCATCGAGTCGGGGCAACCGACAGTGTGTTCGGAGACCTGCGTCGGTCGCATCCGCTATTTGGGCGTTATCCTCTATGATGCCGACCGCATCGAGGAAGCCGCGAGCGTCGACGAGAAGGATCTTTACGAAAAGCAGCTTGAGATATTTTTGGACCCGCACGATCCGAAAGTGATCGCGCAGGCCCGCGCCGATGGCGTGCCGGAAGCTTGGCTGGAAGCGGCGCGCCGCAGTCCGATCTACAAAATGGCGATCGATTGGCGCGTCGCGTTCCCGCTGCACCCAGAATATCGCACGCTGCCGATGGTTTGGTACGTGCCCCCGCTGTCGCCCATTCAATCCGCGGCGTCATTGGGCGCGATCGAACATGACGGCGTCATGCCCGACGTGAAGAGCCTCCGCATCCCCGTCCAATATCTCGCCAATATGCTGACAGCAGGCGAGGAGGCGCCGATCGTAACCGCGCTCGAGCGCATGCTGGCGATGCGCGCCTATATGCGCGCCAAGACGATTGACGGCGTCATCGATCATGGCGTGGCTGCTCGCGTGAAGCTGACGCCGGCGGCGATCGAAGACATGTATCAGATCATGGCGATCGCGAATTATGAAGATCGCTTTGTCATCCCGACTTCGCACCGTGAAGGGGCGGAGGATGCCTACGAGCTGCGCGGCGCTTGCGGCTTCAGCTTCGGCAACGAGGCGTCCGGCGGGCGCACCGAACTCGGCCTATTCGGACCCGCAAAAAAGCGCGCCGCCAAAAATCCGATGGAGGTCTGACAGTGGCCAATACCTATCGCGCACTAGCGGTGTTGTTGAGTTACCCGGCTGCCGAAGTCGCAGCGCTCGTGCCGTCGGCGATGGCTGCCTTGGCCGTGGGGGGGATTGTGCCAATGGCTCTGGTGCGAGGCCTTGCGCCATTGGCGCGGGAGTTGGAGCAGGACGATCTCTACGATGCTCAGGCGCGTTACGTGGATTTGTTCGACCGGACCCGTTCGCTTTCGCTGCAGCTTTACGAGCACATCCATGGCGAGAGCCGCGATCGCGGCCAGGCCATGGTCGAGCTTCTAAAGCTCTATTCCTCACACGGCCTCGAACTCACGGCGAAGGAATTGCCAGATCACCTTCCGGTGTTTCTTGAGTTCTTGTCGCAGCGCCCGGCCGATGAAGCGGCGGCGTTGCTTGGGCAGGCGGCGCACGTGCTTGAGGCGTTGCGTGAGCGCTTGAAGAAGCGAGACTCCAATTACGCGCTCATCTTCGATGCATTGGTCGCGATTGTGGACGCCGACCGCAATCCAGAGGCTGTAAAGGCGCTTCTGCAGGAGCCCGACGACAATCCGGATGATCTGGAAGCGCTCGATCGGGCTTGGGCCGAAGAGCAGGTGACATTCGGGCCTGACAAGGTCGATTGCCCAAAGGCCGCACTGGTTGGGCGGATCAAGGAGAGTGCCGCGTGAGCGTCATGGCGTTAAGAATGGCCGCGCTCGCATTCAGTGCGCTCGGCGCACTGGCTATGATCGAGGCGGCGCAGGCTCAAACGCCCGCCAATGCAGGCGACATCATTGTCGACACGCGCCTGCGCTATGAAAGCGTGTCGCAAGATGGGCTCGCCGACGCTGACGCGCTGACGCTGCGCGCGCGCCTGGGATATGAAACCCCAGCCTGGCGCGGATTCCGGGTTTTGGGTGAAGTCGAGGGCGTCGCGCAGTTGAGCGACGAGTTCAACGACACCGTAAACGGCGCTGCTCAGTACGCAGTGATCCCAGACCCTGAGGCGTTCGAGCTCAACAGGCTGCAAGTCTCCTGGTCGGGCGCTGGGGGTCGCCGCGCCGTGCTGGGGCGTCAGCGCATCGTGCTCAACAATGCGCGCTTCATCGGAAATGTTGGGTTCCGTCAGAACGAACAGACATTCGACGCGCTTCGGCTGGATGCTCGCCCGTTCGAGCACGCGGCGTTTACCTACATCTATATCGACAATGTCCGCCGCATCTTCGGGGACGATAGTCCGCAAGGCGAATGGGAGAGCGACTCCCATGTGATCGAGGCCGATGTCGATCTGCCTTGGGGCAGGGCTAACCTCTACGCACTCTTGCTCGACTTCGGCCGCGATGCGCCGGCCCAGTCGAACCAGACCTACGGCGTGCGCTGGTCCAACGAATGGGATGTGGGCGCGTTTCGGCCGCGTCTTACGCTCGAGGCTGCGGCGCAAAGCGAGTACGGTTCAAACACCGCAGATTTCGATTTGGGCTATCAGCACGCTGAACTCGCGGTGCGCCGGGATCACTGGACCGTCGCGGTGGCTGGCGAGCGCCTCGAAGGCGATGACGCGCGCGGCTTCACAACGCCGCTGGCGACGCTTCACGCCTTTCAGGGATGGGCCGATGTGTTCTTGACCACGCCAGTCGACGGCGTGCGCGACCTCAATGCGAGTGTTGCCTACAGCACAGACCCATGGCGCGGCGCCCAGCCTGTCACATTCACGCTTCGCGCCCACGACTTCACCGACGACCGCGGGGAAGTGGACTTTGGTTCCGAATTTGATGCGTCGGTACGTTTTGGGTTGAGCGAACATGTTTCGTTCGAGGCCAAGGCGGCGGCGTTCGACGGCGAGGATCCGCGTTTTGCTGACCGCACCAAACTCTGGCTCACGCTCGAATACCGCTACTGAGGATTGATCATGGATTGGCTCAATCAGGCACTGTTTGGATTTTACCCGTACGTCGCGCTCGCTGTCTTGGCGATCGGGTCGGTGCTGCGGTTCGACCGTGAACAATACACATGGCGCACGGGCTCCTCACAATTGCTGCGTCGCCGCCAGCTCGTGCTTGGCTCGGTGCTGTTTCACGTCGGCGTGTTGGCGATCTTTGCCGGACACCTCGTCGGCCTTTTGACGCCAATTGCGGTGTGGGACGCCCTCGGCGTCAGCCACGGGGCAAAGCAGATGCTGGCCATCGTCGCCGGCGGCGTAGCAGGGGCAATGTGTCTGGCCGGCGGCTTGTTGTTGCTGCACCGGCGTTTGTTCGATGCGCGCATCAGAGCGACATCGAGCTTCGGCGACACGGCGATCCTAGTTTTGCTGATGGCGCAGCTCTGTTTGGGCCTCGCCACCATTCCGATCTCGCTCGAACATCGCGACGGCGTGGAGATGGTGAAATTCATGAACTGGGCCCAGAGCATCTTCACGCTCCGCGCGGGCGCCGCGGACTATGTCGCCGACGCCCACTGGATCTTCAAAGCGCACCTGACGCTGGGATTGACCATTCTGCTGGTGTTTCCGTTCACGCGCCTGGTGCACATGCTCTCAGCGCCGGTCTGGTATCTCAATCGCCGCGGCTGGCAGATCGTACGGTCCAAGCACTTGGCGGTGCGGAGCGCCAAATGAAACATACTTTGATCCGCACAGTTCCAGATGAGGCGCCCAAGGAGGCGTTCGCAGGCTGCGGCCACGCCCCAACCCCCGCGGCGCGGCGTCATGTCGGCGCCCCGCCAATTTATGTGGACGGCGTCCACATCGAAGAGAGCGGCATCGCCGCGGAAGCACAAAACCATGCCGCTTCCTCGGGGCCTGAGGCGCGCGCCATGGCCGCGCGCGCGCTCGTCATCCGTCACCTTCTTCTTCGCCGTGCGGGAGAGTTGGGCTTGCAACCTCAGCCGCTCATAGACGGGCAGGGTAGGGAAGAGACGGCCGATGAAGCGCTCATTCGCCAGGTCCTGGCCGTCGAAGCGCCGGGCGCGGAGCCAAGCGAGGCCGAGTGCCGCCGGGTTTATGAAGGCTCGAAGAGCCGGTTCACCGCGCCCGAGCTTTTCGAAGCATCGCATATTCTGATTGAAGCCGATGAGGCGGACGCCGCGGCGTGGGCCGCCGCCCACCAGCGCGCGCTTGAACTGATCGAGCAGCTCCATGCCGGCGGCGATTTCAGCAAGCTCGCCCGCTCATATTCGGCATGCCCGACCGCGGCCGAAGGCGGCGCGCTTGGCCAGCTCACGCGCGGCGATCTCGCGCCCGAGTTCGAGCGTTTCGTTCTCGCGCTGGAACCTGGGTCGGTGGCGCCTGCGCCGCTTCGCACGCGCCATGGTTGGCATGTGGTGCGGCTGGATCGTCTTGCCCCGGAGCGGCTGCTTCCGTTCGAGGCCGTTGTGGACAACGTTCGCGCGGCGCTTCGCGCGCGGTCGGAAGTAGCGGCGTCAGCCCGTTATGTTGGCGCTCTAGCGTTGAGCGCCACGATCGAAGGCCTCGCGCTGCTGAGCGGGGCGCCCTCATGACTGATCTCATGTTGGGCGATTTGCTTGCGCTCAAGGGCAAGTCGAGCGCCGCTCTTAGCGCCTGGCTCAGCGATCATGATCCATCCACAGCGTCGCAATTGGCCTCCGAAGCCGGCCGGCGCGGAGAGAGTGAGGCCCAGTTTCTCCGTATCGCCGTCTCCGATTTCATGGCCGAAGCCGATGAGGAAGCCTGGGCGAGCCTCATCTCGGCGGCAAGAGATGCGAGCGATCCAGGCGCGGCCTGCGCGGCGCGTATGATTGCCTTTCGCTTGCAATTGGAGAGCATCTTATGACCTCCGGCGATCTTCGCGATCGAGGTGTGCGCCCGGTCCCGCCCAGCGATGCGATCGAATTCCTGCTCGCCGAGCATCTCAATCACCGGCGCATGTGCCGGGCGTTGGAGGAGCTCGCTGCCGCCTCCGACTTCGACGCCTCGGTGATCACAGCGCTTGTCGATTTCATTCGCTTCGACCTCACCTTGCACGTGATCGACGAAGAGGAGGATGTGTTTCCGTTGCTGCGCCGCCGGTGTCTTGCCGAGGACGAAATCGAGGATGTGCTTGGCCGCCTCGCGCGCGAGCACGCCGAGGACAAGTCACTCTCAGAGCGCGTCCGCGACGTGCTCAATGCGTGTCTGCTAGTGCGCCGGCCGCCGCAGGCGATCGAAGGGGGCGCTGAAGCGCTCGTCGCCTTCGCGCACCATGAGCGTCGTCACTTGGCGCTGGAGAACGCCGTGATCATCCCATTGGCGCGCCGCCGCTTCAGCGAGAGCGACATTGAAATGCTGGGCCGGCGGTTCATGGCCCGCCGCCGCCGGGTTGCGGCGACGGGCAAATAGAACTTCATGAGCACTTTGAGTAGCCACACTCCAGGCACTTGTCGCAGCCCTCGCTGCGGATAAGAGAGGCCGCGCTACACTTGGGGCAAAAGCGCGGGCGGGTTTGCGGCGGCGCGACCGTCACGGCCGCCGGCGCCGAGACCATGTCACTGTCCAAGTGCCGCTGGATGACATCGCCGATGGCGGCCAAAAGCGAGGGCACATAGCGTCCATTGAGCCACGAGCCGCCGCGTGGATCGAACACTGCCTTCAGTTCTTCAGCCACGAATGTCACATCGCCGCCGCGCCGGAAGACGGCTGAGATCATGCGCGTCAGCGCCAAGGTCCAGGCGTAGTGCTCCATGTTCTTGGAGTTGACGAAAATCTCGAAGGGCCGGCGCGCGCCATTCTCTTCGATATCGTTGATGGTGACATAGAGCGCGTGCTCGCTTTCCGGCCATTTGATTTTGTAAGTCGAGCCGATCAGCGTCTCCGGCCGCGACGCCAGCGCCGCGGGCGGAGGGGAAAGCGGCGCATTGTGGTCCGGCTTCTCAACCGAGAGGATCGAGCCGGTGACCGCGTTCGGCCGATACGTAGTGCAGCCCTTGCAGCCGAGGTCGAACGCACGCGCATAAATGTCGGAGAACTCCTCGAAGGGAATATCTTCCGGACAATTGACCGTCTTCGAAATCGAGCTGTCGATGAAACGCTGCGCCGTCGCCTGCATCGCCAAGTGATCGGCCGGGGTTAGGGTCTGCGCGCTGACGAAGCTGTGTTCCGGCGGCGGCGCATCACCATGCAAGCGCCGCCAAAGCGTGAGCGCATAGTCCTGGACGGGCTCCTCGATAAACGAATTGTCCTGTTGGCGGACGCGGCGCTGATAGGAGAACGCGAACACCGGCTCTATGCCCGACGATGTGTTGCCGGCGAGCAGAGAGATGGTGCCGGTGGGGGCGATGGTGGTGAGGCAGCCATTGCGCAGACCGTGTTCGGCGATCAGTCCGCGCGTCTCTTCGTCCAATGACGCAAGCGTTGGCCGGTCCAGGATGGCTGTGTCATAGGCCGGAAATGCGCCTTTCTCCGCTGCAAGCTTTGCCGAGGCGCGATAGGCGGCCGTTCGGATCGAGCGCAGCCAACTTTCGGTCAGCGCAAGTCCGTCAGCGGCCCCATAGCGCGCGTTGCAGAAGATCAGCGCGTCAGCGAGCCCGGTTACGCCAAGTCCGATGCGGCGCTTCGACTTCGCTTCTTCTTCCTGCTCGCGCAGCGGATAACGCGAGACATCGATGACGTTGTCCAGCAGGCGAACCGCCGTAGCGGTAAGCTGTTCCAGATCTTCGAGATCAATCGCAGCGTCTGGCTCGAAGGGGTGTTTGACCAGGCGTGAAAGATTGATCGAACCCAAGAGGCAAGCGCCGTAGGGCGGCAGGGGCTGCTCTCCGCACGGATTGGTCGCCGACACCATCTCGCAATAAGCGAGGTTATTTTCCGCATTGACCCGGTCAATAAAAATGACGCCAGGCTCGGCGACATCGTAGGTCGCGCGCATCAAGCGCGCCCACAAATCCCGCGCTCGCACTATGCGATAGGTCTGACCGTCAAATTGCAGCGGCCAGTCCTGATCGGCCGACAAAGCCGCCATGAAGGCGTCGGTGACGAGCACCGACACATTGAAATTGCGCAGCCGCGCCGGGTCGCGCTTGGCGTCGATGAAGTGTTCGATGTCGGGGTGGTCGATGCGCAAACAGCCCATCATTGCGCCGCGGCGTTGCCCGGCCGACATCACGGTCCGGCACATAGCGTCCCAGGCGTCCATGAAGGAGAGCGGTCCCGACGCTTGCGCGCCAACGCCGCGCACCGGCGCGCCCGCGGGGCGGATGGTGGAAAAATCCATCCCAACGCCGCCGCCCTGCTGCATGGTAAGTGCAGCTTCGCGCAAATGCTCAAAGATGCCGTCGAGATTGTCGGGGATGGTCCCCATGACGAAGCAGTTGAACAAGGTGACCGTGCGGCCCGTTCCGGCGCCCGCGATGATGCGCCCCGCTGGTAGAAATCTGAAGTCAGAGAGCGCGGTCTCAAATTGCGTGCGCCAGTGTCGGCGGGCGCGCGCGGGCTCGGCTTCAGCGATCGCCGCCGCGACGCGCGACCACGTCGCCTCGACGCCGCCATCGCCTCCATCTCCATCGACGCGAAAGCGATACTTCGCGTTCCAGATTTCGGCTGAGATTTCGGCATCGAACGGCATGTCACGGCTCCACTTCACACTCTAAGGCGTGACAGTCTCGGTGAGTCGAACATAATGCGGAGGTAAATCCGCGCATGGAGCGACAACGCAGCGCACTTCTTAGCGCATGTGCATGACCGGCTTGATGGAGATCAAAAGCGTCGCGTCGTCAGCGAAGGTGGCGCCGACTTCGATCTGCGGCGACACATCGCAGCCGCGATTGATGATCATCAATCGCGAGGCGCACAGCGCTCTATAGCCTCTATGTTTGCCTCCACAGCTTTCGCGGGCGTTTGTCCGCGAAGCGGCCGTTCGCGCCTACCCGCGCAAGCGAAGTGACGCGTCAATGTCGAAAGCAGGGAGGTCTATGCGATGGCGGATTTTCTAGCGAACTATTCGATTCAAAAATGGCTTGAATCCTGTCCGCAAGGCTATCTTGAGGACACCGTCTATGGCCATGGACCGGAGGAAATTGAGCCGGCGGAGCTGCTCCAGAACGATGATTATCGCGAACAGCAGATACGAACGACGGTGCAATTGATTGCCGGCGAACGCTGCGCCCTTGCCGCGTCATCTGGTCTGGTGAACGCCGCGCCCGATCAAGCGAGCAAGACCTTCTTGGCGACGCAAACGCTCGACGAAGGCCGCCACGTCGAGATCTTCACCCAGCGTCTTTACGACCTGGGCGTGAAGCCGAACGATCTGGAGACCACGATCAAGACTTACATCAATCCCCATCTCGGCAAGTTTGCCGAAGTGCTGTTGGAAAAGATCGACAAGAAGGACTTCGTCGCCGGCGTCGTTGGTCAGAACATCGTGCTCGAAGGCATGGCGTTCTCGGTGTTCGAAATGCTGCACGCGGGGGCCGAGGCGTCCAATCCGAAATTCGCGCACACATTGTCCGGGACGATTGCTGACGAGCGGCGCCATGTTGGCTTCGGCGAAAACCGCATTGGCGAACTCATCCGGCGTTATCCGGAGAAGAAACCGGAAGTGCAGCGCATGCAGCGCGAGATGACCAAGCATATGTTGGCGACGTTCCACGAAGCGTTTGCTCGAAATGGAAGCCCGGCCGAAGCCCGCTCGGGCGCGCCGCAGAAAGATAGAGCGGGCCCGACCTATCAGGGGCTCAATCTGGCGGAGGCCTCTAACGAGGAAATGGAAGGCGCGCTCTCGGCGACAGTGCTGAAGGAGTTCAAGACAAGGCTCGGCCGTATCGGCCTCGAATATCAATCGCCGAACTGAGGCGCGCCCCGGTGCCGGAAACAGACAACCCGCACGAACTCGGCGAAGCGGAGTTTCGTAGCACCGTGCATTCGTTTGAGTTCTGGTTTGGGGCCGTGGAGGGCTACCTCCACGGCCGCCCGTACGGCGTGAGCCCAGGCCTCAGAGAAACCGGACTCACCGAGCGCCAACGCCAGGGGCTCATAACAACCCTCTGCAATTATTGCGTCGGTGAGACTGCGGCGCTCGATGCCTCAAGCGGCATGATCGGATTTGCCCCGGACCGCGGGGCGAAGATCTTTCTGGCGACGCAGGTCGTTGACGAAGGACGTCACCTTGAAGTTCTGCTCCATCGCATGAAGCAGCTCGGCGTCGCCGATCCGGATGCCGAGATCGAGCAACGGGCCAATCGCAGTCTTCTCAAGTTCAAGGAGCGCCTGCTGGAATTTGTCGACGCGCGCGACTGGGAGGCGTCGGTCTTCGCGCAAAATGTCATTCTTGAGTGTTTGGAATACACAGTTTTCCGCCATCACGCGGGCACGGCCGATCCTGTGACGGCGGAAATGCTGCGCGGCATCGTCTCCGATGAGCGCAGGCACATGGGTTTTGGCGAAAACGATCTCGGCAGGCGCTTGACTATGGCGCCGCACACCCATGACCGGCTGAATCAAATCAAACGCGAACTGGATTCGCTGGTCATCAACACGTTCGCCGAGACGCTCGGTGAATTGGGCGTCGAGCGTGACGATCGGCCTGACTTGGCCGGAGACTATCTTGCCGCTGTCGCACGTCTGGGCTTTCGTTGATGACCGACCCACTCGAACTGACGACTTCAGCTCGCCGACCGCGCCAGACGTTTGAGCTCGAAGAAACAGGCTTCAATGAGGTGCCCAAACGCTTCCGCCGCTTCTACCGGCGCTGGCGTGGCGCTGGAGACAAGCTTGGGCCCAATGAGGCGCTCTGCCCGGTTTGCAAGGTGGTTATCCGGTCGACGAAAGAGCTGCGCGCCGGTGACCGGGTCTATTGCATGCCGTGCATGTCCCGGCTCGAACTGGTTGAAGAAGAGGGGATGCTGATCGCCAAGGTCATCTATTGAATGAATGGCTGGTGGACATGACCTGGATGAGAATGCACAGCGCGGTTGGAGGATTGCCTCGCGCCAACAATGGCTCTGATTCTCATGTGGGAAAGCGGGAGCTGCAAAAGAAGGTCCATCGCCAAGCCATACTCGAGGCGGCCGAACACGTCTTGGGAGCGGACCTTCGCGAGTGTGTCGCCGTTGACAGGATTGCGGCCCGGGCCGGATTGGCCAAAGGCACCGTGTACAACTATTTCTGCGACAAGGCCGCGCTGGTCGAAGCTGTCACGCAAAGTGTCGAAGCGCGCGCCGCCGAGCGCATAAACCAAGCGGTGGGAATTCTGTCCACGCCTGGTGCGCGCGTAGCTGCTGCGATCGGCGCGATGTTCGAGACGGCGGCGCGCTATCCCGAGCAAGCGGTGATTTTGGAGCGCCGGATTGGCGCGGCCGGAGGACATGAATCGCTGATTGGCCGCGTCCTTCTGAAAGAACTCCATCAGGGCGAATTCGACTGTATTGCCGAGAGCAGTGCGCAGCGGGCCGCCCTGACGTTGATCCTGAGCGCAATCTGCTCTGGCATGCGCGAAGTCACGTGCCCCCATGCTCGTTGGGGAGCCGATGAAACCCAAGCGTTGATCGTGCGCTGCCTAGTCGCGCTTGGGATCGGCGAAGAGCGGGCGGCGCGTGAGGCGCATACCGCGTTTTCTCGAGGGATTGCCTGAAGGCGTCAAAGTTTCTCGGATCGTTCAATTTGGAATGTCTCTGATCTTGTACACTCTAGGGCGCGACGCGGAGCACCCAGTGTTTTCTCCCAGAGACACAAGGCGTTGCGTCGTTCTTCGAGGAATTTGTGTTTCATGTAGATGCCGCGCACGCCCTTGATCTTGTGGCCGAGCAGCATTTCAACGACTTCTTCGTTCACGCCTAAGCCGGTCAAATGCGTTGATCCGGAGCGGCGAAAATCATGCAGCGTGAAGTGTGGCAACTCTCGGCCCAGCTCCTTGGCTGTCAGCGCGCGAAGCCTGTTCGCGTAATTGTCAGCGAAGCTATAGATTGGCTTTTGTCCTTCGGTCGTCGAGAAGAGATATGGCCCTTCTTCGCCATGAGGCCGTTCATCCAGGAGTGCAAAAGTCAGATCTGTCAGAGGTATTGTTTTGGGGTGCCGGTTTTTGTGGCCTGTGCCCGGAACCTCAAGATTGCGGCCGACGCGGTCGAACCAACCTCGCTCCGCCTTCGAAAATTCGCTGAGCCGCGAGAGTGACAGTAGCAGGACGCGCGCAAGTTCGCCCCAAGGCGCGGGCATCTTGAACGTGGCTTGATAGACCGCACGCGCTTCATCGATCGCGAGGACGCGCTCGCGCGGCCGCAGGTCTTCGGGCTTTTGTCGAAGCCCTTCGCGGCCAATGAGTCCAACGGCCGGATTGTGGGAGATCAGCTCTTCTTTGATGGCCCAGCTGTAGAGACCCATGATCCAGCGCCGGGCCTCAAGAGCGGCACCGGGACCGTGGTCTGGCGATGCGGCGATCAACTTAAGCCGCTCGGTAAGTTCTGAGCGGGTGATCGAGGCGTAGGCCCGCTTTCCGAAGTGGGGGGTCCAATGCCGTTTAAGAACCCAGCCGCCGACTTGTCCCGAGGCCAGCGCCTTCGTGGCGTATTGTTCGACATACTGATCGACGAGCCAAGCCAGCGTCCTAGAACTGCTGGTGGTTCTTGCTGCTTCCCGTTTGGGATCTTCGCCGCCCTCGGCGACTTGCATAAGAGAGTGTGCTTTGACGCGCGCGGCAGCAAGACTCACATTGGGGTAATCCCCCAGATGCAGCCTTCGCATCGGCCCCTTGGTCTTGTGCCCCGAGGGGCTAACGCCGCCATGGCCGGTCACGCGATAAAGCAATGACCAGCTCGCGCCACGTTTGCCGACGCGCAAGAAGAGGCCGGGCGTTGCGCCGTCCAGATGATCGCCAAGTTGGCCCTTGACCAGTGCGCGCACGCGCAGATCGGTGAATGCTTTTTTGGCTGAAGTGCTCTTGCGAACCATGTCGTCTTGCTGCCGGCCCGCACCCGCTTCCAAGTCGCTTCCGAACCGCTACCAAATCGGCGAATTTTTTTCGATTTTGCGCCGAGGGTCGCGACACCCTCGATTTGGTAGCGGCGTGGTAGCGAATCCGGTGCGCTGGGGCGGTGCGGCGGTCCTCCGTCTCACGTCGTCTCGATCGACGTTTTCCCTGTAAATATAAGGGAAAAGGCGCAGTCGTGCCATGCCTCGGAGAACGAAGCTGAAGCAGTGTGAAACGGCAAAATTGCGATTGACATCGTAGGGGTCACAGGTTCGATCCCTGTCGCGCCCACCATTTTCGCAGCCACCCAAAGCGGCGGCTTGCGTCATCAGCGCAGCCACAATGTTGTCTGGTGAATGGCGAGGCCGATGAGTCCGCCGATGATCGTCCCGTTGATGCGTATGTACTGTAGGTCGGCGCCGACATTCTGTTCGAGTTTCTCGACGACGGTGGCGGTGTCCCAGCTGCGGATCGTTTCGGAGATTAGCGCGCCAACGTCGCGATTGTGCCGACCGGCGATTTCAGTGAGCAGTGCGCGAAGCCGGCGGTTGAGCGTTTCGACAACCGCTTCGTCCTCAAGCAACGCCGCGCCGAAGCGCTCGATGCCGCCGGCGAGGGTGGCGCGCGCTGCTGCTTGACCTTCGGCGTCGCGAAGCGCCTGTTTCATCGCTTGCCAAATCTCGCCCAGATACGCCGCGACTGAGGGGTGAGCGAGGATATCGCCGATGATGCGTTCCATTTGCGCGCGCAGGTCGGGCGAGTGCTGCAGATCATCGGAAAATTTCTGCAGCAGCTCAGTGATGCGCGTGCGGGCGGGATGGTCTGGTTGTTCCGCGGCCTGACGCAGCGTGTCTTCGATCGCGCCGATCAGCGCATCGGAGGCGCGCGCGTCGAGTGAGATGAGACGCCACACCCACGACGTGCGCGCGCGGACTTGCGCGCGGATGGCGGGTTCATGTTCCTCAAGCGCGCGCCAGCCTTCCTGAAGCGCGGCGTCAAGCACCGGTTGGTGTCTACCGTGTTCGGTGAGAAGCTTGATGCCACGCCCAAGTGCTGTCGAGAGGCGTTCGTCGCGGCTGAAATCAGTGAGCTGTCGGCGCATGAATTCGCTGACGACTTCGTCGTCGAGGAGATCCACGATTGCGGGAAGCGCATCCATAATGCCGTCGGCGACGCGTCGTGCGGTGGTGGGATCGGCGAGCTGCCGTCCGAGCGATGTAGCGAGATCCTGATTTTGGAGGCGCGCACCGATCACTTCCGGCGCAAGGAAATTGATCGCCACGAAATCGCCGAGCGCCTGAGCGATGCGTTCCTTGCTGCGGGGGATGACTGCGGTGTGCGGGATCGGCAGGCCGAGCGGGCGGCGAAAGATGGCGGTCACAGCGAACCAATCGGCCAATCCGCCGACAAGCGCGGCTTCGGCGAAAGAGCGCACGTAGCCCCAGATCGGCGACTGGTCTTGCCGCAACAGCGCTAAGACAAAAATGGACGCCATGAGCACAAGGAGCCCGCCCGCGATCAATCGCATGGCGGTCAGGGAGCGCGCCTTGTCCGCTGGCGTCTCGGTCAAAATCTCATGCGACATTGGGGATTGCTCGCATATTTACGTCCGCCGAGATTGATCCAAGGCAAGTCGGCCTTTGTTGAACACCATATGCAATGAAGGCGAGTGGAGCGGAGCTGGCAATGGCGCTGGGCGGTCGGGTTCTGGGGGCAGTGATGCTGATTGGTGCGGGCGCTTTTGCCGTCGCCGCGATCGCAGCCGCGCCCTACGTGCTCAAGACGGCGCGGCCGCTTGTGCGAGAGGGGCTGAAGCGTGGACTGAAATTGTACGAGGGCGCACGCGCCTCCGCCGCTGAGCTTGCGGAAGATGTTGAAGACTTGGTCGCTGAAGTGAAGGCCGACCTCACCGCGAAACGGAATGAGGCCCCTAGCGCGGCTAGCGAGGGTTCGAGCGCCGCTGAATGAGCTTGGCTGCCAATGGCAGCAGCGAAAAGCCGACGATGGTCGTGGCTTCCAGCAGACGCGGCGGCGATATGCGAAGCACATTGCGCAGCGGCGAGAGCGCAAACGGCGCCGCCAGCAAAACGTAGGCCGCGGCGACGCCCAGCTCCACCGGCCTGTCGAACAGATCGCTCACCGGCCGGCCCGGGCGCAAGCGCAAGGCGTGTGCGAGTTGGTGGCTCGCGAGCGCGAGGAAAGTGAGACCGCGGGTGCGCGGCCCGGAGCCATGACGCGCTGTGCCGATAATGTGAGTGACGATCGCCGGCATCGCCATGCGTATCGCGTCGCCAGCGATCGACTTCAGTTCAGCTTCGCCGAACACGTCGTGCGATGCCGCGCGCGGCGGGCGCTCCAAAATGTCAGCCGCTGGCCGCGCCATGGAAAGGCCGAGCGCGGGGAAAACGTCGGTCATCAGGTTGAGCCAGAACAGCTGCGCCGGTGTTTCCAGTGCGCCGGGCCCATGCAGACCCTCCGCCAAGAGCAGCGCCACTTCGCTCGCGTTCGTGGCCAGCAGGAATCGCACGGCGCGGCGCAGGTTTTCGTCGGCGGTGCGTCCACGCGCGAGCGCGCGGGAGAGGGTGCTCAGGTCATCGTCGGCGATAACGATGTCGGCGATGTCGCGCGCCACGTCCGCGCCTGATCTTCCCATGGCGATGCCAACGTCGGCCGCGCGAAGCGCGGGGCCGTCGTTCACGCCATCGCCTGTCATCGCCACGACGTGGCCGTCCGCCTGCAAGGCGCGGATAATCGCCAGCTTGTCCGAAGGGCTCACGCGCGCGAACACCTCGGTGGTGCGCACGGTGTTCTTCAAGACCTCTTGCGACATTTCCCGCAGCGCGCTTGCATCGACAACATCGAGAGAACCGTCGTTGGAGAAGCCAAGATCTTGCGCGAGGCGGCGCGCGGTGCCGGCCTGGTCGCCGGTGAGGATGATGGTTCGCAGGCCCGCGCGTTGAAGCGCGGCGACCATTTGCGACGCCCCAGGACGAAGCGGGTCGCGCAGCCCCACCAAGCCTAACCATTCGAGCTGTTCAGGCTCGCCATCGCCCAGGCTTGCGCCGACGCCACGCGCTACGCCAAGCACACGCAACCCCTCGTGCGCCAGGCCTTCGTTTTGCTGCTCGATCTGCGCACGGTCCTCATCGGACAAGCCGCGGGTCGCACCGCCGGAGCGCACTTTTGTACAAAGACGCAAGACTTGATGCGGGGCGCCCTTCACAGCAAGCAACGGCGTGTCGCCCTGCCGATGTTCGGTCGCCATATAGAGGCGCTGCTCGGAGCGGAGCCGCACCGCGACGCGAGGAAAGCATTCGCGCAGTTCGTCGATGTTGAGGCCGGCGCCGTCGGCTAGGTGCAGTAGCGCCAGTTCCGTGCCTGAACCCGCGGACGGCGTCTCTGAATCAGACAGCGCCGCGTCGTTGCAGAGTGCGGCGAATTTCGCGACCAGCCGTGCTCCAACGGGCGCCCGTTTTTCGTCCGTGACGTCATAACGCGTGGCGAGCGTCTGCACCACGGACGCTTGCATGCGGTTTTGTGTGAGCGTGCCCGTCTTGTCGAGGCAGAGCACATCGATGTTCGCAGCCGTTTCCAGCACATTCACGTTGCGCACGTACGCGCCTTCACGCGCCATCGCACGGGCGGCAATTGCTTTTGTGGACGCCGCCAGCGCCGGCAACCCTTCTGGGATGGCCGACACGGCAAGCGCAACGGCGCTTTTGGCGACAGCGCTCAGAGGCGCGCCGCGCGCGAGCAACATGAGCGCCAGAAGCGATGACGCGCCGAGGCAAGCGATCGTCAGGCGCACGCCAAGCCGATCGAGCGCTTGCTCCATCGGCGGCTTGGGCGGTTGCGCGCTTTGCAGCAAGCCGCGCACACGTCCAATCTCCGTAGCCGCGCCCGTTGCGGTGACGACCGCAATGCCGACGCCGTTGGTGACGACGCCGCCACGGTGCACCATCGTTTGACGCGCGGCGAGCGGCGCGCCGTCTTCTACAAAAGCACTGGCCGATTTCTCGACGGGGAAGCTTTCGCCGGTGAGCGAGGATTCATCGACAAGCAGCGCTTCTGACTGCAGCAAGCGAGCGTCCGCCGGCACCGCGACACCGGTTCTCAGCGCGATCCAGTCGCCAGGCGCGACGCGTGAGGTGGGCACATGCACTTCCTCGCCGTTGCGCACGACAATTGCGTCGGGGTCGGTTTGACGCGTGAGGCGGCGGATCAGGCTGGTCGTCCAGCTCTCGGTTGACGCGCCAATGCCGGCGTTGAGTGTGATGACACCGAGCGTCAACACCGCATCGACCAATCCGCCCGTCGCCAACGAGAGCGCCGCCGAGCCGCCAAGCAGGGCGACGGGCACGGATTTGAACTGGTCGACGAAAACCGTCAGCGGTGAAGGCGGGGCGGGTTCGGCGAGCCGATTTTCGCCGATGCGGTAGAGCCGCTCCAGAGCTTGGCTCTCTGTGAGCCCGTTCGGGCATCCAAACGCCGCGGCGACGGCGGCGCCGGGCATCGCATGCCATGGACGCGTTTCAGCGTCGGCGGGTGCGGGCGCGACCGGCGCTGAGAGACCTCGCCGCCAAATGCTGCGCACCATCGCTGCAACGTTCTCCGCCGCGAGGGCGTCGTCGTGCTCGATCAGCAGCGCGCCAGTCGCCGGGCTTTCGCGCACGTCGGCGATGCCTTGGCGCGCGGCGACGCGGCGCGCCAAGGCGCTCAGAAGATCGCGCCGGCCGCGCAGCGGATCGAGCCGCAACCTTGTGCGCCCTGGGAGGGCATGGTGCACGCGGACATGCGGCTCAAGCCGATAATCGTAGGCGACATCGGCGACGTCAGCAGCGAAGCTTGGCCTTGCTGTCACGCCGGCGGATTAGCCTGACTTTCTATTGCCGTCACGGCTGTCTCGTGGCGCAGATTCTCCGCCACCCGCTGCGCGGATTTCGCGCCAGCCTGCAACGCTTCGGCGGTGTTCTCAGCGAGGAAAACCACGGCGTGGCGAAGCGCGACCTGCGCTTCTTGCCCGAAATCCTTCAACTTTTCCTGCGCCACCGCGGCCTGATTTGGCAGATCAGCGCGAATGGCTTGCGCCATCAGGCCAGCATGGGTCTTGAAGCGCACCAATTGCTCCGTCGCGTCGTCGATGTGCTTCTTCGCTTCGGTGCTCGCCTCGCTCGCGCCCGCTTCGAGGGTGGTCTTCGCCTTGGCGAGGCGATCCTCGAGCGCCAGCAGCGTTGACTTCAAACCTTCACAGAAATCGATAACCGCTTGGCTCATCGCGATACTCCTTTTCAGCTGGAAGTGTTCACGCCACGCTCTGTTCCGCCTTGAGCCCGATCAAGCAAAGGGTGGGCAAGCTAGTTCGCAGGCCGCACGCGCGCACCGTCAGACAGGCTGTCGCCCGGAAACAGCACCACGCGCTCGCCGAGCGTCAATCCTTGCATGACGACCCGGTAATCCTCGCCGCCGGCGCCAACACTGATCGGCCTCAGCCGCGCGCGGCCTCGCTCTATCACGAAAACCGCCCAGCCGCGCGCGTCGCGAACCAGCGCATCCGTGGGCACACGCACCGCGTCGGCCTCCTCGGCGATCACGACGCGGGCATCGACCCTGAAGCCATGACCAAGCGCCGGCGCCTGCTCGGGATCTTGGAGATGCAGGATCACATTGACGCGCTGTTCTTCCACGCCGAGCGCGGAAATCTTGGTGCGCGCGTAGGGCTCAATGCGGAAGACGCGCGCGGGGATCGGCGTGTCGCCGCCCCAATTCTCGATCTGCGCAAGTGCGCCGGCCTGCATGCGCACGGCGTCCTGAGTGAGGAACTCGGCGGCGATCTCGATCTGCCGCGTGTCGCCGATTTCGATCAGCGGCGCGCCCGCGAGTGCGATGGTTTCGCTCTGTTGCAGCACGCGCAGCACGCGTCCCGCGGCAGGGCTTGTAACCGGCGTCGCGCGGCGCGCGCGCGTTGAAGGCGATCCTGCCGCCGCGCGTGCACGTGCGAGGTCGGCGCGGCGGGCGGTGACGGCGGCGCGCGCCGCGCGCTGCGCCGCGTTGGCGGCGTCGAGCGCCGCTTGCGAAGCGAAGTTGCGGGAAAAGAGCGTTGCAATGCGCCTGTGGTCGCCTTCCGCCAATTGCAGGTCTGCTTCGGCGGCGGCCAAAGCGGCTTGCGCCGAAGCGACTGCGGCGCCGGCTTCGGCGGCGACGCGCGCATCGAGCAGGGCCGGATCCGCCGGCAGGATCGAAGCGACAACCTGGCCGCGCGCCACCTCATCGCCGGGCTCAAGTTCGATACGCTGCAATTCCCCGCTCACAGGAGCGGCGACGACGAAGACATCATGGATGCGGGTGCGTGCTTCATCGACGACCTCGCTGCGCACGTCGCCACGATCAATCACCGCAATCTCAACGCTCATCGGTCTTGGCCATGCGAGCCACACCAGCCCGAGGACAACGGCGATCGCGGCGCTAAGCCAGATGCGCTGCGCGACCGCAAGCTTGAGCGGGGCGCGGAGCAATGCAACCAGACTGGCGCGGGAAGGCATGCGCATTGGTCAGTCCCTGGACTTGAGAACGGCGATCATGTCGAGCTTGTCGATACTTGTGCGCACCACCATCGCCGCGACGGCGACGCATCCCAGCGTGAACGCGATAGCGAACGCATAGCCGGATGGGTTGAATACGAAGGGGAAGGCGTACATGTCAGTCTGAAAGAGTTCCATGAGCCATATCGATAGAAGCGTGCCGAGGCCCAGGCCCGCGGGAATGGCGAGCAACGCGAGCGCCATGAGTTCGCCGACGAGAATGTAGGACACCTCTAGCCTGGTGAAGCCAAGCACGCGCAGCGTCGCCAGATCGCGCTCTTGCTCGGCCAAGGTTATGCGCGCGGCGGAAAAGGCGACGCCGCCAGCCATGATGGCGGCGAAGGCTGCGTAGATGAAGTTCATGACGCCGACGCCTTGGTCGAATTCTTGGCGCATCGACGCCTCGGCTTGGCCGACATAGCTCACGCCCGCAATTCCGGGGATTTCCTTGATTGCCTGGTTAAATGCTTGGTAGCGCGCCGTATCCATGCGCAGGTGCGCGCCGCTGATGCGTCCGGGCTCACGCATGAGGCGGGCGAGCGCATCGACTTCCATGTAAGCGGATGAACCGATCATCGGCTCGACAATGGCGCTCACCCGAACGTTGGCCGTGACGCGCCGGCCACGCGTCTGTTCGACGCGAATTTCATCTCCCGGCTTCGCGTCGAGTTTCTGCGCGAGCGCTTGCGCGAGAGCGATGCCGGTCGCGGGTGGGGCGATAGCGGCCTGATCGGCGCCCACCATCTGGCTGAGGCGCGCATCGCTTGGCATGCTGAAAATGGCCTCATGCACCGTTCGGCCATTGTGACGCAGAATGACGTCATCGAGCCGGAATGGCTCCGCGTAGAGCACGCCCGGCAGTCGTTCGACCTGATATGTCACCGTGCGGTCGCGCGCCTCCGCGAAGGTAAGCGTTACGTCCTGACGATTGGCGACACCGAAATTGACGCCGAGGAGATAATCCATCTCCGCCGGCATGGTGCGCGCCACCACCAGCAAGGCGATGGCGAAGGCGACACCAAGCACGGTGGTTCCGGCGCGGCGAGGGAAGCGCACGATGCGCCGCATGATGATGCGCGATTTGGCGTCGAGGTTGGTTTCGAAGCGCGAAAGCCAGGGGCCAGCCGTGAAGAACGTCGTCGGCCTCGGCGGCGTGAGCGCGGCGGCGGGGGAGAGCTGAGCCGCCTTGAGGACGGAGACCATGCAGCCGCTGAGCGCCGACGCGAAACCCGCCGCCCACGCACCGAGGAAGGTCGCGGGCGATGCTGAAAACTCCAGCGTGGGAAAATGATAATAGTCGCGATAGAGGTCCGCCACCGCCCGGCCAAGCGCCACCCCCGCCGCGGAGCCGATACAGGCGCCGATCGCGGCAAAGATCAGCGCGCTCTTGGCATAGTGCCACGCGACAGCGGCGTTCGAATATCCGAACGCCTTCAACAAGCCGATGTTGGAGCGCTCGGTGGCGATCACACGGCCCAGTGCGATGTTCACCAGAAAAGCCGCCGTGATCAGAAACAACGCCGGCAGGAAGATCGCCATCGTTGAGAGCTGCCGCATTTCCTCGCTGAGGAAGCGATCGGAGATCATGCGGTCGCGACCGTACGCACCAATGCCGCCATATGGTTCAAGAACGCGATCGATAGCGGCGATCGTTTCAAATTCGTTGGCGTGGCGGCCAAGCAGGAAGACCGCGTCATTGAAGGCGCCATCGAGGTCGTATGCGCGCGCCAGCGCTTCTCGGTTCATCCAAATGACGCCGAAGCGCTTGGCTTGACGGAACAGCTCGCCCGGCGCCGCCACGAATACGAACTCAGGTGAGTTGGCGATGCCGACGATCCTCAGGGTTTGGCGACGGCCGTGAATCGTGGCGCTCAAGCTGTCGCCGGGCGCAAGTGCGTTGGCGTCGGCAAAGGCTTGGCTCAACAAGATCTCATCAGCCCGCCCCGCATCGGGCCAGCGCCCGCGCGCCAGCGTCAGATCATTGACGCGAGGTCGTCCGTCAAAGGGTAGCGAGACGAGGCGCGCCGACGGCGGTTCGGATACGCCCGGCAGATCGAGAAGCGCGACGCCGCTGACGCGCGTTTCCACGGCTTGCACGCCCGGCGCCGCGCTCAGCTCGTCCGCGACGCGCTGTGGCGCGCGCACCGCCGAGACAGCGAGGTCCGCCATGTGCCGCTCCGCGTAGTAGGCCGCGCGCGTGCGCTCCATCGAGCCGCGCATGCCCACCGCCATGACCAGAACGGAGAGTCCGCATCCAAGGACCAGAGCGACGCCGAGTGCGTGGATGCGCAGCCTCCAGACATCGCGAAGCAGCTTTTTGTCCAGCGCCCGCATCTGTCACCACACCAATTGAGAAGGCGCGACTCGATCGGTGTTCGTCTCGACGCTGCGGACCCGGCCATCGACAAATCGAATGACGCGTGCGCCCATGCGCGCGACATCAGCGTTGTGGGTCACGATCAGAGTCGTCGAGCCGTACCGTTCATTCACCTCCTGCAGCGCCTCGAGAACGCGGACGCCGGTCTTTACGTCGAGTGCGCCGGTCGGCTCGTCGCACAACAGCACCGCCGGTCTCTTGGCGATGGCGCGCGCAACCGCGACGCGCTGCTGCTCGCCGCCAGACAATTGCGACGGAAAATGGTCGAGCCGCTCTCCGAGGCCGACAAGATCGAGGGCTTCGGCGGCGTCCAGCGGATCATCCGTGATTTCGCCGACCAGCTCGACATTCTCGCGGGCCGTGAGGCTGGGAATGAGATTGTAGAATTGGAAGATGAACCCAACGTGCTTTCGGCGAAATTGAGTCAGAGCTTGTTCGCTGAGGCCGGTGAGCGGGGCGCCGAGAAACTGTATCGCGCCCGCGCTCGGACGATCGAGACCACCAAGAATGTTGAGCAACGTCGATTTGCCGGAGCCTGATGGCCCAAGCAGAACGATCAGCTCACCGCCATAGATGTCGAGATCGACGTCGATGAGCGCGCGGACCGTTGTCTCGCCCTCGCCATAGGTGCGGCAAATCCCGCGAAGGGCGAAAAGCGGCGCAGGCTGGTCTGACGGCGCGGCATTGGTCATGAGGTTTCATGCCCGCTTTCTTCAGGTCTCCGTTGATCGGGCTCAACCAAGGCCGTTTTGGGCGACGCTAAAGCGCCGGCGCCGGCGGGACGCGGTCGCGCACGCTGTCTAGGGAAGGGTACTTCAAGGCTCCTACATGTGCCAGAGTGTGGCCGTAGCCTGAGGCATGCATGAAGCTCACTCTGAGAAGTCTTGGTGGCGCCGAAACCGTCACCGGATCAAAGCATCTGATTGATGCGGACGGCACGCGCGTGCTCGTGGATTGCGGCCTGTTTCAGGGCCTGAAGCATCTTCGCGAGCGCAATTGGGCGCCGTTGCCCGTGCCGCCGGATTCGATCGACGCCATCGTCCTCACCCACGCCCACCTCGACCATAGTGGCTATCTGCCGAAGCTGGTCCATGACGGCTTTCGCGGCGTCGCGCATTGCACCGCCGCGACCGCCGACCTTTGTGAGATCTTGCTGAAGGACAGCGCCCAAATCGCAGAGAAGGATGCCGAATACGCCAATCGCAAAGGCTATTCGAAGCATGAGCCAGCTCTGCCGCTCTATACGATGCGAGACGCGGAACGTGCGCTGAAGCACCTGAAGCAAGTGCCGCTCGGCGCGGAGTTCGACATCGCCCGTGATTTCGGTCTGAAGTTCCGCCGCGCTGGCCACATCCTCGGCGCGGCGACCGCGGAGGTGAAGGTCGGCGGGATGACGTTGGTGTTTTCCGGAGATCTCGGCCGCTACGGCGATCCCGTCATGCATGACCCGGAACCAATCGCGCGTGCTGATTACGTGGTCGTTGAGTCCACGTATGGAGATCGAGCGCACGCGAAGACCGATCCCATGGCCGAGCTTGGCGACATCATCGAGCGCACCGTTCGGCGCGGCGGCACGGTGGTCATTCCGGCGTTCGCGGTGGGGCGCGTGCAGAATCTACTCTATCATTTGTGGCTTCTCAAGCGCGCAGGCAGACTCGCGGCGGTGCCGATCTACTTAGATAGCCCGATGGCGATCAGCGCGACAAAATTGCTGCTCACGCATCCGGACGATCACAAGCTCGATGCGGAGGCAGTCGATGGGTCCTGTGCCGTGGCTGCTTATACGCGCGATGTCGAGGCGTCGAAGGCGATCACGGCCAACCCATTGCCAAAGGTGATCATCGCCGGCAGCGGCATGGCCACGGGAGGACGAGTGGTGCACCATATTCGCACCTTCGCGCCTGATCCCCGCAACACGATCTTGTTTACAGGCTACCAGGCGGTTGGAACGCGCGGCGCACGACTCTTGGCCGGCGAGACGGAACTCAAGATGTTCGGCGAATGGGTTCCCGTTCGCGCGCAGATCGCCAGCCTGCCACAGCTCTCGGCTCACGCGGACGCCGATGAAATCATGCGTTGGCTCTCGGGCTTCGAAGAGGCGCCGCGGCGGCTCTTCATTGTCCACGGCGAACCTTCGGCCGCCGAAGCGTTGCGCACCCGCGTGGAGCGCGAGCTGAGGTGGCGCGCCAGCGTTGTCGATCCTCTGCGCAGCTACGAATTGGTCTGACGCGCGCGCCGCCTCGCTGAGGACGAGGCGTCGCTGCACAAAGAAAAGCGCCGCCGCCCGGGAGGAGGGCGACGGCGCGAGATTTTCAAGCGGGACGAAAATTTACAGGCTGAAGCCGACGCGGACGCCGATCGTGCGTGGGCGGACGATGCCGTATTTGCTGGCGATGAAGGCTTCCGGGTGGACGTAGGTGATGGAGTCGTCGTCGGTGACGTTCTCGATGTAGCCAGTGATGTTGGCGCTGCCGAGTTCGATGCCGGCGAACAGATTGTAGATGTCGTAGTCTTCGGTGCGCGCGAAGTTGGGGTTGTGCACGCCGGGTTGGCCCGGATTGTTCGGGAACAGACCCGGGAATTGGCCAACATGCATTATGCTGCCGGCGACCCAAGCATCGGCGGCGCCAACGTTGAAATTGTAGCGGATCGTCGCCGAGCCTTGGAAGTGCGGCGAGGCCAATTGATTGCCTTCGATCGCGCCGGAGATCGCCGCTTCGGTGGGGCTCAAATTTGTGATCGATGAATCGTTTACCGCGCCATTGAGCGTGAACGACAGATTGTCGATCGGCAGCCAGCTCACCTCGAACTCGAGACCTTGGCTCGTCGCCGCGCCGATATTGGTGGCGAACTGCACCGAGTCGGAGACGCGGTTGGCTTGTACCTGAATGTCGCTCCAATCGATGTAATAGGCCGAGAGATTGGCGGCGAGGCGGTTTTCGAACCAGCTGCCTTTCAGGCCGATTTCGTAGTTCTGCAGGCGATCGGATTCAGCGCCCTGCGGAATGACGATGTCAGCCGGATTGACCAAGCTCACCGCGCCCGCGCGCGCGTTGACGATCGGCGGGCGATAGCCGGTGGAGTAGGTGGCATATGTCGTGACGCGCGGCGTGAGGCGATACGAGGCGCTTAAGCGATAGGACGTGTCCGAGCCTTCCGCTTCGGCGCCGGTTGCCGCGGGGATTGGCGTGATTGTCACCGGCCCGGAGAGGCCAAACAGCGCCAGCGTGAGGTAGTTGCTGTTGTAGCCGCCTGGCTCGGTGAAGGATTGCACCGTGGTTTGGCCGTAGCGCAGACCGCCCGTCACCCAGAAATCCTCGGTGAAGCGATAGGTGAGTTCGCCGAACACCGCTTGCTCGAGAATATCGGTGTGACCGCCGAAGCGCTGATAATATTCGTCAGCGAGGCCGGTGATGCCGCGCGCGGCAAGGAACGCCGGCGTCGAGCGATAATTGTAGTCCACGTCGCGGCGCTTCTCGAAATAGAAGCCGCCGATCACCCAGTCCCAATCGCCGCCGGCATCGGAGGCGAGGCGCGCTTCTTCGACGAACAATTCGTCAAACGCGTAGGCGTCGAGCGCGAAGGCGATGGCTTGGTTGAATGTGCCCGCGAGGTCGACAACGAAGAGCTGATCGAACTCACCCCAAGTGGTTGAGCTGGTGAAACGCGCGCCGTCGAACTGGTACTCGACGGTGGTGTTGTAGTTCTCAAGGTCGGCAGTGAAGAGGTCGGGGCGATCCGAGAGACGGCTGTTGCGATCGATCTGCGTGCGCACGAGCGAGGCGTCTTGCGGATCGCTGTTTTCGCGCTGCGCCATCAGGCGCACGGAGAGGCGGTCCGTCAGTTCGGCGCGGAAGATCGCGCGGCCGCCCCAGTTTTCCAGCGTGTTCGAATTGTCTTGGCCGGTGCCGACGTTATCGAGATAGCCTTCTTCGTCACGCAGGAAGCCCACGAGACGAAGGCCGGCGCGATCTTCGATGATCGGGATGTTGAGCATCGCATTGTAGCGTTGGCGCAGTGAATCACCGGTTTGACCAAAGTCGACGAGGCCGGCGAAATCGAATTCATCAAGATCGGGGCTGCGCGTGAGGATGCGTACCGCGCCCGAAAGCGAGCCGGAGCCGAACAGCGTGCCTTGCGGGCCGCGCAGGAATTCCACGCGCTCGACGTCGAAAAGGGTGGGGTCGAGGACGGTCGAGTTGCCGTTCGCGGAGATCGGCAATTCGTCGATATAGATCGCCACCGTGCTTTGCAGGTTGGCGTTGTAGCCGTTGGTGGCGATGCCGCGGGCGGTGAAATTGTTGAAGTTCGCACTGGCGCGGTTGAGCACGGCGCCTGGCGCTTGCTGCAGGCCTTCATAGCCGACCGCGCCACGCTCGGTGAGCTCTTCCTGGGTGAACGCGGTGATGGCGATCGGCACGTCTTGCAGGCGCACGGCGCGCCGCGTGGCGGTGACGACGATGTCCTCCTGCGAGGCGCTCGGTTCTTCCTGGTCATTGGTCTGGGCAAACGCCGCGCCGCAGCTGGCGAACGACGCAAGCGCAACGGAAAGCAACAAAGGCGCCTTCATATCAATCCTCCCCTATCGCCGCTCTAAGTCAGCGTTGCGTCAAGAGAAAAGCCGGCGGGACCGAAAGTCAATGATTTTAATTCTCTCGAGCGTGAATTTCTTTTAGTGGCTCTAATTAGCCGAAATTACACAGGAAATCGCACTTACGATTTGACGAAACGAGGCGCGTGCGCAACACTCATTCATAAAATAGTGAGTTAATGGGGCGCGAAGCGCGTGAAGGCGGGCAACTCAACCAAGCTTGGTAATGCGCGGCCGCGCCGTGTCGGCTGTTGGGCGTTTGGCGCGACGCCGCGTGATGTTCGCTCTGAAGAGCAGGCGGCGCGCTAGCGAGATGCAAACTTACACGCTCACCGTCGATCGTTTCCTTGATCACGCCGCCAAATGGTCCGGCGCGCGCGAGATCGTCACCGCGGATCGCGGCGCCGCGACGTCGCGCGTGAACTACGCGGCGTTGCGTGAGCGCAGTAACAGAATGTCGGGTGCGCTCGCGTCGCTTGGACTCAAGCAGGGCGATCGCTTCGGCACATTAGGCTGGAACACGCAGCATCATCTGGAGCTCTATTACGCTGCGATGGGGGCGGGGTTCGTTTGTCACACGCTGAATCCGCGCCTCGCGGTGAGCGATCTGGCGATGATGATCAACGAAGCCGATGACCGTGTGCTTGCCATCGCTTCAAATCTTGCGCCGATGCTGGCGGAACTCGCGCCGCTGTGCCCGCGCTTGCAGCACGTGATCTTCATCGATGGCGACGATGCGCGATCTCCGGCGGCGTTCAAAGGCAAGACGTGGACGCACGAAGCATTGCTCAACACGCATGGCGCACCGCGCGCGTGGGGTGCGTTCGATGAGAACGCACCGGCGGGGCTTTGTTATACGTCGGGCACGACGGGGCGGCCGAAAGGCGTGCTCTACACGCATCGCTCGAACTATCTGCACACGCTGCGCGCGCTGCAGGCTGACGCAATGGCGCTCACAGGCGCGGATTGCGCGCTGGTCGCCGTGCCGATGTTTCACGCGAATGGCTGGGGCTTGCCGTTTGCCGCGCCAGCCGTTGGCGCGAAGCTGGTGCTGCCTGGGCGTCACACCGACGGCGAGAGCCTAGCGAAGATCATGCGCGACGAAGGCGTGACGTTCGCGGCCGGCGTGCAGACTGTATGGCTGGGCGTGCTTGATCACCTAGATGCGCAGGGCGGCGAGCTGCCGGATTTGAAGCGCATCCTGATCGGCGGCGCCAAATGTCCGGACGCTTTGATCCGGCGCATGGAAGAACGCCTCGGCGTCGAGGTGCAGACGAGCTGGGGCATGACGGAGCTATCGCCGCTGGGCACCATCGCCGCCCCCGGCGCGACGGCGCCCGGCGAGCGCGCATCAGGGCGTCCGCCGATGGGGCTTGATCTCAAGCTCACCGACGCGAGTGGCGTGACGCTGCCCGAGCAGCGCGGCGTGATCGGCCATCTCAAGGTCAAAGGCCAAAGCGTCGTCGAGCGCTATTTCAACGCCGATGCGAGCGCTCTGGATGACGACGGCTATTTCGACACCGGCGATCTGGCGACGATCGATGAAGCTGGCAATCTCAGCATCTGCGGGCGCTCGAAGGATCTGATCAAGTCGGGCGGCGAGTGGGTCAATCCGGCGCAGATCGAGGAGATCATCGGCCAGCACCCGAGCGTTGGGCTCGTCGCCGTGATCGGCCGCTTCGATCACAAATGGGGCGAGCGCCCGCTCTTGATTGTCGAGCCCCGCAAGGGCGAGGTGTTCGACACGCAGGACCTACTCAACGCGCTGCGCGGCAAGGTGGCCGATTGGTGGATCCCTGATCAGGTGATTGAGATCGAGACGATGCCGCTCGGAACCACCGGAAAGATTGACAAGAACCGCCTGCGCGCGGTCTACGCGGGAGACGATACAGCGACTCAGGGAGCAGATCGTTGGCGGGCATGACAACCAAGCCAGTCACAGCGCCAAAGCGTCGGACGAGCGCCAAGCGCGCCGCCGCGCGCAAGCGTCCGCGCACGAAGGCTGAGCAACGCGCCGAAAGCCTCGAGCAAATTCTCGATGCGGCGGAGTATCTGTTCTCGAAGCATGGCCTCTACGGCGTCACGCTGCGGGATGTGGCCCAGCGCGTCGGCATCCACACGACGCTGCTGCACTATTACTTCAAGGACAAGACGAACCTGTTCGAGTCCGTGTTCGCGCGGCGCGCCAATGTCACGAGCGGACGGCGCATGGCGGCGCTTGAGCAATACGAGATCGCGGCGGGGAAGCGCCCGACGGTCGAAGGCGCGCTGCACGCGTTTCTCGATACCGACCTCGATCTTTATTACGAGGGCGGCGAGACCTGGATGAATTACGCGTCGTTCTGCGCACGGGTGAGCAACACACCCGAAGGAGCGCAGCTGATGGACCTGCACTTCGATCCGGTCGTGTTGAAGCTCGTCAGCATCCTCAAGCGCGCGCTGCCGGATTATTCCGACGAAGACATCTTCTGGGGCTATCACTTCGTCACCGGCGCGCTGATGAACACGCTCGCGCGCACCGGCCGGATTGATCGCCTTTCAGGCGGCCTCTGTCACTCGGATGATTTTCCCGCCGTGAAGAAGCGGATCGCCAAATTCATGGCGGCGGGCTTCTTGGCGCTAAAAAACTAGCCGCACGCGGCGACAGGCGGCGGCAGCGTTTGCGCCGCGAGCCCGAAGCGCCACGACCATGCTTGGCCTGCCTGACGTTGCCGGCAAACAATCTCTTCAACGTGCTCGAACATGCCTGGATAGAGCCGTTCCGCTGGGCGTGGCGTTCCCTCGAACAGCATGTAGGCGCGGTTTGCGCCATAGGCCGGCCAATCAGGGGCGGTTCTAGCGCGCGGCGCGCCGTTGCGGGCGAAGCTGGTCCAATAATCGATCATCGCTTCCGAGAGGCGCGTCTGCGCGGGTTCGTTCGGAATGTGCGGCCAGTTGATGGGGAATGTGTCGAGCGTGCCGAACAGGTACGGCAGCTCGATCGCGTGAAACGCATGCAGGCCCGCGGCGTCAGCAGCCGGGTAGGAATGATTGAACAGATAGACGTAGGCGGGAACACCAAGCGCGGTTTGGCCTTGCGCGAGCCGTTCCGTCGTCCAGCCATGAATGCCGTCGCGCGTCGCCGCGTAAATGCTCTCCTGCATGTCGTCGCTCGGATAAAGACGCAGGAAATCCTCGGCGAGATCGCCGTAACGCTCGCGGATCATGCGCTCATAGGCGGCGGCGTTCTCAGGTGGGCGCGGCACGAGGCCGGGGAAGGTGCGAATTTCGCCGCTGTTGAAGCCGATCAGCAGCGGCACGCGCGCCAGTTCGCCGGCTTCGAGCGCTTCGAGAACTTGGCGCGGCAGTGTTTGTCCGTCGATCACTGGCCGCGAGGGGAAGCCCGCGCCCGGCGCGGCTTGCATCAGTGCGCGCGCATCCATCGCCCGCAGTGCGGCGATGTCCGGCGCTTGCACCGCCGCCGCGAACCGCGCGCCCTCGGTTTCCGCCGATGGCATGCCGAGCCGCTCGCTACGCAGTTCGGGCACGGCCAGGATGTTGGCGCTTTGCACGATGGCCTTGGAAAAAAGCCCATGTGCGGAGGGCGCCGCCAGCAGATACACGACGCTCAGGCCGCCAGCGGATTCGCCGGCGATGGTGACATTTGCGGGATCGCCGCCGAACGCGGCGATGTTGCGGTTCACCCAGCGCAGCGCCTCGATCTGATCAAGCAGGCCATAATTTCCGGAGACGCTGCGCGGCGATTCCGCACTGAGTTCTGGGTGCGCGAGAAAGCCGAGCACGCCGAGCCGATAATTGATCGAAACGACGATGATCCCGCGCTCAGCCAAGCGCGCGCCGTCATACATCTGTTCGTTGCTGGAGCCCGAGGTGAGCGAACCGCCATGAATCCACACGAACACCGGCGCGTTGCGCGCATTCTCCGGCGCCCAGATGTTGAGCGAGAGGCAATCCTCGCTCATCGGCCCAACCTCGTAAGCGTACACCGATGTCACCGGGCGCGGCAGCTGCACGCAAGCCGGGCCGAAGGCGCTCGCGTCGCGAACGCCTTCCCAAGCGGGCATCGCTTGCGGCGGCGCCCAGCGTGCGGCGCCGGTGGGCGGCAGCGCGAAGGGAATGCCCTTGAACACGCGTAGCGCGCCTTCGCTTCGGCCAGCGATCGCGCCTGCGGGTGCGGTGACGATTGGTGCGCGCTCCGCGTCGTCGCTCGTGTTCGGTGATGCGCAGGAGATGAGTGCGAGGCTTGCGAACGCGGTCACGCAGAGCGCGAACCGATGCACGAAAGCGCGACGCACGTCGTTCAAAGGTCTCCGCACGCAATCCCCCTATCTTTGTTCTTGGCGCCGACCATGGCGCGCCCGCGTGGCCGCGTCAATATTCGCTATCGGGCGGATGAATAACTTGCGCCGGCCAGATTGGGCTGGCAAGCTTCAGCAAAACAGAGGTTTCGACCGAGCGCGCGCCGCTGCGAAAGGCGCCTCCGGATCGAGATCGAGGAGGGAGCTGGAATGAGCGGAGGGCGGAGCGCCGCGCGCGGCTCGACCATCAGAATCGCGACCACGGCCTCGGCGGGCGCGGCGATCGAGTGGTATGATTTCTTCATCTACGGCGCCGCCGCAGCGCTTGTATTCCCGCAGCTTTTCTTTCCCGCTGATCTGCCGCCGTTCGTTGCGCAGATCGCTTCGTTCAGCACCTTTGCAGTTGGCTTCTTAGCGCGGCCGCTCGGCGGGATCGTGTTCGGACATTTCGGCGATGTGTTCGGGCGCAAGCACGCGCTCGCTGTCGCGCTGCTGGTGATGGGTGTTTCAACAACGGCGGTGGGCCTGCTGCCGGGCTATGCGGAGATCGGCATCGCCGCGCCGCTGGCGCTGGTTGCGCTGCGCTTCATCCAAGGCCTCGCCGTTGGCGGCCAATGGGGCGGCGCGGCTCTGATGGCGATCGAGAGCGCGCCGGCGGACAAGCGCGGCTTTTATGGAAGCTTCGTGCAGATCGGCGTGCCGATTGGCGTCGTGCTTGCGAACGCCGCGTTCTTCATCGTCGGCGCGCTGGTGTCGCCGGATGCGTTCTCCGCTTGGGGCTGGCGGCTGCCATTCCTGCTGAGCATCGGGCTGATCTTCATCGGCCTTTACGTGCATTTCCGATTGGAGGAAACCAGCTCGCACGTCAGCGCGCCGTCTACTAACGCAGCCGCGGAACAGACGAAAAGACAGTGGCCGCTGATGCGCGTCCTGCGCGAGCATCTCTCGGACGTGTTGTTGGCCGGCGGCGCCTTCATCGCCAACAACACCTGCTTCTATGTCGCCATCACCTACACGGTCGCCTACGGCGCCTCCACGCTGGGGCTCTCGAAGCAAACCATGCTGGCTGCTGTGATGGTTGGCAGTGTCTGCATGATTCCGGTGTTGATCTTTTGTGGCGCGCTGTCCGATCGGATCGGCCGCAAGGGCATCTTCATGGCCGGCGCGGTGCTCTCCGGGCTTTGGGTGTTCGCGGTTTTTCCATTGATCGAGACCGGCTCGTTCGTGAACATCTCGATCGCCATCGCCGTGCAACTCGCGCTCATCAGCTTGATGTACGGCCCGCAGGCGGCGCTGTTCGCGGAATTGTTTCCACCTGAAATCCGCTATTCCGGCGCCTCGCTCGGCTATCAGATCGGCTCGGTGTTCGGCGGCGGCTTCGCGCCGATCATCGCCACGGCGCTCTACCAGGAATTCCAGTCGAGCCAATCGATCGCCATCTACCTCGCGCTCATGTGCGTGATCTCGCTGATCAGCACGATGTTTCTCGGCGGCAAGTACGCACACGCTCCGGCGGCGCGTCCGGAGCCGAGCGCATGAGCAAGCTCACGCGTAAACAGCTCCTGCTTGGCGTCGCCGCGAGCGTCGTCGCGTTTCCGGGTGAGAGCGCCGCCGCGTCGCGTTGGCTGACGCGCGTCAATCGGCGTTGGCTGGTGTCGGAGGACCAGGCGATCGATTGGCACCGCGCCAAGGACGAGAACGGCCCGGCGCTGACGGGCAACGCGTCGTGGCGCGCTTTCATGGCGCTGCTTGAGGCGCAGCTGCGTGCGTTCGGTTGTGTCGACGTTCATCGTTCGGCGTGGATGTTCGAGCGGCTGGAGACCAGCCAATGGCCGGACGATTCAAAGTGGGGTCTTGTTGTTGACGGGCGCCGCGTTGAGGTCGCGAACCATGGCGCCAATTGCGGATTGACGGGACGGGATGGCGTCACTGCGCCGCTGGTGCTGTGGGATGCAGACAATCCGCCGGATGTCGCGGGCAAGATCGTCGTCTATCGCCCGGCGCCGCGCCTCAACGTGCGCGCGCCGTTTGCTGACAGCGATTACGAGAGGATGACGGCGTTCGACAGTTGGCCCGTGGAGGGGCGGCCTGTCCCGCAAGCGCAGAACGCCACCAATTCGATCGCCGCGCCTGTTTGGGACGAGATGACGGCGTCCTCGAATTTCATCACCCGCATCGCGCCGCAGCGGCCGGCGGGTGTCGTGTTCGCTCTCGGCCTCAACCGCGCGACGGCGGCGGGCCTCTACACCTTCCGTGTGCCGCGCCACTACGACTTTCCATCGCTTTATCTCGATCGAACCAATGGCGATGCGCTGATCGCCGATGCGCGCGTGGGGCGGATGGCGACCATCCGCGTCGAAGGTGCGCGTGTACAATCGGAGGCGTATCAGCTCATCGCCTATCTGCCTGGCCGCAACTATGGAACCGATGCGGACGAGCAGGTTCAATTGCGCACGCACACGGACGGCCCGTCGATCAGCCAGGACAATGGTGCCTTCGGTCTGCTGGGCGTGATCAAATACATGTCGCGCATCCCGCAGCGCGATCGGCCGCGCACGCTGCTGGTCGAACTCGATTGCCGCCATTTCATGCCTGGCGCCGAAGCGGCGTGGGAGAGTGAGGACTATTTCCACAAGCATCCACGCGCGCGCGACAAAGTCCGCGCCTTGGTCGCGATGGAGCATCTGGGTCAGATCGACTATGTCGAGGACGGCGAAGGGATACGTCCGAGCGGCCGTTCACTGCCAACTTGGATCTACACCTCCGGCAATGCAGCGATGATCGACGCGGCGTATCAAGCAGCGCGTGCGAACAATGTTCGCTCCGCCATCATCCGTTCACCGGGGCGGTTGGGCGTGCATCAGCTTTCGCAAGGGCCGTGGTACGGCATGTCGCGGCAAGGCGCGCTGCTCAATCTGCCGACGTTTGGCGTGCAGGGCGATCTCGGCGCCTATTGGGCGCACTCGGCGCGCATCGATCGCTTCGATGCGCGCTCGTTTGTTCGCCAAGTGGCGACGTTCTGCCAGCTGACCGGCTTTCTGATGCAAGCGGATTTGAGCGCGTTGCGCGCGCCGCCCGTCGAACTGCCGGCGGCGCCGGCGTTTCAATAGACGAAAGACGTTCATGCGCCTGTGAGTGAAGGTTGACAGGGTGGGCGTTCAATGGCTCATTCCAAAGGAAGCGCCGGCGTGAAGATCGGGGCGAGGGGAGGAATTTTCCGATGAGCGCTTTGCTCTTCGTGACGGCGCGCGACGCCGCACAGGCGGCCGCATGAGCGCCGCCGTCGAACCCGGATCCATGAACGCAGCAAGCAGCGCAAAGCCTGGCGTACGCGCCTGGTCGGCGCTGGCGATCCTGTGCTTCGTCTATGTGCTGAACTTCCTCGATCGGCAGCTTCTGTCGATCCTCGCCAAGCCCATTCAGGACGAGCTCGGCATCAGTGATGGCCAGCTCGGGCTCATCGGCGGGCTCTATTTCGCAGCGTTCTATTGCATCCTGGCGATACCTGTCGGGTGGCTCGCGGACCGCACCAATCGCTCGAAAGTGTTGGCGATCGCCTGCGCATTGTGGAGCGCGGCGACCGCTGCGTGTGGTTTCGCGCAGAATTATCCGCAGCTCGCGGCGGCGCGCATGGCGGTTGGCGTTGGCGAAGCGGGCGGCGTGCCGCCGTCCTACGCCATCATCTCGGATTATTTCCCATCCGGCACGCGCGGCACCGCGCTTGGCTTGTTCAATTTCGGCCCTCCGATTGGGCAGGCGCTGGGCGTTGCGTTCGGCGCTTCGATCGCGGCGTCCTATTCGTGGCGCTCGGCGTTTGTGACGATCGGCATCATCGGCATTTTCGCGGCGCTGGTTGTTTGGCTGTTCGTGAAAGAGCCGAAGCGCGGCGGCCTCGATGCGCCGCTCGCCGAGGCCGGCGAGGCAAAGCCGAAGTCCGCTGGATTTTGGCCGGCGGTACGGAATTTCTTCTCGAACCCCGTGCTATTGCGCATCTCGCTTGCCTGTGCGGCGACGCAATTCGTCACCTACGGCATTCTCAATTTCACCACGCTCTTCCTGATGCGCGAGAAGGGCATGACGCTTGAGCAAGTGGCGATCTATTACGCGCTTGTCGTCGGCCTCGGCACCGTCGCCGGCATGTATGCTTCGGGGCGCTTGATCGACAAATTCTCGCGCCGCTCGAAGCTCGCCTTCGCCTGGATTCCGGCGATCGGCCTCATCTTCGCGGCGCCGCTTTTTGTCGGCTTCGTCTGGGCGCCGAGCTGGGAAATGGCGCTCTTGTTCCTGATCCTGCCGACGGGCCTCAACTATTTCTACCTCTCGCCAGCGGTGACTTTGGTGCAGGAGGAGGTGCGTCCGGATCAGCGCGTGCTCTCTGGCGCGCTGCTGCTCTTGGTGATGAACCTCGTCGGCCTCGGCTTCGGGCCGACGTTCGTCGGCGCCATGAGCGATTATTTCCGGCCCACCAATCCCGACAATTCGCTGCAACTCGCGTTTTACAGCCTCGTGCCGTTCTACGCGGTCGCGGTGTTGCTCTTCATTTGGCTCGCCCGCGCGATCAAGCGCGAGGCGCAACGCGGAGGACCGGCGTGAGACGCTTGATTCAAACGCTGGTGGCGACGCTCGCGCTCAGCATCGCCGCGCCCGCCTTGGCGCAAAGCGCACCGAATGTGAGCGCGCCGGCCGGCCGGCTGCGTGGCGAAGCCGTGGACGGCGTGCAGGTGTTCCGCGGCGTGCCGTATGCGCGCCCGCCAATTGGCTGGCGGCGTTGGCGCGCCCCCGAAGCGATGCCGACATGGCGCGGCGTGCGTGACGCGACGCAGTTCGGGCCGGCCTGCTATCAGCCTGGCCCACGATCGAGCACCAGCATCTACGCGTGGGAAGTCCCGCCGATGAGCGAGGATTGCCTCACGCTCAACATCTGGGCGCCGGCGGATGCACGCAACGCGCCGGTGTTCGTGTGGATTCATGGCGGTTCGCTGACGGGCGGCGCTGGCAGCGAACCTCTGTACGACGGCGCGCGTTTCGCGCAGCAGGGCGTGATTGTGGTGTCGATCAATTATCGGCTCGGCATTCTCGGTTATTTGGCGCATCCGGAATTGAGCGCGGAATCGCGCCATGGCGTGTCCGGCAATTACGGCCTGCTTGATCAGATCGAGGCGCTGCGCTGGGTGAACCGCAACATCGCCGCGTTCGGCGGCGATCCAGGCAACGTCACCATCGCCGGCGAATCAGCGGGCGCGCTGAGCGTCATGTACCTCATGGCGGCGCCATCGGCGCGCGGGCTGTTCGCCAAGGCCGTCGCGCAGAGTGCGTACATGGTCACTGCGCCGGAGCTGCGTGACAGCACGTTCGCGAATTATCCTGCGTCCGAGCCGATCGGCGTGTGGCTCACGGGCGTGCTGCGCGCCAACGATTTGGCAGGCCTGCGCGCCATGAGCGCGGAGGCGCTGGTCAATGGCGTCGCCACCTCCGGCTATTTCCCGTTCCCCAGTATCGATGGCCACGTGCTGCCGCGCCAGCTGGTCGATACGTTCGATCGTGGCGAGCAGGCGCCTGTGCCGATCCTCGCCGGCTTCAACGAAGGCGAAATCCGCTCGCTGCGTTTCTTGCTGCCGCAGCCGGCAGCAGACGCCGCGACTTACACGAATGAAATTCGCGCACGCTATGGCGATCTCGCCGACGCATTCCTCGCGCGCTATCCCGCTGACAACATCGACGAAAGCATGCTCGCGACGACGCGTGACGCGATGTATGGCTGGACGTCGGAACGCCTGGTGGTGAAGCAGACGGCGATTGGCGCACCGTCCTTCCTCTACTATTTCGATCACAGCTATCCCGCCGCCGACGATCTCGGCTTGCATGCGTTCCACGCCGCTGAGCTGCCTTACGTGTTCGGCACGACGACGCGCACCGGCCCGCGTTGGCCGGCCATCCCGCAGACGCCGCAGGAAACGCAACTCTCGGACGCGATGGTCAGCTATTGGACGAGCTTCGCGCGCAGCGGCGTGCCGAGCGCGCCCGGCCAGCCGCAATGGCGCCCGTACGGGACCGACCGCGCTTACATGGCGTTCGAGGATGCGCCGGTGCTGCGCGTGAACGTGCTGCCTGGCATGTACGAACTGCACGAGGAGGTGGTCTGCCGTCGCCGCGCGCAGGGCGGCATTCCGTGGAACTGGAACGTCGGCCTCGTCTCGCCGCCATTGCCGCCTGACGCCGCGCAATGCTGATCGGATGGCCGCGGGCCGCCTGATCGCCTAGGCTTGAGCCGATGGAGGCGCGAGCATGGCGTTTGTCGAGCGGGGCGGACTGAAGATCGATGAGGCGCTGGCCGGCTTTATTGAAGCCGAGGCGCTGGCGGGCTCCGGGCTTGAGGCGGATGCGTTCTGGCGGGGCGTCGGCGCCATCTTCACGCGGTTCGCGCCGGAAAACCGCGCGCTGCTCGCCGAACGCGATGCGCTGCAGGCGAAGCTAGATGCATGGTGTGCGGCGCATGCTGGCCGCGTCATCGATGTTGGCGTTTATGAAAGCTTTTTGCGCGAGATCGGCTATCTGCAGCCGGAGCCGCCGCCGTTTCAGATCGCCACAGAGAATGTAGACGACGAAATCGCCCGTACCGCTGGGCCGCAGCTTGTGGTGCCGGTGCTCAACGCGCGCTTCCTGCTCAATGCCGCGAATGCGCGTTGGGGCAGCTTATACGATGCGCTGTACGGCACAGATGCGATCGCGCCGCCGAGTGGTGCGAAAGGCTACGACGCGGCGCGCGGCGCGCTCGTGATCGCGCGCGCGAAACTTTTCCTGGATGAGGCTGTTCCGCTCGCAAGTGGCTCGCATGCTGATGTGAAGGGCTGGCGTGTTGCCGAAGGCGTGCTCGAACCGGCGCTGAAGGATGCAGCGGCGTTCGTCGGCTATCGTGGCGATCCCGCCGCGCCAAGCGCGGTGCTGTTGCGCCACAATGGCCTGCACATCGAGCTGGTGCTCGATCGCACGCATCCGATCGGCAAAAGCGATCCAGCTGGTTTGGCCGATGTCGTGCTGGAATCCGCGCTGACGACGATCGTCGATTTCGAAGATTCCGTCGCCGCGGTGGACGCGGCTGACAAGATCGACGCATACCGCAATTGGCTGGGTCTGATGCGCGGCGATCTGAGCGCGTCGTTCGACAAGGGCGGACGCACGCTGACGCGTTCGCTGGAGCCTGATCGGGGCTATGTCGCGCCGACTGGCGAGGCGTTCACGCGGCCTGGACGCTCTCTGCTGTTCGTCCGCAATGTCGGCCTACACATGATGACGCCTGCGGTGCGCCTGAGTGACGGCGCCGAAGCGCCGGAAGGCATTCTCGACGCCATCGTCACCAGCCTGATCGCGCTGCACGATCTGCGCGCGAAGCGCTCAAGCCGCGCCGGCTCGATCTACATCGTCAAACCAAAGTTGCACGGGCCGAAGGAAGCCGCGTTCACCAACGCGCTGTTCGATGCGGTGGAGGATTTGCTCGGGCTCACGCGGCACACGATCAAGATCGGCGTGATGGACGAGGAGCGGCGCACCTCTGTCAATCTCGCCGCCACGATCCACGCCGTGAAGGATCGCATCGTGTTCATCAACACTGGTTTCCTCGATCGCACCGGCGATGAGATTCACAGCTGGATGCGCATGGGCGCTGTCGTGCCGAAGGTGCTAATGAAGGTCAGCGCATGGATCGACGCCTACGAGAAGCGCAACGTCGCGATCGGCCTTGCATGCGGGCTTTCAGGGCGCGCGCAGATCGGCAAGGGCATGTGGGCAGCGCCCGATCGCATGGCTGACATGCTGCGCGACAAGATCGGCCATCCGCGCGCCGGCGCGAATACGGCCTGGGTGCCGAGCCCCACGGCGGCGACGCTTCACGCGCTGCACTATCATGCCGTGGATGTGTTCGCGCGCCAGCGAGAGTTGGACGTCGCGCCGCCGCTGGCGCAATTGCTGACGCCGCCGATCGATTTCGGGCGCAATTGGAGCGAGGCGGAGGTGCGCACGGAGCTTGAGAACAACGCGCAGGGCATTCTGGGTTACGTGGTGCGCTGGATCGACCAAGGCGTCGGGTGCTCGAAGGTGCCGGACATCAACGACATCGGCCTGATGGAAGATCGCGCGACCTTACGCATTTCCTCGCAGCACATCGCCAATTGGCTGCTGCACGGCGTGTGCACGGCGGCCCAGGTGGACGATGCATTGGAGCGCATGGCCGCGAAAGTCGATGCGCAAAACGCCGGCGATCCGCTCTATCGGCCCATGACGCCCGAGCCCGAAGCGAGCCTCGCATTCCAATGCGCACGCGCCTTGATCTTCGAAGGCACCACGCAGCCGAACGGCTACACCGAGTTCACGCTGCACAAATATCGCGCGCTGGCGAAGCAGGCTTGAGCTACCCTGCACACAATCTCCTGAAACACTGCGCGTCCGCTTGAAACACGCCGCCGCCGAAGCCGCTAGGCATAGTGGCGGAGGGCTTCATGCGCGTTCTCATCGTCAATCCGCCACACCCTGCGATCGGCAGCAGAATCCCGGACGATCATTTGCCGCCGCTGGGCTTGTTGTCGATTGGCGGGCCGTTGATCGACGATGGTCACGACGTTACACTGCTCGATGCGGAGTTCGGGCCGATGCCGATCGCCGACATCGTCGACCGCATCGCCGCGCATCGGCCGCAGGCGCTTCTGCTCGGTCATTCTGGCTCAACGTCCGCGCACCCGATCGCGTGTGACATTGCCCAGCGCGCGAAATCGCGGCTGCCGGGCTTGATCGTCATCTATGGCGGTGTGTTTCCGACATACCATTGGCGCGACATTCTCAATGAGACGGACGCGTTCGACTACATCGTCCGCGGCGAAGGTGAGCAGACGGCGCGCGAACTCATGCGTGCGTTGGAAAGCCACGCACGCGTGGACGACATTCCTGGGATTGCTTTCAAGCGCAACGGCGACATCGTTGCGGGACCGCAGCGGGCGCTTATCGAGAACCTCGACGAATACAGGGTTGGCTGGGAGCTGATCGATTTTCGCGACTATTCGTACTGGGGCCGCAAGCGCGCCGTGGTCGTCCAATTCTCGCGCGGCTGCCCGCATCCGTGCACGTATTGCGGCCAGCGCGGGTTCTGGACGAAATGGCGCCACCGCAATCCGGAGCGCTTTGCGGCGGAAATCGCCCGCCTGCATCGCGAACATGGCGTTGAGGTGTTCAATTTCGCTGACGAGAACCCGACCTCGTCGCGCGCCATGTGGAAGCGCTTTCTGTTGGCGTTGATCGCGGAGAACGTTGAGGTGACGCTCGTCGGCTCAACCCGCGCCGGCGATATCGTCCGCGACCGCGATATCTTGCACCTCTACAAAAAGGCGGGCGTAGAGCGGTTTCTGATGGGAATGGAAAACCCGGACGAAGACGTTCTGGAGCTGATCCGCAAAGGCAGCACCAATTCCATAGATCGCGAAGCCATTCGCCTGATGCGTCAGCACGGAATGTTGACGTTGGCGACATGGGTCGTTGGCTTCGAGGAAGAGCGCGACCGGGATTATCTGCGCGGGCTGAAAACCTTGCTCTCGCACGATCCGGATCAGATCCAGATGCTCTACGTGACGCCGCATCGCTGGACGCCATTCTTCGCGCAGGCGGCGTCGCGTCGTGTGATCCAGACCGATCAGACCAAATGGGACTACAAGCACCAAGTGCTGGCGACGCGGCATGTGCCGCCGTGGCGCGTGTTCTTGTGGGTCAAGTGCATGGAATTGATCATGCAGGCGCGTCCGCGTGCGCTGTGGCGGATTTTAACGCTGGGCGATGGAAAGATCAGACACGCGCAACGTTGGTATTACCAAATGGGCCGGCGCGTCTGGTTTCACGAGGTGTTCAGCTTCTTGTTTCGCGATCGGCGCTTCGGCAATGGCCCATTGGTGCGCGAATTTTGGGGCGCGCCGCAGCATCATGAGGAAGAAGCGCTCGCTCGGCCGCGTCAGCGGCTGTTGCCGCGTCCTGCTAGGCCACCCGTCCCCAAAGCCTGAGCCGGGCGACGCCGCCGTCGGGGATGATGTTCAGGCGGACGTAGGCGACTGCACCGTGTTGGGCGATCTCCTTGAACACGTGCTTTGTGTTCGCGGCGAGCTTTTGTTCGCTCAGGATGATCGGCCAGCTTTCGCTTTCGGCGATGAGCGCGTCGCGCGGGATGTCGCGCACGGGCGCGGCTTGGATGAAGCAGCGATCGGGGTAATTGCCTTTGAAGAAGGAGGTATCGACCATGATTTCTTCGATCGTCCCGGGCGAGGCGAGTTCGAGAATGCTCCAATCGTAGCCAGGCTCGCGGCGGCGGCGTGTTTCCCAGCCATCGCCCATGTTTACGGCGTCGCCGGGCGCGGTGAGGTTGGCGAGGCGGCCGAAATGTTCGTTGTTGGCATAGATCGGAACCGCGCCGTTCTCCATCGCACAGAGATCGACGCGCGCGGCTGGCGGCGTTGCGCCCCAAGGCGGCGTCACGCGGCCGTAGGCGCGCAAACGGGCGATTCCGCCGTCTGGGAAGATGTTGAGCCGCAGATGCGTAACGTATTGCGGGCTCGGCACGTTGATCGCATGGCGGCTGTCGCCTTTGAGATCCATCGTCGTGACGAGGGGATGCCAAGCCGCATCGTCGCCCGGGATGCGTTCGTCTGAGACAATGCAATCCATGGAAGCGCGTGGCGGGTAATTACCGGTGAAATTGCGCGTGTCGATGTCGAGCGCGTGGACGATGCCCGGCCGCCCCAGGCGCACGATGCAGAAATCGTGACCCGGCACGCGTTTGCGGCGGCTTTCCCAGCCATCCATCCACTTGCCGTGATCGTCGTACTTGCCGGGAATGAACACCGGCTCTTCCGGATTGATCAGCCGCTCCTTTGGCGCAAAGAAATCGTCGTTGGCGAACACGGCTTCGGAGCCGAGGCGCGGCTGCAGCAGATCGATCAGGCCGGCCGGCGCGCCATTCTTCGCTTCAGCCATCGTGCGCCTCGATCAAATCAGTGAGCCGCAGCGCGGCGATGCGGTGGATTTGGTGAAGCGCCATGTCGAACTCCGCTTCGCGGCTCATGCCCAGGCGATGCCGGAAGGCGCCGAGGATGCGCTCACGATCAAGCCCGCGCACGGCGATGATGAATGGAAAGCCGAATTTGCGCTTGTAATCGTCATTCAGCTGCTGGAACTCGGCGACCTCGGCCATGGTGCATTGATCTAAACCCGCGCCAGCTTGTTCGGTCGTGCTCTCCAGCGACATCGACACTCGCTTGGCGAGGTCGGGGTGCGCGCGGATGAGCGCTAGTTGGGCGTTCTCGCCTGCGACTTCCACGGCGTCGCGGAACGCTTGGTAGAGATCGTAGGGGTCGCCCTGCGCGGCGCCCGTATCCCACACCGATTCAGCAAAGTGCGGCGAGTTCTCGTAGACGCCGCCAAAGCGGTCCACGAATTCGGCGCGCGTAAGGTCACGGATCGGCTTCATGGCGCGTGAGTCTTGCGCCAATGCGCGGCGATCTCAACCCGGCGGGCAAACCAGACGTCCTCGTGCTTGATCGCGTAGGCGAGGAAGCGCTCGATCGCCGCGAAGCGCCCAGGCCGGCCAGCGAGCCGGCAATGCAGGCCGACGGACATCATCTTCGGCGCGGTCTCGCCCTCGGCGTAAAGCACGTCGAACGTGTCCTTGAGGTAGGTGAAGAAGTGCTCGCTGGTGTTGAAGCCCTGCGCCGTCGCGAAGCGCATATCGTTGGTGTCGAGCGTGTAGGGCACCACCAAGTGCGGCGCGCCATGTTCGCGCGTCCAGAACGGCAGATCATCGCTGTAATCGTCGGCGTCGTAGGCAAAGCCGCCATGCTCAACGACAAGCCGGCGCGTGTTCGGACTTGTGCGGCCCGTGTACCAGCCGAGCGGCTTCTCGCCCGTCAGCTTCGCGATGATCTCGACGGCCTCGGCGATGTGCGCGCGCTCGGTGGCTTCATCCACGTCCTGATAGCTGATCCATTTGAGCCCGTGCGAGGCGATCTCATGGCCGTGCTTCAGGAACGCTTCGGCCATGTCCGGGTATCTTTTGAGCGCGTCAGCGACGGCGAAGATCGTCACCGGCACATTGAAGCGCTTGAACAGGCGTAGCAGTCGCCACACGCCAGCGCGGGAGCCGTATTCGTAAAGGCTCTCCATGCTCAGATGCCGCGCCGCATAGGCTTGCGCGCCAACAATGTCAGACAGGAAAGTTTCGGACGCCGCGTCGCCGTGCAAAACGCAACTCTCGCCGCCTTCCTCGTAGTTGAGAACGACCTGCACAGCGAGCCGCGCACCGCCGGGCCAGCGCGGATCGGGCGGGTTGCGGCCATAGCCTTTGAGGTCGCGCGGGTAAGCGGTCAAATCATTCTCCAGGCGCGATCTTAGCCGCGAAGCGGGGCGCTTGATAAGGCGCTTTACAAGCTGAACGTGGCAGTCGCATCATCGCCGCAAAGATTGGATCGCCACTTGGGCAAACTGACCACGCACGTCCTCGATACCGCGCATGGAATTCCCGCCGCCGGCGTGTCCGTGCTGCTGCTGGACGCCGAAGGCCGCGCGCTGGCCGAAACGATCACCAATGTCGATGGCCGCTGTGATGCGCCCTTGTTGGAAGGCGACGCCATGCGCGTGGGGGCGCTGACTTTGGTGTTCGGCATAGGCGCGTATTTCCGTGGCAAAGGCGTTGCGTTGACCGAGCCGCCATTCCTCGATCGCGTTCCCATCGCTTTCGCGATCGCTGACGCCGACGCGCACTATCACGTGCCGCTCTTGGTGTCGCCCTACGGCTATTCCACCTATCGGGGGAGCTGAGCGCGATGCGGGACGTCGTCCGCTTCCGCATGGATGGCGTGACGCACGAATTGCGCGCGCCCGATCCAACGCTGACGCTGCTGCGCTGGCTGCGCACCGAAGCGCGGCGCACCGGCACGAAAGAGGGCTGCGCCGAGGGGGATTGCGGCGCGTGCACCGTGGCGATCGCCATGGAGGGCGAAACGCCGCGCGCAGTGAACGCGTGCATCCTGTTCATGCCGATGCTCGACGGCGCCACGTTGTGGACAGTGGAGAGCTTGGCGCGCGCCGGCGCGCTGCATCCGATCCAGCAAGCGCTTGTCGATCATCACGGCTCGCAATGCGGCTTCTGCACGCCAGGTTTCGTGATGTCGCTGTTCGCGCATCAGGGGGGCGCAAGCCGACGCGAGATTTCCGACGCGCTGGCCGGCAATCTCTGCCGCTGCACAGGGTACGGGCCGATCATCGACGCCGCGCAGAGCGCAAAGCGCGAGCCTGCGCCGAGAGGGGAGCTTGCGGCGGACGCTGAGGCGCTGAGCTACGAAGAAGACGGGCGACGCTTCTTTGCACCTCGCTCCGTCGATGAACTTGCGTCGTTGCTGGCGCGCTTCCCGAAAGCGACACTCGTCGCTGGTGCGACCGATGTCGGTTTGTGGGTGACGAAGCAGCATCGCGATCTGGAGACGCTGATCTCGTTGATGAACGTCGTCGAGTTGCGCGAATTGCGTGAGACGGCGGATGCGATCGAGATTGGCGCGGCTGTCACCTACGCGGAGGCGCACGAAGCGCTTGAGCGGTTTCATCCGGATTTCGGCGAACTCGTGCGCCGCATCGGCGGCGTGCAGGTGCGCAATTGCGGCACCATCGGCGGCAATATCGCCAATGGTTCGCCGATCGGCGACACGCCGCCGGCCTTGATCGCCGCCGGGGCGACGCTCGTGCTGCGCAAGGGTACGACGGAGCGGCAGCTGCCGCTCGAGGATTTCTTCATCGCGTACGGAAAGCAGGATCGCGCGCCCTACGAGTTCGTATCGCGTGTGACTGTGTCAAAGCTGCCGGCGAATGCGCGCTACGCCGTGTACAAGGTGTCGAAGCGCATCGATCAGGATATCTCGGCGGTGTGCGCCGGTTTTCGCGTGTTGATCGATGGCGGCAAGGTCAGCGAGGCGCGCCTCGCTTTCGGCGGCATGGCCGCCACGCCAAAGCGTGCGGTTCACGCGGAGGCGGCGCTGGTTGGCGCTAATTGGACCGAAGCAAGCATCGCGCGCGCGATGGTTGCTCTGGCGCAGGACTTCTCGCCAATGACGGATCAGCGTGGCTCGTCGGTGTATCGACTGGAGACCGCGCGCAATCTGTTGAAGCGCTTTTTTCTCGAAAGCGCCGGCGCGCGTTCGCGTGTGCTGGACGCGGCGCCGGTCGATGGCTGACGCCGCGCGCCCCGACGCGCCGGCCGTTGGCCAGGCGCTCGCGCATGATAGCGCTGCGAAGCATGTCAGTGGTGCGGCGATCTACATCGACGACATTCCCGAGCCGCCGGGCTGTCTGCATCTCGCCATCGGCATGAGCGAACGCGCGCATGCGCGTGTGGTGGCGATGGATTTGTCCGCCGTGCGTGCGGCACCGGGCGTCGTAGGCGTTTACACGGCGCGCGACATCCCTGGCGAAAACGACGTCGGCCCAGTGATCAAGGACGATCCGCTGTTCGCGGTTGGCGTGGTCGAGTATCTCGGCCAATCCATGTTTGCCGTTGCGGCTGAGAGCGTGGAGAAAGCGCGGCGTGCGGCGAAGCTGGCGAAGGTGACGTACGAGGACTTGCCTGCGGCGTTGACGATCGCCGACGCGAAAGAGGCAAATCTCGAGATAGAACCGCCGCAAACCATGGCGCGTGGCGATGTCGCTGCCGCACTCGCGACTGCGCCACGCCGCCTGAAAGGCAAGCTGGCGATCGGCGGGCAGGATCATTTCTATCTCGAGGGCCAAGTCGCGCTCGCCATTCCGGGCGAGGACGGCGACATGCGCGTCTATTCCTCGACGCAAAACCCAAGCGAGATCCAGCATCTCGTCGCGCACGTTCTGCACGTGCCAAGCCACGCCGTGACGGTTGAGGTGCGCCGTATGGGTGGCGGCTTTGGCGGCAAGGAAACGCAACCGGCCTTGATCGCCGCTGCAGCAGCGCTCGCGGCGTCCAAGACGCGCCGCCCGTGCAAGCTGTGTCTCGATCGCGACGACGACATGATGCTCACCGGCAAGCGGCACGATTTCGAGATCGAGTATGATGTCGGCTTCGACGATGCGGGACTGATCCGCGGCGTCGATTTCAGTCTGCGCTCCCGTTGCGGCTATTCGACGGATCTCTCGCGGGCGATCAACGATCGCGCGATGTTCCATTCGGACAACGCGTATTTTCTGCCCGCTACGCGCATCGTTTCGCATCGCCACAAGACGCATACAATGTCCAACACCGCGTTCCGTGGCTTCGGCGGCCCGCAGGGCATGATGGGCGTGGAACGCGTGCTCGACGCCATCGCGCACGCTCTGGGCCGCGACCCACTCGACATGCGGCTCGCCAATCTCTACGGCCCCGCGCCGCGCGACGAGACGCCGTACGGCCAAACCGTGCACGACAATGTGCTGCGTGAACTGATCCCAGCGCTCGAAGCGCGCGCCAATTATCGCAAGCGCCGGGAAGCCGTCGCTGCGTTCAACGCGTCGTCGGAAACTCTGAAGCGCGGCATCGCGCTGACGCCGGTGAAGTTCGGCATCTCGTTCACCACGACGTTCCTCAATCAGGCCGGCGCACTGGTGCATGTCTACAACGATGGCAGCGTGCAGCTGAACCATGGTGGCACGGAGATGGGGCAGGGCTTGATGATCAAGGTGGCGCAGGTTGTCGCCGCTGAGTTCGGCTTGCCAATCGAAGCGGTGAGAATCACGGCGACCGCGACCGACAAAGTACCGAACACCTCCGCGACCGCCGCCTCCGCCGGCGCCGATCTCAACGGCATGGCCGCGAAAGACGCGGCGAGCACGATCAAGCAGCGCCTAATCGCGTTCGCGGCGAAGCATTGTGGCTGCACCAAGGATGAGGTGCGCTTCGCCGGCGGCATGGTGCAGGCCGGCGCCACGCGCGTTTCGTTCGCCGAGCTTGCGAAGACGGCCTATATGGCGCGCGTGTCGTTGTCTTCGACGGGCTTCTACGCAACGCCGAAGATTCATTACGACCGGCTCACGCACCAAGGCCGGCCGTTCTATTATTTTGCCTATGGCGCGGCGGTGTCCGAGGTCATCATCGACACGCTCACCGGCGAGAACCGCGTATTGCGCGTCGATCTCATCCACGATGTTGGCCGCTCGCTCAATCCGGCGATTGATCTCGGCCAGATCGAGGGCGGCTTCATTCAGGGCATGGGCTGGCTGACGACCGAAGAGCTGGTGTTCAACGACAAAGGAAAGCTGCTGACGCACGCGCCGTCGACGTACAAAATTCCAACCTGCGGCGATCGTCCGGACGTGTTCAACATGGAGCTGTGGGACGGCGAAAACGCCGAAGAGACGATCTATCGCTCAAAAGCCGTCGGCGAGCCGCCTTTGATGTTGGCGATCTCGGTGTTCTCCGCATTGACGGACGCCGTGAGCGCGGCCGGTGATCACAAAATCATGCCGAACCTCGACGCACCGGCGACGCCGGAGCGTATTTTGCGCGCGGTGAATGAAGTGCGCGCTGGGGGCGCATCATGAAGCGCGCGTGGGCCGACGACGCGCTGCGACGAGTGGGAACCGGAACGCCGGTCGCGCTTGTTACGCTGACGGAGGTGCTTGGCTCCGCGCCGCGCGAACCTGGCGCGCAGATGCTTGTGTGGACGGATGGGCAGAGCGGTACGATCGGCGGTGGCAATCTGGAGCTGATGCTTACGCGTGACGCGCGCGCCTTGCTTGGGGGCGGCGATGTCAGCGAGGAGTTCGACTATCCGCTTGGCCCGATCCTTGGCCAATGCTGTGGCGGTCGTGTGCGCGCGCGGATCGAGCGTTTGACGCGTGAAAGCGCGGCGGCGTTGGTGCATGAAGCGATCGCGGCGGAAGCGGACTGGCCGGCGCTCTACCTTTTCGGCGCGGGCCATGTCGGAGAAGGGCTTGCGCGCGCGTTTGAGCCTCTGCCGTTCCGCGTGCATTGGCGCGACACGCGTCCGGAATTTTGTGGTGTCGCGACGTTGACGGACGATCCTCGCGGCGAGGTAACCACGGCGGAGGCAGGCTCGTTTTTTCTGGTGCTCACGCACAATCACGATCTCGACTACGAAATCGTTCGCACTGTGCTCGCGCGCCGTGACGCGGTTTATTGTGGCTTGATCGGTTCAAAGTCGAAGCGTGCGCGGTTTGAACGGCAATTGCGGGCGGATGGCTTGGGCGAGGAGCTGCACAAACTCACATGCCCGATCGGCGGCGCGATCGGTTTGAAGGGGAAGGAGCCTGCAGTGATCGCCGCCGCGACGGTCGCGGAGATGCTGCTCGTGCTGGAAGCGCGGCAAGCGCAAGCGGCGGAGAACGCGCATGCCGAGTGAGATCATGCCGTGGGTGGAGCTGGCGATCCGCTGGGCGCACGTGCTCGCCGGCATTTCGTGGATCGGTACGTCGTTCTATTTCATCTGGCTCGACAACTCGCTGCGCCCGCCGCCGGAGCCGAAGCCCGGCGTTGGCGGCGAATTGTGGGCCGTGCACGGCGGCGGCTTCTATCATAAGCAGAAATACGTCGTGGCGCCGCCGGAGCTGCCGGAGCATCTGCACTGGTTCAAATGGGAAGCGTATTTCACCTGGATTAGCGGCTTTGCGTTGCTGGCGGTGATTTATTATCTCGGCGCGGAACTGTTTCTGATCGATCGCGCGAAGATGGAACTCGCGCCGCCCGCGGCGATCGGCTTGTCGCTCGCGTTTCTTGTGGGCGGCTGGGTTGTCTATGGCGGCTTGTGCCGTTCGCCGTTGGGCAAACGTGGCGACGTGTTCGCGTTGGTTTGGGCGGCTGTGCTGATCGGCGCGGCTTACGCGTTGGGGCGCATCTTCTCCGATCGCGCGGCGTTCATACAGGTTGGCGCGATCATCGGCACAGTGATGGCCGCGAACGTGTTCATGGTCATCATCCCGAACCAACGCAAAGCGACGGCGGCGATGCTGGCGGGCCAAGCGCCCGATCCAGCGCTTGGTATCCAGGCCAAGCAGCGTTCGTTGCACAACAATTACATGACGTTGCCGGTCGTGCTGATCATGATTAGTGGCCACTACCCGATGCTGTGGAGCGGGCCGCTGGCGTGGCTTGTGCTCGCGGGGCTCGGCGGTGTTGGATTTCTGATCCGGCATTTCTTCAATCTGAAAAACCGAGGTTCCTCGCAGCCCATGCTCCTCGCCGGTGCGGCGGCGGTGTTTGTGATCGTGGCGGTGATCGGCATTGAATCGCAGCGCGCGCCGGCGCGAACTGCGGATGCGACGACATTCAACGAAGCACGCGCAATCGTCGAAACCCATTGCACGACGTGCCACGCAGCCGCACCGGCACACGCGGGCTTCGTCACACCGCCGGCCGGGCTTGATCTCACCTCGCCAGACGCGATCCGTCTCAACGCACCGCGCATTCTGGCGCAGGCGGTTGAGTCCGAGATCATGCCGCTCGGCAACGAAACCGGAATGACGGAAGCCGAGCGTGCGGAGCTTGGCGCTTGGATCCGCGCTGGCGCGAAGGTGGAGCCATGAGAGAGCTGCGCCCAAAGCCGCTGACGGCCGAAGCGTTCGCACGTTTTGGCGATGTGATTGAAGCGCGCGGCGCGCCGCGTTCGATCAATCAGGGCCACGCCAAGCGCTATCACGATCTCGCCGCGCTCGATCTGCTCGCCGATGGCGGTCGCGCGACGATGAGCATCTTTCACTCGACGCCGCCAACCTATCCATTCGCGATCCGCGAGATGGAGCGGCATCCGAAATCGACGCAGGCGTTCGTGCCGTTGAGCGGTCGGCCGTTCTTGGTCGTTGTTGCGCCGCCCGGTGCGTTTGATGAGGGAGCGATTGAGGCCTTTGTTGCGTCACCGGCGCAGGGGATCAATCTGCACAAGGGCGTTTGGCACCATTTCAATCTGGCGCTCGAAGCCGAGAGTGCGTTTCTGGTGGTCGATCGCGACGCGTCCGACGAGAACAATGATGAGGTGACGCTGAGCACGCCGATCCTGCTCCACGCGCCGGAGCGTGCGTGATGGGTGTGCGAATCTATCGTGGCCGTGTGTTCGATCTGCTGGACGATCCCGCCAAGGATGCGGGCGCTTGGCGGCACTTCGAGGATGGTGCGCTCGCCGTCGAGGGTGGGCGTGTGCGCGAGGCTGGCGCGTGGAGCGCTGTCGCTGCGCGATATCCTGGCGCAAGCGTCGAGCATTTCGAGAATGGCCTGCTCGTGCCGGGCTTCATCGACTCGCACGTCCACTTTCCGCAGCTGGACATTATCGGCGGCCACGGCGCGCAATTGCTGGATTGGCTGGAGCGTTATGCGTTTCCAGCGGAGAAGAAATTCGCCAACGAAACATATGCGCGCGAAGCGGCGGGCGTGTTTCTCAATGCGTTGCTGAGCCACGGCACCACCAGCGCATTGGTGTTCGCGACCGTGCACAAGCATTCGGCCGACGCGCTGTTCGAGGCGGCACTCGCGAAGAACATGCGGCTGATTGCCGGCAAAGTGCTGATGGACCGCAACGCGCCTGATGGACTGCAAGACACAGCCGAGAGCGGCTACACGGACAGCAAGGCGTTGATCGAAAAATGGCACGGCAACGGCCGCCTCGGCTACGCAGTGACGCCACGCTTCGCGCATACGTCGTCGCCGGAGCAACTCGATGGCGCCGGCCGCTTGCTGCGGGAGCACCCCGGCGTGCTGATGCACACGCACATTTCCGAGAACCACGCCGAGATCGCGCAGGTGCGCAGCGATTTCCCGAATGCGCCGGACTATCTCGGCGCTTATGAGACGCATGGTCTGATCGGCGATCGCTCGGTGCTGGCGCATTGCGTGCATTTGAGCGAGAGCGAATGGTCGCGCATGGCGAAAGCTGGCGCGGCGGCGGCGTTCTGTCCGTCGTCGAACCTCTTTCTCGGCAGCGGCCTGTTCGATCTTGCGAGTGCGGAAAAGCACGGCGTCGAGGTCGGCCTTGCAAGTGATGTCGGCGGCGGTACGTCGCTGTCGATGCTTGAGATCATGGATGACGCTTACAAGGTCAGCCAGTTGCGCCGGCGGCCGCTCGATGCGTTCAAGAGCTTCTATCTCGCCACGCTTGGCGCGGCGCGGGCGCTAAAGATCGACGCCCATGTCGGCAATTTCGCGCCGGGCAAGGAGGCGGATTTTCTTGTGCTTGATCTCGGCGCGACGCCAGCGCTGCGCCGCCGCCTGCAAAGCGAGACGGAGATCGCGGACATCCTGTTCGCGCTGATGATCCTCGGCGACGATCGCAGCGTGGCGCGCACGTACGTGGCCGGAGAGCTGGTGCATCAGCGGGCTTAGTCCTGCCAGTCCGTCGGCAGCGTACGCGCGGCGATGGCGAAGAAGAGCGCGGCGATCACGTAGAAGGCGGTGCCGGCGAGGATCGAGTAGCGCAGGGCTTCGTCGCCGAACTGCGCAGTCAGCGCGTCTGACAGCGCGCCGATCAACAACGTGCCAAGGCCGATGCCGATCAGATTGTTGATGAACAGGAAGAGCGCCGAAACCGTCGAACGCATCGATGCGGAGGCGAGATGCTGCACGGCGGTGAGGATCGGGCCGAGCCAAAAGAGGCCGAGCGCCGTCGGCGCCAGGAACAGCGCGAACGCCATCGTCGGCGAGGGCGAAAGGATGCCGAGCGTGTAGCAGGGCAGCGCCAGTACAAAGGCGATCGCCGGGATCAGCGCGTACGCCGAGCGGCGCCCCTGGCCGAGCCAATCCGCCAGCATGCCGCCGATCCAGGTGCCGGCGACGCCACCCGTCAGCAGCAACGCTGCGTAAAAGCCTGACGCTTCCGGCAGCGTGAAGCCGTAGGAGCGCATGAGGAAGCTCGGCATCCAGAAGAAGATGCCGTAACCCATGATCGACGAAGACGCCGCGCCGAACGAGAGCAACCAGAAGCTCGGCTTCGCGGCGATCGTGCGCGCCGTGGTCCAGATGCTTGGCTTCTCGGCGCTGACTGGCGCGGCATCGAATTGGCCGCGCACCGGCTCGCGCACGAACGCGCGGAAGATCGGCGCAATCAGCACGCCGGCGATGCCGACAACGATGAACGCAACGCGCCAATCGACCAAAGTCGCCAGCGCGCCGCCAATGGCGATGCCGGCGGCGCTGCCGACGGGAATGCCGAACGAATACGCCGCCAGCGCGCGTGCGCGCTCTTTCGGCGGGAAATAATCGGCGATCAGCGAATAAGCCGGTGCGACGCCGCCGGCTTCGCCGACGCCCACGCCGACGCGCGCCAGAAACAGCTGCGTGAATGTTGTCGCCATGCCGCAGAGCGCGGTGAAGCCGCTCCACACCGTGAGCGCGATGGTCATGATCCAGGTGCGGCTGGTGCGGTCCGCGAGCCAGGCGATCGGAATGCCGAGGCCGGTATAGAACAGCGCGAAGGCGAAGCCGCCAAGTAGGCCGAGTTGCGTGTCGGAGAGCGAAAGCTCGGCTTTGATCGGCGCGGCGAGAATGCCGATGATCTGCCGATCGATGAAATTGAACGCGTACACCACGAACAGCAGCGCAAGCACCGTGAAGCGGTTGGGATTGGCGCGTGGCGCTGCGGTGGGTGTGGTGTCGGTCATCTGCAAAGAAATCCGGCGGCGCGAGGAGATCGCGCCGCCGGGGAGTGGGGAGGATGATTAGAAGCGAACTTCGAACACGCCGGTCACAGTCTGCGGCGGGCCGTAGAAGCTGATGATCGAATTGCCGAAGGTCGCGCCCGGGAAGTTGTAGCCGCCGACCTTGTAGCGCTCATCGCCGAGGTTTTGGCCATGGATGGCGAAGCGGTAGCGCTCGCTCTCCGACGTCCAGCTGGCGCTCAGATTGTAGAGCGTATAGCCGTCTTCATCGAGCAACGGCGCCGCCGTTTCGAACATCTGATACTCGCTGCGATACGACATCGACGGCGTGATCAGGATCGAGCCGCTCTGGCCGAGATCGATTGTGTAGTTGAACGAAAGCGCCGTCGTCCAATCCGGAGCGTTTTGGATGTCCGAAATGTTGGAGATATCGACCGGAATGGTCGCTGGCGGTGGCGCCGGATTGAGCGCCGTCGAGATAAACTCCTCGAAGCGCGCATCGAGATAACCAACCGCGAACACCGCGTTGAAATTGTCGGTGAAGAACACGGTGCCTTCAAGCTCGGCGCCGCTGATCCGCGATTGGCCAGCGTTGTCGACGAAGCTGGCGATGCCCGCGGACACCGTCGGCTCTTGGCGCGTGACTTGTTGGTCTTCGTATTGGGCGTCGAACACCGCGCCCGAAAGGCGCGCGCGGCCGTCAAGCAGCGACGCGTGGAAGCCGAGCTCGTAATTGTCGACATATTCCGGCGCGTAACCATTGATGGTGTTTGGCGTCAGGATCGCGTCGCCACGCATGTCGAAGCCGCCGGACTTGAAGCCTTGGCTGTATGACCCATAGATCGTCCAATCGTCAGACGGCTCCCAGGTCACGCTCACGCGCGGCGTGAATTCCTCGAACGTCGCTTCGTTGGCGTAGTCCGAACGCAAGAGGCCAGGGACAGCGGCGGGATTGCCGAACGCCGGGCTGCGAATGCCGGTATAGTTGCGGCGATACACAGCGCCTGCGCGCTGATCCTGCGTCCAGCGGCCGCCGACCGACACTGACCATTGGTCGGTCAGATCTACGCTCACATCCGCATAAGCGGCGAGCGACGTCGTGCTGACGCGGCCTGTCGTATAGATCGTCGTGTTGATGCCGCCGACGACGGTGTCGAAAGCGCCGATAGCAACGCCGTTCAGATAATAGAGGCCGGCGATGCCCTGCACGCGGTCGGATTCAAACAACAGCTGGAATTCCTGCGAGAATTGTTCGTCCTCGTAGAAGGCGGGCACGTCGAGCAGCGGCAGCGGGCCGTTGTCGAAATCGATCAAAGTGTCGGTGCGGCCTTCGCGGTAGGCCGTGATCGATTTTGCCGTGAAGATGTCGTTAAGGTCCCATTCGGCGGTCAAGGAATAGCCGGTGGTCTCGACTTGGTTGTTGTCGCCGATGCCGGCGTTGGTGTCGTATTCGTCGGCCGGCACTTGGTAGGGTGGCGTGGCGCCGAACGGCGCGACGCGGTGGCCGTGACGCGGCAGCGAGTCATCGTCCATGTGGTCGGCGGCGAAGCGGATGAAGATGTCATCCGTCGGCGCCCACTCCGCGCTGGCGCGGAAGGCGGCCACTTCCTTGTTGTAGTGATCGGCGCCGGTGTTGAGGTTCGTGCCGTAGCCGTCGCGGCTGAGCACTGCGATGGCGCCGCCGACCGCGAAATTGCCGCCGAGCGGCGTCGAGCCGGACACGACCAGATCTTGCTGGTTGTAGGAACCGAGCGCGACGCGGGCGTTCAACTCGCTTTCGGTCATGTCGAGGCGGTTGGTCACGTACTTGATCGCGCCGCCGATGGTGTTGCGACCGTACAGCGTGCCTTGCGGACCGCGCAGCACTTCGATGCGGTTGATGTCGAAAATGTCGAGCACCGCGCCTTGCGGGCGGGCGATGTAGACGTCGTCGACATAGAGGCCGACGCCTGGCTCGAAGCCCCAGAGCGGGTCTTGTTGACCGACGCCGCGGATGAAGCCGATCAGCGTGGAGTTCGAACCGCGCGCAACTTGGATCGTGGCGTTCGGCGTGACTTCCTGCAGCGCCGTGATGTTCTCGGCGCCGCGTTGAGCGAGCGCTTCCGCGGATTGCACCGAAATCGACAGCGGCACATCCTGGAGGCTTTCCTCGCGGCGGCGCGCGGTGACGACGATTTCCTCGTCCGCGCTTTCGGCGCCGGCCCCTTGTGACAGCGCCGGCGTGGCGAAGGCCAGCGGCGCAAGGCATGCGCCGGCCATGATGGCCCAGCGAATGGAATTGCGGTTCATGGTTGTACTCCTCCCGTAGGTACAGCTCGCCGCGTTGTGCGGGCGAAATTTGTGATGTGATTGAAGAAGGCGTCGGGCGCCTCGAGGTGTGGGACGTGACCGGCGCCGTCGATGACGATTCGTTGCGCGTTCGGCGCAGTGCGCGCGACGAATTCGGTGGCGCCGTCGCCATAGACGAGGCTGTCGGCGCCATGGATGACAAGCATCGGCGCCTTGATGGCGCCGAGCGAAGAACGAAAATCTTGGCGCGCCATGGACGCCCAAAAGCTCGCCATGGCGGCAGGGTCGTTGCGCGACATCTCACGCTCGGACCATGCGATGAGGTCAGCACGCTGCGTGCGGACACTCGGCGCAAACATGCGCGGCGCGAAGCGCGAGACGTAGGTTGGCCAATCTGCCTGAATGTCGGCGAGGGTGCCGGCGAGATCAGCTTCGCTGTAGCCGCCGGCGATGCCGTCGTTCCAATCGTCGCCGTTCAACAAGCGCGGCGACATTTCCTCGACGATCAGCGCATCGACGCGCGGCGCGATTTTCGGCCACGCGGCCCACAGCGCCATCGCGCCCATGGACCAGCCGAGCGCAGTCACGTTCTTCAGATCGAGCTTTTCGAGAAATTGCGCGACATCGTCAGCCAAGGTGTCGATGGTGAGCGGCGCCTGGCCTTGGTCAGCGCCGTCGTGGCCGCGCAAGGTGAGCGTCAGGACGCGATATTGTGTTGAAAGCTGAGCGCTGAGATCGGAGAAAAAGCCGCCATGTCCGGCCCAGCCATGCACCAGCAAAAACGCCGGCCCCACGCCCTGATCGGCGTAGGTGAGCTTTGCCCCGTCCCTGAGCATGCACGTCGGCATGTCCCGGTTTTCCCCGTTGTTTCCGCCCAATCAGCCTCTTCCGGGCCGATTTTCCTTGAATTGCCGCCGATCCTATCGGAGAGTTGAAACATGAGTCAACATTCAAGTTTGACCGATGATAGGGAGAGCGGGCCAAAAACGGAGCGGGGGCGAAGGACCCTGCGCCGGCTTCTGGACGCCGCCGGCGATGAATTTGGCGCGCGCGGCTACCACGAGACCGCCATCAGCCACATCACCCAGCGCGCCGGCGTCGGGCTCGGCACCTTCTACGTCTATTTCAAGAGCAAAGAGGAAGTGTTCCGCGCGCTCGTCGCCGACATGGGCGCGATGACGCGCCATGCCCTTGCCGACGCCACGCGCGATGCACCGAACCGCATCGAAGCCGAGCGCTTGGGGCTCGAGGCGTACGTCAACTTCGTGCGCGCGCACAAAGGGCTCTATCGCATCGTCATGGAGGCGCAGTTCGTCGCGCCTGAAGCGTATCGCGACTACTACAAAGTGTTCAGCCAAGCCTATCTCACGCAGATGGCCAACGCCGCAGAGCGCGGCGAGATCAGCAACGGCGATGCCGAGGTGCGCGTGTGGGCGCTGATGGGCATGTCGACATTTCTCGGCCTCAGATACGGCGTGTGGGACGACAAGGCGGATGCCGCGCACGTCGCCGGCGCCGCTGCGGACATGGTGACAAACGGGCTCAAACCGCGGTCCGACAAAGGCAATTGAACGCCGGCGGAAGGGAGGAAGCCATGGGGCTCGACCTCGTGGATGTAACAGCCAAGCGCGCCGAGCTGACGCCGGATCGTGTCGCGTTCGTGGACGCAACCAGCGGCCGGCGCGTGACGTACGCGCAGCTTGAGGATCGCGCATCGCGGCTGGCGAGCGTGTTCGCGGCGCATGGCGTGGCGCGCGAGGATCGCGTGGCGATCCTGTGCCGCAATCGGATCGAGTTCTTCGAAGCTTTGTTCGCGGTCGCCAAGCTTGGCGCGATCCTTGTGCCGCTGAATTGGCGCATGCCGGCAGCGGAGCTTCAGCCGCTCGTTGAGGATTGTGCGCCGAAACTGCTGCTGTTTGGCGTCGAGGATGCGGGCGTCGCGGCGGCGTTGGCGCTGCCGTCGATAGGCGCGATTCCGCTTGATAATGGCTATGAAACGCTGCTCGCAGACGCTGCGCCGTATCGTGGCGAACGCCTCTGGCGCGGCGATGCGATTTGGACGCTGCTCTACACGTCGGGCACCACGGGTCAGCCGAAGGGCGTGATCCAAACCGTGCAGATGTCGCTGGTGAATTACGTCAATGTCTCGCAAGCGTTTGGCTTGCGCGGCGGTGATCGCACGCTGAATTTTCTGCCGCTGTTCCACGCCGCCGGCATTCAATTGCTGACGCTGCCGACTCTGATCGCCGGTGGCACGGTGACGATCTTGCCGGGCTTTGATGCGCCACGCGTACTGCAAATGCTGCCCGAGCTTGATCTTATGTTTGCGGTGCCAGCTGCGTATCAGCAGCTCGCATTAGAGCTTGGATTCGACTCCGCGGATTTCTCGCACGTACGCGCATGGGGTTGCGGCGGCGCACCGCTGCCTGATGTGCTGGTCGAGCGCTACGCCGCGAAAGGCGCACACGTGCAGAACGGCTACGGCATGACGGAGACGGGGCCGACGGCGTTTGTGGCGATGCAAGAAGATGCACTGCGCAAGATTGGCTCTGTGGGCAAACCGCAAATCTTGCTAGACGTACGCATCGTCGATCCGAACGGGCGCGATGTTGCTGTTGGCGAAGCGGGCGAGGTTTGGATGCGCGGGCCGGGCGTTACGCCGGGCTACTGGAAGCGTCCGGAGGAGACAGCGAAAGCATTCAGCGACGATGGCTGGTTGAAGAGCGGCGATCTCGGCAAGCGAGACGCCGATGGCTGCTATTACGTCGTCGGCCGCATCAAAGAGATGTTCATTTCAGGCGGCGAGAACGTTTATCCCGCCGAGGTCGAGAACGTGCTCGCGCGTCATCCGGCTGTGCTCGAAGCGGCGGTGATCGGCGTCGCGGACGACAAATGGGGCGAGGTGGGGCACGCGTTCGTGCAGCTTCGCCCCGGCGCGGTGTCCCCGGCGGCGGCCGAGTTCGCGCAGTTCTGCCGCACGGCGCTGGCCGGCTACAAAACCCCCAGGGGCTTCACCATCGTCGACGATTTCCCACGCACGGCGGCCGGGAAGGTCCGCAAGCACTTGCTGACGGCGCCGCCTTTGACGCTTTCACGGTAGCCGGCGCCCAAATGTTGGGCGTTTCAGATGTCGCAGCGTCCGCAAGAAAAATCTGGTTGCAGTGCACCCAGGGAAAGGTTATTTCCCCCTCGGGAGCTAAACGTGCATCTGCCGGAAACCCTTGCCGCACACCAACGCGCGACGTCAGTCGCCGCGGTCGTGCGCGAGCCGGTGGATATCGTCGCTCTTACCTCGATCGTACTTCTTAGCGTAGCGCTTATTCTGCTCTCCGGAGCGGAGTGGATGCACGCGGCCTAAACGAACCAAAAGGCCCCGCAAGCAACCGCCCCGCTCTGAAAAGAGCGGGTTTTTTGTTGCCTGCGGGTCCGCTGACCGGACCCAGATGACAGACAAGACCGCCCCCGAAGATCAGCCCGCCAATCAGCGCAGCGCGGTCGTTACGCAAGGCCCCAACCGGGCCGCCGCGCGCTCCTATCTGCGCGCCACCGGCATGGACGATGCCGCGTTCAAGGCGCCGATGATCGCGGTGATGAACACCTGGTCGTCGGTGACGCCGTGCAACATGCACTTGGCCGGCCTGGCCGATCACGTGCGCAACGGCGTGCGCGAAGCCGGCGGCGTGCCAGTCGATTTCAACACCATCATGGTGACGGACGGCATCTCGATGGGCACGCCGGGCATGAAGGCGTCGCTGATTTCGCGGGAGGTGATCGCGGACTCGATCGAAGTCGCGGTGCAGGGCCACCAGCTCGATGGCGTCATCTGCATTGTCGGTTGTGACAAGACGATCCCGGCTGCCGCCATGGCGCTGGCGCGCATGGATATACCGGGCCTGGTGCTCTACGGCGGCACCATCATGCCGGGGAAGATCGCCGGCAAGGACATCTCGATCCAGGAAGTGTTCGAAGCCATCGGCGCGCACGGCGCTGGCACTCTGGACGATGCTGGGTTGAAGGCGGTGGAATCCGCCGCGTGCCCGACAGCCGGCGCATGTGGCGGCCAATTCACCGCCAACACGATGGCGATGGCGCTCACAGTCATGGGCATTTCGCCGATGGGCGCCAACGACGTGCCCGCCGTGCATCCGGACAAGAAGCATGAGGCCGAGCGTTGCGGGCGCTTGGTGGTTGAGCTGACACGCAAAGGCCAAAACGCACGCCGCTTCATCACGCGCGAGTCGGTGATGAACGCCGCGGTGGCTGCGTCCGCCAGCGGCGGCTCCACCAACGCGGTTCTGCACCTCGTGGCGATCGCGGCCGAGGCCGGTATCGATTTCAACGTCGAGGATTGCCACGCCGCTTGCGAAGCGGCGCCGGTGATCTGCGATCTGAAACCAGGCGGGCAATTCCTGGCGTCCGATCTCTTTTTTGCCGGCGGCACGCGCTTGGTGACGAAGCGCATGGCTGACGCCGGCAAGATCAAGGACACGCCGACCGTTTCCGGTCGCGCTCTGTTCGCGGAAGCCGCGGAAGCGGTGGAAACGAAGGGCCAGCACGTCATCACCGATTTTTCGCGACCGGTGATGGCGCGCGGCTCTTACGCACTGCTCTACGGCAATGTCGCGCCGGATGGCGCAGTGATCAAATTGGCCGGCCACGAGATCGAAAGCTTCGAAGGCCCCGCGCGCGTGTTCGATGCCGAAGAGGACGCGTTCGACGCCGTCCAAGAAGGCAAGATCAAGGAAGGTGACGTCATCATCATCCGCTACGAGGGCCCGAAGGGCGGCCCCGGCATGCGCGAGATGCTTCAGGTCACGGCGGCTCTGAAGGGCCGCGGCTTCAAGAACATCGCGCTCATCACGGACGGCCGTTTCTCCGGCGCATCCTATGGCTTCGTCGCCGGCCACGTTTCGCCGGAGGCCGCTGTCGGCGGGCCGGTCGCACTGGTGCGCGAAGGCGACATCATTCGCATCGACGTGAAGGCGCGCACGATCGACGCAAAAGCCGACCTCGCGTCCCGCAAGTTCGAACCGCCGACGCGCCCCGCGCCCGTTGGCGCGTTCGCAAAATACGCCGCCCTTGTTTCTTCCGCGTCGCAAGGCGCGGTCACCATTCCAACCCAGAAGGCCAAGTGAAATGTCTGCGCAAGTTTACACCAACGACGATGTCAATTCCGACACCCTTAAGGGCCGGCGCATCGCCGTCATCGGCTATGGCAGCCAAGGCCGCGCGCACGCTCAAAACCTGCGTGACAGCGGCTTCGATGTCGTCGCTGGCGTGCGCAAGGGCGGACGCGGCTATCAGCACGCGACCGACGACAAGATCAAAACCGCCGAGCCCGCCGAAGCTGTCGAAGGCGCGGACCTGATTGCGTTCCTGACGCCGGACATGGCCCAGGCCGATATCTACAAAGAGGTGATCGAGCCGCGCGCCGCCAAAGGCGCGACGTTGCTTTTCGCGCACGGCTTCTCGGTGCTCTACGGGCGCGTCGCCCCGCGCGCTGACCTCGATGTTGTTCTGGTTGCGCCGAAGGGCCCAGGCGATCTCGTGCGCCGCGAATATGCGCGTGGCCGTGGCGTGCCGGCGCTGTTCGCTGTGCATCAGAACGCCACCGGCAAGGCGCGTGACCGCGCGATGGCCTACGCGAAGGGCATCGGCGGCGCGTCGGGCGGCCTGATCGAAACCACGTTCCGCGAAGAAACCGAAACCGATCTGTTCGGCGAGCAGGCGGTGCTGTGCGGTGGTGCGAAAGAGTTGGTGATGGCCGGCTTCAAGACGCTGACCGACGCGGGCTATCAGCCGGAAGTCGCGTATTTCGAGTGCATGCACGAGCTGAAGCTGATCGTGGACCTCTTCTACGAAGGCGGCATCGGCAAGATGCACGACTTCATCTCCGAGACTGCCAAGTACGGCGCCGTCGTCTCCGGCCCGCGTATCATCACTGATGAAACCAAAGCGCGCATGCGCGAGGTGTTGGGCGACATCCAGTCCGGTGCGTTCGCACGCGAATGGATCCTGGAAAATCAGGCCGGCAAGCCGCGCTACAACGCGCTGCTCAATTCCGACCGCGAAGCCCCCATCGAAAAGACCGGCGCCGAACTCCGCGCGCGCATGGCCTGGCTGAAGACACCAACCAATTCCTGAGATCGACACATGTCCGCGACCGCTACGATAACCAATCTCCACCCGCACGATGCAGCGGCGTACGCCGCTGTTGAAATGACGGGCGCGCAAATGATCATTCAGGCGCTGAAGGATCATGGCGTCGACACTCTGTTTGGGTATCCGGGCGGCGCGGTACTGCCGATTTACGACGCGTTGTTCGAGGACGACGCGTTGCGTCACATCCTGGTGCGTCACGAGCAGGGCGCCGGCCATGCCGCGGAGGGCTATGCCCGCTCCACCGGCAAGGTTGGCGTTGCGCTGGTGACGTCCGGGCCGGGCGCGACGAATATCGTGACTCCTCTGGCGGATGCATTGCTGGATTCGATTCCGATGGTCGTCATCAGTGGCCAAGTGCCGACGCACCTCATTGGCACTGATGCGTTCCAGGAATGCGATACGGTTGGCATCACCCGCTCATGCACCAAGCATAATTGGCTGGTGAGCGACGTGAACGATCTCGCGGCGATCCTGCATGAGGCGTTTCATGTCGCGAAAAGCGGGCGGCCGGGCCCGGTGGTCGTCGATATTCCGAAGGACGTCCAATTCGCGCGCGGCAATTATTACCCGCCGGAGTATGCGCCGCGGCGCTCTAAGCGCGTCGTGCGTCCGGTGGACAACAACGCGATCGCGCGCGCGATCGAGCTGATGGCGAATGCGCGCCGACCAGTGTTCTACACGGGCGGTGGCGTCATCAACGCGGGCCCGCGCGCGAGCGCTGCGCTGCGTGAGCTGGTGCGCGAGATGGGCTTTCCGATCACCTCGACTTTGATGGGCTTGGGCGCCTATCCGGCGTCCGATCCGCAATGGCTCGGCATGCTGGGCATGCACGGCTCGTGGGAATCGAACCACGCCATGCACGATTGCGATCTGATGATCTGCGTCGGTGCGCGCTTCGATGATCGCGTGACGGGGCGCTTGGACGCGTTCAGCCCGCATTCCAAGAAAATCCACATCGATATCGATCCGTCCTCGATCAACAAAAACGTGCCGGTCGATGTGCCGGTGATCGCCGACGCTGGCGAAGCGCTGCAGGCGCTGGTCTCGGCGTGGCGTGCGCGTGGCAAGCGCGGGCACGACATCAAGGAGTGGTGGAAACGCATCGATGCGTGGCGCGAGCGCAAATGCTTCGCCTACGAGCAGAGCGCCGAGATCATCAAGCCGCAATACGCGATCGAACGTTTGTACGCGGCGACGCGTGATCGCGACGTCTACATCACCACCGAAGTTGGCCAGCATCAGATGTGGGCCGCGCAATATTTTCACTTCGAGGAGCCCAATCGCTGGATGACCTCCGGTGGGCTCGGCACGATGGGCTACGGCTTGCCCGCGGCGCTCGGCGTGCAGGCCGCGCATCCGAATGCGCTCGTCATCGATATCGCTGGTGAAGCCAGCGTGCAGATGACGATGCAGGAGATGTCGACGGCGGTGCAGCACAATCTGCCGATCAAGATCTTCATTCTGAACAACGAATGGATGGGCATGGTGCGCCAATGGCAGCAATTGCTGCACGGCGAGCGCTACGCGCATTCTTATTCGCACGCGCTGCCGGATTTCGTGAAAATGGCGGAGGCGTTCGGCTGCGTCGGCATCCGCGCGGAGCGGCCCGATGAACTCGACGCCAAGATCAAACAAATGATCGAGGCGCCGGGACCAGTGCTGTTCGATTGCCGCGTGGCACGCGAAGAAAACTGCTTCCCGATGATCCCATCGGGTAAGGCGCACAACGAAATGATCCTGGCGGGCGATGTCGTCGCCAACGCGATCGACGACGCTGGAAAGAAGCTGGTCTGATGGTGGCGCGTTCTTCCTCCGACTCGCGCACGCTGGCGATCGTCGTCGACAACGAGCCGGGCGTGCTGGCGCGCGTCGTCGGCATGTTCTCGGCGCGCGGCTACAATATCGAGAGCCTCACGGTCGCTGAAACCGATCGCACCGCGCACACGTCGCGGATCACGGTCGTCACCAGCGGCGAGCCGGCGATCATCGATCAGATCAAGGCGCAGCTGGAGCGCATTCTGTCGGTGCGCCAGATCATCGACGTCACGCTCGATCCTGCCGGCGTCGTGCGCGAACTGGCGCTGATCAAGGTGCGCTCAACCGGGCAAGACCGGATCGAGGCGCTGCGCGTCTCCGACATCTTCCGCGCAAAGGTGATCGATACGACGCTGGAGAGTTTCATCTTCGAGGTGACGGGCTCCAGCGACAAGATCGACGCGATCATCGAACTGATGCGGCCGATCGGGCTGGTCGAGGTGTCGCGCACCGGCGTGCTGTCGATCCATCGCGGCGCCGAGACGGACAAGATCATCACATCGGAAGCGGCGGCGAAAGCCGCCACACCATCATTATAACAGGAGACACGCACATGACGCTTTCGCTTCTCTCGCTCGCCCGCACTCCGGCCCCAACCATTCAGACGGAGATTGTATCATGCCAAATGTAAGCAATCGCGGACGCGTCTTTATCTTCGACACCACCATGCGCGACGGCGAACAATCGCCCGGCGCGGCGATGACGCAAGAAAACAAGGTCGAGCTGGGCGCCATGCTCGATCAGATGGGCGTCGATGTGATCGAGGCGGGCTTTCCGGCGGCTTCCAACGGCGATTTTGAAGCGGTTCGCGCAGTGGGCGCGGTGCTTAAGAATTCCGTGCTTTGTGGCCTCTCGCGTTCTTCGCCGAAGGATATCGAGCGCTGCGCCGAAGCGATCAAAGGCGCACCGCGTGGGCGCATCCACACCTTCATTTCCACGTCGCCGATCCACCGCAAGCATAAGCTCAATATGAGCGAAGAGCAGGTGCTGGACGCGATCACCGCCAGCGTGACGCTGGCGCGCAAGTTCACTGACGACGTTGAGTGGAGCGCCGAGGATGCGACGCGCACAGAGCGTGATTATCTGCGCCGCTGCGTCGAAGCGGCGATCCGTGCGGGCGCTGGTGTGATCAACATTCCCGACACCGTCGGCTATTCGTACCCGCAGGAATACGGCGCGCTGTTCGCCGATCTGATCGAGAACGTGCCGGGCGCGGACAAGGTGATCTTCTCCGCGCATTGCCACAACGATCTGGGCCTCGCAGTCGCGAACTCTATCGCGGCGATCCAGGCTGGCGCGCGTCAAGTTGAATGCGCGGTCAATGGTCTCGGCGAACGTGCGGGCAATGCGGCGCTGGAAGAGATTGTCATGGCGCTGCGCGTGCGTGGCGACGATCTGCCGTACGAAACCGGCATCGATACGCCGCAGCTGATGCGCACCAGCCAAGCGGTGTCGCGCATCACCGGCTTTCCGATCCAGTTCAACAAGGCGATCGTCGGCAAGAACGCGTTCAGTCATGAAAGTGGCATCCACCAGGATGGCATGCTGAAGCACGCGCAGACGTATGAGATCATGCGTCCGGAGGACGTCGGGCAGGGCACGACGAGCTTGGTCATGGGCAAGCTCTCCGGCCGGCATGCGTTCAAGAACAAGCTCGATGAATTGGGCTACAGCCTGAGCGACAACGCGCTGATCGATGCATTCCAGCGCTTCAAGGATCTGTGCGACCGCAAGCGTCATGTGTTCGATGAGGACATCGTTGCGCTGGTGGACGATCAAATCGCCCACGCCAATGACGCGATCCAGGTAACGCGCCTGCGCGTCGTCGCTGGCACGGATGGCCCGCAAACGGCGGAGATCGATCTCACAGTCAATGGCGAGCCGGTGTGGAAGACGGCGCGTGGCACCGGCCCGGTCGATGCGATCTTCAACGCCATCAAGCTCGCCGCGCCGCACGAAGCGTCGCTTGAGCTTTATCAGGTGCAAGCCGTCACCGAAGGCACCGACGCGCAGGCGACCGTGAGCGTGCGCTTGTCTGCCAACGGGCGCTCCGTCTCGGGCCGCTCCGCCGATGCCGATACATTGGTGGCCAGCGCACGCGCCTACGTCGCGGCTCTCAACCGGCTGATGGCGCGAGCGCAAGCAGGGAACATCAATGCCGCCTGACCAGCCTAAAACTCTGTTCGACAAAGTCTGGGAACGGCACGTCGTCGTTCCCGAAACTGCGGAGACGCCGGCGGTGCTCTATGTCGACCTGCATCTGGTTCACGAAGTAACGAGCCCGCAGGCGTTCAGCGAACTCGACGCGCGCAAGCTGAAAGTGCGTCGGCCAGATCGCACGTTCGCGACGCTGGATCACTCGACACCCACCGCGCCGCCCAACCCGGATGGCAAGCGGCCTTACGTGACGGACGAAGCCGCCGCGCAGGTGACGACGCTTGAGCGCAATTGCGAGCGGCACGGCGTCGAGCTGTTCGGCTGGGACAGCGACAATCGCGGCGTCGTCCACGTGATGGCGCCGGAGCTTGGGCTCACGCAGCCCGGCATGGTCGTTGTCTGCGGCGATAGCCACACGGCGACTCATGGTGCCTTCGGTGCGCTCGCGTTCGGCATCGGCACGTCCGAGGTCGGCCACGTGCTGGCGACGCAATGCCTGCTGCAACGCAAGGCGCGGACGATGCGCGTCACTGTCGATGGCAAATTGCGGCCCGGCGTTTCGCCGAAGGACCTCACGCTCGCGGTGATCGCGCAGATCGGCTTCGGCGGCGGCTCAGGCTACGTGATCGAGTATGCCGGCTCGGCGATCCGCGCGCTTGAGATGGAAGGGCGAATGACGCTCTGCAACATGTCGATCGAGGCCGGTGCGCGCGCCGGCATGATCGCGCCGGACGAGAAGACGATCGAGTTTCTGCGCGGCCGTCGCAAGGCACCGCAGGGCGCGGCGTTCGATCGCGCGGCGGCCGATTGGCTCTCGCTCGCGAGCGACGAAGGCGCGCGCTACGACAAGGAAATCCGCATCGACGGCAGCCAGATCGCGCCGATGGCGACGTTTGGCACGACGCCGGATGCTGCGATCCAAATCGGCATGCCCGCGCCTGTGCCACGCAACGAAAGCGAACGCAAAGCGCTCGCCTATATGGGCTTCCAGGCCGGCAAAGCGACGACGGAGCATGCGGTCGATGTCGTGTTCGTTGGTTCGTGCACGAACGGACGTCTCTCCGATCTGCGCGCCGCCGCTGATGTTCTGCGCGGCCGCAAGGTGAAATCGGGCGTGCGCATGCTTGTCGTGCCGGGCTCGGAAACCGTGCGCGCACAAGCGGAGGCCGAAGGCCTCGACCGTGTGTTCACGGAAGCAGGCGCGGAATGGCGCCTGCCGGGCTGCTCTATGTGCATCGCTATGAACGGCGACGTCGTGCCCGCGGGCAAGCTCGCGGTATCGACGTCGAACCGAAACTTCGAAGGCCGTCAAGGCAAGGGCGCGCGCACCATCCTTGCGAGCCCCGCAACAGCGGCCGCGAGCGCTGTCGCCGGCGTGCTCACCGATCCGCGCGTCTATTTGCAGGAGGCCGCCCATGGCTGAGCCGTTCAAGCGGCTGACCTCGCGCACCTATGTGATGCCGCAAGAAGCGGTCGACACTGATCAGATCATTCCGGCGCGCTTTTTGACGACGACAACGCGCGAAGGATTGGGCGCCAAGGCGTTCTACGATTGGCGCTACGACGCGGACGGCAATCCGAAGCCGGATCAGCCGCTCAACACGCTCGACACCAAGGAGTATCGCATCCTGGTGGCGGGTGACAATTTCGGCTGCGGCTCTTCGCGCGAACACGCGCCGTGGGCGCTGACCGATTATGGCTTCCGCGCCGTGATCTCGACCACGATCGCTGACATCTTCACCTCGAACGCATTGAAGAACGGCTTATTGCCGATCGTCGTCGACAAGGAAACGCATACACGCCTGCTCGAAGACCCAGGCGGACGCGTCTCGATCGACCTTGAGAAGAACGAACTCAGCATCGGCAACAATCCGCCGATCCCGTTCAAGGTCGAGCCGTTCGCGCGACGCTGCATGATCGAAGGCGTCGATCCGCTCGGCTGGCTGGTCGATCGCATCCCCAACATCGAAGAACACGAAAAGCGTACGGAGCACGCGATATGAAGCGGTTCAAGATTGTCCTTTTGCCTGGCGACGGCGTCGGGCCGGAGGTAACCGCGATCGCGCGGCGCGTGTTGGAGAGCGTGGGTGAGAAATATCACCTCGCGTTCGAGTTTGAATCGCACTTGATCGGCGGCGCGGCGATCGACGCGACCGGCGATCCGCTGCCGGAGGAAGCGCTCGCCGCTTGCCGAGCATCTGATGCGATCTTGCTCGGCGCCGTCGGCGGGCCGAAATGGGATGGCGCGCCGAAGCGTCCAGAGCAGGGGTTGCTGCGGCTGCGCAAGGAGCTCGACCTGTTCGCCAATTTGCGTCCGTTGCTGGTGCACGACGCGCTCGCGGATTTTTCGCCGCTGAAGCGCGAGGTCGTTGAGGGTGTCGACATCGTCGTGTTCCGCGAACTCGTCGGCGGCTCGTATTTTGGTGAGAAGAAGCAGACCGAAACCGAGGCCAGCGACCTCTGCCTCTACACCGCGCCCGAGATCGAGCGTATCGCGCGTTCCGCCTTCCAAGCCGCGCGCGTGCGCCACAATAAGGTGACGTCCGTCGATAAGGCCAACGTCATGGCGACTGGCCGCCTGTGGCGCCAAGTCGTGAGCCGCGTGCACAAGGAAGAATTCTCTGACGTCACGCTGGAGCACGCTCTGGTGGATTCTATGGCGATGCACGTGCTGCGTCAGCCGCGCGCCTATGACGTGATCCTCACAGAGAACATGTTCGGCGATATTCTCTCGGACGAACTTTCCGTGCTCGGCGGTTCGCTCGGTCTCGCCCCATCAGCCTCTGTCGGCGCCGGTGGACCGGGCTTGTTCGAACCAGTGCACGGCTCAGCGCCGGACATCGCTGGCCGCGATATCGCTAACCCGATTGGCGCGGTGCTCTCAGCGGCGATGTTGCTGCGCTACGGCCTGCATCTGCATCGCGAGTCCGACGCAGTGGAAATCGCGGTCGCCGAAGCGCTCACGCGCGGCGCGCGCACGCGCGATCTTGGCGGCACGCTCGGCGGTATGCAGATGGGCGAACGCATCATCGATGAACTCGAGTCGCCGCGCGCGCACGGCCACCACAAGCTGGCGATGCATTGGGGCTAGGTGCGTTCGGTCAAGCCATTTTGGCGCATGCGCCAGATGAGGTGATCGAGCCGATCCTGGCCGAAGAACGGTTCGTCGTTGAACACGAACAGCGGCACGCCCCAATGGCCGGCGGATTTCTGCGCGGCTTCGTTGCTGGCGATCTCCGCATCAAGATCAGCAGCATTGTCGCGCGCTTCGCGTTCGATCGCCGCAGCGTCGAGCCCGGCTTTCGTGAGCGCGTTCGTCAGATGATCGCCCTCGTGCCAATTGTCGATCTCGCCGGACCAGATCGCGTGTGACGCCGCGCGTGCAAACGCAAAGCCCTTGCCCGCGCGCGCCGCAGCGACGCCCAAGCGGCTGACGCGATAGATGTACGGCTGATCCGCCGACACATCGCCCTTGCCCACATCCATCACGATCGGATCGGGCCGCGGCCAGCGATACGGGATGTCGTGCATTTGCGAGATGCGGAACGTGTCGCGCAGCAGGTAAGGCGGCCAGAGCGGGTTCACTTGCTTGAAGAAGCCCGGAATGCGGATGGCGATCGGCAGCACGATGCGCATGCGCGGGGCGATGTCGTATTGCGCCATCAGCCGCTCGACCATCGGCGCGGCGAGGTAGGAATAGGGGCTGCGGAACGAGAAATAATAGTCGAACGCGAGGGTCATGCGCCTGTCGTCGGGCGTACCGCAACGGCAGGTCAAGCCATGTCCAACGGCATTCGGGGCGCGCGGGGCCTTGCTTTTGGGGCGGCTTTTGCCCTAATGCGCCCCTCCCGCAAGGGGCTCCGGAGAGGTGCTAGAGTGGCTGAATAGGCCGGTCTCGAAAACCGGAGTACGTGCAAGCGTACCGAGGGTTCGAATCCCTCCCTCTCCGCCAGTTATCCTAACAAAATCAACCATATAATAGCGCTGTATCTGGGCGCCAGCGTCGTGTGCTACGCGCCGCACGATGAACCTCGCGATCTTGCACGCTCTAGGCGCCTTTTGGCGGACCAAGCGCCTGGCGCGACGGCTGCGCACGCGTGCGGACGTGGCGCGTTGGCGGGAGCGGCAGCTTGATAGCTTCTTGAGCCGAGCAATCACGCGGGTCCCATTCTACGCTGGTCTGCCCGCAACACGGCTCGAGGATTTGCCCATTGTCGACAAGCAAATCGTGTTGGCGAACTTTGACAAGCTCAACGCGCATGGCGTGACCTATTCCGCCGCGCGCGCGGCGCTCGATGCGAAGCAGGAGCGCGTCGATGGCCTGATCGTCGGCCAAAGCACCGGCACCAGCGGCAATCGCGGCGTGTTCGTGATCAGCGAAGCGGAGCGCTTCACATGGCTCGGCGTGATTTTGGCCAAAACACTGCCGGATTTTCCGTTCGCACGGCACAAAGTGGCGTTGGCGCTGCCTGGCTTCAATCCGCTCTACGCGTCGGCGAACGAAACGGGCCGGCTGACGCTGCGCTTCTTTGATTTGACACAAGGCGTCGACGCTTGGCGCGAGGCGCTGAGCGCCTTCGCGCCGGACACGATTGTTGCGCCGCCCAAAGTGCTTCGCGCTTTGGCGGAAACAACATCGTTGCCGCTGCAGCGCGTTTTCTCGGGCGCCGAGGTGCTCGATCCGCTGGATCGCCAGATCATCGAGGCGCGCTTCAAAACGCCTGTGCGCGAGATTTACATGGCGACAGAGGGATTGTTCGGGGTCGGCTGCCGGCACGGTATGCTGCACTTGGCCGAAGATGTGGTGGCGTTTGAGTTTGAGCCGGCCGCGGGCGGCTTGGTGTCGCCGTTGGTGACGGACTTCACCCGCTCAACGCAGATCATGGCGCGCTATCGGATGAACGACCTCTTGCGGCTGAGCGATGAGCCATGCGCGTGCGGCTCACCGCTCCAGCGTGTCGCGCAGGTGGAAGGGCGCCAGGATGATGTATTTCTTTTGCGCGGCGCCGCCGAAACGCCGGTGCTTGTGACGCCAGACGTCATGCGAAACGCAATTGTAGACGCTGACCGGCGCATCCGAGATTTTCGCATCATTCAGACCGACGCCGACACGATCCAATTGTGCCTTTCAGCGGACCTACCGACAGAGGCCGCGCAGGCCGCGGCTGCCGCGCTCAAAAAGGCTGCGCTCAACATCGGAGCGCAAGACGTTATCGTCGTTCTGAAATCCGGAATCGATACCCCCTACGATCGCAAGCTCCGCCGCGTGCGGCGCGAGTGGCGGCCTGACGCTTAGAGGTGAAGCGTTAGAGTGCGCTCGCTCGGCGCCGGGTTTTCTCCGGCCGCGAGCGCGTTGATCGCGGGAAACAGAACGTCGAGCGGCCCGAGCGCGTACTTAGGTCCGCCGAACGCGGCGATGTCATCCACTTGCTTACGCAGCGCAGCGCGGTCTTGCGCCAGTACGGGGATGTGAAAGGCGCGCAACGCCAGCTCCTTCGCAAAGGCGGGCGTCACGCCTTTGGGCGTCGCGAAATGCGCGAACGGACGCACGACGTCTTCGCTCTCGGGCGTGAAGAACACGGTGATCGCGAGCTTCAAGCCATCCTTGCCCTCAAACGCAACTTGCCCCGTTGATGGCGGGAAGAAGCGGCCGATGCTGGCGACGCGCAAGCCCTCCAGCATGCGCGGCATCAGCGCCGACGCGCGCGCGTTCTCGACGTACACGGCCTCGGCGTATGTCGGCTGCACGCGCACCGTGACCTCGACAGGCCGTCGCGTGTCGCGGGCGCGCACGATACCTGCATGCAGGAAGTGCGGATGCGCCGGGTCGAGCAAATTCTCGACGGCGTCGATCAAACGTGCGCGTGACGGCCGCACGGGCCAGAGGAATGTGTCGAAGCCATCGGCGCTGACCGGATGCGGAAGGAATGGCTCGCTGTTCGGCGTTTTCGTGAGCGTCGTCCAAACCATCCCAGCGCGAACCAGTGTCGGCAGTGCCTCCGCTACATGCCGTGCGGGCTCTTCAGCGCCGGGTGTGCGCGTGCAGCGGCCTTCGCCGTTGAAGCGCCAGCCATGATAGGCGCATTCAATGTCGCCATCGCGCACCGCGCCGCGCGACAACGCCATGTTTCGGTGCGGGCAGCGATCGACAAGCACGGCCGGGCCGTTTGCGCTTTCAAAGATCACGAGCGGCATGCCCATCAGGCGGCGCGCCAGAGGTCTACGACCGATCTGCTTTAGTGCGGCGACCGGATGCCAGCCCGTCGCAACGGCGCCCGGATACGCGCTCACAATCCACGCTCCTGCATGATCGGCACGGCAACGTTGTTGAGAAGTCTCTCGATACCGGAAATGATTGCGCGCCGCGCAGGCGAGAGGTGATCCACGAAGTACGCGGAATACTCGAGCACGGCGCGCGCGCCGCGATTTCGCTTGAAATCCGCCGCGCCGGCCGAGCCGTTGAGCCGGCAGCCATGCTCGATCGCCATCTGCACCAACATCGCGCTCGCGATGCGATAGAGGCCGTCCGACGCAGGACGTGACGTATCGTAACCGACGATCGGCGTCGTCAGCACGCCGCCGCGCACGAAGCAGCCTACGATAGCAGAAAGCACGCCGTTGGTGTCGCGAAGGCCGCGATAGTGGAAGAAGCGGGTGCTGTGCGTCATTTCGATATACGCCGCGGTGAATGCGGGATTTAGCTTTGAATAGCGATCCAGATAGAGCAAGGCGTAAAGCTCCGCGATCCGCGCGGAATCGCCTGGCCGGAGCGTATCCAGAGGATCGATGCGATCGGTGCTGGCCGCGAGGATCGCAAGGTCGCGCCGTGTGTCGCGCCGCGTCGCCCAATCGGCTTCGAGATCATCGGTGACATAGATTTGCCGGCTCGGCAGCATCTTCCAGCCTGCGTCGCGAAAGCGCTCGAACAGGTGCGCGTCCGACCATATGTTGAGCGAGCGCACGCCAATGACATGCTCGGGATATTGCGCCACGAGCAGATCGCGAATGGCGTCGATATCGTCGCCGCGCCAGCCGCCCTGCAAATTGGTTGAAAGCATGTAGTTGCTGACATGCACGATGTGATTGATCCGCGCCGCACGGAGCAGCGCGCCGGCGCCGCTCGCGAGCGCGCCCAACGCCGGCGTCCACGGGCCGGCATTGACGATGCGCAGCTCTTCCTTGGCGTAGAGCGCATAGGCCGTATGCGGCAGGCACACATAGGCGTCGCCGTATTCTGAATTGTTGATCGTCACAGGCACGATGCGCTCGCAGGAGCGAAGGCCCATCACTTGCGTGCGGAGGTTGGCGATGAGCGGCGTCGAACCGGCGCGCGCGAACGCTTCGAGATAGAAGCGGTCAGCGCATTGCGCGGGCCAGCCGCCCGCTGGGCCGATCGCTGGATCGAAGAGCTCCGGCGCGCTCAACGAATGACCTCGCCGTTCCATTCGATGTCATCGGTGCTCTGCCCTGACGCGGATCGCCCACGGCTAAGACCGACGAGGGTAAAGCGCCCAGCGTCGAGCAGGGCGCCCAGCCCCAACCACGGCTCACCTGCAACACTCAAAACGTCGCGACTGTGCGCGAGATCGCGCCTGAACTGAGCAAGCTTTCCGTTCGCCAGCGCATAGGGTGCGCCGAACAACCACATCGCCGGCGCGAGATGGCGTGCGCGCGCTTCGGGCGTCTGCAGCGGCGCCTGGCCGAGCAACGCTTGAGCCAGGCGCGCGTCGCCGTCGAACAAATGGATGCCGCTGATGCCGCGCGGATTGCACTCGATCGGACGTACCACGCCATCGCTGCGGATCACGTCAAACGAAAGCTGCCCGGTTGCGTGGGTTGCCTTGGCGATCGTGCGCGTCATTTGTAGCAATGCGGGATCGTCGTCGGTCTCGAAATAGAAACTGGCCGAGCGGCCAAGCCGCCACAACGGCTTGTAGGCCGCGAAGGCGACGACCTCGCCGGCGATACAGGCGGACCAGATGCACAATTCCTCGCCGGGCGCGAAATCCTGCACCACCCATGGCGCTTCCGGCGTCGGCGAGATCGCGTCGAACTCGCGCAGTGTCGGCTTCACGCGTGTGTGCGACGCGAAACGGGAGAATTCCGGCTTCAATACGATCTGTGATGCGCGATCGCGCCATGCATCAAGCTCATTGCGTGATGTCATGCGCACCGTGGCCGGGGCGTCGATGCCGCTCGCTTTCGCGAGTTGCGTGAACTCGAATTTGGAATGCAATGTCCGGAGTGTTGTCGAAGGCGGCGCGAAAACTCGGTCGCCGAAGCCGTGCCGCTCGGCCGCCGCTGCGACGTAGAACACTTCCTCGCACGTCGGGATGATCCAACGCGGGTCGAGCCGTTCAACCAAGCGCGCGAGGTCATCCGCGAAGCGTGTGAACGCAAAGCGCGGCGGAGCCAAGCGATGCAAGCGCCCACGCGCGTGCCGCGCCAACCTGGCGCTCCAGGGACGCACTGAGTCCGCGAGGTGCGCGTCGCAGCTCGCCGCCAAGAAGCTACGCGCAAGGTCGAGCGCGATCGGAGCGCGCGCGCCGGTGATGAGCACAGTAGTCACGCGATCGGATCGGGGTCGTGACAATAGATCACCTCGCCGCCGGCGCGCGCGAACGCGGCGATTCGCCGCCGCGTTTCGGCATCGGCGTCAAGATCATCCATAATCCAGCGCGCGGGAGCACCTGGCGCGCGATCCTCCATCACCGCGCGCGCGAGCCATTGCGCGTCGGCAGCGTAGAGTAACGGGCGATCGAGTTTCGGCCAGACGAACCCCGTGTGTCCGCGCATGTGTCCGGGCAGCGGAACGGCCAACACCGAGCCGTCACCGAACACATCGCGTGCCGGCCCGAGGCCGAGCGGCGCGTCGGCAGTTTGCAACGCCTCGTACCGAGTGAGGCGCTCGAGAAAATTATCCGGCAGCAATTCGCGAAACACGCCGTGACGAATGCGTGTCGTCGCGCTGGCGCGGAGGAAGTGATCGACGCCGTCGCCGTCAGCATAGATCGCCGCGTTTGGATAGTCGTGCAGCGCCGAGACGTGATCGGCGTGTAGGTGCGAAAGTAGTATTGCCTCCACCTTTGGCGCGGCGGCCGGAAGAGCCTGCGCCTGCATGCGTGGACGCAATGCGCTTGCATAGATTTGCAGCGGGAGCGAACGCTTTCCCGTGGTCACGCGCGGCGAATAGCCGGTATCGATCAGGCACGTCCCAACACGCGCGTGCGTGAACAGCCCGTAGCGCACCGGTATATCGATCGTTTGCCAGCGTCCGCCGCGTAGTACGAAGCGTTCCGGCGCCCGTACGAAGGCGCTGTTGGGGAAGGTAGGGCATTCGCTCACGCGCGCGCGCCCTCGAACGTGCGTGCTAGCCCTTCATCGAAGCCGACGCGCGGCGCCCAGCCGAGATGAACCTTCGCCGCATCAATGTTCAGCGTTTGCGTGAAAGCGAAGAGCGCGGCGCCGTAGGCGGTGATCGTCGGTTCCGGTCGCTTCGGCAGAAGCGCGCAGATCGCTTCACTCGCGCGTGCATAGGCAAGAACGAGCGCCGAAGGCATGGACCGCCACTTGATTGTCACGCCGGCTCTTTCCGCCGCGCGCTCCGCAACATCACGGACGTTAAGCGCCGCGCCGCCGGATACGTTGAAAATACGTTTGTCCATCGGCGATGTGGCGGCCAGCGCTGCGCAGGCGGCGTCAGCGACGTCATCAACGTACGTCAGATCAATCGCCGCGCGGCCATCGTTCATCAACGGCAGCGCGCGCGATCGCGCGGCGGCGATCAGGCGGGGTAGCAATGTGGTGTCGCCGGGGCCGTAGAGTCCTCGCGGACGCAGGATGATTGGATCGAATTCGGGCTTCGCGAGAACCAGTTCTTCCGCGCGGCGTTTCGTTTCCGCGTAGGCGTTGACGGGTGGCGGCAACTCCACGTCCTCGCGCACGTCAATCTGGTCTTGGAAACGGAAATAAACGCTCGGCGTTGAGATATACACGAAACGGCGCGCGCCGCCGTTTACGGCGAGGGCAAGCGCGGTCTGTGTCCCTACGACGTTGGCGCGATAGAAATCCGCGCGATCGCCCCAAGGCGACGAAAGCGCGGCGCAATGCATGACGGCGTCGCACGCGAACGTGGGGTGACTGGCGTCGGGACTTGTTAGATCGAGCGCTATCGTCTCAACCCCTGCCGCCTGCAGCGCGCCAAGCTTGGCGCTGTCGCGTCCTGACGCGATCACGCCGTAGCCTTGCGCCCTCAGCCGTCGCACGAGCGCGCCGCCAAGAAACCCCGTTGCGCCAGTCACCAGGACGCGCACTCACGCCACCATGGTCGCGCCGCCGAGCGACACGCCGGCGGAGGTGCCAAGGATCAGCAGCTTCATGCCGGGCTTGATGCGCCCTTGTTCGCGCGCCTTGTAAAACGCGATCGGCCAGGACGCGGCGACCTGATTGCCAAGCACCGACACGAAGTCGACAACGCGATCCGCCGCGAAGCCGCATCTTTTTATGATGTGGGCGAGCGCGTGGGGGCTCGCTTGGTGCGGAACGACGAGGTCCACCTCGTCTTGGCGCCAATCGGCTTTCTGCAACAATCGCTCGACGAAATCAGGCGCAACCTCCGAGCTGAGCTTGTAGAGCGCGTGCCCGCGCATATCGAACTCGGAATTGGCGGAGAACGCATCGTGCTCGGTGTGAAAGTCGTAGCGCGTGCCGCCGGCGCGCAGCTCGCAATATTCGTAGCCTTCGGCGTAGGTCTCCATGTGGGTGACGCCGACGCGCAGCGACGCAGTATCGTCCCCAGCACGCACGACAAAGGCGGCGGCGCCATCGCCGAAAATGCCAGCCGTTCGTGGGTCGGATTTCCACGGCAGCGCGCGTGAGGCGATCTCGGAGGTGACGATCAGCACGTTCTCCGCGCGGCCGGCGCTGATGTGCATCGCCGCCACGTCAAGGGCGACGAGCGCGCTAAGGCATGTCGCGTTGATGTCGTAGGCGGGAAAGCTTTCGCGCTCGAGCCCAAGCTTCTGTTTGATCAGCGGCGCGGTCGCGGGTATCGGTTGACGGCCGACGGCGGCGGCGAACAGCAGCAAATCAAGCTCTCCAGGCTCGACGCCGGCGTCGCGCAGCGCCGCGCGCGCGGCTTCCGCGCCCATGAATTCCTGCGTCTCCTCGGCGGAGGCGACATGGCGTTGCGTCACCCCGCAATTGCGCTCAAGCCAGCCCGAACGCAGTCCGAGTTTCGTATCGAGATTGCGCGACAACACGATGTTGCGCGGGAGGTAAACTCCAAGTCCACCCATCGCCGCAGAGCGCATGCTTTGCCTATTCCGCAACCCAGGCCTGCGGATGAGATAGGCGCAAAGGGCGGCCGGCGCCAGCTAGTGCCGCATGGTGGGCGCCAATCTTTATTACGCCGCATTGCGCCTTGCCGGCGAGCGAGGGGCGGATTCAACTCATATCATGGTATGATTGGGTAGCTTTGGTGAGGGGGCGTAGGTTTCGCCGATGGCTGACGCGCCGATCGTGCACATCATTGACGACGACGCCTCCCTGCGTGGCGCGCTCGATAGCCTATTCCGCTCAACCGGGCAGGCGACGCGGCTCTACGATTCCGTCGCCGCGTTCATGGAGGCGACTTTGCCGGACGCGCCGGGCTGTCTGGTGCTCGACGTCCGCATGCCGGGCATGAGCGGCCTCGATTTCCAGCAGAAGCTCGAAGAACTGGGCGTGCGCTTGCCGGTCGTGTTCATGAGCGGCCATGGCGACATACCGATGAGCGTGCGCGCCATGAAGGCGGGCGCCGTGGATTTTCTGGCCAAGCCGTTTCGCGATCAGGAGATGCTCGATGCCGTCGCCGCCGCGCTTGATCGCGATCGCGCCCAGCGCGCCGAGGGCGGCAAGCTTGATGCGCTGAAAGCCGCCTACGCCACGCTGTCGCCGCGCGAGCGTCAGGTGATGGCGCTGGTCACTGCTGGCAAGATGAACAAGCAGGTCGCTGGAGATCTTTCGCTGAGCGAGATCACGGTGAAGATTCATCGTGGCGCCGCGATGCGGAAAATGGGGGCCAAGACCCTGGCTGACCTCGTCCGCATGGCCGAGGCTCTGGACGTTCGGCCCGCGCCGCACCCCTGAGGCGCTGCAATTTCATACCTGCGTATGATTTCATCGCAGGCGCAGCGGGCCGACATTCCACCTGTGGCTGAAGACACCCTGATTTCGATCATCGATGACGATGATTCCCTGCGTGCCGCCCTGGTCGGGCTGGTGCGGTCGCTTGGCCATCGCGCTAGCGGCTTCGCCAATGCCGAGGATTTCCTGGCTTCGGACCAGGCCGGCGCCAGCGCGGCGATCGTCACCGACATTCAGATGCCCGGCTTGTCGGGCATTGAACTCAAGGAGCGTCTCGCCGCTGACGGCTGCGCGGCGCCCGTCATCATGATCACCGCCCGCTCCGAGCCCGGCTTACAGGAGCGCGCGTTCGCGAGCGGGGCGCTTTGCGTGCTGAAAAAGCCGTTCGCCGCCGAAGCGCTGATCGACTGTTTGGAGCGCGCGCTGGCGAAATAGGGGGCGTTGCGGTACGGGACGGGCATGAACGGGGGCGACCAGTCAAAGCAAACCGCCGAAGAGGCGCTGCGCGAAAGCGAGTACCGCTACCGCAACCTCTTTCAGGCGATGGCCGCTTCGTTCTGGGAGCTCGATTTTTCGCCCGTCGGCGGCATGCTGCGCGAATTGCGCAAGCAAGGCATCGCCGATTTCGCCGCGTATTTCGCGGACCATCCCGAGTTCGTCCGCCAGATGATGCGCGTCACCCGCGTGATCGACGTGAACGATCAAACGGTGGCGCTGTTCGGGCGCAGCGACAAAGCCGAGCTGTTTCAGACGCTCGATGTCTATTGGCCGGAAGAGAGCAATCAGGTCTACGCCGCCAGCGTGATCGCCGCCGTCACGGGCAAGCCGAGCTACGCGACGGAAACGAATCTCAGAAAGCTCAATGGCGAGACTTTTGACGCGCTCTTCACCGCGTGTTTCGCGCCGGAGGCCGTGGCCAACGGCAAGCTCTTGATTGGCGTGATCGATATCTCGGAACGCGTGCGAGCGCAGGCGATGCTGCGCCAGGTTCAGGCGGAATTTGCTCACGCCGCGCGTGTTTCGATGCTGGGCGAATTGACCGCCTCCATCGCACACGAGGTGAACCAGCCTCTGGCCGCCATCGCCACCAATGCATCCGCAGGTCTGCGCTGGCTCGATCGGCCTGAGCCCGACGTCGCCGAGGTCCGCGCCCTGACGCAGCGCATCATCGCCGACGCCCAGCGCGCCGCCGACATCATCTCGCGCGTCCGCGCCATGGCCGGCCACAAAGCTCCGGAATCCGCGCCGATCAGCATCAATGGCGTCATTGAAGAGGCGATGCTTTTTCTGGCGCACGAGCTGCAAGGTCAAAGCGTATCGCTCACGCTTTCGCTGGCGAAAGGCCTACCGCCCGTGTTGGCTGATCGCATCCAGCTGCAGCAGGTGGTGGTGAACCTCGCCGTCAACGCCGTGCAGGCGATGGCACAGACGCCTACGGATCGGCGGCGCTTGACGCTTCGGACCAGCTTTGATGACGGCCGTGTATATGTCTCGGTGGAGGACAATGGCCCCGGCATCGACGCGGCGCAGCAACAGCGTCTGTTCGAAAGCTTTTTCACCACGAAAGCCAGCGGCATGGGCATGGGCTTGCCGATCTGCCGCTCGATCCTCGAGAGCTATGGCGGCGCCATAAAAGCGAGCAATGGTGAAAACGGCGGCGCCGTTTTCACGTTCACGCTGCCCGCCGCGCACTGAGCGTGCGTATACGAGTGTATTAGAGCGTCAGCCCTATGTAGAATATTTATCGGCTGGGACTGGGCGCATAACGCTTCATCGATGAAGCGGAGAGCATCCCATGACCAAGACCATCGTTCTCGTCCACGGCGCCTGGTTGAATTCCAAATCGTGGGAGCTCTGGAAGAGCCGCTACGAAGCCAAAGGTTACACGGTGCTCGCGCCGGATTGGCCGGGCGATGAAGGCGATCCGGTTGAACTCAAGGCGCATCCGAACAAGGCGCTGACGCATTTCGGTCCGAAGGAAATCGTCGATCATTACGAAGATCTGATCCGCGCGCTGCCCGAGGCGCCGATCCTGATCGGCCACTCGGCCGGCGGCGTGTTCGTGCAGCATCTGGCCGATCGCGGCTTGGGTGTCGCGGCGGTGGCGATCGATCCCGCGCCGACGCCGGGCGTCGGCATTCCGCTCGATGGCTTGCTCTCGGCGCTGCCGGTGCTGAGCGATCCGTTCAGCGGCGCGAAGGTGGTCTCGATGTCGAAGGAATTTTTCGGCGCGCGCTTCGCCAATGGATTGCCGCGCGATCAAGTCGACGCGCATTTCGAGCGCTACATCGTGCCGACGGCGGGCAAGGTCTATTGGGATGGCGTCACCTCGGGCGGCGCGGGCTCCATCGATTGGGACAGCAAAATCCGCGCCCCCATGCTGCTGATCGGCGGCGGCAAGGATTTGATCGCGCCGTCGGGCATGACGGAATCGATCTTCAAGAAGCAGAAGCACGCTGCTTCGCTCACCGAGTACAAGCTCTACGACGATCGCTCGCACTACATCTGCGCCGAGCCGGGCTGGGAAGAGGTGGCGGATTTCGCGCTGGCTTGGGCCGAGAAGAACCAGCGCGCCGGCGATGCCGCCAAAGCAGCGTGACGATCATATCAACCCAAGGAGGCCGACATGCCTTACGTGACAGTGAAAGACGGCGCGCAGATCTTCTACAAGGATTGGGGCCCGAAAGACGCGCAACCGATCCTCTTCTCCCATGGCTGGCCGCTCTCCAGCGATGATTGGGACAAGCAAATGGTGTTCTTCGGCGACAAGGGCTATCGCGTCATCGCCCACGATCGCCGCAGCCATGGCCGCTCCACGCAGACGTGGGATGGCAACCACATGGATCAATACGCCGACGATTTGGCGGAATTGATCAACGCGCTCGACCTCAAGAATCTGGTGATGGTCGGCCATTCGACCGGCGGCGGCGAGGTCACGCACTATCTCGGCCGTCACGGCACGAAGCGTGCGTCGAAAGCGGTGTTGCTCGGCGCGGTGCCGCCGCTGATGCTGAAGACGGCGAACAATCCCGAAGGCACGCCGATCGAAGCCTTCGACGGCATCCGCGCCGGCACGCGCGCTGACCGTTCGCAATTCTACTATGATCTGACGATGCCGTTTTACGGCTTCAATCGCCCCGGCGCAAAGATCAGCGAAGGCCTGCGCGAGAGCTTCCGGCTGCAAGGCCTGCTCGGCGGCATCAAGGGTCAGCTCGATTGCATCCACGAATTTTCCGAGGTCGATTACACGGGAGATTTGAAGAAGATCGACATTCCGGTGCTAGTCGCCCACGGCGACGATGACCAGATCGTGCCGATCAAGGCAGCGGCGCTCAAGAGCGTGAAACTGCTGAAGCAGGGCAAGCTGAAGGTGTACCCCGGCGGCGGCCACGGCTTCGCGGCGACGAACACCGACGAGTTCAACACTGACGTCCTGAACTTTATCGAAGGCCGCAAGGTCGACGGCGCGGACTAAGCGCGACGGGTGCGGCGCCGCCCCACTCAGTGGCGCCGTATCCGTCAGTCTGCTCGCGGAAACAGACGGCCTTCGATTGCCAGCGCCGTGCCGCGAAGCGCCGGCAGATGATCGCCGGGATCAATTTCACCCGCGCTTTGTCGCGCGGAGATCGAGAGCGCACCGATCGCCGCGCCTTGGGCATCACGCACCGGAACGGCCACGCAGCGCAGCGCTTCGTCGATCTCGCGTTCATCGCGCGCAAAGCCTTGCTCGCGCACGCGAGCGAGTTCCGCGCGCAACGCTTCCGGCTCTGTGATTGTGTTGGGCGTCAGCGCCACAAACGGCGCGCTCGCGAGATAGCGCTCGCGCTGATCCTCCGGCAGCAACGCCAGCAGCATCTTGCCGACAGCCGAGCAATAGGCCTCCAGCTGCATGCCTTCGCGCGTGAAGAGGTCGCCCTGGCGCCCGGCCTTCACGAGATACGTCACCATGTCGCCCTCGAACACGCCGAGATGGGCCACCATGCGCGTCTGCTTGGCGAGATCGCTCAGAATCGGCTGCGCCACGGCTTTCAACACGCCGTTCAACGTCGCCGCGTTCGCCAGACGCAGCAGCGCGGGTCCCGCGAGATAGCGGCCACGCGCGATCTTGGTGACAAAGCCGCGGCGCTCGAACGTCGCGACGATGCGGTGCGCCGTCGCCGGCGGCACGCCCGCCTCGGTTGCGAGCGCCGAGACGGAGCTTTCGCCAGAATCGGCGACCAGCAGCGAAAGCAGCGCGAGCGACTTGTCGAGCGCGAGGGTGGGCGGGTTCGTCACGTCGTCCTTATAGCAGTTTCGTTTCATCAGGTGAGACAAGACGCACCTCACAGGTTAGCGAGCAGTGACCTGCGCGCGTATTGTTCGATGAAGGAAGATGGCGATGAGTTCCACCCATGACGCAACAGCCGCGCGGCTGCGCGCGGCTTACACCGATGGCGTGATCCCGCCGCTGCGCGATGTGCTGGCGCCGGCGGATATCGACGGCGCCTATGCCGTGCAAACGATAAACACGCGCCATTGGCAAACGCAGGGCCGCCACATTGTCGGCCGCAAGATCGGGCTCACCGCGCCCGCTGTGCAGAAGCAGCTTGGTGTTGATCGGCCGGATTTTGGCGTTCTGTTTGACGATATGGAGATCCCGGACGGCGGCGTGCTCGCGCCGGGAAAGGTGATCCAGCCAAAGGCCGAGGCAGAAGTCGCGCTCGTGTTTGGGCACGATTTCAACGATTTGGCCGCGACGCCGGAGAGCGTTGCCGCGGCGATCGATCATGCAGTGACCGCGATCGAGATTGTTGATAGCCGCATCGCCGATTGGAAGATCACCTTCGCCGACACTGTCGCCGACAACGGTTCCTCGGCTTTCTTCGTGCTCGGCAAGGAAAAGAAGAAGCTCGCGGGGCTCGATCTCTACACTTGCGGTATGGCGCTCGAGGTCAACGGCAAGGTCGCCTCGATTGGCGCTGGCGCGGCGTGCCTTGGCCATCCGCTCAACGCCGCCGCATGGCTTGCGCGCACTCTGGCGGAGCGCGGCGAACCGTTGCGCGCGGGCGATATCGTGCTCACAGGCGCATTGGGCCCGATGGTGGTCATGCAGCCAGGAATGCACATCCGTGCCCAAATCGGCGCCCTCGGCGCGGCAAGCGTCAGCTTTGAAGGCGCGCAGGGATGAACAAAACCAAAGTCGCAATCATCGGGTCCGGAAACATAGGGACCGATCTGATGATCAAGGTGATGCGACTTTCAAAAGTGCTCGAAATGGCCGCGCTCGTGGGCATCGATCCCGACTCCGATGGCTTGAAGCGCGCCGAGCGCCTCGGTGTTCCAGTCAGTGCGCAGGGCGTTGAGGGCTTGGTGGCGCTACCGAGTTTCAAGGACATCGCCATCGTCTTTGACGCGACCTCCGCCGGCGCTCACAAGCATCATGACGAAATCCTGCGCGCGCACGGCAAGCGCGTGATCGATCTGACACCCGCCGCCATCGGCCCATACACAATCCCGCCGGTGAACGGCGATGCGCACCTCGATGCGGCGAACGTCAATATGGTGACCTGTGGCGGGCAGGCGACGATTCCCATCGTCCACGCGATCAACCGCGTCGCCAAAGTGCGCTATGGCGAGATTGTTGCGTCGATCGCCTCGAAATCCGCAGGCGCAGGCACGCGCGCGAACATCGACGAATTCACCGAAACCACGGCGAAAGCCATTGAAAGTGTAGGAGGCGCCGATCGTGGCAAGGCCATCATCGTGCTCAATCCCGCAGATCCGCCACTGATCATGCGCGACACTGTCTATTGTCTCTGCGACGAGGCCGAGCAGGGCGCCATTGAAAGCTCCATCGAAGCCATGGTGCGCGAGGTGCAGACGTACGTGCCCGGCTATCGCTTGAAGCAGAAAGTGCAGTTCGAACATATCGGCTCGAACCGACCGCTGCGTATTCCCGAAATGAATGGCGCGTTCACTGGCCTTAAGGTCAGTGTGTTTCTCGAGGTCGAGGGTGCGGCGCACTATCTGCCGGCGTATGCCGGCAATCTCGACATTATGACCTCAGCCGCATTGCGCACGGCAGAGAAGATCGCCGCGCGACTTCCACGACGAGCGGCGCCATGAGCTTCGATCCTGCGAGAGACAAGCTCTACATTCAGGACGTCACGCTCCGCGACGGCATGCACGCGATCCGCCATCAATACGGCCTCGATCACGTCACGGCGATTGCGCGCGCGCTGGATGAAGCGAAGGTGGACGCGATCGAGGTGGCGCACGGCGATGGGCTTGCGGGCTCGTCTTTCAATTACGGCTTCGGCGCGCTTACGGATTCGGATTGGATCGGCGCGGTCGCCGGGACTTTGAGGCACGCCAAGCTGACGACCTTGCTGTTGCCCGGTATCGGTACAATCCATGACCTCAAGCGCGCCTACGAACTCGGCGTCCGCTCGGTCCGCGTCGCCACACATTGCACCGAAGCGGATATCGCCAAGCAGCACATAGGCGTCGCGCGTGAGCTCGGCATGGATGTCTCCGGCTTCCTGATGATGAGCCACATGAGCGCGCCCGACGCGTTGGCGCAGCAGGCGAAACTCATGGAGAGCTATGGCGCGCATTGCGTCTACGTCACCGACAGCGGCGGTCGGCTGACGATGGGCGACGTCGCGGCGCGATTGCGGGCCTATGATCGCGTGCTGAAGCCGGAGACGGAGCGCGGCATCCACGCGCACCACAATCTTTCGCTCGGCGTCGCGAATTCTATCGTCGCTGCGCAAAATGGCGCGGTGCGCATCGATGCGAGCCTCGCCGGCATGGGCGCCGGCGCTGGCAACGCGCCGCTGGAAGTATTCATCGCAGCGGCAGAGCTGCACGACTGGAACCACGGCTGCGATTTGTTCAAGCTGATGGACGCCGCCGAGGATCTCGTGCGCCCGCTGCAGGATCGGCCTGTGCGCGTTGATCGCGAGACGCTGACGCTCGGCTATGCGGGCGTTTACTCAAGCTTTCTGAGGCATGCCGAAAAAGCAGCCGCCGAGTATGGCGTCGATACGCGTGCGATTCTTGTCGAACTCGGCAAACGCAAGATGGTTGGCGGTCAGGAAGATATGATTGTTGATGTTGCGCTCGATATGGTCGCCGCAACGAAGCGGTAGGCTATTCGCTGGCCGGAAAGTCGAAGCCTGGCCATTTCGAGCCGTAGAGCTGATAGCCCAGCATCGTATAGGTGCGGGCGATGTTGGGGTGTGTGCGAATCTTGTCCGCGACCACGCGCTGAATCGCCGCCAGCTCGGGGTGCTCGATGCGAATGAGTAGGTCGTACTCGCCCATGATCGAATAGATATCGAGCGCTTCCTCGATACTGTCCTTCAACGCATCACCGACTTTGTCCGGCTTTTCGCCCTGAACGATGGCGAAGACGAAGAGACTATGATCGGCCATTGTCGGTCTCCGGTTGTTAGTCGTCGGCAAAGTACGCCAGCGCGGAGCGGAGCGCGTCCGGCCATTGCGTGGGGCGGAACGTCGCGAGATCGGCGCAAACGAGCGTCTGCTCGATCTCGGCGATCCAGGCGCCATCGCGCAGCAGATGATGCATCAGCCCACACGACGTCTTGCCGACGCGCGAGACGCGGATTTCGTGCTGCAATTGGTCGCCGAGGCGCGCCGGCGCTTGAAATGTCGTGGCGATGTGCGCTGTGGGGATGCCAAGCCGAAGCTCGCCGTGCAGATGGCTGAAGGGATGCCGCAGCGGACCGGCGAACCAATCCTCAACGGCATCGTTCACCAACTCGAACAGTCGCGGAAAGAAGACGATACCGGCGGCGTCGCAATGCGAGAAGCGGATCAAGGTCGAACGCGTGAAGGTGCTCATTGCGCCTCGCGCAATTTGTGACGCTGCAGTTTGCCGGTGTGCGTCTTGGGGAGCTGCTCCACAAACTCGATCGCACGCGGATATTTGTACGGCGCGATTGCGCGCTTCACGAAATCCTGCAGCTCAGAGCGCGTTGTGTCCGTGGCATCCGCCTCGGCGGACAGCACCACAAACGCCTTGCATATCTGTCCGCGCTCCGCGTCCGCCGCTCCAACGACGGCGGCTTCAGAGACTTGCGGATGCAGCAACAGCGCGCTTTCAACCTCTGTCGCGGCGATGTTGTAGCCGGCGGAAATGATCATATCGTCGGCGCGGGAGACGAACCAGAAATAGCCGTCCTCGTCGCGGCGAAAGATGTCGCCGGTGATGTTCCAGCCGCTTTGCACGTAGTTCGCTTGGCGATCGTCAGCGAGATAGCGACAGCCTGTCGGTCCGCGCACAGCAAGCCGGCCAGCTTCGCCGACAGGGAGTTCGTTGAGATCATCATCAAGGATGGCGGCCTGATAGCCGGGCACCGGCTTGCCCGTACTGCCGGGGCGAATGTCGTCGCCTTGCGCGGAGATGAAGACGTGGATCATCTCCGTCGCGCCGATGCCATCGATGAGGCGAATGCCGCTGGCGTCACGCCAATCGTCGGACGTCGCGCGCGACAGGTGTTCGCCCGCCGACACGCACGTGCGCAAGCTTGTGAAGCGCTGGTCGTACTGTTTCAGGAGCGCGCGATAGCCTGTCGGCGCGGTGAACAATGTCGTCACGTTGTGCCGCGCGATCGTTTCCGCCAGCGCGTCATAGCCGGGCGACGCGGGAAACGCGGTCGCCGCGCCGCATGCGGCGGGGAACACCATCAGACCACCAAGCCCGAACGTGAACGCGATCGGCGGTGTGCCGCAGAACACGTCCGTAGGCTTTGGCCGCACCACGTGTCGCGAGAACGTTTCGCTCATGGCGATGACGTCGCGATGATAATGCACGCAGCCCTTGGGCTGACCGGTCGTGCCGGATGTGAAGGCGATCAGGGCCGGGTCGTCAGCGGATGTCGGTGTGGTGGTGAAATGATCGTCAGCGCGCGCAACGCGATGCTCAAGATCGCCCGCGCCGAAAGAGATTGAACGCCGCAGTGAACGGCAAGCGGAAGCGTCCGTGAACGCCTCGGCAAGCGAGGTTTCGAAGATTGCGTGCGAGATCTGCGCCTTGTCGATGATAGTGCGGAGCTCTCCCGCTCGCAGCAGCGGCATGGTCGACACCGCGACGCCGCCGGCGCGGAGGATCGCCCACCAGATAGCGACCGCCATCGGTCCGTTGTGAGCGTGCAGCAGTACGCGATTGCCAGGCTGCAGCGCCAAATCCCACACCAACACGTTGGCGATGCGGTTCACTTGCGCCAGCAGTTCGCGATAGCTCCAGCGGCCGCCCTGCCAGAGCAGGGCAGGGCGGTCGCCGAAGCGCGCGCACGCCTCGTCAAGGAGAGACGACGCGTTCAGGCGCGCCGGAAATTTCAATTCGGGGAGGTCGAAGAGAAATTCCGGCTGCGCATGAAGCGGCGGGAGGTTGTCGCGGACAAACGTATCGACGTGCGCGCTTGTCATCGCTGTGCGTCAGTATTCGTAGCTCAGACGAACACCCCACTCGCGCGGCCGGCTGACGCCAACCTCGGCATAGCCTTGGTCGATCAGGTCCGCGAAACCGCCGGTGAAATACACCTCGTCCGTGAGGTTCTGGCCGAACAGCGAGACCGTCCAGCGCTCCTCCGGCGAACGATAGGTGATCGAGCCGTTTAGCAGCGTGTAAGCATCTTGCCGCAGCGACGGCGTGTTGGCCGCGTTCATGAACGATTCCGAGCGATACGACGCGTCGAGACGCGGCGTCACCGAGCCATACGCGCCGGAGAATTCGTACGAAACGCCGAGATTGGCGGTCCATTCCGGCACTTGCGCAAAAGCGCTGTCGAGCGTCACGCCAGTGGCGAGCACAGTCGGATCGAGTTCTGTGTACTCGGCGTTGGTGTAGCCGACCGCCGCGTTGATGTGCAGATCATCGACTGGAAGAAGGTTCAGTTCCAACTCGTAGCCGCTGATCTCCGCGCCGCCGGCGTTCGCCGTGAGCGGCTGCACGCCGACGAGCACTTGCACTTGCAGGTCGGAATAGTCGGTGAAGAAGGCCGAGCCATTCAAACGCACGCGGCCGTTGGCGGCGTCGTACTTGAAGCCGGCTTCGTAACTATCGACGAATTCCGGCGCGAAGGCAGGCGGCGCTGGTAGCGGCGGGAAGATGCGTTGCGTGAAGCCGCCGGATTTGAAGCCCTGCGAGTACGTCGCGTAGGTCATGAACCCATCGGTCCATTGATAGGCGACGTTCACCATCGGCGTCGTCTCGGTGATCGACGTGGCCGATTCCACGAACGGCACCAAACGGAAGCCGGGCACCGAACCCGGCGGGAACGAGCCCGTCGGGTCCGCGAGCACGATTTGATCAGGGAGGAAGCGTTTGGTTTCGTCGGTCCAGCGCAAGCCAGCCGTGACGGAGAGTTGCTCGGTGACGTCGAACGTCGCCTGGCCGAACAGCGCGGTGTTGTCGTTGTCGACCGAGCCGCCGCTGCGAATCGCGACGACGGGGAAGGTGACGAAGTTCAGATTCTCGCCGGATTCTTGAAAATAATACGCGCCCAAGATCCATTTCAGGCGGTTCTCGAACGCCGTGCCGAGCAGCTGCACCTCTTCACTGAATTGCTCATGCGTCCAGGTGTCCGTCGTGTTTTGGATCAGGATCGGCGTGTGATCGCCGTCGCGATTGCCGAGCGCGTCGGTCTCCCGATAGCCAGTGATCGAGCGCAAAGTGAGGTTGGGCGAGATGTCCCACGTCGCGGTGAACGCCGCGCCCCAGACTTGCAGCTCCTGGTGTGACGTGAACGTGCCTTGCTCGGTGTAAAGATCGCGCGCGACCCATTGGCCGTTGAAGCATGCCGGATTTGTAAGTGATCCTGGCGGCGGCACGCACGGTGGGCCGACAAGCGCGCCATTGTGGAAGCCTGGAAAGTTCGCGGTTTCGTTGATCTGAACGACGTTGGCGGGCGGCGAGGTGCCTTCCTGATCCATGTAATCGAGCGCGAGATCGAAACGGATGTCTGATGTCGGATCGAGGCGGAAGGCGAGGCGCGCGCCGGTGGTTTCTTCATCACCAAGGCGCGAACCATCGGTCACGCGATCGACCCAACCGTCGCGTTCACGGCGCAGCAGCGCGAGGCTGCCGCTCAAATGTTCGCCAATCGGGCCCGAGAGCGAGGCGCGAAGCTCGCGGCGGTTGAAATCACCGACCGTGAGATCAATGTCGCCGCCAAACTCGTTGGCCGGCGCGCGCGAGATCAGGTTCACCGCGCCGCCGATGGTGTTGCGGCCAAACAAAGTGCCCTGCGGTCCGCGCAGAATTTCGGCGCGATCGAGCTCGACCAGGTCGAGGATCGAACCCATCGAGCGGGCGATGTAGACGCCATCGAGATACACGCCGACGCCGGGATCGGTGTTGAGCAAAAAATCGATCTGGCCGATGCCGCGGATGAAGTACGCGCCGGCGGAACTGTTGCCGGACACGCCCTGGCCCTGCGTGACGATCAGGTTTGGCGTGACTTCGGCCAGGCCTTGCGTCGTCGTGATTTGGCGGTCTTCCAAAGCTTGTGCTGTCACAGCCGTGATCGAGATTGGCGTCTCTTGCAGATTCTCTTCGCGCTTGCGCGCTGTGACGACGATCTCCTCGATGCCCTCGTTCTCTTGCGCATAAGCGGGCGCGGGCATCGCGACCGATAGCAAAGAAGCGGCGACAACCGGCGTCACACAGCACGCAAGTCCGCTCACGCCCTGCATGAGGGCGTTAAAAGTCACTGACCTTTTCATTGTGTCTCCCCACAAACTAGGAGCGTGTCACCGCGCGACGATGCCGCCCATTCCTGACATCCATTCCACCATGGGTTCGTAATAGATGACGTCCGCGCCCTTGGCGCCGACAGCCGACGCCATGAACAACCAATGTTGAATTTCCAAACCGCCATTGCCGGCGTCGCGTTCGATCTCAGCGGCCGGCATCTCTGACCAGCGCGCGAAGCGTCCGGCACTCATGTCCTCAAGGAAAGCGCGGTCCCACGTTTCGTTGACGTCCACGCGCTCAAGGCCAACCCAATGCGAAAGCCCGCCGGCGCCGAGGATGGCGACGCGCTTGGCGCTGGTGCATTTGGTTTCGATGAAGCGGCGCAGCGTCTCGCCGAGCTTCCAGATCCGCGACGGATGCGGCATCGGGTCCATCATCAAGTTCACGTAGAGCGGAACCATCGGAATGGTGCGGCTCGGATCGGCAAACAGCATAGGCACGCTGACGCCGTGATCCGGCGCGATGTCGAGCGCCTTGCCGATGTCGAAGCCGGCATCGGCTGCGAAGCGCATGAACTCGGTAGCGAACGCCGGATTGCCTGGGCGCGGCTCGCGCGGCACGGCGAGATCGCCGAACGGCGTATAGCTCTCGGCCGCGCCGATGATGAACGGCGCCTGCACATTGAGATTGAAATTGAACATGTGATCGTTGGTGACGATCACGATCAGATCGGGCTTGCGCGCACGCAATTGCCGCCCGATCTCGCCCATACCGGCCGCGACGCGTGCGGCTTGTTGTTCGACGCCCTTTGACGACATCAGAATATGCGAGCTGGCGAAGCCGCCGACGATCTCAGCCATGTTTTTCGCCTCCAGAGAGGGCGGGCAGATACTCGGTCACCGACATATGCGCGGCGGCCTCGGGGTTCGACATCAAGAGCCAATGCATGCGCAGCATTGGATGCACGCCAATGCGCGCGAGCGCCGGAATGGTTGCTTCTTTCAGCGCGGCGATTTCCTCGGCGGACAGTCCAAACTCCGCGAACACTGCGCCGGCGTCGGCGCCGAAGCGCTGTTGCACGGCGCTGTCGCGTCCGAGCGCTTGGATCAGCCGATTGACGGCGTGCAGCTTTCCGGTTCGTTCTGTCATCATGACGTACGCCCCGTGTTTCTGAGGTAATGCAACACGATCGCCGCGAATTCGTCCGGCGCTTCCATCATCACCCAATGCCCGCAATGGGGAACGATGTAGCCGCGCGAATTCTCGAGCAGCTCGAGGAAGCGATAGGCGCACGACAACGGCACGACCTTGTCTTCCTTGCCGTTGACGACCAGCGCTTCGGTTTTGACCTTGGCGATGTCCTCTTCGCGATAGAAAAGCCCACCTCGGCGGCCGATCCAGGCCATGGTGCTTTCGTACGCAGTGCGATGCGCCGGGAGGATCGATTCCTCGTAGCGCGTGCGCACCATCTCGTCGGAGGCCTCAAAGCGCGAGCCGGTGAGGCCGTTGACGAGCCGGCGCATGCCTTCCGGCGTAAAATCGTAACGCAGGATCGGGGCAAGCGCGGGCGTGATCTCAGCATTGAGCCCGGCGCTGCCCATCAGCACGAGCGTCGACACCAGATCCGGGCGCGCCATGGCGACGCCGAGCGCCGTCGCGCCGCCCATGGAATTCCCGACGATCGGCAGCGGCCCAAGGCCAAGCGCTTCGATGAAGGCCGTCAGGTGCGCGTTGCGATTGGGCTGCGAATATTCAAACGTCGCCGGATCAGGCTTCTCGGTTTCGCCGAAGCCAACCATGTCCATCGCGAACACGTGCCGTTCGCGTGCAAACGCCGGTAGCGTCTTCGACCAATTGCCGCGCGAGTTTGCTCCGGCGCCTCCGCCATGAATGAGCAGCAGCGGCGGGGCCTTTGCGTCACCGCACTCGAGATAGTGCGTCCGCAGGCCCGCGGCTTCGATGAAATTGCTGCGCGCGGAACTAGCGGACATGTTCAGGCGCCTGGATGCCGCGATTGTGTTTGCTGGCGAGATCGCGCCAACGGACGATGTTGCCATCCGCTTCGAACAGCATTTCGCGAATCCAGCCGGTGTCGTCGGCGTAGAACGCCTCGCTCGCTTCGCGCGCCCAGATGTCGTCCTTGTTGAAGCCGATCAGGGCCTTCGGCACCCAGCGTTCGTGGAATTCCTTGTCGAACGCGGTTTCTTCGGCGGCGTTGGAGACGTTCTTGGCGAGGAACTGGAAATAAATGTGCCGCTCGCCGTCGATCGGTACGTACCATTCGAATTGCGTGAGCTCCGGCGCCGGCCAAGGCTGCACGCGCAACGCGCAGGGCAGCCACATCGAAATCTGATGCGGCAGCAGGTGTTTGCCGGCGAGATGGCCACTGCGGACCGTTTCGTTCTCGATCTTGCCTTCAAACACAGGCTCGATCGTTTCCGGGGAGAAGATGTCGAACACGCCCTTGGGCGCGTCCGGTCCGTCTTGCACGACAAAGGTGTCGTTCGATTTCGGCACCAGGCCGAGCGGCAGCATCAGTTCCGCATCCTCGACCAGCTCTGAATCCTTGTGGATGAAGATGTGCGTTGAATCGAAGCCGTTCTCGCAGCCGATGCGCCAATTGGATTTGACCTCCAACCAGCGTCCGCGAATAGCGACCCCATCATCCAGGAAGCCTGGCGGCACATCTTGCGCGAGCGGGGGGACGTCATAATCCTCGTCGCCGATGAAGACGAACACCACGCCCTTGGCTTCTTCGATCGGATACGTCTTGATCTTACGGCGGCCGATGACATTGCTTTCCGGCACCCCAACGATCGCGCTCAGCCGGCCATCAGCGAACCGATACGTCCAGCCATGATACCAGCAGGTGACGGTGTCCTTGGTGTAGCACTCGATCTTGCGCGAGAGCGGCACGCCCTTGTGCAGACATTGATCGCGGATCGCATGCACTTTGCCATCGATGCGCTTCAGCAGCAGCGGCTCGCCGCAGACGCGGACGGCGCGCGGTTCGCCCTCGACGAGGTCCACGCTCAGGAATGCGGGGTACCAATGATTGCGGAAGCCGTATTTCGCCGCGACGTAGGCGCGTCCGACCTTCACCTTCTTGAGGATATCTTCGGAGACGAACCCGGCTTCGGCCATTCAAGCGCCCCTCTCGGCATTTCCTTTATGACTAAACCATAGCAGCATCGAAACGCCTTGCAAACAAAAATGTCCGACATTATTGTCGAACTATGAGGGAAGCGATTTGACCACCCCGACCGAAGCCCGCGTTCGCCAAACCGTTGTCGACGCCCTGCGTGACCATATTCTCGATGGCCGGCTGGCGCCGGGTCAGAGGCTCATAGAAGCCGATCTGATGGATCAATTCGGCGCGAGCCGCGGCGGCCTGCGCGAAGCGTTCATTCAATTGGACGCGGAAGGGCTCGTCGAACTGCGCCACCAGCGCGGCGCGTCCGTTATGCGCCTAGATCGCAAGTCGATGGCGGATCTTTTCGCTGTACGTGAGCGGCTTGAGGGTCTCGCGGCCTATCTCGCCGCGCAAAACGCTGGCGCGCCGGAGAACCGCCGTTGGCTGCGTGATCAACGCAAGAGCTGGTCGCGGGCGATTTTGCTGCACAGCGAACACCTGCACATGGAAGAGAATGAGCCGCTGCACGCTGGCGTCGTCCGCATGAGCGGCAATGAGCGCCTCGCGCGTGCGCTGCGGCCGCTGCAAGTGCCGGCTTACCGGCAGCAATTCATCAGAATCTTCAACGAAGAGCGGCGCGAGGAATCTGTCGAAGAGCATTTGATGCTGATCGACGCCTTGCTCGCTGGCGATGCCGCGAAGGCGGAGAAGGTGATGCGCCTGCACGTGAAGCGGACGGGCGAGCTCGCGCAATTGATCGACGGTTTGGACTAAAGGCGGAGAAATTTCATGCGAGCACTCCTCATCGCTCTCGCAGCGGGCGTTTGCGCGGCCGCAGCAATGGCGCAGCCCCAAGCCGGCGATCGCGCGACGTTCGAGCAGATGTGCGCGCGCGTATCGAGCGCCGATGGCGTGCCAGCCGAAGCGGTAGCGCCGTTCTGCTCGTGCTTAGGTGGTCGCGCGGCGCAGAGCGCGGAGCTCTACACCGAACTCTCCAACGCCGCGCAGAGTGAGCCAAATGCGGATCGGCGGATGCAAATGCTGTCATCCGCCGCGCGCGAGGCGGTGCAGGCATGCCGCGGCCCGCAAGGCGCTGGCGGCGACGCGGACGCTTGGTGATCAGCTTCCGCTGATCTCCGCGTAGAGCGCGGCGGCGCGCGTGATGTCCGCGAGCTTCTTGTTGGTGAAGCGATTGTCCAACGCGTCAACGGCGTGGACGATGTGCGGCGCGATTTCCTCCGGGATCGAAGCGGGCGCCGCTTCGCCGCGCGGCAGCTCCACCTCCGCCAGCACGAAGTACACTGCGCCCTGGCCGTCGCGCAGCAGATCCACCACCCAATCGCCGGACGGCAGCCGCTTGGCGTAGCGCGTCTTGTCGACATTGATCACGCATTCCGAGCGCAACAGATCAAAGTCCTCGCGCGAGATCGCCGTTTCGATCTCGACCAGCTCCTGCGCCGCCGCGATCCATTTCTTATAGGTGAGCGTGCAAGCGCCGTTGTCCTCGCGGATGCGCGGACCATCGTTGAGATAGGCTTGCCTGATATCTGTCTTCGCCCAGCCGCGCAGTGCCTCCGGCTTGAAGCTCTTGGCAAGTACGAATTTGCGCTCATTCTCGATCGGCACGGCGTTCCCCTGAGGCCCACCAAGCAGGAGTGCGCGTTCTAACGCAACGCGGCACGTTGCGCCTCGGCGCTGGCTATCATCTTTCGTGCGATGACTTGGGCAGGCGCTGGCGTTTCGCCTGAGATCCACAGCCGAACGAAGCCCAGCAAGCTATCGGCAATCCGCAATGCGTCCCCACGATCTAGTGTGGCGTCGCGCGCGACGATGAGATCGGCCAGTGAGCGCGTGAGTCGTTTCGACAGCGGGCCGTCCAGCACGTCCTGCGCGCCACGCCGCTGATCCCAGAAATGTTCCAGCAAGCCGACCAGCCTTTGCTCGTCGGCAGCGCCGACGGCAGCGGCCGCCACGATTGAGAGCGGTCCGTTCAACGCCTCAAGCAGCAGCGCGTCGCGATTGTCGAAATGGCTGTAGAGCGTGGAGCGCGCGACGCCAGCTTCGCGAAGCAATTGCGAGATCGGCGGGCGGGCGCGCCGCGTGGCGAGCACCAGCCGATTGAATGCCTCGATGATCGCAATACGCGTATCCGGGACTGGCCGCTCCATGTTGCTCCTCTGGGGCCGAACTTTCGTGCGCATTAGTTCGTCGGCCAAAGCTGCCGCGCATCCTATCCTCGCGTCGAGCATAAGTCATAGAGGGGCGCAGGGCGCATGAGCACGGATCAACGAAACGCGGGCATAGCGCTCGCAGCGGCTTCGATTTTGTCGGTCGTCGCCATGGCGCACCACCCAAGCGGGCCAGGTGGGCATGGCGGCCTCAACCAAGCCGTCCATGGCGCTATGATCGTGATCGTGCTGGTGAGCTTGGGCGGCTACACACGCTTTGCCATGCGATTGGGCGTTGCCCGCTTCGACGTCCTGCTTGGCTTGATCGCCTATGCCGCGTCGGCGCTTGCTAATGTGCTCGCAGCGACCATCAACGGCTTTGTGGCGCCTGCGGCATTCGAACATTCCGTCTCTCCGGACGTGCTGCGTCTTGCGTGGGAGTTCAACCAGGCTCTGGCCTATGGCGCCGTCTACGGTACGGGCGCCGCGCTTCTGCTGTGGAGCTTCGCTCTTCTGCGCCGTGCTGGCTTCGAACGGTTTCTCGGCGTCAGCGCGCTAATTGTCGGCGGCGTGACTATCGGCTTGCTCGCGGGCGATCTGGTGCAGATGAATGTCGCCGGCGCCTTCATCGTCTACGCATTGCAAGCCGCGATGGGTGTTCTCGTTGGCGCATCGCTCATGCGTTCGCGCGACAGCTAGGATTTTCTTGCTTCCGTCCAACGCGCGCAGTGTGGCGGAAAATCCGCAGCGTCGTTCACGAGTGCGGCATGCGCGCGCCGCATCGGCTGATCGTGCTCTTCTTCGTCCGATCGTGTGAGACGCAATCGCTCCGCTGCCTAGTTTGCCCGCGCAACAGCGTGGGGCGTTCCCGCGCTTGGATTGGTGCGGGTGCGCTGAACGCTGCGCCCGATGAGGGAGAAGAGCATGCGGGATAAGCTGGGCTTGCTGAGCGCGACGATTCTGACGCTCGGCCTTGGGGCTGTCATGCCGGCGATGGCGCAAGAAACGCCGCAAGCGGCCGAGGCGGCGGAAGAGGGCGATGACGTGATCGTCGTCACCGGGTCGCGCTTGCGCCGCGAGACGTTCGACAGTCCGAACCCGACAGTGCAGGTCGGTTCGGAGCGCATGGATGCGCGGCAGATGTCGAACACGATCGACGCCATCGAAGATCTGCCATTGGTCGGCATCGGCTCGAACAGCCGCGGCACCAACGTCCAGTTCGGCGACAATTTCGCGTTCCCGAACGTTCTGAGCATCGGTTCGCAGCGCACGCTGAGCCTGCTCAATGGCCGCCGCGTTGTGGCGAGCAACCAAGGCACCGTGTTCGTGCCGGGCAACGCGTCCGGCGCGCAGGTCGATCTCTCCATGATCAACCCGATGCTGATCGAGCGCGTCGACGTGCTCACCGCCACGGGCGGCGCCATTTATGGCGCGGACGCCGTCGGCGGTGTCGTCAACATCATCACCAAGGACAATTTCGAGGGTCTCGACCTCCGCGCCAGCGCTGGCGTCACGCAGGTTGGCGACGGCGAGCAATATCGCGCCTCTGGTCTATGGGGCGGCAACTTCTTTGACGATCGCGCCAATATCACCGTGTCGCTCGACTATTTCGAGCAGGACATGATCACCACCAGCACCGAGAATTTCGCGCGCTTCCTCGGCACCGGCCTCGGCATCAACCAGATCGACGCCGGCCAGCGCAATTCCGCGCCGTTCAGCGTGGCGAGCGCGATTTCGACGCTGCAGGGCGGCGGCACACTGCCCAACGTGTTCCTGCCGTCGGGCAGCAACGGCATGCCGAACAATTTCTACGGCCCGATGCCGATGTCGAACCCGTTGATCTCCGAGCACGGCGTGCTGGTTTCGCGGTTTTTGTTCAATGGCGGCTTCAGCGCCAACACGCCGCTGATTCCGGGCGGCACGGTCGCGCCGGCGCAAGCAGGGTGCGGGCTGGGGCCGAACGGCATTCCGGTGTTCGCGGTCACGACGCTGACGGGTTGCACCACGGCGGCGAACGTGTTCACCGCGTTCGGCGTCAGCGGCACGGGCGGCCTGACGGCGACGCAACAGAACACGCTGGCGCTGCAACTGCTGCAGCGCAATTTGCCGACGCCGTATGAATACGCGGCGGCGAACCCATCGCTCAATCCGATGCTGTTCGCTGGTCTGTTCGGGCCTGGTGCGTTCAATGGCGGCTTCCCGACCATCACCAACGCAACCGCCACGCCGATCCCGACCGCGGGTCTGCCGGCTGGCTTCAACGTCGCGCTCAATGCGCTATTCCCGCGCATGGCCGCGCCGTATGGCTTCGACGCGTCCGGCAATCTCGTGCCGTACAATATCGGCGCGATCATGCCGCCGCTGCAGTCGCGCCTCGGGCAAACCTATTCAAGCCCGGACTATTACGATCCGTTCGCGGAAGGGCATCAGCAGATCCAGGCTGGCTCCGAACGTTTCTCATTCGCGACGACGGGGCACTTCGACATCACCGATAACATCCGTCTCGTGCAGGAAATCTTCTACACAGATTTCCTGTTCACATCGGTCGCGCCTGGCCTCACCAATGCGCCCAGCGGCAGCGGCACGGCGGGCAGCACCGCTATTCCGATCTATGTCAACCAAAACCCGTTCCTCTCGACGTCAGCGCGCAATCAAGTGTCCACGCTCGTCGCGCAGGGCTGGAGCCCGCTGACGCAGATCGGCGGCCAGGACGTCATCTATATGGGTCGCGCGCTCACCGACCTCACCGGTGGCGGCGCCGGTCAGGAGAACGAGGTCACCACCTATCGCATCGCCGAAGCGCTTGAGGGCGATTTCGATCTGTTCGATCGCGCGTTCTATTGGGATGTTGCCGCCGCCTACGGCCGTGCGCAATCCATCAACCGCGCCGAACAACTGCTCGATATCGAGTTCGCTTTGGCGACGGATGTGGTCGACAGTGATCCAGGCCCCGGCGTGAATCCGGTGTGCCGTCAGCAAACCTTGGGCGCGCCGGAATCGATCGCTATCCGCAACCCAGGCCTTGCCGGCATCAACACGACCTTGAGCCTGACGCCGACTGCCGCGCAAGTCGCGGCGTGCGTGCCGCTCAACCTGTTCGGCAACGGTGCGCCATCGCAGGAAGCGATCGATTACGTGACGACCGATGGCGGCACGCGGAACCTCAACACGCAAGAATATTACGCGGCCTCGTTCGGCGGTGAAGTCGTGCGTTTGCCCGCAGGCTTCCTCAGCATGGGCGTGCAGGGCGAGTTTCGGCGTGAGTCGATCGAGTTCGAACCGGGCGAGTCCGCGCGTCTCGGCGCCTCGCGCAACACGACCATTCAGCCGGGCGACGGCGAGCTCGAGTTCAAGGAATATGGCTACGAGGTGCGCGTGCCGATCTTCGGCGAAGGCTTCCAGTTCCCGCTGATGGAAGCGCTTGAGTTCAACTACGCGTTCCGCATCGTTGAACGCACGCAAGCATCGACCAGCCCGTTCTTCCCCGTGCAGGGCGACGGCACCAAGGATGATACGTTCAACTATTCCATCCAATGGCAACCGATCGAGGACGTAACCTTCCGTGGTAGCCGTTCGCGCACCGTGCGCTCAGCGTCGCTGGTGGAATTGTTCGGCCCGCCGAGCAGCGGCTTCGGCGCCTGGGCTGCCAACACGCATCCGTGCACGCCGACCAGCATCAGCCAAGGCCCCAACCCGAATGTGCGCCGCGCCAATTGCATCGCCGCGGTGCAAGCGCTCGGCATCGCCGCCGACGCCACCTCGGCGCAGACGTTCCTGAACACGTTCCAGGATGTCGCCGTCGCGCGACCGGCCGCCGCCGTCGGCAATCCGTTCCTCAACAACGAAGAGGGCAACGCCTATAGCTACGGCATCACCTATCAGCCGCGCGCCATTCCGCGCCTCACGCTGGCGGCGGATTTCTTCGCTGTCGATGTCAGCGGCCTCGTTGGCCTCAACGGACCGCCGCTGACCACCAACCAATGCTTTGACGACGCGAGCTTCCCGAATTCGTCGCTGAACGGTTCGCCCGCTTGCGACATGTTCGTGTTCGGCGTGTTCAACGGCACGAATTATGTGGTGCCGAGCATCAACCCGATCACCGGCAATCCGCTGCCCCCGGGCGCGATCCCCGGCGCGTTGGCGCAGGTGCAATCGCCGTTCGAACCCGCGTTCCTGACATTCCCGAACCTCAATCTCGGTGTGTTGGAGACGCGCGGTGTGAACTTCGAGATCCGCTACAATTTCCCGCTCTCGGATCTGCCCCTGGTAGGCGGCGTCATGGGCAATTGGGGCGACATCTTTCTCAGCACGTCGATGTTCCAGATGCAGCGCCAGGATGTGTTCGGCGACAACGTGAATCTCACGGATCGCATCGCCGGCGAACATGGCACGCCCGAATATGAAACGGCGACGACCATCCGTCACCGCATCGGGCCGCTTGATCATTCACTGCAATGGTTCTGGACCAGCGGCACGGTGACAAACATCCTGACATCGAAATCGCTCTACCCGGATCAGAGCCAAAACTTCATCGCGTCGGACTTCCACTATTTCAACTACAGCGCCAGCTACGACCTGACCGACAACATGACGCTACGGCTCACAATCAACAATCTCGCCGATACGCTCGAGCCACGTGGCCAATACGGCAACCCGAACCAGTTCGATGGTGGCGTTGGCCGCGAGTTCATCTTCGGCGTGAACGCACGCTTCTAACACCCAAGCTCAGTGTGCGTGTTGGGCGGATCGTGAGCAACGATCCGCCCATTTTTTTTGAGTCGCGCGTGCTGAGCGAATCTTGCGTGGCTTAGGGGTTTGCTGCTTGCGCGCGTCAGCGTTCGTACCTGGCGCGCGAGTATCCGTCCCAAGAACACGCCTATCGATCACGATCACGCGCTTGCTACTTCGCCACGATCTCGCGCGCGTGAAATGATGCAGACGATGGCATTGGAAGGCAAATACGCGTCGTCACTCAGCGTTGCGATTCCACGCGACGCGATCGATTTGCATCGTCACAACGGCACGCGCATCATCCTTGTATCGTTGCCGCCAGCGCTGTTGGAGGAGCGCGCTAGCGCCTTGGGCGTTGATGTCGCGCGCTTGGAGTTGGGAGAAGGGCAATGCGATGATGCGCAGATCATCCACATCGTCACGGCGCTGGCGCTCGCGGCGAACGATGAGGGCGGTGATCAGGCTATCGTGTGCGATCGGTTGGTGGACGCGCTATGCGCGCGCCTGATCGCGCCGCAGGACATGGTGTCGGGCGGCAGAGCGCAGGAGCTTTCGCTACCGCAGAAGCGTCGCGTGATAGATTTCATCGAGGCGCGGCTGGCGGAGAAGCTGAGCTTGTCGCAGATCGCCAAGGTGGCGCGCGTCAGCGCCTCTCACCTCAAAGTCCTATTCCGCCGCACGTTCGGCGTGCCGGTGCATCAATATATCATCCGCCGCCGCGTCGAACGCGCAGCCGAAATGATCAAGGGTGGCGTGGGTCCGCTGAGCGACGTTGCCGTCGCTGCTGGTTTCGCGCACCAAAGCCATCTGTCGCGCTGCATGAAGCGCGTGCTTGGTACGACGCCCGCGGCGCTCGCGCGCGGCGCGCGCTAGACGCGGTTGAGCAGGGCGCCGGAGAGCATCTCGGCGACGGCCGTGCGGAAGGACTCGCTGACCGGCGCGGCAAAGCCGTTGGCAAGCGTGACCTGGAGGATGTCGTCGCCGCGTGTCCTCGCCGAAACGACAGCCGAGGGGCGCACCAGATAGGAACGGTGTGTGCGCACGAAGCCGAATGGCGCCAGCAGATCGGCAAGATCGCCGACCGTGATGCGATGAAGGTATTCGCGATCGTGCGTGAACAGCGACACGTAATTCGCCGCCGCCTTGGCGGCGATCATGTCCTTGATCTCCACGTAGTCGATACGCCCCGCCGAGAGCACGGCGAGCCGCTCCCAAGCCGGCGGCGCCTGTGCTCCAAGCCGCTGCTCTACCCGCGTGCAAGCTTCTGCGATCGCCGCCGGCGTCGCCGGCTTGACCAGATAATCGATCGCATCGACGCGAAACGCCGCGCTCGCATAGTGCTGAAACGCGGTGACGAACACGACCAGCACGCTCGGCTGCAAGCGCCTCAGCTCGCGCGCCAGCGCGAGGCCGTCTAAGCCCGGCGTCTCAATGTCCAAGAAGCAGACGTGCGGCGCGCTTTCCTCGGCATGGCGCAAAAGCGCATGTGGATCGTTGAACACGCCGCTGATCTCCCAGCCACGCCGCTGCGCCAGCTGAAATGCGAGGTCGGTGGCGACGATGTGCTCATCATCAAGGACGGCAGCACGGATGATCACGAGGTCGCCTCCGCCGGCAATTGGATGTGCAATCGGAAGCGGCCGCTAGACACGCCGCGCCGCAACTCGAAGCGATCGCCATAGCTAAGCTTCAGCCGCGCGCGCGTGAGTTCCAGGCCTTCACCGTCCGCACCGGGTGCTGAGGCCGCCGCTGGCAATGTGTTCTCCAACACAATGGCGACGCCGCCTTGGCTTGGTTTGAGCGAAAGGTCCGCCTCAACACCACTAGGCCCGAGGCCGTGCTTGAACACGTTCTCAGCCAGGGGCTGGAGCAGAAATCGCGGCGCGGCGGCGGCGAGCGCTTCCGGATCGGCGTCGATACGGAAATGCGCGTGCGGAAAGCGGATGCGCTGGAAATCGAGATAAAGCTGCAGGAAATCGAGTTCGTCGCCCAAAGTAGAGAGGCCGGCGCCATTGTCGCGCGATATCCGCTTCAGGATGTCGCCCAGCGTCAGCAATGCGGTTTCGGCTTGTGGAAGATCGCCCAGGCGCACGAGGCCAAGCACGTTGCTCAGCGCGTTGAGTAGGAAATGCGAACTGAAGCGGTGGCGGAGTTCGCGCAGCTCCAACGCCGTTGTCTGCCGTTCCAGCGCTTCAAGCTCCGCAGCCAGGCGTTCGCGTTGGATTTGTTCGCGTAGCTTGAGCGCCCGCTCGCCGTCGGCGCGACCGCCGGCAAAGCACAGGAACACCAGGAAAACGTCGACCGCCCATTGCGCCGCGCGGAATTGCGCGAGCAAGTCGGCGCCGCTGACGCCCAGGAGCGGTGCATGCACGAAGAACACATGCGCAAACACGGCGCCCGCGCAAACGGTGAGCAGGAGCGCAATGTCGAGCGCGATGCGGATCGCTGAACGGCGCGAGAGGGCGCCAGCGCGCGCGACCAGAAAGATGAGAGGGCAGAGCGATAACCAAGGCGCGAACGCCAAGGCGTAGTTCCAGCTGATCGCGAGCACGTCCGGGTGGCGGCCGCCGCGCACCGCGTCAAATGTCGTGGCCGCCACGAACAAGGAAATGATCGCGCAAAAAAACCCTACCGCATTCAGCGCGACCCATCGCCAGCTGCGGTGCGTGCTAACTCTTTCGGTGTGTGTTGCTTTGTCCGCCACAACGCAACGATGCGCCGCCGCTTCGTGCGCTACAATTCCGGCCTCGTTCGCAATCGCGTGAACGCCCAGCTTGCCGCGCCTCTCGTCCCTCGTTCACGCGGATTGATCCCGCCATGCGCGCCTACTTCGAGACAGGGCCTTACGCGATGCGTGATGCGACTTGCGCGACCTGCTGCTCCGCTTGAGTGGCGAGGATCGTCACGCCTTGAGCGCCGCCGAGACTCATGATGGGCGCGAGCGCAAGCGTGAGCGGGCGCTCGTTCAAATCCTTAGTCAGCAATCTGGCTTCGACGACGCAATCCCGCTCCAGTGCGCGTTCGAGCGCATCGGCGACAGTCCGGCGCGACACCGGCGCCAGGATATCGACGAAGCGCGATTGCAGGATCGCCTGCGGGTCGAAGCCCAGCCAATTGCAGAAGCGTGCGTCCGCCTGCGTGATCCGCCCGCGCGCGTCACACGTCGCGTGGGCGATTTCGGGGTGACGAAGCACAGAGTTCTTGAGCGCCTCGGCCTCGGAGAGCGCTGAGCGCAACGCTTCGCGTTCGGTGACGTTGCTGAACACCATGCCGACGCCGCGCAGCAGCGGGAAGGCGCGGCACTCGAGCCGGCGGCCCGGAAACAAAACTGAATCGGTCTCGAAATTGACGCTCTCACGCATGCGCATCACGCGCTGCACATGGTTCATCAGCAGCGAACCCTTGAGCCCCGGAAAAGCCTGCTCGATTGTCTGGCCTTCAATGTATTTGGCGCTACGTCCGAAATAGCTCTCCGCCACGTGGTTGAGCGCAGTGATACACTGGTGTTCGTCGATGGCGATAAAACCCTCGGCCATGTTGGCGATCAGGACAGCCAGTTGATCGGCGGCTTCCAGGCCTGGCGCTTGATCGTTGTGCGCCGCGAAACTCTCAGCGGCGATCAGCACCAAACGTTCGCGGCCATGATAGGTGATGGCGACTGGCGCGTGCAAAGCGCGTTCCTGCCAAACGCCGATGCTTCGGACAAAATCAGCGGAGCTGACACTGATCTTCTCGGACATCACTACTCAACCCCGTGAATGCCTCAAACCTCAGAAACAAATGATGATCGCAAGTGAGGGTTGAGCGCAAGACGAGGATTTTCAAAACTACAGTTCAGATTTTTCAGATTTACTGCACGAAATCGGCGTGCTTCGGCGTATTTCTCCCGAACCCTTCGAACTATCCGAAACGTCGTAGTACCAAACAAATGTTGGTGCGCAGAAACGCGCGCGAATCACCGGCGCTGCGAACACGCGCGTGATTCACCGACGAGCGAATGAGAAAGCGCCATGGTTGAGTAATCGCGCGCATGGCGCGCTGCTGGTCTCAATTGGGATGTTTGCAGACCTTCGTCGCCAGGACGCTTACGCCAGTCGGGCCGGCGAGCGCGGAGATCGGCGACATGCTGAGCTTAAGTTCGCGCTCGGCGTGGTCACGCGCAAGGATGCGCGTTTCAAGCACCACGTTCCCCGTGAGCGCTGTCTCCAGCGCATCTGCGAGCGCGCGGCGTGAACTCGGCGCCGCGATGTCCGCGAACTTGCTTTGCAGCAAAGCGTCGGCCTGAATCCCCAGCCATCGGAAGAAATTCTTGTCCGCGGCGACGATGCGGCCCCGCGTGTCGCAGGACAGTCGCGCGACGTCTGGATGTTGATCCGTGGCCGACCTCAGCCCGTCCGCCTCGGCCAGCGAGCCGCGCAAAGTTTCCCGCTCTGTAATGTTGTTCAGCACGATCCCAACTCCGTTCGGCAGTGGGAAGACACGCACCTCAAAATGCCTACCAGGAAACAGAACGGATTCCGTCTGGAACGTGGCTGCCTCGCGCGTCTTCATCGCGCGCTCAACCCTGGTCACCAAAGTGGAGCCGTTGAGCAGCGGAAACGCCACATCAAGTGGTTGACCTTGCAGCGATCGTTCGGTGCGCCCGCAATAGGCCTCGGTCGCTCGATTGACGGCTGTAATTTTGCCTTCGCCGTCTACGGCGATGTAGCCTTCGCTCATGTTCCGCAAGAGCGACGCAAGCTCACCATCGTCGGCGCCTTCATCCGCGCGATTGAAAGCGTCCGCCGCCAACAGAATCAGTCGCTCACGCCCATGATGGGTGATCGAGACGGGCTGGTTGAGTGCGCGCTCCTGCCAGATGCCGATGCTCCGTACGAAATCAGCTGCGCTCACACTGATCCGATCTGGCATTCCGCGTCCTCGGAACTCATTCGAATCCAAGATCAACGCAATTCGAGATTGCGAACAAGCTTTCGAGTAGAAATTTGTTAAGTAGCGTCTCAATTGCTACGAGAAATGTGCGCGTGTCGCGAAGCAACCGACGTTGGGTCAACTTGCACGCTGCTGAATCATGCCACCGCGATGAAGAGCGTTTTACCGCGGCATTATTGCGCGTCGGTGCAGCATTTGCGTCAGCGCCGCGCGTGCATCACGCGTCGCGTCAATGACTTGCATCAAGTGCAACAGAATATGCCGTGTGCGTCGCCGCTGCGAACGCTTGGGCGTGGCGCTCAGTAGGAGCTGTTCAACCGATAAACGAAGCGCCAATCTTCCTCCGCGCCAACATACGGCGCGGCAAGCCCGCGGGTCAGCTCCGCGCCTACGCTGAAATGATCCCCGAGGCCAAATCTCACGCCGAGGCCTGTGGAGCTAAGATCAAAGTCGAGCGCAGGCGAGAATTGGCGCTCGTTGAACCACACGGCGCCCGCGTCCACGAAAACGTATGCTTCACTACGCGGCGCGAAACTGAGCGTTGGTAGAAATGCGAACTCGACCATGCCGGCGGCGCCGGAATCGCCTTGAACAATTCCCGCCGGATACGCGCGGCCATAGCCGTCGCCGCCGAGCGCGCTCTGCTCGGACGGCGGTAGCAGATCGCCGCTCGCCTGCAGCTGAAAGCGCAGCCGCAACGCCAGATGATCTCCGAACGCGCGATTCCAGGCGCCTTGGGCCGTGAGCTTCGTAAAGTCCGCGTCCGCGTATAGGGGATCGACACGCGCGCCCATGCCATCGATGCCGAAGCTCGCCGACACTGCAAGCGATCGGGCCTGTACCGCGCTCGCGTCGGAATAGATGAGGCCAGCTCTCAGCGCGCGCGTGCGGCTTGTGTCTAACGTCTGCCCAAGCACGGCGTTTTCGCTGTCATAGGCATCGAGCCCGAGCGACGCGTTCAAGCTCCGCGCATAGCTGCGGATGAGCGGGTAGGATAGGCCGACGCCGGCTGCGGTCGCCTCGCCCTCAATGGGCGCGCCCTCAGGCGTGGTCGTGAGCGAGCTTGCATTCAGATTGAGCGTCAGCCCGTCAGATCCGATTGGCGTCGCATAGGCGAAGCCGACATAGCGGAACAGATCATCCTCGATCGGCGCGGTGGCGGACAATGTGATCTTGTCGCCGCCGCGCAGCACGCCATTGAAGGACACGTCGGCGCTGATCTGGGTTTCGCCGAGCAGCGGCGTCGCGCGGTTCGAAACCGAAACGCCAACATCGGCGCGATTGCGCCGCGCCTGAAGCGCCAGGCGCACTCCGCCCGGTTCGTTGCTCTGCAGCAACGCTGGCTCAAGCCGAAGCCCGGGAATGTCGCGCATGAGAGAAAGGTAGCGCTCAAGCGTGGAGCGCCGCAGCGGGCGTTCGTTGCGCAAATGCTCCGCCAGCCTTAGCGCGTAGTCCAGATCGCGCGAGGGCGGCGCCTCGGCCGGCGGCACGATCTCGCTGATATGTCCTTCAACGATCTGGATGCGCAACACGCCCGCCTCGAACGATTGCGCCGGCGCCAGAATGGAATAGAGCGCGATGTCGCTGCGCGCATAGAGCGCTGTCAGCGCTTCGGACACCGCAACGATGCGTGCCTGGTCGATCGGCTTCTGCAATTCGCCGGCGGTTGCTGTCTGCAAGTCCGCTTGCGGCAGGCTCGAACCCTCGACGCGCACCTCGCGGAGCGAAACATCAGCGTTCGGGCTCGTCTCATCGAGAACAATGCGCCCACGCAGCGTGTCGTGGGGGGGGAGCTGCGCGGGCGCATGCTGACCGCGATCAATTCTGTTTTGGTCGATGATCAACGGCGAGGTTTGTGCGAAGGCCGGTCCCGACGCGCTCGCGATAGCGCCAAGCGCTAAAGCGCGCGCGCGGAGCCGTCCCTGCACTTAGTGATTGCCCAGCAGATTGTTGAGCGCACTCCCAACTGGGTTCTGAGCGCTGCCGCCATTGGTGAGAGGCGCGGTGACGCCGCTCAGTGGGTTGGAGCCCAGCGGACTTGTGCCACCGAGGCCGCTGGTGACGCCGCCAAGCGGGCTGCCGGAAGTGCCGTTGCTCAGCACGCCGACATTGACCGCCGCCGGACCCGGTTGGCCGATCAGCTGCGCGCCGCCGACATTGACGCCGAGCGGTTGTTGGCCTGCGCCCTGGTTGAGGACGCCAACTGTGGCCAGCGTTCCAGTGGACGGTGTTTGCGACAGCGCCGAAACGCCGAGCGCTTGCGATCCGCCAGGCGTGGTCGCGCCCAGCACCGGCTGGTTCACGAGTTGAACCTGCGCGAGGCCATTGAGCTGGCCGTCCACGTTGTTGACGGTCGCGTCGAGCGCGCCGCCGACGACCGGTACGCCGCCGAGACCGTCGTTCTGCAGCGTGTCGCCGATGTTGTTGAGATGCGTACCCAATTGGCCGAGCGGCAGATTGGTGCGTTCGCCGAGACCAAGCACGACGTTGCCGCCGACATGGAGCGTGTGGCCGAGCCCATTGGTCGCGTGTTCAGTGGTGCGCCCCAGCGTGCCCGTCGTGTCAGCTTGCGGCGTGTTCGGCGGAGGATTGTTCGGCGGAGGATTGTTGGGAGGCGGTTCTTCCGGCGGAGCGCCCGTGGGCGGCGCGCCGTCCGGCTTGTCGCCGCCAAAATGGCGCGAGCCGCCGTGAGAGCACGCGCCCAGCGCCACGAGGGCGGCAAGCGCGAGGTATGCATAACGTCTAGCCATGTGATCACCCTTCTTGTTGTCGATTGCGCGCGATTTTAGTGAGGTGACGTATATCCTTCGCTAAATGCTCGGTGCGTTCGTGGTTTACGAGACGCGCGACAACGTGTCGGCGAACGCTGCATCGGTTTCGTGAGCGCCGAAAAGCCGCGAAAAACCTATCCAAATGCGTGAAAATGGGCGCTTAAAAAGCGTCCGTAGATTTCGGCGAACAAGGTGATGCACACGCGATGGATCGAAGGCGAGTGCGCCAAAATGCAGATATTGCGTGCTTCTCGCGCACTCATTCAGCCGTGCAAATTCGCAAAGTCTGAAACGGTTCGACGTGCCAGCGGATCAATTGATCTTGCTTGTGTCGACGGCGCTTACGGTGAATGCGCGGAAGAAAATCGCGCCGATACGCGCGCGTTGAGCGCGCGCATTCTGTAAATTCAAGACAAGCGCAACGCGACCTCGCGTGAAACGATGACGAGCGCGCTCCAGCAGCGCATTTTCATCGCTAGGACCGGTTCCAAATCTGGGGATTTCGCGAAGTTTGAAGTTACGTCCCTGAAACGGGCTGCGCGCGACACTAGACGTTCGCGATCGGGGACAGAGATGCAGGAATGGCGTCGAGCATTGGTGCGTAAGTTGGGCCGCCGCGCATTCGCGGGCGCGCTCGTCCTCATGGCTGGCGCCGGCGCCGCGCAGGCGGCGACCGATAGTGACACCATGAACGTCACTGCCAACGTCATCTCGACGTGCAATGTCGACGCCGACGATCTGCTGTTCGGCGATTACGACCCGGTGTCGAACACGCCGCTCGACGGCGCGACCACCATAGACGTCACCTGCACCAACGGCACCACGTACACTGTCGCGATCGACGAGGGGCTGGGCAGCGGCGCGAGCGTCGGCAGCCGGCGCATGACGAACGGCGCGAATGTCCTCGTTTATTCTCTCTACCGCAACGGCGGTCGCACCAATGTTTGGGGCGAGACGCCGGGCGTCGATACGGTTGCTGGAACCGGCACCGGCCTTACGCAAACGCTCGACGTCTATGGCCGTGCTCCGATCAATCAAACCGCGCTCGCCGGGCCGTACGCCGACGTGGTCACTGTCACGGTTACGTATTGATGCGCGGCGCTTTGCTTCTTGTGCCGCTTGCGTTTGGCCTCATGGCCCCGGCGTCCGCCGAAACCAACGGCGTGCAGGTCACGCCCGTCATTGTCCGAATTGAACCTGACCGACGCTCCACCTCGCTGCGCCTTCGCAATTGGCGCGAGAGCGAGGTGGCGTTCGAGGTCAGAGCTTATGAATGGCGCCAAGTGAATGGCGAGGACGTCCTGAGCGAGATCACTGACATCGTGGTCGCACCGTCGGTGTTCGCTGTTCAGCCTGGCGCCGAACAGATCGTGCGGTTGGCGATGGTCGCCGATCAGCGCGGTGCTGGACGCGAAGCCGCTTACCGACTCGTCCTGCGGCAGCTCCCCGTTGCGGAGACGGATTCCGGGCTTCGCGTCCAGCTGCAAATGTCGCTTCCCGTGTTTGCGCCGCCGCGATCGGGGCTGCCAGACCTCGTTGCAAGGCGTGATGCGAGCGGGGCGGTCGTCGTTTCAAACAACGGCACAAGCGTCGCCCGCTTGGTCGCCATCGACTATGAGGGCGGCGAAGCTTTGGACGACACGCCGCGCTATTTGCTGGCCGGGGCCGAATTCGCACGGCCGCTTCCGGCGCAAGTGGACGCGGTGCGCGTCACCTACACGAGCTTCGCCTCGCCATCCCCGCTGACTGAGATTGTGCCGATCCATGCGCCTTTGGCTGTTGGCGATCGCTCTTAGTCTCGCGGCTTCGCCTGCGTCTGCTGGCGATTTGGAGCCGGTGGTGTTGGAGTTCCGCGCACTCGCGAACGGCGTGCGCGTCGAAGCGCTTGCTTGGCGGCGCGACGGCGAAATCTATGTCGAGCCGCAGACGCTTGAAGCGCTTGGGATCAACGCATCCGATGTCGGCGAAGGCCCGATTTCGCTCAGCGCCTTGGCGGTTTCACATCGCTTCATCGCAAGTGAGCAAGCGGTGGAACTCGCCTGTTCGAGCCAATGCGGCGCTGTGCAATCGATTGATCTCGGCCAACACTCAAGCGGTGTATATTCGCAAGGGCAGGGCGGTTTTTTGAACGCGGAGTTCATCGGCGAACGCATTGATGATGAAGCGCGCCTCGCCGCATTGTTCGATCTTGGGCTCTTCAACGCTCACGGTTTTGGCGGCACGAATTGGACGTTCGGCGCCGAAGAGCCGGGCGAACTCGTTCGCCTCGATACGAGCTGGACCTTTGACATTCCAAGCCAACGCCAGCGCGTGCGTGTCGGTGATGGGATCACGCCCTCCAGCGCTGGCGCCAGGCCGATGCGATTTGCCGGCGTGCAATGGGGAACCGATTTCAGCCTTGATACTTCGTTCATCGCCTTTCCAACGCCGGTGTTCGCGGGCGAAGCCACAATGCCGTCGACGGTCGATCTCTACGTCGATGGCGCGCTCGCGGCGCGCGAGCGTATCAATGCTGGGCCGTTCCAGATCTCGGATCTGCCCATCGCCGGCGGCGGCGAAGCGCGTGTTGTGGTCACCGATGTGCTCGGCCGCGAGCAGGTGATCGGCGCGCCGTTTTACGCGAGCCCGCTTTTGCTGCGCCCCGGGCTCGTCGATTTCTCGATTGCCTCCGGCGTGCGGCGAACACAGTTCGGACGCGAAAGCTTTCACTACAGCGACGGCTTCGCGCTCGCATCGTACCGCCGCGGCCTCACCGATTGGGCGACGCTCGAAGCGCGCGCGGAGATCCGTGATCAATCCAACATCGTCGGCGCCGGTCTGGCGTTTGCCCGCCCGGAGTTCGGCGAGCTGAGTGTTTTTGGCGCTGTCGAAGGTGGCGCCAATGCCGATGCGATGTTCAGCGCCAGCTGGACGTGGCGCGGCCGCCGCGTCAATGCCGGGCTCGCGTACGAGAGCGCCGATGAGGATTACGGGCTGAGCGAAGAAAACTCGCCGCGCAATCGCGTGCAAGCGAGCCTTGGCCTGCAACTCGGTGACTTTGGATCCGTATCGCTTACTGCCGTGCGTCAGGACTCGAACGCCGCTTCGCGCGTGGAAACGTTGGGCTTGAGCTACGCGCCGCTAGCGGGCTCGTGGGGCGCGCTTACTTTCACGGCGCTCCACGTCGACAACGGCGCGCCCTTCACGACCGGCAGCATTTCCCTCGTTCGCCCGCTCGGACAGACCGGCAGCGTCGGCGCGGCGCTCGAGATAGATGCGGAGGGAAGCGCGCTGGCGGCCCGCGCGCAAGTTTCGCCGGCGACGGATGGGGGATGGGGCTGGCGCGTCGAAGCGCGCGACGGCGCACGCGAATTTTTCTCGGCTGGCGTCGCGTTGCGCGGGCGGACGATCGAGACAAGCGTGGAGGTCGCCCGCGCGGCGAGCCAAGACGGCTTGCGTGGGCAATTCGCCACCGCCATTGCCTGGGTGGATGGCGATCTGCGCCGCGCACACACCATCCATGACGGCTTCGCGATCGTCGACGCCGGCGCGAGCAACGTCATGGTGCGACGCGACAATCTGCCGATCGGCCGCACCGATCGTTCCGGGCGATTACTGGTCACCGGATTGCGCGGTTACGACGCGAACCGCATCGGCATCGACGTCGATGATCTGCCGCTAACGAGTTCGGTCGATGCCGACACGATGGTCGTGCGGATCCGCGAACGCAGCGGTGCGAGCATTTCGTTCGATGTTGCTGGCGGCGGCGGAGAGGTGCGCATCGTCGACGCATCCGGCGCGCCGCTCGCGGAGGGCGTCATGTTGGTGCGCGATACCGATCAAGCGCGCTTTCCTGTGGGCCGCGACGGCCGTGTGTATCTGAACGAAGCGGGGCGGAACGCGACCTTGATCGCGCAACAACCGCACGCCTGTCGCGTTCTCGTTCGCGACGTCGATATCACCAACAGGGAGCCGCTGACATGCGTTGGTTAGTCGCCGCAATCGCGCTTTTGATCGCGCCGCAAGCGCAGGCGATCTGCGTCTTGTGCTCCTGCAATGTCGATCCCGATCCGATGGCGTTTGGCGCGTTTCCCGCGCTCGACAATGTCGCCCTCAACGGCGCCGGCAACATCAAGGTGACCTGCACCGGCGTCGCCGCCCTCGATAGTCTGACGCTTAGGCTCGATGGCGGCCTTCACGGTACGGTCGCGCAGCGTCGCATGGCGGTGAGCGGCAATCTGCTGAACTACAATCTCTATCGCGATGCCGGGCGCACGCAAATTTGGGGAACGGGCGCGGGCGGCTATGCCGCCGTCGTGACGCCCAACACGCTGGGGCTCCTGAGCTGGACGTCCAATACGCCGGTTTGGGGGCGCATCAGCGCGGCGCCGACGACCCCGCCTGGCTCGTACACAGATGTTGTGACCGTAACTGTTGAATGGTGATGCGCGCTAAATAACGAGCGCCGCGGCCCCGCAGCGCACGCCCGTCACGCGCACGTCGGCTTCGCCAAGGGCGATGCCTAGCACATCCGTCAGGCCATTGATCACTGGCGAGAGCGTCGCACCAGCGGTGGTGAGTGCGGGGCGAACCGCGGCGGTGACCGGCCCGAGATTAATGTTCGCTGGCCGCACGCTGAGTTGGGTGCGCCCGAGCAGGCTGGCGATGCTGGCCTCGGCAAGATCGCGCGTCGCGACGCTCTTGACCACGCCGCGGGTAATTTCATCGCCATTAAAGCGCACGCGCTGCCAAGCATGTCCGCCAAGATCGACACGCGCTTCTCCCTCGACGCGCAGCAGCGCAAGATCGATCAGACGCGCGGGCCGCAAACTGACGTTGCGGCGAAAATTGTTGAGTTGCGCCACATCGATATCGGCCAGCGCGATCGTGCCAAGAGAAGGGGCGACCTCGAGCGTCACGCTGCGGCGTTGCGGTGTGGCGTCGCATTCAATGTCGCTCAACCGCGCCTCGGCGCTGGCCATTTCCACAAAGATTGGCACGCGGACGCCGCCGACGGCCGAGCCAATCGTGGTTTGCGCATAGATGCGCGCCTGTGCCGTGCGCACGATAACGTCGTTATCCTCGGTGACGCTGAGCCACGGAGAATTGTTGGGCCGTTCGCCAATGGCCAGCCACACGCGGGTTTGTGCGAGGCCTGGCGCGTTCGCGGCCACGTCGAGCCGGACTTGCCGCTCGCCGTTTGAGAGCTCCAGCACGGAGGTGGCCAGATCGAGCGCGTTCACGCGCACGCGCGCGCTTTCGCCCGCCAGCACGACATCTTGCGCGCCATAGGGTCCAAGATCGAAGAGCTGTGACAGGCCGTCGATCGATTCCGTTCTTGGCGCCGCGTTCGCGAGCCGTTCGATGATTGGTGCGGCGCGGTGGCGATTGGCGTCCAAGACGTCATCGATCGCGCCAAGCGCGTCGGCAGGGCTGATGCGCGCATCGAGCGCTTGATCGAAGCTTCCGGCTTCGATGTCAGCCCGGGTGCGCAGCGCGTCAATATAGTCGAACAAATCAACCTCGGCGCTCGCCAGGCTTCGGTAGTCCATGACCGAGAGCGACACGTTCGATCCGGTTAAGCCGCTGAGCAGCTGATTGAGCACGCCTTCGTTTAAGGAGAGCAGGCGCGTGCCGATCGAAAATGACGCGAATTCGCTCTGCGCGGCCACCGCCTCGCGCGTCATCGAAACCCGCGCTTCGGGAAGGAACAGCGCGGCAAAGTAAACAGGCGCATCCGCCGAAAGGCGAACGCGCGCCGCGTTGCGTCCCGAGGCGCTGATCTCAAAGCGCTCGTCGATGGTGATATCCGGATTGGGCGTGTAAGTCCCCGCTTCCGTCTGAGCGCTGATGCGCCCGGGCCAGGCATTTGCGGCGACGGATTGATCGGCGCGCTGCGAGGCGCGGGGCAGGTCGCTGGCGGCCGAGATCGCGGCCAGATCGGCGATGCCCTGCAGGCGGCGGGTGTTGAGGTAGATATTGCCGACGTCAACCGCGAGGCCGACGAAGCCGATCGCCGCCGTCATCGTGAGCGCGGTCACGACGGCCGTGGCGCCATCCTGGTTGCGCCAAAATCTACGCATCAGAACCCGCCCAGTCTTACGGACGCGCTGCGCTCGATCCGCGAGTGCGGCATCGGCACGATTTCGCTGAGCGCGGCAAACAAGCTGCCGCTCCCGTCATAGGCAACGCGCACCGTCAGCGTCGTGCTTTCGCGCGCAACCTGCATCCGCACTCTGTTTGGGTCGATGCCAGGTTGCTCGGCCATGTCGACGCGCAGCGTGCTGAACGCCAGCTCGTTGCGTTCCGCGTCGGTTAATCCGCCGATCGCGGCGCGCGCCGCGTCGTTGGCCAATTGCTGCACAGTGTGGGCCGTCCAGAAATAGCTGCCGTAGGAGATGATGCCCATCAGCATCGCCAGCAGCACAGGCGCGACGAACGCAAACTCGATAGCAACGCTGCCGTCGGCATTGCTCCACATGCGTTTGGGACGGCCTTGCGCTCTCATAACGCAACACTAGCGCAGTGCGGTTGTAGTCACGTGAAGCGCGAACGCGGCAGCGTAAACGCGCTTCACGCCGAATGTCTGCATTTTGACGGCGTCAGAGATCATCAAACACAAACAATTCCGATCCTCCTGCGCGCACCACGGCGACGCGCTTTGAATTGTCCGTGATTTTTGGGCCTGCATGCGCGCACGCCAAATTCTGTGAAATCTGAAAAGCGGCCGGCGCCGTCCCTGCATCTCCGTAGCGCGTGTTTCAGTTGCGTTGGAGTGCGGGTGTGGCGCGACCTCACGAAGACTTTGTTGGGCTCGATGGTTTGCGGGGCGTCGGCGCGCTGTGCGTGCTGCTGGTCCACGTTGCGTACGCTGAACAGGTGCAGGATTTTTTCGCGCACGCCAGCTTTGGCGTCGACATGTTCTTCGTTCTGAGTGGCTTTGTCATCGCCAACGCCTATCAAGGCGCGCTCCTGGGCGGATTGCCGGTTGGCGATTATTGTCGAACGCGCACGCTGCGCCTTTACCCGACGATCCTCATCGGTGCGGTGATCTCAGTGCTTGTGGCCATCCAATGGTCCGAAGCCGAGGCGCACGAGCTCCCGTTCTTGTTTGCGATGCAGGCGCTTGTGCTCCCAGTTATCGGCTTCGGACCGACCGCGTTTCCGCTGAACGGCGCTTATTGGTCGCTCTTCTTTGAATGCATCGCCAACGTGGCGCACGCGAAGTTCGCGAAGGTGCTGACCTTGTGGCGCATCGCCTGTGTCGCGTTCGTCGGCGCGATCGCGCTGGTTGTCTGCGCTTTTCATTGGGGACATCTCAACCTCGGCTACAGCCCCGACACCTTCATCGGCGGATTGGCGCGCGTGACCTATTCGTTCTCGATGGGCATCCTTCTTTTCAATTTGCGCAAGGCGGGCGCGATCCGACTGCCGCGCGTCAACATCTGCATTCCGATCGCGATGCTGGTGGTGATGATGTGGGCACCGGCGCCGGATTGGCGATTTGCCGGCACGATCCACGATCTGTTCGTGACGCTCATTCTCGCGCCATTTATCGTCGCGCTGGCCGTCAACGCGCACACGCCCAAGCGGCTTGCACCGCCGCTGACATGGCTCGGGCTGATTTCGTACCCGCTCTACGCGGTGCACATGCCGATCCTCGACATGTTCGCCGACACGCTGACGACGGACATTTTGCCGAAATGGGTGAAGGCGGCTGGCTGGACTAGCGCCATGGGCCTCTGCGTTCTCGTCGCCTGGCTCGTCGCCGCGTTGCTCGAACCGGTCGCGCGCCGTTGGCTCGAGCGCATGCTGCCACGCCGCACGCGCAGCGGGCTGGTCGGCGCCTAGGTTACTCGGGCCGCCGTTTGATCCGCACGGGCTCTGGCACGATGGCACCCACCGGCGCGATGTCGGCACTCTTCGGCGCTGGACGTTCGATTACTCGCCCAAACACCGCGCGCGCGGCTCGATCGATCGCCGCCTCCCAGCGCTCTGAGTGGCGCACCGGCAGGCCGAACTTCTTGCCCATCGCGCGGAAGATCGTTTCAGCGACGTTGATGTCGCAAGCGCGCTCGAGCCCTTGGAAGCCCGGCGCCGAATTGGCCTCGCACACACGGTAGCCGTGCTCGTCGAACAAGATGTCGATACCCGCGACATCGAGGTCGAGTTCGTCCGCAACTCTGATGGCCAGATCAGCCATCTCCTTCGGCGGCGCGAAGGGCTTGCCTGTGCCGCCGAGCGAGATGTTGGATTTGAAGCCGCCATCGCTCGATTGCCGCTCCATCGCCGCGACGACCTTGCCGTTGATGACGAGCACGCGGACGTCACGCCCGTGGCTGGCCTTGATGTATTGCTGAAACAGAAAATCGCCGCCTGACGACGTGCCTTCGAGCAGGTTGGCGAGATCGTCGAACTGCGCGCGATCCTGGCAGAGCACGACGCCGGCGCCGCGCGTGCCTTTGAGCTTCTTCACAACCACCGGAAAGCCGAGTTCGCGCTCAACCAGGTTCACATCGACGGGAAACTTGCCGAGAATTGTCTTCGGCACCGGCAGCTTCGCCGCGGAGACGATTTGCAGCGTGTGCAGCTTGTCCGCGACACTTTCGATCGCCGCCGGGCCGTTGGCGATCGCCACGCCCTGGCGCTCGAAGTGCCGCAGCACGGCGAGGGTAAAATAGCTCGTCTCCGCGCCGCAGCGGGGAATGATCAGGTCCGGCTTGTGCAGCAATTCGCGGCCTTGATAGGTCGCGGACCAGCCGTGGCTTGAATCGACCACCAGATCGAAATCGCTGGGCTTCAACACGTAAAGGTCGATATCGAGCGCCTTCGCAGCCTCAACGAAGCGAAACACCTCCGGCGCTTCGGGCGTGTCGGGCGTGAGATCGCGATTGAAGAAGAGCCAACACCGCACGATTTCGCCCTCCCTTCGCGCCTGCTGCGCCGCCGCTCAATTTGCGTCCACCAATATGGTGGACAATGCGGCGGCATTTGGTTCGCAACGTTTGGGCAGGGCACAAGGTTGCGCTCGCTGAGAGTCCGACGGTCAGCGCAATCGCGGTCTAAACATGGGCAAGCGGTCAGGATTTCCCGAGCATGGAGACGACGTCGCGGCGATGACGCTGCCTCAATTGAACGCCGAAATTCAGCGTTGCCTGCTTGGCTAGGAGCAAGGTGGGACGAGCCAAAGCAGGAAGGCCTTCTTCACGAGGCTCGTGTGGTTGGAAGCTGAACGCGAGAAATTGCACGGCGTCACGGCCAAGGGCCGCCGTTTTGGCGCTGGCTAGCATCCGCCGCTGAAAATGAGGGAAATGGTGCCGCCTACGTGACTCGAACACGTGACCCCCGCATTACGAATGCGGTGCTCTACCAGCTGAGCTAAGGCGGCTCCCGGAGGGCGGTTCAATACGCGCGTCGGGCGGGGAGGGCAAGGCCGGGGCGGCCCCGAAAAGCGGCTCCCTCGGAGCCCCTTTAGCGCACGTCGGCGACTTCCACGTCCTCGGCGGCGGTTTCGCGCCGTTGCGGCGGGGAAAGGGCGGCGGCCGGCAGCGTTAGCACCGAGCCAAGCGCGTCCTGGTTGCCGCGCTCCATGCGCGGATGGATCAGCTGGCCCATATCGCCATAGACGTACACAAGCCGCGCCCAATCGCTATCGTCATACAAGAACGCCGGGCCTTCCGGATCGAGGTCCGACCAATCGGCTTCGCGCGGCGCGGTGGCGGCTTGCGCGAGCCAGGTGCGGGCCGCGTTCTCGTCGCCACGGCCGCGCGCGACTTGCGCGTAGAGGATGGCGATGCGCGAGGAGGGGTTTTCGCGATAAGCGTCTTCGAGCGCCGCTTGCGCGCCGTTCCAATCGCCTTTGTCGATCGCAAGCTCGGCTTGCACGATGCGGCTCTCGCGATGGTCGCGGCGCTTCTCAACGAGCGTCAGCATCCGCGCCGCGCGCGCTTCACGGCTCTCGCCGGGCACGAGATCGCGGTACGCGTGCGCGAGCGCCGGGTGCGGTCCGTTCTCCCACGCTTCTTCGAGGATCGCCGCGGCGCGTTCGCCTTTGCCTTCAGCCACCAGCAAGCGCGCGGCCAGCGCGCCAGCGGGTGCGAAGCCCGGCGACATGCGGAATGCCTTCTGCGCCATGTCGGCGGCCTTCTCGGCGCGGCGTTCGCGCTCGGCCTTCTGAGAGCTCGCCGCCAGCAGCACGGCGCGGCGGCGCTTGGCGATCTTGTCGTCGATAAATTTGCGCTTGTCGCCGGCATCGAGCGTTTCGATCGCTTGATCCCAATCGCCCGCCTGCACGGCGAGATCGAACGCGTATTGGAACGGCCATTGCGCCGTCTTCGACGCTTTCAGCGCCGCTTCGGCGTGCGTGCGCGCGGCGATACGATCGCCACGCTTCAGCGCAGCGTTCATCAAGCCTTTGCGGCCCAGAACTTCCGTGTCCTCGTTCTGTAGCATGCCGGCATAGGCGCGCTCGGCGGCGGCGGTGTCGCCTGACACCTCAGCCGCGCGCGCTTGCAGCAGCAAAGCCAAGCGCGGTTCGTCGATCAGGTCTTCGGCTTTGTCCGCGTGACGGCGCGCATCGTCGAACTCACCCGCTTCCGCGGCGATCAAGCCGAGCGCCAATGCTTCTTGTCCACGGCGCACGCGTTGGCGTTGGCTGGCTTTGCCAAGCCGGCCCGGCGCGTCGATCAGGAACATGATCAGCCGCAGCAGCGGCAGCGATATGGCCAGCATGATGATCAACAGAAGCAGCGCAAACAAGCCGCTGGTGGTCACCTCCCAAGGGCCCCATCGCAGATCGACGGTGCCAGGATCGGTGGTCACGATTTGCCACGACGCCAGCATGGCGGCGACCGCGACAATGAGAAGGAAGGCTACGCGCAACATGAGGCTTAGCTGCTCCGCGACAATTCTGTACGGATGGCGGTGATGCGCTGATCGATCTCAAGCCGGCGCTGTGCGTCGGTGAGCCAACGCTGCGCCACTTGCTTCGGCGCGCCCGAGAGCGAGTTCACTTCTTGAACGGCGCCGGCGAGATCGTCGGCGGCAAGCCTTTGGCTGGCGCGTTCGACAACGCCGGATGGCGTATCGCCTTCTCCAGCGCGGCGGACAACGATCCATTGCGCCAGCGCCGATTGAATGCGGCCCCAGAAGCCGGCGCCCGCTTGCGCTTGGCGCGCGGCGCGGACGATCTCGGTGTCGATGCGCTCAAACCGTTCGCGCAATTCCGCACGCGTCGGCGCGCCGGTGCGTGCGAGCGGAGCAAGTGCTGCGACGTTCGGATCGTTCGGCAGCAACGCCGCGAGCGAGGTGTAAGCTTGCTCGAACGGGCCAGACGAACGCGCCGCTTCCGACGCGGCGACAACGGCGTATGACGCGCGCGCTGCGGTCGCGGCCGCACGCGCTTCAGCGGCAACCGCCGGCAATTCTTCCTGCAAGCGGCGCACTTCAGCGGTGAGCGCCGCTGTCTGTTCGCTCGACGGCATCTGCGCCAAGCGGCCTTCGACATCGCGCAGATTGGCTTGCAGCGCGAACACGCGCGCGGCTGTGTTGGCTTCGCCGCCAGCGCTCGCCGCTTCGCCGAGCGGCGCGTTGACGATGCCTTCCAGCGCATCGATGCGGGCATCGAGCGCGGCCGCGCTTTCGGCGTTCGCCGGATCGGCGATCGTGCCGGGCTGCGGCAAAGCTGAATCGAGTGCTGCACGCACAGCCGGCACGCGTGGCGCAACCGCGCCGCCCGCGGCGCCCGCGCCAGCGGCGAAAATGGCCAAGAGCAACGCAGTGCCGCCGCCAATGCCGCCCGAAGGCCGGCCGTAGCTACGGTCCGCTGGCTCAAAGTCCACGTCGATCGGCTCGCCGCGTTGGCGGTCGTCGTCGTCCCTGCTCATGTTACCCCGCCGCTCCGCCAGCTGTTTCTTCAACCATTTCCGACGGTTTCGCGTCGGTAATGAGTCGGTGGTTCGCTTCGAACTTAGGCCCCACGGGGAGGGGGCTCAAGCGCCTGCGCCTGTTCAGGTGTCCGCATGTGTGAGGGTTGCGCCCAGAAGCGCCTCCTCGCGCGGCTTCGGCGCCACAATGATGCGCTTCCAGGGAACGCGCGCCGCGGCGTCGGCGACCGCCTGGCTAAAGCACCCGGCGATCATTTCGGCGCTGCGCGGCGCGCCCAGTGCAACGAACGCCTCCGCCGCCCGCGCGCTGTGGAAAAGTACGATGTCCGGGTTCCGCGCGAAGGCGTCGGGGAGGGTAGCGGCAGCGATCGCCTCATAGCCCACGCGCCAATCCGCTTCGAAGCCGGTGGCCCGGAGCTGGTTCACCAGATCCCCCGCGACCTGCGCGCCGGCGACATGCACCACCGGCCCAGCCTTGGGATCGAGTGTGCGCGTGGCCAACGCCGCCAGCGCGATCACGTCGCCATCAGCGCTGGTCACATCCGCAAAGCCCGCCGCACGCGCTGCATCCGCGGTGGTGTCGCCAACCGCCATCACGCGCGCGCTGCGGTCTGGCGTTGCGTGCACGAACGCGCGCACGCCGGTTGTGCTGGTGAAGAACAACGCTTGCACGCCGTCGAGGTTTGTATCGAACGCACGCGGCTCGACGCTCAGCAGCGGCGCGAGCAGCACTTCATGGCCGAGCGCGCGCACACGTTCGGCCGTCGCCGCGCCTTCCGGCATCATGCGCGTGATGGCGACGCGCATCAGCCCCTGTCCAACACGATCGCGTCGCCCGCTTCGTCGCGAATGCTGTGGCCCAAGCGCGCGCCAAGTTCGCGTGCCTGCGAAACCGCATCGGCGCCGAGCGTGATCGTCTCCTCGCGCCGCCAGCGGCGTTTGCCATCGGGTGTCAGCGTTTCGCCGACGAAGCTCAACGTCGCGCCATCGCAGCGCGCGAGCGCGCCGATTGGCGTTCGGCATGAACCGTCTAGGGCCTCCAAAAACGCGCGCTCTGCTTCGATTTCGACGCGCGTCGGCGCATGTTCGATCTTTGCCAACGCCGCAAGCGTGGGCGCGTCATTCGTCCGCGCCGTGATCGCGAGCGCGCCCTGGCATGCAGCGGGCGGCGCTTCTTGCGCATCGACCAAGCTAGACGCGCGTCCGTGCAAGCCAAGGCGTTTTAGTCCCGCAAGGGCAAGGAACGTGGCGTCTGCATCACCACGCTCCAGTTTGTTCAGTCGCGTATCCACATTGCCGCGCAGCGTCACAACGCTGAGGTCGGGCCGCAGAAACAACACTTGCGCCTGCCGCCTGAGACTTGCGGTTCCAACGACTGCGCCCGCGGGCAACTCCGCCAAAGTACGCGCTTTCAAGCTCACAAACGCATCGCGCGGATCTTCGCGCACCGGCACGCACGCCAGCACGATGCCATCCGGCAATCGCGTCGGCAGATCCTTCAATGAATGCACGCCGATATCGATGCGGCCATCGAGCAAGGCTTCGTCCAGCTCTTTTGTGAACAGCCCCTTGCCGCCAGCCTCGATCAGCCGGCCTTCCTGCTGACGGTCGCCGCTGGTCGTGATGGGGGTCACCGGGAGCGCGTAGAGTGTTGCGCCATTGGCCTCGGCCAAACGTGCGCGTGTCCACTCAGTCTGAGTAAGCGAAAGCTGCGAACCGCGTGCGCCGATGCGGAGGAGGGGGGTAGTCATGGCCATCCTTTGGCACACGAACCCCCTCGCCGCGAGGGGAGGTCGCGTCTACATGCTGCCGGATGGGCTCAAGCCTCACCATCCTGGGCATAGAAACCAGCTGCGACGAAACCGCAGCCGCCGTGCTGCGTCTGGACGAAAGCGGGCCGACTGTCCTCGCGGACATTGTCCTCAGCCAAGTCGCCGAGCACGCGCCGTATCGGGGCGTGGTGCCCGAAATCGCCGCCCGCGCGCATGTTGAGGGGCTCGACGGCGTTATCGCCGCCGCGATGAGCGAGGCGAAGCTTGGCTTCGCCGATCTGGACGGCGTCGCCGCCACCGCCGGCCCCGGCCTCATCGGCGGGGTGATGGTGGGCCTTCTAGCCGGTAAGGCCATCGCTCTGGCTCACGACAAGCCGCTGATCGGTGTGAACCACCTCGAAGGCCACGCGCTCTCGCCGCGCCTCGGCGGGCGGGTCGCGTTTCCTTATCTCTTGCTGCTCGTGTCAGGCGGGCATTGCCAGTTTCTGGCCGTGCTCGATGTCGGCGTGTACCGCCGCTTCGGCTCCACCATCGACGACGCGCTCGGCGAAGCGTTCGACAAGCTTGCAAAGCTGCTGGACCTCGGCTTTCCCGGCGGCCCTCAAGTCGAAAAACTCGCGCAAAACGGCGATTCCAAGCGCTTTGCGTTGCCGCGACCGATGCTAGGCCGCGAGGGCTGCGATTTCTCGTTCGCCGGTTTGAAAACCGCCTGCGCCCGCGAGGTCGAGCGCTTGGGCCAACTCACCGATCAGGACAAAGCCGACCTCTGCGCCAGCTTCCAAGCCGCGGTGCTCGACGTGCTGACCGATCGCACGCGCAACGCCATGCGCATGTTCGATCCGATCTGGGGGGCGAAGGGTAGGCTGGTGGCGGCCGGCGGCGTCGCGGCCAACAAGGCGATCCGCGCCCGGCTTGAGGCGCTGGCAACGGAGAACCGGTACGATTTCCTCGCCCCGCCACTCAAATGGTGCACGGATAACGCCGCCATGATCGCTCTGGCGGGCGCTGAACGGCTAAAGGCTGGATTCAGGGATGATCTGGCTGTGAAGGCCCGGCCGCGTTGGCCGCTGGATGAGGAAGCCGCGTCCTTGCGGCCGAGCCATAGGCCCGGTCGCAAGGGAGCAAAAGCTTAAGCTCAGGCCACCACTCGCGCGGCCACGAACAAAAGCGGGGCCAGCGCGGAGGCGACCAGAGACACGGCGACGACAACGGCGAGGCCGCGGGTCGGCAGGTCTTGCGTAGACATGGTCTTCTCCAATAACGCCTAAAAATGCTGCACTTGCGAACAGTCGGCGTGAGCGATGACATAGAGTCATTTTCGCGCGGCAGGGAGCCCAGAAAAGCCTGGATCAGCTATGCGAAAACGCAAGTCATAGTTAAATGCCGCCCCGTTTCTGCAAACGAATTGCAGGCGCGAAGGGGGGAGGTCTTCGCGCCTGCACATCGCTCGGCGAGTTGGGTTTGGCGGCGCGCCGAACGTACAGTCTGGCCTTAGGCAATGACCTGCGAGGCGACGTTCACGACCGGCAAAAGCGCGGCGGCGAAGAGCGCGGCGGCGGCGGCGACGAAGGCGGTCATGGTCAGGAAAGAAGGGCGGGTCGTCATGGCGATTGCTCCTGGGCTGTTCATGCAGCCTATGTAGCATCGCCTAGAACGATGATCAATGAATAAAATCGTTTTCGTTCACAGATTGCGCCGATTTAATGATCGGCCTCCGCCAGCTTGCGAGCAGCCATCTTCGCCGGCGCTTCGTCGGCGCGAGCGTAGATGCCCTTCAACACCAGATTGAGGACGCCTTCGAGCTCCCGCTCGAGTTTTGGCAGGGTGAGGCTGGTGAAGAGCTGCGGCAGGCTGAATTTCATGGTCGCCGCCTGCAGCATTTCGGCGGTGAAGGTGTAATCACCCGGAGCAAAAACGCCCTGATCGGCGCCTTCTTCCAGCACCGCCGCTAGGAACACGCGCTCAAGCGCCAATTGCTCGTTGGCGAACAGCGGCCGTTCCTGGTGAAGAACCTCCGCGACCTCAAGAATCTTGGCGTTTTCCTCGAACATGCAGAACGAATCCCGCATGCGCTTGAAGAAGATTTCGCGCAGCCGCCGGTCCGGCGCCCATTCCTTCTTGCGCGCAATCGCGGCGAGCTCAGCCTGCTCGGTCGCGTAATGCTTACGCGCCATCGCTTCGGCGATGTCGATCTTGGCTTCGAAGAAGCGGTAGATGTTGCCCGGCGACATGCCGCAATCGGCAGCGATCTCGGCCATGGTTGTTTTGCCGTAGCCGTAGTGCTTGATGCGGGCCATGGCCGCATTCAGAATGCGGTCGCGGGTGGCGGTTTTTTCATCCATCCTCATAACTTAGCGGGTTTCTACTGAACGATCAATGAAGGATTCAGCGCCCTACGAGACGGTCGCGGTACTCGGCGCCGGCGCCTGGGGCACCGCTTTGGCGCAGGTCGCGGCGGCGGCGGGGCGGAGGGTGCTCATATGGGCCCGCGAGCCCGAGGTGGTAGAGGCGATCAATGCCTCCCACGAGAACGCGCCATTCCTTCCTGGGATCCCGCTGAACCCCTCGATCCGGGCCACCGGCGCGCTGGAAGCCGCCGCCAACGCCCAGCTGATCCTGGCCGCGCCGCCGGCCCAGCACATGCGATCCGTGCTCAAAAGTCTTAAAGGCCGGCTGGCGAAGGGCGCGGGCGTTACGTTGTGCGCCAAAGGCGTCGAGCGCGGCACGCTGGCTTTGATGACGGACGTGCTGGCCGAGGAGCTACCGGACGCCACGCCGGCGGTGCTCTCCGGCCCCGGCTTCGCCAAGGATGTCGCCCGCGGCTTACCGACCGCCATTACCCTCGCCAGCCCGGACGCTGACTACGCCGCTCGCGTCGTCGCTACGATAGGCCTGCCGACCTTCCGCCCGTACCTCGCTGACGATCTCGTTGGCGCCGAGATCGGCGGGGCGGTGAAGAACGTGATCGCCATCGCCTGCGGCGTCGCCGAAGGCCGCAAGCTCGGAGACGGCGCCCGCGCCGCGCTCATTACCCGCGGCTTCGCCGAACTCACACGCCTGGGCCTTGCCATGGGCGCTAAGGCTGAGACGCTAAGCGGCCTCTGCGGCCTGGGCGACCTGGTGCTCACCTGCGCTAGCCTCACCTCGCGCAACACCTCGCTTGGCGCCGCGCTCGGGGAGGGGCGTGCGCTCAGCGACATTCTCGCCGAACGCCGCTCCGTCGCCGAAGGCATGGAGAGCGCGCCGGCGGTGGTGGCGTTGGCGAAGAAGCACAACGTCGAAATGCCGATCTGCGAAGCGGTGGACGCGATCCTCGGCAATCGCGTCAGCGTCGATGAAGCGATGAAGGCGCTGCTCTCGCGGCCGTTCAAGGCGGAAGGGCGTTGAAGCCGCCGCGCCCGGCGCAGGGCGAAGCCTTCGCGCGCGTCGAAGACATTCCAGACGGCGGCGCCAAGGCGCTGCACTTCGAGGGCGATTCAATCGTGCTCGCGCGGCGCGGCGACGCTGTGTTTGCGTATCTGAACCTCTGTCCGCATTCGTACTATTTCCTCGATCGCGGCGACGGCCGTGTCGTCGTGCAGGATCAGCGTTTCATCGTTTGCCCGCACCACGGCGCGAGTTTCGAGCTCGACACCGGCGCGTGCGCGGGTGGGCCGTGCAACGGCGACGGCCTCACCCAAATCGCAATCGAGGTGCGCGACGGCGCGATCAGCCTTCGGGAATGAGGTTTTCGTCCTCATCGTCGCTCTTGCGGCGGCGCATCAGCAAATAGCCGCCGCCCGCGAGTGCGATCACGCCAAACGCGATCCACGGGAACCAGCCGGAAAGCCCGCCGAACGCGGTTTGGCCCGTTCCCGCCGTTTCGGCCAAAGCCTGCGGCGCAGCTTGCGGCACGCCCGTCACCAGGCCGGGCACGCTGTAGCTCGACACCGTGTCGCTCGCCGGTTGGAAATCGGCGTGGCGATTTCCTTCGGTGAACGCGACCATGCCGAGCATCGCCGGCGCGGCCGTGACGATCGCGCCCATCTGATCGGCGCTGCCGATCGAGGTGAGGCAGGCGACGCCAGTGCGGCCGAGCATCTTTTGCTCGTGACGGAAATCGCGTCCGCCTTGGCCGGGCGCCGCTGAGCGCTCAGCCCATGAAAGCGACGGCGCGGTGGTTTCAAACGCCGCCGGCACGGCGAAGCCTTCGAAGGCGCGGCCCTGGTTCTGGCGCGCGGCGCGCACATCGGCTTCGAAGCTCGCATCGGTGAGGCCGGAGGCCGTCGCCGGCTGCACGTAGCCGATCGAGTCAAAGCTCACGACCGTCGCCCAATCGTCGCCGGTATCGACGCGCGCATTGGCCGGCGCGATCAGGCCGAGGATGGCGCCGTCCGGACGCGCGGCTTGATTGCGGGCGATGTAGGCTTCCGCGACCGGCGTCGGATAGAAGCGATAGCCATCCGGCACGTTCAAGGTCAGCGCGCCGTTCATCAGCGAGATTTGGCCGCTTTGGCCTGCGGGCGCGGAGGCGCCCTGGGCCTGCGGCGCAATCGGCGCCGCGCGCACAGGCGGTGCTGCAACGTCAGGCCCGGCCGTGCCGCGGCCATCGCCGAAAGCCGGCGACGCTAGAGACAAAGCGAGGAGCGCCATCAAGGCGCGCGCGAAATACTTTCGCATGGGTGTTCTCCCTCCGCTGGCGACCCGCCGCGTACCCCTGAATCGCTATTAACCAAACTCTGTGTCGGTTGTCGCGCGCTACTGGGCGCAGGCGGATTGCAACTCCGCAACGGAGGCCGCGATTGCCTCCCGAATAGTCAGCCGCCAATCCGCCAGGGTTGCAGCATTCTGCGCCGCGGGCGGGTAGGTGATGGCGCGGGACGAGGACACGACACCGCCCTCGCGGCCATGTTTTCCCGGTACAAATCCGGCGATTGCGTCAGCGGCGCCGGCGCCTTGGGCGCCGTAACCCGGCACCAGGAACAAGCAATCCGGCAATACCTGGCGCAAAGCGCGCGCCTCTTGGGGATAAGTCGCGCCGGCGACGATCATCAGCCCGGACCAGCCGCTCTGGCCTTTCAGTCGCGAGGCGAGCGGCGCGATCATTTCCGCCGTGCGCTTCCACAGCGGCGAGCCGTTCACGTCCAAATCCTGCAGGTCGCGCGCGCCCGGATTGGACGTGCGCACCAGAACGCAGACGCCTTTGCTTTGTGCTTCCGCGATCGCCAGGAAGGGCTCAAGCGTGTCGGCGCCCATGTATGGGTTCACCGTCACGCAATCGGCGTCGAAGCCCGGCGCGGGGCCGAGCGACGCGCGCGCATAGCCTTCGGCCGTCGTGCCGATATCGCCGCGCTTGGCGTCGAGGATCACCAGCATGCCCTTGGTGCGCGCCAGCGCTGTAAGTTCACGCGCGGCGGCGACGCCTTCGGGGCCGTACGGCTCGAACAGCCCAAGCTGCGGCTTCAGCACGCCAGCGTATTTCGCGGCGATGTCGATAATCTCGGCGCCGAAATTCTGCAGCGCGCGCGCATCGTGGCGCGCATCGCCGAAGAGAGCAGGGATCTTGTCGGGAAACGGATCGAGGCCAACGCAAAGCGGAGAGCCGGTGCGGCGCACCGCTTCAACCAGCCGATCCGCGAACAGCGTCATTCCCCGCGCACCTGGCGCAGCTCTTCCGGCGCGATGCACACCACCTGCGCCACCGCGAGCGCGCGACGCATATTGTCGGATTCTTGCCCATAATTGTCCGGCGTCAGCCGCGGCGCCGGGCGGCCTTGCGCTTCCACTTGCTCAACGCGCAGCAGGCGCAGCAGCGAAGCGGGCGAAGCGGTGTAGATGCGTCCGCGCCGCGCGGATTCCGCGACCGTCACGCCGATCACTTGGCCGTTCGCCGCAATCGCCGGGCCGCCGCTGATGCCCGCGAGAGAACCGCGCAAGCCGGATGTGCGCCCAAGCTCAGCCCACGCCAGCACCGGCTCTTCGGTGTCGTAGCGCCCACGCGCCACGAGCCGCTCGCGGCCAATCAGCCGCGAATAAGCTTCACCAGGCCGTCCTTGCGGGAAGCCGACGTGATATGCGCGCTGGCCGACTTGGAACTGCCGCTCCGACGTATCGAGCGCCAGCGCCGTCGGCGCGCGTTGTGTTTTGAGCAAAGCCAGGTCCGCGAACAGCGCGACTTTCACTTCTTCCACCGGCGCCGCCGAACCGCGCGACACGATCAAGCCGACGTGCCCGCAGGCATCCACAACGTGGCGCGCCGTGACCCACCAGCCGTCCTCGGAAATCGCAAACGCGCTGCCGAGGCCGGAGGAAACCGGCCCGACCTCGACCAGGACCTCGGGATCATACGCGGAGGGCGGCGGTAGGAAGGCGCCGTTCTCGGTCTGCGCGTCTGGCAATGCTTCCGGCGCATCCGCGCGGTCGTCCACGCGGAAGAGCACGAACACCACCGCCGCGATGACGATGATGTAGAGCAGCCAGTCTGGGATCAGACGCAAATCTCAACCGCCTCGGAACATCGCCACGTTGGGATCGGCCACCGCGCCGGAAACGATCAGCGCCAGACCGATTTTCACACTCATCAGAAACACCGCCGCCGCCACGTCGCCCTCGGCGATGCGGCGCGGCAGGCCGCGTAGGAAAATGTCCGCGAAGCGGAAGGCGAGGATTTGCACCAGAAGCGTCACCACGCCCCAGATCAGCAAATCCCAAAGCCCAAATGCGTGCGCGAGGCAGGAGCCAAGCGGTATCGCCAAACCCACGACGACGCCGGCGAACGCCAAGGATGCTGAAGGATTGCCCGCACGGATCAAATCCAGCTCACGATGCGGCGTCATCAGCACGTAGATGACCAATGAAGCGACAAACAGCCCCAACGCCACGGAGAGTTGGATGATAAAGTCCGGGAACCCCGAGACGAAGGCGTTTACGGGGGCGGAAAAATCCAGCATCGGACCCTCATCATTGCCGGAAGTAAGGCAGAGGGCCTTGCGCTAGCGGTTCCCGAACCGGCGCGCAAGCTGAACGGAGCATGTGCATGAGCGAACGCAAATCTGCCGTGGTGACGGGATCAACCAGCGGCATCGGCCTGGGGATCGCCACCGCCTACGCCAAGGCCGGCATGAATGTGACGCTCAATGGCCTTGGCGATGCTGGGGAAATTGAACGCATCCGCGCCGGGCTTGAGCAGGAGACCGGTGTCTCCGTCCGGTATGACGGCGCCAATCTGATGCAGGCCGAGGCCTGCGCGGCGCTGATCGCCGGCGCCGAGGCCGCGTTCGGCGGCGTGGACGTGCTTGTGAACAACGCCGGCATGCAATTCGTGTCGCCGATCGAGGATTTCCCGGTCGACAAATGGAACGCCATCATCGCGCTGAACCTCTCGGCGGCGTTTCACACCACGCGCAGCGCCATGCGCGGGATGAAGGCGCGCAAGTACGGGCGCATCATCAACATCGCCTCCGCGCACGCGCACGTGGCTTCGCCGTTCAAGTCAGCATACGTCGCCGCCAAGCACGGCATCATGGGCCTGACGAAAACCGTCGCCCTCGAAGGCGCGACCTTCAACGTGCGCTGCAACGCGATCTCGCCGGGCTACGTGCACACGCAATTGGTCGAGAACCAGATCCCCGACACGATGAAGGCCCGCGGGCTCACGCGTGAGCAGGTGATCAACGATGTGCTGCTCGCGGCGCAGCCGACGAAGGAATTCGTGAAGGTGGAGGATGTGGCGGGCTTAGCACTTTTCCTGGTCAGCGACGCCGCCAACCAAATCAACGGCGCTTCGCTCAACATGGACGGCGGCTGGACGGCGGCGTGAGGTCCAGCTGGACATTTCTCGTTCGACATGATATCACGTGATATCATGTCCGCTCTAACCATCCGCAATCTGCCTGAAAAGGTGCACGCGAGCCTGCGCAAGCTGGCCGCCAAGCGCGGCGTGTCGGTAGAGGCGCTCGCGCGCAAGGCGCTTGAGGATGTCGCCAATTCCGAACGCGGCGGCGGCATTGATTTCAAGCGTCTGGAGCGCGCGCGCGCCGCCCTTGGCTTGACCGCCGATGGTCCGGAGTGGACCGCGGACTTGGACGACGCGGCTTTGTCCCGGCGCGTACTCGGCATCGACGAGTGAGCATTCTGCTCGATACCCACTACGTCTATGCGTTAGCGGGGGCGCCAGGCCGGCTGAGCAAAGCCGAGATCCAGTTCCTGGCCGATCACGATCAACCGTTTGGCATCAGCGCCGTCTCGGTTTGGGAGATGCGTCTCAAATGGTCGGCGCTTTACAAATCGGGTCGCAGCAAAGGTCCGGTCAGTGCCGCGCACGCGCTGCAGGCATTGGCGCAACAGCCGATAGCCTGGCTGCCGCTCAGCGCCGCGCACGCCGCCGCGGCGTTGACCACGCCGCTCGCACACAAGGACCCATTCGATGAATTGCTCTTGGTGCAGGCCGAAAGCGAAGGGCTCAGACTACTCACGCGAGATTCCAAGCTTCAGAGCCATCCGTTGGTGATCTGCGTTTGAGCAAGCGCAAGAAAATCTCGCTCGCCCTGCAGGGCGGCGGCGCGTTGGGCGCGTATACTTGGGGCGCGCTCGATTTTCTGCTGGAGGATGATCGCGTCGATATCGCCGCGGTCTCCGGATCGTCGGCCGGCGCGATGTGCGCGGTGGCGCTGGCGGATGGGTACGTGCGCGGCGGCGCGCAAGGCGCGCGTGAGCGCTTGCGCACGTTCTGGGAAGCCGTGGCGCATGCGGGGCAGGCCAACCCATACCGCCGCACGCCGATGATGGCGTTCCTGAATTCGTTCACGCCGGCGTGGATGCAAGTCTCGATGGCGCAATGGGCGGACGCCGCAAGCCGGCTCGCCTCGCCCTACGATTTCAACCCACTCAACATCAATCCACTGAAGGACGTAGTTGAGGAGCTGATCGATTTCGATCGCGTGCGCGCCTGCAAGGAGATCGAGCTCTTCATCGGCGCCACCAATGTCGAGACCGGCCGCATTCGTGTGTTCAAGAACGAGGAGCTGACGGTCGACCACGTGCTCGCGTCGGCGTGCTTGCCGCAAATCTTCAAGGCCGTGGAGATCGACGGCGTGCCGTATTGGGATGGCGGCTATTCCGGCAATCCGGCGCTGTTTCCGCTGTTCGATGTGAAAGCCACGCGCGACATCCTGATCGTCCAGATCAACCCGATCGAACGTCCCGGCGCGCCGCGCATCGCCGCTGACATCGGCGCGCGCGTGAACGAGATCACCTTCAACGCCAGCCTGCTGCGCGAACTGCGCGCGATCGAGTTCGTCAGCCGGTTGCTGGACGAGGCGCGGCTGCCGGAAGGGCGCTACCGCAAGATGCTGCTGCATGTGCTGGGTGAGGACGCGGCATTGCGTCCACTCGGCGCCGGTGTCGATCTCAACACCGACATCGCCTTCTTCGAAGACCTGTTCACCACCGGCCGCACGGCGGCCGAGCGTTGGCTGAAAGCCAATTTCGATGCGCTCGGCGAACGCTCCAGCGTCGATCTCCGAACGATGTTCCAGGGCGGCTAAAGCCTCGAACTTCAAATGCGACATTGCGGGTTGGATCGCGCGCGGAGTCGCATTTGAAGTTCACAAGAGGCTTTAGCATTGTGACTCTTGGCGCGGCTGATGGACTTCAAATTCGCTTGGCTTTTGCCATCGACGTGAAGCGAATTTGAAGTCCGCCGCGCTAACGATTCCTTAGCCACGTTTGGCGATGCTGCGAGCCGTTATGCGTCCAGATCGCCGCCTTTTCGCGCTTGCCGCGCTCGCCAGTCTGGCGACGCCCGCACTCGCGCAGCCGAGCAGCGGCGGGGCCAAGCAACAAGCGCCGCCGGACCGGCAGGAACGGCTGACGTCGGCGGAATCCTACGTGCCGATGCCGACGCTCTCGGCCGCCGTGCTCCAACGCGCCGTCGCGCGCGGGACTTTGGTCGTGGACATGGGCGTCGACGTGCCGGACGAAGCCTTGCGCAACCGCATCCGCGCTTCGACACCGCGCTTGCGCGACGCGCTCCGCACCGCGCTCGCCACCTACGCCTCGACCTATTATCGCGACCGCACGTCGCCCGATCCGGCGCAGCTGACGCGCCTCATGCAGCAAGCCGTGGATCGCACCATGGGCGCGACCGGCTCACGCGTGCTGTTGGCCAACATCATCTATCAAGCACGCCAGCGTTAGGCGCCGCGGCAAGCAATCGGCAGCACGTGACGCGCCGCGCCCGCGGCCGGCGTCGCCCGCCAGATTTGACGCGGCTCGTCGCGCGCCACCACTTGCTCGTTGGCGCCCATAATCTGGCGCTCGACGATCACGAATTGCTCCGTCTCGCAATTGAAGCGGTAGTGAATGCGCTCTTGCTCGTAATGGATCACGCGCTCGGTGGTCTCGGTGTCGGCCTGCATGATCTGATCGCGGCCCCAGCGGATCTGCAGCCAGATATCGGCCATGCCGTCCTGACGCGTGATGGTGCGCTGGTTGAAATGGATCGTGCCGCCTTCATTGGTGCGCAGAATGAACAGCCAATCCGGCATGTTGCGCGTGCTGCCGAGCACCACTGGCCCGTCCTGCGTTGCGGCGGGCGCGTTAGCGGCGGGCGTTTCGGCCGGCTGGCCGCAGGCGGCGAGCGAGAGGAGGGCGACGGCGGCGATCAGGCGTTTCATACATTTCATCTCGGCGTTTCGGGCTTGGCCCGCAAGTCACATGGCTGAGATTCCGCCGTCTACCTTGAGTTCCGCGCCGGTGACGAAGCGGCTTTCGTCCGACAGGAGATAAAGCGCGGCCATGGCGATGTCCTCCGGCTGGCCGATGCGGCCAAGCGGCACCTGCCGCCCCAATTTCGCCTCGGCCTCTTCCTTGCCAAACGCGCTGCGCAGCGGATCGAGAATCGGCGTGTTGATGAAGGTCGGGTGGATCGAGTTCGAGCGCACGTCGAGCTTCTTCTTCGCGCAATAGAGCGCGATGTTTTTCGACAGGTGTAGCACTGCCGCTTTCGAGGCGTTGTAGGCGGGCGTGTTCCAACTGGCGATGATGCCGGCGATCGAGCTGATATTGACGATCGAGCCTGGCTGGTTCTGCGCCAGATATTTGATCGCGTGCTTTCCGCCCAGGAACACGGAATCGACGTTCACGCTCATGATGCGCTTGAATTGCGCGAACTCGAGCTCCTCGATACCGCCCTTGTCGCCGGCGATGCCAGCATTGTTCACGAGCCCGGAGATGCCGCCGAGCGCCTTGTTCGCAGCGTCGAGCGTGGCGATCCATTGCTCTTCGCTTGTCACATCGAGCGCGAACGCGAACGCCGTCTCGGCGCCATGCGCTTCGTTGATCGCGTTCACGACCTTCTGCGCGCCTTCGGCGTTGATGTCCGCGACCGCGACCTTGCCGCCCTCGGCCGCAACCGCCTTTGCGATCGCCGCGCCGAGCCCTTGGGCTCCGCCTGTAACGAACACCTTCTTACCGGCAACGCGTCCGCTCATGATCTTGTCTCCCTGTCGCGCGACACTGTGACCGGGCGTGGCAAAGCGCAAGCTTGGCGTGGCGTCAGTTCGCGTCATAATCCCGCGCAGCGCCACCGCGAGGGACCGCCATGGAATGGGACGCGTTGCTGCTGTCGCGTTTGCAGTTCGCATTCACGATCGGCTTTCACATCATCTTCCCGGCCTTCACCATCGGGCTGGCGTCGTTTCTCGCTGTGCTGGAAGGGTTGTGGCTCTTCACCAAGAAGCCGATCTTCAAGAACCTCTACCTGTTCTGGGTGAAGATCTTCGCGCTCTCGTTCGGCATGGGCGTCGTCTCCGGCGTCGTCATGTCCTACCAGTTCGGCACGAACTGGAGCTTGTTCTCCGCCATCACCGGCAGCGTCATCGGCCCGCTTCTCGCGTACGAAGTGCTGACCGCGTTTTTCCTCGAAGCCTCGTTCCTCGGCATCATGCTGTTCGGCTGGAAGCGGGTGGGGCCGAGGCTGCATTTCGCATCGACGTGCATCGTCGCTGTCGGCACGTTGATGAGCGCGTTCTGGATTCTCGCCGCCAATTCCTGGATGCAAACGCCGCAAGGCTTCGCCTTCGCCGAAGACGGTACGATGGTCGCCACCGATTTCATGGAGGTGATCTTCAATCCGTCGATGCCGTCGCGCTTCGCGCACATGGTGCTTGCGGCTTATCTCACCACGGCGATGGTCGTCGCCGGCGCCTCAGCGTTCGCGCTGTTGAAGAAGATCGCACTGCCGGAGAGCCGCGTCGCGCTGCGCATGGCCGTGCTGATGATGGCCATCGTCACGCCGATCCAGATCATGGCTGGCCACGAAAGCGGCGTCGTCGCGCACGAGCATCAGCCGGCGAAAGTCGCCGCGCTCGAAGGGTGGTGGACCAGCGGTCCGCAGCCTTTGATCCTGTTTGGCTGGCCCGACGAAGAGCGGGAGGTGAACCATTTCGAGGTCGGCATTCCCGGCGGCGGGTCGTTGGTGAATGTCGGCGACGCCAACGCCGAGCTTGAAGGCCTCGACGCTTTCGCACCTGAAGATCGTCCCCCGGTTTGGATCACCTTCTGGTCGTTCCGCATCATGGTGGGCATGGGCCTGATCATGCTGGCGCTCGGCGCTTGGGGTGCGATCGCGTGGGCGCTGAAGCGGCTCGACGGCGCCTCGCTCTATCACCGCGCTTTGGTGCTCGCCGCGCCTTCGGGCTTTATCGCCGTGCTGACCGGCTGGATCACGGCGGAGGTCGGGCGCCAGCCTTATGTCGTCTACGGCGTGTTGCGCACGGCGGACGCGGTATCGCCAGTTTCCGCAGGCTCGGTGGCGACGTCGCTCACCTTCTTCATGGTCTCGTACGCGATCGTGTTCAGCGCTGGCGCGCTCTACATCCTGCGCATCATGGCGCGCGGGCCGGACACGGAAGAGACGCCGCCCACATCCAACCAGCCGCCAGGCACGCCTATCGGCGCAGCGATCGGGGAGGCGTGAGATGTTCGGTCTTGAGCTTTCGATGATCTGGGCGGTGCTGATCGCCGTCGCCGTGTTTCTCTATGTCGCGCTCGACGGTTTCGATCTCGGCGTCGGCATCCTGTTTCCGTTCGCCAAGGACAAAATCGAGCGCGACCAGATGCAAGCCGCCATCGCGCCGGTGTGGGACGGCAACGAGACATGGCTCGTGCTCGGCGGCGGCGGCTTGTTCGCGGCGTTTCCGAAAGCCTACGCGGCCTTGATGCCGGCGCTCTATCTGCCGATCTTTCTGATGTTGATCGCGCTCATTTTCCGCGGCGTCGCCTTTGAGTTCCGCCACCACGGCCGCGGCGCCGGCGCGAAATGGTGGACGGTGGCGTTCTCCGCCGGCTCCATCGTCGCCACGATCGCGCAAGGCTTCGTGCTCGGCGGCTTCATCCAAGGCGTTACGTTGGAGAACGGCGCGTTCGCCGGCGGTGCGTTCGATTGGCTGACGCCGTTCTCATTGCTGGTCGCCGCGTCACTCATTGCCGGCTACGCGCTGCTCGGCGCGGCGTGGCTGGTGTTCAAGACGCAAGGCGAATTGTTTGAGCGCGCCCGCGCTTGGGTGAAGCAACTCGCTCTGCTTACAGCGCTGGCGATGGGCGCGGTGAGCCTGGCGACGCTCGGTGTCGATACGCGCGTTACGGCGCGCTGGGGCTTGACGATGACAAGCGTCGATTGGAGCGCGTTCGTTTGGCTCGCGCCGTTGCCGCTCGCGGCTGCGGGCATTTGCTTCCTGCTGTGGCGCGGCGCGGACCAACGTCGCCACCTCGCGCCTTACCTCTACGCGGTCGCGCTTTTCTTCATCGGCTATGTCGGCCTCGCCATCAGCCTGTGGCCCTACATCGTGCCGTTCGAGATGCAGCCGGCGGACGCCGCCGCTGCCGACAACGCGCTGGCGCTAATGCTCTACGGCGCGCTGCCGATGCTGCCGATCATTCTTGGCTACACGGGCTATGTATACTGGCTCTTCCGCGCGAAGGTGGGTGACGATGCCGCGTATCATTGAAGGCCCGCCCGAACCCGGCGAACCGCAACGCCCGCTCGGCGCCAAGCTTGGCTGGTTCGTGGCGCTGTGGATCGCTAGCCTCTGCGTGGTGGCTGCGATCGCGTACTCGCTGCGGGCGCTGATCCTTTAATCCCCCTCGCCCCGCAAAGCGGGGGAGGGGTTAGGGGAGGGGGAAGTGAAGCGGAAATTGTCGAGCTGGCTTCAGTTCATCGTCAATATCGCCGTGGTAGCGCTTTGCATCTACGGTCTGTGGTGGAGCCTTCAGTTTCTTCGCTGAGGGCTATGCCACCTCATCCATAAACTTCGCCAGCGCCACGTCCTTCTCCGTCACGCCGCCCGCATCGTGCGTCGACAGCGTCACCTCGATTTTGTTGTACACGTTGCTCCACTCCGGATGATGATCCGCCTTGTCCGCATAGAGCGCGACGCGGGTCATGAAGCCGAAGGCGGCGTTGAAATCCTTGAACTTGAAATCCTTGGCGATCGCGTCGCGGCCATCGACCGCGCGCCAGCCGCTCACTTGCTTCAACGCTTCCGCTGCACCGATCTTGGCCATGCGCGCCTCCATTTCGAGGAAAACGTGCGCCGCCGGATCACGTTCCGCAACTAGAGGCGCGCTGAGGTCAACTCAACGCGCTCGCTCTGGATGTGGCTGATCGCCGGCGCGGCGAGCGCGCCGAAATAGACCACCACGGTGGTCAAAAGAACGACGAGCCAATTGATGCGGCGGAACATTGGAAAACGGCCTTCTGCTGTGACCTCCAGCAGATAGGCGCGCGGTTACAGGCGCCTCGTGACATCCGTCACACCCGAATCAAAACCGCCGGCCCTTGAGGGCCGGCGGTTCCGATTTTGCCGTCCGATCGAGCTTAAGGCTGCGTCGGGTTCGGTTGTTCGTGGCCTTTGACAACCTCTCCCTTCGCCAGCTTCGAGTTCCACATGCCGTAGGCAAAGTAGAGGAGGAAGCCGCCGGCCAGATAGACCAGGAAGAAGTTGCGCGTTTGCACGTGCGCCATCAACGCCATCAGCAGGATGAAGCACAGCAGCGCGCCGAGGGCGGCCACCGGGATCATCACGCCGCCCGGCATCTTGAACGGACGGTGCATGTCCGGCCGCGCGAAGCGCAGATAGATAACCGTGATGCAGATGATGCCGAAGGCCACCAGCGTGCCGACGTTCGTCAGGTTCGCCAGAGCGTCGAGACCCATGAAGCCCGCAAAGCCCATCGCCAGGATGCCGACGAGGATCGTGTTGATCCACGGCGTTTTCAGCTTCGGGTGCACGTTGGCGAACACTTTCGGGATCAGACCATCGCGCGCCATCGTGTAGAAGATGCGCGTCTGCCCGTAGAGCAGAACCAGCATCACCGACGACAGACCCGCGATCGCGCCGATCTTCACCAACGTCGCGAACCAGCTAAGGCCGATGGCGTCAACGGCCATGGCGATCGGAGCGGGGTTGTTGAGCTGTTGGTACGGCACGATGCCAACCAGCACCGCGCAGGTGAGGATGTACAGGATCGTGCAGACGATCAGCGAGCCGAGGATGCCGATCGGCATGTCCTTGGCGGGGTTTTTCGATTCAGCGCCCGCGGTCGAAACCGCTTCGAAGCCGATGTAAGCGAAGAAGATCGTCGCTGCGGCCGTGATCAGGCCGCCAATGCCGTAGGCCGGCGCGTCTTCGCGCGCGGTCACGACGTCCACCAGAGCGCGCCAGATTTGCGCGCCAAGGCTCATGTCGGTTCCTGGCGCCGGCGCGGGCACTTGTTCCGGCACCAGCGGGACCCAGTTTGCCGTGTCCACGTAAGGCGCGCCGATCACGATGAAAGCGATGACGACCGCGACTTTGATGAACACCACGATGTTGTTCACCAGCGTCGATTCCGAAATGCCGACCACCAGCAGCGACGTCACCGCCGCGATCGCCAGCAGCGCCGGAAGGTTCATCACGCCGCTATAGGTCTGGCCGTCAACGGTGACGGTCGTGCCCGGCGCGGTCGTGAGTTCAGGTGGAATGATGATGTTGTAGTCGTGCAGGAAGCTGACGACGTAGCCCGACCAGCCGACGGCAACGGTCGAGGCGGCGAGGCCGTATTCCAGCACCAGCAGCAAACCCATCACCCAGGCGACGATCTCGCCCATGGACGCGTAGGAATAAGAATAAGCCGAGCCCGAAACCGGGATCGCCGCTGCCAATTCCGCGTAGGACAACGCCACCAGCGCGCAGAGCGTGCCGGTGATGATGAAGGAGATCATGATGCCGGGGCCGGCGAATTCCGCCGCCGCGCGGCCCGTCAGCACGAAGATACCCGTGCCGATGATGCAGCCGATGCCAAGCAGCACGAGATTGAGCGCGCCCAGCGATTTCTTGAGTTCGCCTTGCTCGTGCTCGGCGTGCATTTGTTCGACGGACTTGCGGATGAACAACCGCCCAAGCCCACCTGGTTTTGTATTCGCCACCTGATCCCCTCCCTGGCGTCAGTGCAGAGTGGCCGGGAAGCTAGACGACGGTTTTGTGGCTCACAAGCGCGGAGGGTCGCATTTAACCTGCCGCGAGCGGCTCGGGGACGGTCCATCCTCGCCTGGCGCAGGCTGCGAGCACGGTGTTGCGCAACAAACAGGCGATTGTCATCGGTCCTACCCCGCCAGGGGAGGGCGTGATCGCACTTGCAACATGGATGGCGCTGGCGAAATCGACATCGCCGACGAGCTTGGTTTTACCCTCACCCTTCTCCGGCGCGGGCACGCGATTGGTGCCGACATCGATCACGATCGCGCCCGGCCGCAGCCAATCGCCCTTGACCATCTCCGGCTGGCCGACGGCGGCGACGACGATATCGGCGCCGCGGCACACCATCTTCAGATCGCGCGTGCGCGAATGCGCGAGCGTCACGGTTGCGTTCTGCTCGAGAAACAATAGCGCCGCCGGCTTGCCGACGAGGATCGAGCGCCCGATCACCACGACGTTGGCGCCAGAAAGATCAGGCCGCTCCGTCTTTGCCAGGATCACGCTGCCGACCGGCGTGCACGGCCGCAGGCCCGGCTTGCCCAGCACCAGCTTGCCGGCGCTTTGCTCCGTCAGCCCATCGACATCCTTCATCGGATCGATCGCCGCCAGCACCGCCGGTTCGCTGATGTGCTTCGGCAGCGGCAATTGCACCAGGATGCCGTCGATATCCGGATCGCGGGACAGCGCATCGACGCGCGCCACCAGATCGGCCTCCGCGGTGTCCGCCGGCAAACGGATCTCGACCGAGCGCATCCCGGCTTCGGTGGTCATTTTCACTTTGGAGCTCACGTAAACGTGGCTCGCGGGATTATCGCCCACCAGCACCACCGCCAGCGCCGGCTGCGATGGCAGCGCCTTCACCGCCGCCGCCACATCCGCGCGCACCCCGGCTGCGATCGCTTTGCCGTCAATGATGCGCGCGCTCATGCTTGCTCCTCAAACCTCGCCACGAACGCCGCGATCTCCGCGTCGCTCGCGCCATCGATCTCAATCGTCTTCAGTCGCGCCGTCGTCCCGCGCGTCACGCTGACCTTGCCCTTCGCCACACCGAGCGCTTTCGCCAGCAGCGCCTCGAGCGCCTTGTTTGCCTCACCATGCTCCGGCGCTGCGCGTACGCGCGCCTTCAAATAGAGCTGGCCTTTCTCGTCGCGGCCCACGCCGTCGATGCGATCGGCGCCGCCCGCGGGCGTCAGCCTCACGCGCAGCGCGCTCAGAGAAACGAACCTTGGCCGAGCAGCAACGCCTCGAGCCAATAGCTCACCGGCCCGCGCAGCATGTAGATGATCAGCAGCAGCACCAGGATCGACAGATCGACGCCGCCGATCGGCGGGATCAGCCGCCGCAACGGGCGCACCAAGGGTTCTGTGACGGCGCTGGTGAAGGTCCAGATCGAGGCGACGAAGGCGTTGCGCCGGCTGACGATGTCGAACGCGATCAGCCACGAGATCACCACGTGAACGATGAGCACGACCGAAACGAGGCCGAGGATCGTGCGGATAATCTCGAACAGGATGTGGATCATGCCCCGGCCTTAAACCGGCCAGGGCGGATTCGGCAAGGATTGGGGCGGGCGCCAGGGGTAAGGAATCAGGTGTCAGAAGGCGCCTGGGAGCCCGTTGACCACCTATAGGGGCTGCCCTATACCCCGCCTTCCTGAAAAGGGCCCGTAGCTCAGCTGGGAGAGCGCCGCGTTCGCAATGCGGAGGTCAGGAGTTCGATCCTCCTCGGGTCCACCAGGTCTTCTACCTTAGATCAAGGCGCCGGAGCTGGGGGCGGGGCGAACTCGATTCGGCGGTGCAGGCCGTGATCGGGGTCGGTCGCCGGGTTGTACGGTCGCCAATTCACGCCGTCGGTCGACACCTCGTGTTTGAGGATATCGGCATCGTCTTCAGCGAGAGCTTGTGCGTTCAGCATCGGGCGACCAACAATTGGCTGGCTAGGCGGTTCCCGCACGTTTCGTCGCCCCAAGCTGAGACAACATGCGCTACCGCCTCGCGATTTTCGACTTTGACGGCACGCTTGCAGATAGCGGGCCATGGATGGTGAAGGCCATGAACGAGGCCGCGCCGATCTTTGGTTACCGGCAGGTGAGCGAGGCCGAGGTCGAAACCCTGCGCGGCAAGGACAATCGCACCATCATCCGCGAGATGGGCGTGCCAATGTGGAAGCTGCCGTTCATCGCTCATCATATCCGCCGCAAAGCCGCCAAAGCGCCGCCGCCGCCGCTGTTCGCGGGTGTGCCGGAAGCGCTCGACGCAGTTCACAAGAGCGGCGTGCGGCTGGCGATCCTCAGTTCCAATTCGGAGCAAACCATCCGCGCCGCGCTCGGCCCGCAGGCAGGTCTGATCGAGCTTTACGCATGCAATGCCGGCTTGTTCGGCAAAGCCGCCAAGTTCAAGCGCCTGCTGCGGGACGCCGCCATCGCTCCAAGCGACGCCATCGGCATCGGCGACGAAGTCCGCGACATCGAAGCCGGCCGCGCCGCCGGCGTCGCGTGCGGCGCGGTTTCCTGGGGCTACGCCACGGCGGAGCTCTTGCGCGCGAACGGCGCGGACGTGGTATTCGCCACCGTGGCGGAGATGGCGGCGCACCTGTCCGCGCAGGGCTGATCATCGGGGCGAGCGCTTGCGCCGGCGCGGCTCACGCGCTCTAACCCCGCGCTTCCATGCTTGAAATTTCCGATCTCACCTACCGCATCGGCGGCCGGCCTTTGTTTGAGAACGCTAATGCGTTCATCGCCGAAGGCTGGAAAGTCGGGCTTGTCGGCCGCAACGGCACGGGCAAGTCGACCCTGCTGCGCCTCATCCAGGAGGAGGTGGGCAAGCCGAATGCGTCAATCCGCGTCCGCCGCGGCGCGCGCATGGGCTTCGTCGCGCAGGAAGCGCCGCAAGTGGATACGCCGCTGCTCGAACTGGTGATGGGAGCAGACGAGGAACTCACCGCGCTGCTGGCCGAAGCTGAAACCGCCACTGACCCGGACCGCATCGCCGAGGTGCATTTGCGCCTCGCCGAGATCGACGGTTACAGCGCCGAAGCGCGCGCCAGCGCCATCATGGTGGGCCTCGGCTTCGAACAGGAGGACCTCCGCCGCGCCGCGCGCGAATTCTCTGGCGGCTGGCGCATGCGCGCCGCGCTTGCCGGCGTCCTGTTCTCTGCGCCCGAACTGCTCGTGCTCGACGAACCGACCAACTATCTCGACCTCGAAGGCGCGGCCTGGCTCGAAGAATATCTGCGCGACTACGAGCACACGGTGGTGTGCGTCAGCCACGATCGCGAAATGCTCAATCGCTCGGTCACGCACATTCTGGCGCTGGACGACAAGAAGCTCGAAGTCTTCGTCGGCGGCTATGACGCCTATCTGAAGAAGAAGGCCGAACGCATCGCTCAAGCCACCGGCATGAAGGCCAAGCAGGAGGCGCAGCGCGCGCATCTGCAGAAATTCATCGATCGCTTCCGCGCCAAGGCATCGAAGGCCGCGCAAGCGCAAAGCCGCATCAAGCAGCTCGAAAAGATGCAGGACATCGCCGTGCCGCTCGAAGAGCGCACGATCCCGTTCCATTTCGAAGATCCGACCGAACTCGCCTCGCCGCTTGTCGTGCTGGACGAAGCCGATCTCGGCTACATCGCGGGCAAGCCGGTGCTGAAGCGCGTATCGCTGCGGCTGGATCACGACGACCGAATCGTCATCATCGGCCCGAACGGGCAGGGCAAGACGACGCTCGTGAAATCCATCGCCGCGCGGCTGCCATTGCTCAACGGCAAGCGCGTCGCCTCCGGCAAAGCCGTGATGGGCTATTTCAGCCAGGATCAGCTCGACGAATTGCGCGAAGGCGAAACCGTGCTGGAGCACGTGCGCGATCTCGAACCCGATTGGGCGCCGCCGAAACTGCGCTCGCTCGCCGCCCGCATGGGTTTCGGCGTGCAGAAGATCGACACGAAAGTGCAGAACCTCAGCGGCGGCGAGAAGGTGCGTCTGCTGCTCGGCCTCATGGCGCACGCCAAGCCGCACGTGCTGATCCTCGACGAACCGACCTCGCACTTGGACATCGACAGCCGCGAAGCTTTGATCCACGCCATCAACGAATACGAAGGCGCCGTGCTATTGATCACGCACGACATCTATCTGGCCGAAGCCTGCGCCGATCGGCTTTGGCTCGTCTATCACGGCCGCGCCCGCCAATATGACGGCGACCTCGAAGACTACCGCAAACTCGTCGCCGCCGCCGATCGCCCGAAGGACGACGGCGACGCGCGCGAGCCGGCTCCGGCGCATGTCGAAGCCAAGCCGAAATCCTCGAAATACACGCTGCAGCGGAAGCTAGAGGCGGCGGAGACGGAAATCGGACAAGCGCAAACCGCACTCGCGCGCATCGACGCAGCGCTCGCTGATCCAGACCTCTTCAACCGCGACCGCGATCGCGGCGAGAGCTTGCTGAAAGAACGCTCACACGCCGCAACCGCGCTCGCGAAAGCGGAAGCGGCTTGGTTGGAAGCGAGCGAGGCGATGGAGGGCTGATCGTTGCTCTTCGGTCGTGCGCGTGTGAAGGTGCTCACATGCCTTTGCGAGAGGAACTACGCGCTAAGAAGCCCGATGCAGCTCTGCTACTGCGACTAGAGGCATTGTGTGTCGCGGTTATAGAGCGCGTCGAAAGCGGCGCGCCATGTGCTGATCTTTTGGCTGAAATCGAGCGTGAAGCAGGTCGTCGATACGAAGCTGAGTATTTCTTTGAACTCCATGGATTTGAGAGCCCGGCAGACTTTGCCGCTCGCGTCGCACTGGGCGAGGCGCCGTTTGTTCCCGATATCAGGCGCGAAGAGTTGATCGAGTTGGTTGACCTCGTTCGGATCGGAATTCCCCCGGAAGCGGACTATTACCTGGAGATTTTCGAGAGGAACGTTTCGCATCCGGAGCCGCGCCTGTTGGTGCACGGGCACAAGAAATATTGGCCCGCGGGGCATCGGCCTAGCGCGGAAGAGATCGTGGAAAAGGCGATCTCGGCTGACAATGTCATACTACTCTAAAGGCTAACCCACCGGCGTCAGCGGCTGATCCTTGATGCGATCCAAATTCCCGCTGCCCGGAATGAACAGCCCTTCGATCCGTATCCCATCCGGATCTTCAAACAGCGTCGAATAATAGCCCGGCGCCCACGGCCCATCTTCCGGCGCGCGCACGATCTTCGCGCCGAAATCCCGCATCGACGCATGCAGCGCATCGACATCCTCGCGCGAGCGCATGCGGAAGCAGAAATGATGCAAGCCCACGCGCCATTGATCGAACATCGTGTCGCGATGCTCCGGCGCCGCCGAGCGGATCAGCACGCCCGTGCGCGCGCCGATGCAATAGAACACCTCCGGCGTATCGTATTGAACGCCCATGCCGAACGTCTCGTGCAGCAAGCGGAAATAAAACGCCCGGCTCGCGGCCACATCGCGAACCGTCAGCTGAATATGCGCAATGCCGTTGGGGGAGATCATTCGACCTTACTCAACACCGTCCGCACCGTATCCACGATCTGATCCACGTGGCTCTTCTCGGCCACCAGCGGCGGCGAGAACGCGATGATATCGCCCGTCACCCGCGCCAGCATGCCCGCATCGAAGCAGCCGTTGAACACATCCAGCGCACGCGACGCCGGCGCGCCGGGGCGGGGCTCCAACTCGATGCCGCCGATAAGGCCGAGATTGCGGATGTCGATCACGTGGCGCGCGTCGCGCAGCGAATGCAGCGCGTTCTCCCAGTACGGCGCGAGCGCCGCCGCGCGCGCGAACAAATCCTGCTCCTGCATCACCTCAAGCGTGGCGATCCCCGCCGCGCAGGCGAGCGGGTGGCCGGTGCTGGTGTAGCCGTGGAACAGATCGATCGGCGTCTCGCTGTTCGCCAGCATCGTATCGTAAATCTCGCGCTTCACCGCCACCGCGCCCATCGGCACCGCCGCGTTGGTGATGGCTTTCGCCATGGTGATGATGTCGGGCTTGATGTTGAAATAATGCGACGCGAACGGCGCGCCCAAGCGCCCAAAGCCGGTGATCACTTCATCGAAGATCAGCAGAATGTCGTGCTTGGTGCAGAGCTCACGAATGCGCTCAAGATAGCCGACAGGCGGGATCAGCACGCCGGTTGAGCCAGCGACAGGCTCAACAATCACCGCCGCGATCGTTGACGCATCGTGCAGCGCGACGATCCGCTCCAAATAATCCGCCAGCTCCGCGCCGTGCTTCGGTTGGCCGCGCGAGAAGGCGTTGCGGGCGATGTCGTGTGTGTGCGGCAAATGATCGACGCCCGCCACCATCGGCCCGTATTGCATGCGATTGCGGGTAATGCCGCCAACGCTGATGCCGCCAAAGTTCACGCCATGATAGCCGCGCTCGCGGCCGATCAAGCGATACTTACCCGGCTTGCCGCGTGATTTCTGATAGGCGAGCGCGATCTTCAGCGCTGTCTCCACGCTCTCCGAACCTGAGTTCGTGAACGCGATGCGATCGATGCCCTCCGGCAGCACGCCTGCGAGCCGGTTCGCGAACTCGAACGCCAACGGATGGCCAAGATTGAAGCTGATCGCGTAATCCAGCTCCTTCGCCGTGCGCTGGATCGCTTCGACAATCTTCGGCTGGCCGTGCCCGCAAGCGACGCACCAAAGGCCCGACGTCGCGTCCAAAATCGCGCGGCCGTCGCCGGTGTAATAATGCATGCCCTCCGCCCGCACGACCATCCGCGGATTGGCCTTGAACGCCTTGTTCGGCGTGAACGGCATCCAGAAAGCGTCGAGCGAATTGGGGCGCAGAGTGTCAGGCATGCCCCTTATTGGAGCCGCGCCCCGCGTCGGGCAAGGGGTGTGATCGCAGGCTTCAGGTCTCGGCGTCGCCCACCAGCTTGGCGATTTCGTCGAGGATGATCAGCCGCTTCTTCTCCAGTTCCTCCAGCCGCGTCGCCGCCGATGCTTGCACGCCGTTCTGGATGTTGTGGATTTCCGTCCAAAGCGAATGGTTGTCGGTCATCAGCTTCTTGAAGTGCGGGTTCGTCGTCTTCAGCCGATGAATGGTTTCGCCGTGCCCGGCGAACTCCTCGGCCAGAGCGAGATCGAGATGTTCGGTTTGCGGCATAAACGGCGCCCTCGTAGCGGAGACAGCGGACGGGACGCAGCGCTTAGCGCGCCAGCGCATTCGGGGGGCGAATGACCAGTCCGTTTCCGGCGCCACGCCCGTCCACACATCACGACACCATGACTCGGCGGCCCTGGAATTGATCCGTCTCAATCAGATGTGCGCTAAGCCCAAACGAACGCACCAGCTGCGAATGACAGGCGATACCAAGGTGAGGGACACGAGCGGCTCACCAGCATTCACAACGCGGGGAGGTGCGTCGCGTTTGGGTAAGAACATTAAGCGCGCAATCGCGCGGACGTTCATTGATCTTGCGCAAACGGCGGCAGCGTTCGCCATTCGCGCCGTGCAAAGAGCGGCGATTGATCATTGTAGTGTGGGCTCTCCGGCCGTTCGCTCGCGCCCCATTGGTGGATGACGCGCGTCGTCAGCGCGCCATCCGGCGCCCAATCCATCACCATCATGAAGCCGTCGCCAAAATCGGCGCGCAGCTTGCCATCCTCATCCTCTACCCAACGCAAAGCACGCAGCACGTCCGGCGCGCCTTCGAGCGGCAGATCCACATCGCCACGCCGCAGCCGCAGCACATCGCCCAAAGGCGGATCGAGCTGGCCAAAATGGCGCTGCAGGTATTGCGCGGCGTTGCGCGCGGTTTCGCGCGGATCGGGCTCCGGTTCGCCGAAGCGGCGCGCATTGTAGATCGGATAGAACATCAGGATTGCCAGCGCCGCTTGCCGGCTCTCCGCGTTCGCACGCAAATCCCACGCGCGCAGCACTTCCTGCACTTGGATCAAAGTCGGATCGTCCGTTTCCAGGATCGCCGTCACCGCCGCGGCCATGCGCGAGCGTGTCGAGTGCGTGACGTCGAACTTGGCGTCGAGCAATTGCTGATCGCTGATGCGGCGGAGCGGCGAAAGGATCTCAACCGCGCGATAGCCGCGATTGGTGATGTAGGTTTCGATGAACGGCGAAACCTCCGGCCATTGTTCGGGCGTCATATCGCTCGCCGCGTCGGTGGATGACCACGGCGCGCCGTTGGTTGAGTAGAGCCAGCCCGATGGCGGATTGATCAGCTCCGGCGCATCCAGATACTCGCCCTGCGGCCACACGAGCGTTGACGTATCGCCCGGCACGCAGCCGGACCAATCCGGTCCTTCGGCGCGGCGCGGCAGGATCGCGTTGTAAAGAAAGCCAATGCGCCCGGTGCGATCGGCGTAGATGAAATTGAACGACGGGATGGCGTGCATCGCCATGGCTTCGCGCCATTGCTCGTAAGTGCGCGCTTTGCCCATGCGATAGAATTGCTCGAGCGCCCGCAGCTCGCCCGCGCCGGCATAACGCACCGCGACCCAGCCATCCGCCGTCTCGAACGCTGGGCCATGCACGCTGTAGTGCAAAGTGCGTGGGATCGGCACAGTGAACCAACCCATCTTGATCCACAGCCAGATCGTGCGCGTCTCGAACCGTCGCCATTCGCCGTCGTAGAGATATTGGCCACGATGCGCGTCATCGGTGCGCAGCAGATAGAGGTCGGCGAGATCTGGCAGGTTGACGGTCGCCGCAAAGCCAAGATCACCATTCGTCCCGAGGACCGGAAACGGAGAACCCGGAAACAGTCCGCCATGCATGCGCCAGCCGCTGTCGCTCGACACGCCCGACTCGTACCACGCCACCGGCCCCGCCCACGGCTGGTGCGAATTGACGATCAGTCGCGTATGCCCGTCGCTCGAGCGCGACGGCGCCACGGCGAACGCGTTGGAGCCGCGATAGATGCTCTCCGCGCTCGCTTGCTGGCGTGCGCAGGGATGTGAGTCCTCATTCGTCAGCACTCCGAGAATGCTGTCGAAGCCCCAGAACAAAGGCAGCGTCAGCGCCGAACCTGCCGCAACGTCGCGGCCGGTGACGTTGCGCGCGCCGGGCAGCACTTCGTCCGGATGTTCCGCGCCATAGGCGTTGAGCCCCGCCGCGTAGGCTTCTGCGATGGCGCGAAACTCAGGCGAGAGTTCCGTGTCGTAGCCGTTGTCCACGGTCTCGCGAATGTTCAAGAGATGCCAAAGAAAATCCGCCGGCGCGCCGTCGCGGCCCGCATGCGCCGCGACGCGGCCGCGTGAGGAGAGGATCACCAGCTGGATCGTCTCGAAATTGTCCTCCGCATGCGCCAGCGCCATGCCGTAGGCGACCTCGGCGTCGTCCGCGCCATGCACGTGCGGCACGCCATAGGCGTCGCGCGTGATGGTTGGCGCGTAGTTTCGTCCGGGGGCGGGCGCGGCTTGTGAGCAAGAGGCAAGCACCAACAACGCCAAACCGATCAACAAGCGCATGCGTCCCCCCGAGTTCGCGCCAATATGGACCGCCGGCGCCTCGCCGGCCAGCACCGCGATTGCCGGCGAGGGCGTCGGCGGTCCATAAGGCGCGCATGGCCGAATACGCCGCCCTCATCGCCCGCGAGACGGAGCGTTTCGTCGCCGCGCATCCCAAGTGCGCCGCGCGCGCCGGCAGCCTCGCGGCGCATTGGCTCAATGGCGCGCCGATGCATTGGATGCGCGATTGGGCGACGCCGTTTCCGATCGTGGTGGAAGACGCCGAAGGCGCGACGCTCACCGACATCGACGATAACGTCTATGACGATTTCTGCCTCGGCGACACGCCCGGCATGTTCGGCCATGGCCTCGCGCCGGTCGCGCGCGTCGCCGCGGAACAACTCCGCCGCGGCGCGACGTACATGCTGCCGACGGAAGAGGCCGCCGATGTTGGCGCGCTACTCGCCGACCGCTTTGGCTTGCCATGTTGGCAAGCGACGCTCTCGGCCTCGGACGCCAACCGCGCTTTGATCCGCTGGGCGCGCGCGGTCACGGGCAAGCGCGTCATCATCGTGTTCGACGGCTGCTATCACGGCATGGTCGAGGATTGTTTCGTCGCGCTCGACGGCGATCGCACCATCATGGACCCTGGCCTCGTCGGCCAAGTGCAGGACTACACGACAACCACGCGCGTGATCCCGTTCAACGACATTGCCGCCCTCGAAGCCGCGCTGGCGCAAGGCGATGTCGCCGCATTGCTCGCCGAGCCAGCGATGACGAACGCCGGCATGATCCTGCCCGTCGCCGGCTTTCACGCGAAGCTGCGCGAGCTTACGCGCAAGACCGGCGCGCTGCTGATCCTGGACGAAACCCACACGCTCTCCACCGGCCCCGGCGGCGCCACGCGTGCTTGGGGCTTAGAGCCAGACGCGCTCGTCATCGGCAAAGCCATCGCCGGCGGCGTGCCGGCTGCGGTTTGGGGCGTCGGTGCTGAGCTGGCAAGAGCGATTCAACGTACCGCCGGCTTCCAGCCGGCAGACACTGAAGGCCGGCAAGATGCCGGCGGTACGACTGGCCGATCTGGAATCGGCACCACGCTCGCCGGCAACGCGTTTTCCATCGCCGCCATCGGCGCCGTCCTGCGCGAGGTGGCGACGGAGGAGGCTTACGCTGCGATGCTCGCGGGTACGGATGAGCTTGTCGCGAGCCTCAACGCCCTCATCGCCAAGCGCCGTTTGCCCTGGTGCGTCGTCCATGTCGGCGCCCGCGCCGAGATCGTGTTCGCGCCGCACCCTCCGCGAAACGCGAAAGAGATGCGGCCCGCACTGGCGCAGCACGCGCTTAACCATGCGCTGCACCTTTACTTGATCAATCGCGGCGTGTTGATTGCGCCGTTCCACATGATGATGCTGGTTTCGCCGCCGACGACCTCGCAACAGATCGCCCGGCTGATCGCAGCCATCGACGCCTTCGCGCAAGAAAGTTCTGAATGAGCATCGCCGACGCCAAAGAGTGCAAAGCCTTCCTGGACAAGCACCCGGAGATCAATTTCTTCGAGATCGTGTTCACGAACATGGCCGGCGTGCCGCGCGGCAAGCGTCTACGCCGGCATGAGATTCAAGCCGTGTTCGAGCAGGGGCGTTTCCTGCCGGGCTCGATCCTCGTCAACGACATCACCGGCCAGGACGTCGAAGCCACTGGTCTCGTCTGGGAAGACGGTGATGCGGACCGCGTTGCGAAGCCGATCGCCGGCCGCCTGACGCCCGCGCCCTGGCTCGGGCCGGACGTCGCCCAGGTCGCGCTGTCGATGTACGAACTCGATGGCAAGCCGAACGACATCGATCCGCGCCACGTGCTGCAAAGCGTGATTGATCGCTTCGAAGCGGACGGCCTCGTGCCGGTTGTCGCGTGCGAGCTTGAGTACTATCTGGTCGACGCCAAGCGCACCGCCGATGGCGGCATCCAGCTTCCGCGCTCCAACTCGACCGGCGACCGCGACACGCAGCATCAGGTCTATGGCCTCCGCGAAGTCGAGGACGCCTCGAATTTCCTCCGCGATCTCTGGGCCGCCGCCGACGCGCTTGGCATCCCGCTCGAAGGCGCTATCAGCGAATACGCGCCGGGCCAACTCGAGCTCACCCTGAAGCACCATGCCGACGCGCTCCGCGCCGCCGACGACGCCGTGCTTTACAAGCGCGCCGCCAAAGGCGTGGCGTTGAAGCACGGCTGCGAAGCGACGTTCATGGCCAAGCCCTTCGGCGATCGCGCGGGCTCTGGCATGCACCTCCACGTCAGCGTCAACGACAAAGCCGGCAAGAACATCTTCGCGTCCTCGAAGCCCGAGGGCGAGCCGGTGCTGGCGCACGCGATCGGCGGTATGAAGGCGATGCTCGGCGACTCGATGGCGATCTTCGCACCGAACGCCAATTCGTACCGCCGCTTCAAAGCCAATTCCTACGCGCCGGTCGCACCGACCTGGGGCGTCAACAACCGCACCGTTTCGTTCCGCGTCCCCGCGGGCGCGCCGAACACGCGCCACATCGAACACCGTGTCGCCGGCGCTGACGCGCATCCGGCGCTGGCGCTCGCAGCGCTGCTCGCGGCCGTGCATCACGGCATTTCCAACAAGATCGATCCCGGCCCGGCGATCGTCGGCGATGGCTACGCGCAGGCCGAAGGCTCGAGCGAGAAAATCCCGGTGAATTGGTTCGCCGCTGTCGATCGCTTCGCTGAATCCGCGCTGCTGAAGGAATATCTCGGCGAGCGTTTTGTGCGCATGTATGCTTCGGTGAAGCGGGTCGAGCAGGAGCGCTACATGAGCGTTGTTCCCAGCGTCGACTTCGACTGGTACTTGCGAACCTGCTGACATCACACCCATCCCCGGAGCGCCGCGACTTGTCCGCCGAAGCTCGTAGAGCGAAGGCGGAAGCGGCGAGTCCGGGGCCCATAAACTAAGACGTTTGGGGTAATCGGCCCCGGACTTCGCTACGCGAATCCGGGGATGGGTGGAGTGTGTGCTCGCGAACCGCTACACAGCCACGCCGCAAGAATTGACGGAGACCAGAACGACATGCGCCAAGTGCTGCACGCGAAATTGCACAACGGGTACACAACAGACGCGAACGTCAATTATGTCGGCTCCATCGAGATTGATCAGGACTTAACCGACGCCGTCGGCCTTTGGCCGGGTGAGCGCGTGCTTGTCGTCTCCAACACCTCCGGCGCGCGGCTTGAAACCTACATCATCGCCGGCAAGCGCGGTTCCGGCGTGATCTCCATGAACGGCGCAGCCGCGCGGCTGATCGGCCGCGGCGAGCAGATCATCGTCATGGGCTTCGCGTTCACCGAGACGCCGATCAAACCCAAGGTGGTCCTGCTCGACGAGCAAAACCGGATCGCCGAGTGGCTGGAGGGCGAGCACAACGAGGCCGCCCAGGGCGCCCGCTAGGCACGCCGAAAGAAAAGCGACGAATCCGTGATCACAGATATTGATAAGCGCCGGTATTTGGGTGCTTGTTAGGGAACCAGTGGCCGGCCTGTGAGGGGGCGGTCTAGTCTGCGCGCTCAGGCTAAGCAGGAAGGGACTTCGAATGCGGAAGAACGGTCTCATCACGGGCGCTTCGCGCCGCTCCATCCTCCAGCAATTCGGCGCCGCCGCGATTGGGATTTCGTTCGCTGGCGGCGTCTCCGCCTGCGGCGGCTCGACCGAGCGCCGGGTCGTCAATTTCTACAACTGGGACACCTATATCGGGCCGACGACGCTCGAGGATTTCCAAACCGCCACCAGCGTGCCGGTGGAAATGAGCTTGTTCGCCACCAATGACGAATTGTTCGCGCGCTTGCGCGCCGGCAATCCGGGCTTTGACGTCATCGTGCCGTCGAACGAGTTCGTCACCCGTATGAGCCAAGCCGGCATGCTCATGCCGCTGGATCATTCGCTGATCCCGAACAAGGCCAATCTGCTGCCGGAATTCCAGGACGCCGCCTTCGATCCGGGCCGCCAGTATTCGATGCCGTACACGTGGCTGGTGCTCGGCATCGGCTATCGCAAGGCGGCGATGCGCAACGGCCAAGTGCCGAATTCCTGGCGCTACATTTTCGACTCCAACCAATACGCCGGCCGTATCGCGCTGCTCTCGGAATCGGCGGACCTCATCCGCCTCGCGGCCAAGTACAAAGGCCATTCCGTCAACGCGATCCCGGACGCGATGCTGACCGAGATCGAACAAATGTTCATCCGTCAGAAGCCGCACGTGAAAGCGTTCCACGAGGACGATGGCCAGGATTTGCTGGCCTCGGGCGAGATCGACATCGTGCTCGAATACAATGGCGACATGGCCCAGCTGATGGCGGCCGAAGGCGGCGACGCGTTCGATTTCGTCGTCCCGCAAGAGGGCACGCTGATTAACTCGGATTGCTTGGCGATCCCGACCGGCGCGCCGAACGTGGCCGACGCGCACGCCTTCATCAATTATCTGCTCGACGCCGAAGCCGGGAAGAAGATCACCGAAGAAATCCAATACCCGACGCCGAACGCCGCTGTGCGCGACCTGATGCCGGACGCCTACAAGAACAACCCGGTCATCTTCCCGCCGGCTGACGTGATGGCGAAGAGCGAATACGGCGCGTTCGAAGGCGACGAGCGTTCGCGCTTGTACGAAGAAATCTTCACCCGCATCAGCGCGGCGTAGTACCGCCGGCATCTTGCCGGCATGCCGCCTGGAAGGCGGCGGTACGAAGGGGAGCAGATGGAACAGACCTGGAGACAAGCGAAGGCGGCGTTCGCGGCGATCTCGATCCCGCCGGTCGCTTGGCTCCTGTTCTTCTTCCTGATCCCGCTTGCGGTGGTGTGGGCTTATTCGTTCGGCGAGAACGCCGGCCCCGTCACCATCGATCTCACCGGCACTTTCGCGAACTATGTGCGCGCGCTTGAGCCGCTTTATGTCGGCATCTTCGTCAAAAGCGTCGTCGTCGCGGCGATCACGACGCTGCTTTGCCTCGTTGTCGGCTTCCCGGTGGCGCTCGCCATCGCCTTCGCAGGGCCGCGAACGAAAGCCTGGCTGCTGCTGCTGATCATGCTGCCGTTCTGGACGAATCTGCTGATCCGCACCTACGCGCTGATCGCCGTGCTGCGCGAGAACGGCTACGTCAATTTCACGCTTGAATGGTTCTGGAACAACGCAAGCGGCCTGATGACGTTCGCTGGCCTGCAGCCGCTCGGCGAGTTCGAGCCGCTGACTTTGCTCTACAACAACACCGCCGTGATCATCGGCCTCGTCTACGTGCACCTGCCGTTCATGGTGCTGCCGCTCTATTCGGCGCTCGACCGCATGGATCGATCGCTGATGGAAGCGAGCCTCGATCTCGGCGCTGGCCATTGGCGCACGATCCTGCTGGTCGTCGTGCCGCTCGCCGCGCCTGGCGTCGCCTCGGGCGTGCTGATCACGTTCATCCCCGCGCTCGGCGCTTACCTCACGCCCGATCTGCTCGGCGGGACCGACAGCCAGATGATCGCCAACGTCATCGAACGCCAGTTCAAGCGCGCCAACGATTGGCCGTTCGGCGCGGCGCTTTCGTTCCTCTTGATGTACCTCACGTTCTTCGCCATCGCCGCGCAGGCCATGGTCCAACGCAAAGCGGAGCGGAGGGGCTAATGGCGGACGCACCGGCCAAACGCGACAAACCCGGCCCGCTCGAATATTGGCGGCAATGGCCACTGCGGGTGATCGTCGGCGGAACGTTGCTGTTCCTCTATCTGCCGCTGATCATCTTGATGGTGTTCAGCTTCAACGACAGCCGCCGCAATGTCGTCTGGCAGGGCTTCACGCTCAAATATTACGAGAAGGCGTTCAACAACGACTCGCTGATCGAAGCGTTCATGAACTCGCTGACGATCGCGTTTTTTTGCACCGTGCTCAGCGTCATCCTCGGCGCGCTCGCCGCGGTTATGCTGTGGCGCTTCAAGTTCCCCGGCAAAACCCCGCTCGAAGGCGCGATGGCGCTGCCGATCGTGGTGCCGGAAATTTGCATGGGCGTGGCGATGCTGGTGTTCTTCGCCCGCGTGTTCCCGTGGCCGCAAGGCTTGCCGTGGCCGTTGAACCTCGGCGCCATTATTATCGCGCACGTCTCGTTCGCGTTCCCGTTCGTCGCCACGGTGGTGCGCGCGCGGCTCTCTTCGTTCAATCGCGAGCTGGAGGAGGCGGCCAAGGATCTCGGCGCCAACGAATGGCGGATGTTCTGGGATGTTCTGGTGCCCCACATGCAGCCTGGCCTGATCGCCGGCGCGTTGCTGGCCTTCACGCTGTCGCTTGACGATTTCGTGATCACGTTCTTCACCGCCGGCCCCGATACGATCACGTTCCCGGTCAAAGTGTATTCGATGCTGCGTTTCTCAGTGACGCCCGAGGTCAACGCTGCGTCCACCATCCTCATCGTCGTCACCGTGGTGCTGACGGCGATCGGTCTGCAGATGCAGGCCAAGCAAGAGAAGAAGGCCTGAATCAGATGACCGATCTCGCCACCAACGCACCCGCCGCCAAAGCGACGCCGCACATTAAAGACAACGCGATCATCAAGTTCGAAGGCATCACCAAGCGCTTCGGCAAGATGGTCGCTGTCGACAACGTGAACCTCGAAATCCGCGAGGGCGAATTCTTCGCGCTGCTCGGCCCCTCCGGCTGCGGCAAGACGACGTTGCTGCGCATGCTCGCCGGCTTCGAGACGCCGACCGAGGGCCGTGTGCTGATCGACGGCAAGGATGTGGCGCAGCTGCCGCCGAACAAGCGGCCGGTGAACATGGTGTTCCAATCCTACGCGGTGTTTCCGCACATGAAGGTCGCCGACAATGTCGGCTATGGCCTGAAGATGGACGGCGTCGATGGCGGCGAGATCAAGAGCCGCGTCGCGGAGGCACTCGAACTCGTAAAGCTCGGCGGCTTGGGCGATCGCATGCCAGACCAGCTCTCCGGCGGCCAACGCCAGCGCGTCGCGCTCGCCCGCGCCTTGGTAAAGCGCCCGCGCGTGCTGCTGCTGGACGAGCCGCTCTCCGCGCTCGATGCCAAGCTCCGCGATCAGATGCGCTCCGAACTCACCTCGCTGCAGGAGAAAGTTGGCATCACTTTCATCATGGTCACACACGATCAGGACGAAGCGCTTGCCATCGCCACGCGCTGCGCGGTTATGAACCGCGGCGTGCTGCAACAAGTGGCGACGCCGTCGGACCTCTACGAATTCCCGAACTCGCGCTTCGTCGCCGATTTCGTCGGCAGCGTGAACATGTTCGAAGGCACGCTGGCCGAAGATGAGCCTGGCCATGCACTCGTGCGCGCGCCGGAGCTTGCAGCGCCCGTCTATCTCGATCACGGCGTCACCGGCGCCAAGGGCTCCACGGTTTGGGTGGCGCTGCGTCCCGAGAAGATCGAGATGCACAAGCGCGAAAACGGCTCAGCCGCGATGAAGATGGAAGACGCGCCGCAGGGCACGAACGTGGTCCCCGGCACGATCCGCGACATCGTCTATCTCGGCAGCGAGACCATCTTTGAGGTAGAGCTTGAGGGTGGGCGGCGCGTGAAAACGTTCCGCTCCAACCTCACGCGCTACGACCAGGAAGATTTCACATGGGACGAGCCGGTATGGCTCGCCTGGCACGCCTGCTCGCCGGCCGTTTTGCTTTCGTGAGTGAAGCTCGTCATTCCGGGGCATCGCGTAGCGATGAACCCGGAACCCAGGGAGTGACCGAGCTGTTCGTTTGCCCCTGGGTTCCGGATCGCGCTACGCGCGTCCGGAATGAGAAAAAATTGGAAAGACCGTGACTCAAACTCGCCCAGTCCTCGGCGTTATCGCCTGCAACCGATCGGTGGAGAACCAATCGGCGCAAGTGGTGATGACGCGCTATCTGCATTCCGCGCTCCGCTACGCGGACGCGTCCGCGTTGCTGGTGCCGGCGATGCCGGACCTGATGCACGCTGGCGAAGTCGCGCCGCGCCTCGATGGCTTGCTGCTCACCGGCACGCCCTCGAACCTCGACCCCAAGCGCTACGGCGTGCTCGTGGACGATGCGCCAGGCCCGTTCGATCCAGCGCGCGATGAAATGACGGCGCATCTGATCGAAAGCATGCTCGATCTCGGCAAGCCGGTGTTCGGTATTTGCCGCGGCTTCCAGGAACTCAACGTCGCGTTCGGCGGCACGCTCCGCCGTGACATGGCCGAGAACCCCGATCTCATCCCGCACCACGCGCCGGACGACAAAAGTTTCGATCAATTCTTCGAGCACATCCACCCGGTCGAGCTCACCAAAGGCGGCATCCTGCATCGCGCCTACAACGAGGACGAGCTCAACATCGTCAGCGTCCATTATCAGGGCGTCGATAAGCTGGGCTCCGGCCTCAGTGTCGAAGCGCGCGCGCCCGATGGCGTCGTCGAAGCGATTTCAGCGGAGGTGAACGGCGCGCCCATCCTCGCGGTGCAATGGCACCCGGAATGGAAAGCGCACGAAAATCCGCAAAGCCAGACCTTCTTCAAACTGCTCGGACGCGCGCTTCGCCGCGAGCCGCTGGTCGCCTAAGAAAATAGGAAACGGAAATGCCCCGGAACTACAACATCCCCGAATTGCGCCGGCTCGACATCGCGCACCATCTGCCCGCGCAAGCCAATTACGGCGAGATCGTCTCGCTCGGCGGCAGCCGCATCATCACGCGCGCCGAGGGCTCGACGATTTTTGACGGCGAGGGCAATGCGATCCTCGACGGCATGGCTGGCCTCTGGTGCGTGAATGTCGGCTATGGCCGCGAGGAGCTGGTGCAAGCCGCCACGCAGCAGATGACGGAGCTGCCATTCTACAACACGTTCTTCAAAACCGCGACGCCGCCCACAGTGATGCTCGCCGCGAAGCTCGCGGAACTGCTCGGCGGCAAGCTCAAGCACGTGTTCTTCAACAGCTCGGGCTCTGAAGCCAACGACACCGTGATGCGCATGGTGCGCCATTATTGGAACGTCAAAGGCGAACCGAAGCGCACGGTGTTTATCAGCCGCTGGAACGCCTATCACGGCTCGACCATGGCCGGCGCCAGCCTCGGCGGCATGAAGCACATGCACCCGATCGGCGGCCTGCCGATCCCCGGCGTCGAGCACGTGATGCAGCCGTATCGCTTCAACGAAGGCTTCGGCGAAAACGAAGAAGCCTTCGCCATGCGCGCCGCGCAGGAGATCGAAGACCGCATCCTCAAAGTCGGGCCCGAAAACGTCGCTGCGTTCATCGGTGAACCGGTGCAGGGCGCCGGCGGCGTGATCATTCCGCCGGCCGGCTATTGGAAACGCGTCGAAAAGATTTGCCGCAAGTACGGCATCCTGCTCGTGTGCGACGAAGTCATCACCGGCTTCGGCCGCTTGGGCGCATGGTTCGGCTTCCAGCATTTCGGCATCGAGCCTGATCTCGTGCCGATGGCGAAGGGCCTCTCATCCGGCTATCTGCCAATCTCCGCCGTCGGCGTGTCGGAAGAGATCGTCGCCGTGCTGCGCGAGAAGGGCGGCGATTTCGTTCACGGCTACACCTACTCAGGCCACCCGGTCGCGGCGGCCGTTGCGCTGAAGAATCTCGAGATCATCGAACGCGAAGGCCTCGTGCAGCGCGTGCATGACGATATCGGGCCTTACTTCAATCAAGCCTTGAAGCGCCTCGATAGCGATCCGCTTGTCGGCGAAACGCGCTCGCTTGGCTTGATTGGCGCCGTCGAGATTGTCTCGAAGCCCGGCACCAACGAACGCTTCACCGGCAAGGAAGGCAAAGCCGGCCCAGTCGTGCGCGACGCGTGCATCAAGAACGGCCTGATGGTGCGCGGCATCCGCGACAGCATCGTCATGTGCCCGCCGCTGATCATCACCAAAGCGGAGGTGGACCGCATGGTCGACATCATCGCCAAATCGCTGCGCGAGGTGGAGCCGGCGTTGAAGGCGCTTCGTCCCGATTAATATTTTCAGTCATTCCGGACGCGCGGAGCGCGATCCGGAACCCAGGGCAAACGACGAGCTTGTCACCCCTGGGTTCCGGGTCTCCGCTTCGCTCCGCCCGGAATGACTGAGGGGAAGCGTGAGACCCTCTTAGACCCCAGGCGCGCCGATAATCCCGCTGCGCACGATCAGGCCCATGCCGTCATTGATGTCGTCGCGGATGGCGCGGCGCAGCGCGTCGGCGTCTTTTGCGATGAGCGCGTTGATCGCGGCTTGGTGCTGATCGTTGAAATGCGCGGTGCCGAGCCGCCCGTACACCGTGCGCATGAACGGCCCAAACTGTAGCCACAACGTTTCGATCAGCTGCGCCATCGTCGGCCGACCCATGGCGTTATAGATCGTGAAATGGAACGCGTGATTGTGCTCCATGTACGAAACCGCATCGCCTTGCGCGATCGCCTTGTCGACCGCCGCATCGATCGCCCGCAAACGCTTCAGACGCGCAGCGTCGATGAAGGGCAGCGCCAGCACCGCAGCTTCCGGTTCAAGCATCAAGCGGCAACGCAGCAGATCGTCAAAACGCTGCGCCGTCATCGCCGGCACTTGCACGCGGCGCTTTGAGCGAATTTCAACCGCGCCTTCCGCAGCCAAGCGCGACAGCGCATCGCGCACCGGCGTTTGGCTCACGCCCATCTCAGTCGCGAGACCGCGCGTTGAGAGATTGTGCCCCGGCGCAATGCGGCCGCTCACGAGCTTGCGGCGCAGTTCCGCATAGATCGTTGCGTTGAGGCCTTCCTCTTCGCCGGTGTTGATCTTGTCCATGGGTTAACCTCTTAACCGCAACGGCGCCGCAAACTCACGCAAATTCCGCACGAAAGCATCACAAAAGCACGGGTTGCGAGTGCTTGACTTGCCCCTTGGCGGCAAGGGATAGTGTCTTATCAGGTGATCTATGCGCTCCCGCTGCCCTCGAATGAGGTGCGCTGGGCGCGGTTTGCGGGCTGCATCACGTGGCTCTTTAAGCGCTGACGCGCGCCGCGCTGGCTTGAAAGAAGTTCTTAAGCTGAGCCCGCTTCATCGCGAGCACGCGCAGCCGCGCGCGCCGAAACATTGAGTGTGTCATGACGGCCAAAACTTTCGCATCGTGGATCAAGGAGAACAACATTGGCGAGGTTGAATGCCTCGTGCCCGATGTGAACGGCGTCGTGCGCGGCAAGGTGTTCCCGGCGCAAAAATTTCTGCAAAGCGAGCGCGACGGTTCGCTGCGTATTCCTTCCAGCGTCTACACGCTCACCGTCACCGGCGAGTACGCTGACGATCCAGACGATGCGGCCTCGATGAGCGATCCCGACGTCGTGCTGCGTCCGGACATCGACACGATCTGCGTCGCGCCGGGCTATAAAACGCCAACCGCGTTCGTGTTCGCCGACGCCTTCCACACCGATGGCCGCCCGTACGACATCGCCCCGCGCTACGTGCTGAAGAAGGTGATCGATATGTACAAGCGCGAGGGCCTCCGTCCGGTCGTCGCGCCCGAGCTCGAATTCTATCTCACCCGCATCAACACCGACCCCGATCTGCCGCTCGAACCGCCGGCGGGCCGCTCAGGCCGCTCCGAAACCGCGCCGCAGCCCTACGGGCTCGAAGCCATCACCGAATACGAAGACCTGATCGAGACTATTTACGAGCACGCCGAAGCGGCTTCGCTCCACCTCGACACCATGATCCACGAAAGCGGGACCGCGCAGTTGGAGATCAACTTCAATCACGGCGACGCGGTGCACGTGTCGGACCAGGTGCTGGTGTTCAAGCGCATCGTCCGCCAGGTGGCGCTGAAGCACGGCGTCTACGCCACGTTCATGGCCAAGCCGATGGAGAACCAGCCCGGCAGCGCCATGCACATCCACATCTCCGTGGTGGATGCGAAGACCGGCAACAACCTGTTCGGCGCGCCGGCTGACAACATGGGCGGCAACACCGAGATGTTCCGCCACTTCGTCGGCGGCCTGCAAAAATATCTGGGCCAAGCTGCGCCCTTGTTTGCGCCGAACGTGAACTCGTTCCGCCGCATGCGTCCGGATTTCTCCGCGCCGATCAACCTGCAATGGGGCTACGACAATCGCTCGTGCGGGCTGCGCGTGCCAATCTCGTCGCCGGAAAATCGCCGCATCGAAAACCGCCTGCCAGGCGCGGATGCGAACCCGTATCTCGCGCTCGCTGCGTGCCTCATCAGCGGCTATATCGGCATCCGCGACAAGATCGAGCCGTCAGCCATGATCGAAGGCTCGGCCTACGACAAAGCCCGCACCCTGCCGCGCACGCTCGACGAAGCGCTCGATCGCTTCAGTTCCTGCAAGCCGGTGATCGAATTACTGGGCGAGCATTTCTGCTCCGCCTTCCAGCGCATCAAGGCGCACGAGCTGGCGCAGTTCGAAGGCGTCATCAGCTCCTGGGAACGCGACCACCTCTTGTTGAAGGTGTGAACGCCTCTCACCCATCCCCGGATTGCGCGAAGCGCAAGTCCGGGGCCCATAACCGCAAATGTTCGTGTTTATGGGCCCCGGGCTCGACGCTGCGCGTCGCCCCGGGGATGGGTGTGGAGTGAACAACGATCTCAACTTCGCCAATTCCTACTACGTAGCAACGGCCAATACATTCGCATCACCGCCGAAGCTTGAGGGCGAGGCGCAAGCTGACGTCGTCATCATCGGCGGCGGCTACACCGGCCTCCACGCCGCACTCGAATGCCGCGAACGCGGCTTCTCGGTGATCCTGCTTGAAGCTGGCCGCATCGGCTGGGGCGCGTCTGGACGCAATGGCGGGCAGGCGATCCCCGGTTGGCGCAAGGGCGCGACGGAGCTGGTGAAGCTCTATGGCCGCGAACACGCCAAGCGCCTGTTCGATCTCTCGCTCGAAGCCCGCCAGCTCGTGCTCGACCGCATCGCCAAGCACAACATCGCCTGTGATGTGCGCATGAACGGACATCTGCTTGCCGCCTCGAAGCCGAGCGATCTCAGTTGGATGCGCGAAGAAGCCGAGGCGCTCGCGCGCGATATGGACTATCCGCATGCCAGCGTGCTCAGCCGCGATGGAGCGCAAGCGAAGCTCGTATCGCCGATCCATCACGGCGCGATGCTCGACGCGCTCGGCGGCCATCTGCATCCGCTCAACTACGCCCTCGGCCTCGCCGATGCGGCGCGCGTGGCAGGGGCGACGCTCTACGAACATTCACCTGCTCTGAGCATCGACGAGGGAAGCGGCGTCACGATCCGCACGCCGTCCGGCCAAGTCCGCGCCCGCTACGCCGTGCTTGCGTGCGATGCTTTGCTCGGAAAGCTCGAACCACGCATCGCCGGCCGCATCATGCCGGTCGCGAACTATCTCATCGCCACGGAGCCACTCGAGAATCCACGCGCACTCATCGCCGACGATCTCGCAATTTCCGACAGCCGCTTCGTCGTCGACTATTTCCGCATGAGCGCCGATGGCCGGCTCATCTTCGGCGGCGGCGAGCGTTACACGCCCGATCCGCCGCGCGACATCGAAGCTTTCGTGCGCCCCTACATGACGCGCATTTTCCCGCAGCTTGCCAACGCGCGCATCACTCATTCCTGGGGTGGGCTCGTGTCGATCTCGATGACGCGCATGCCGCACATCGGCCGCATGGGAAACGTGTTCTACGCGCACGGCTATTCCGGGCAGGGCGTGTTGATCACCGCGCTCGCCGGCAAAGTTGTCGCGGAAGCGATGAGCGGTACGGCGGAGCGTTTCGATATGCTGGCTGGCCTCGCGCCACCAGAATTCCCCGGCGGCGCGGCCCTGCGTGCGCCGCTCCATGTGCTGGGGATGTTGTATTACGCGCTGCGCGACAGGCTCTAATCTCACCGTTCTCCGGGGCATCGCGAAGCGATGAACCCGGAGCCCATGGCTGAGCGAGACTCCGGACGCCAACATTTGAACTGACAATGGACTCCGGGTTCGATGCTGCGCATCGCCCCGGAGCGCGTCAAAGCCGCTTCGCCATCACCATAAACTCAAGCTCGCGCGTGCGCGGCAAACCAAAGCGCAGATCGTCCAGCGGAAACGGCTCTCTGCGTCCCGTATCGACGAAACCGCGCCGCAAATACCACGCGATCAGTTCCAAGCGCCGCGTGACGACCGTCATCTCCATAACGCCCGCGCCAAGCTCGCGCGCGTGTTGCTCCGCCACCTCGATCAGCCGCCGCCCCAGGCCGCCGGCCTGCAAATTCGGCTTCACCGTCAGCATGCCGAAATAGCCGACACGCGCACCTTCGTGCACGCCTTTGTCCGCAACGACAACGCAGCCCACCAGCGCGCCATCATCTTCAGCCAAGATCAAAGTCTGCTTCGGATCATTGATGACATCGGCCAGCGCCTCGTGATCCGTGCGCTGGCCGTCGAGCAAATCCGCTTCATGCGTCCAGCCGGCCTTCGCGGACTCGCCGCGAAACGCGCTCTCGACCAAAGCATGCGTCGCCGGAACGTCCGCGAGCGTCGCAAAGCGAAACGCGAGGCTCACCGCGCGAAGCCCGCCGCTTTGCGCGCGTTGGCTTCGATCGCCGCCCAATCCCGCGCGGCGATTTTGGGCTCCGGCGCGACCCACGAGCCGCCGACGCACACGACATTCTTCAGCGCCAGATATTTCGCCACATCGTCCGCGCCGATGCCGCCCGTCGGGCAGAAGCGCGCTTTCGCCAGCGGCGCGCCCAGCTGCTTCAGCGCATCGACGCCGCCCATGGTCGCGGCCGGGAAGAATTTGAACGCGCTGTAGCCGTGCTCGAAGCCGATCATGATCTCGCTCGCCGTCGCCACGCCTGGAACCAGCGGGATCGGCGCATCGCGGCCGGCGCGCAGCAAAGTCGGCGTCGCCCCCGGCGAGAGTGCGTAGCGGGCGCCGGCTTTGATCGCCTCGGTCAAGTCCGCTTCGCTGAGCACCGTACCGGCGCCAACCACCAGGTCCGGCGCTTCGGCCACGGCCACGCGAATCGCCTCCAGCGACGCCGGCGTCCGGAGCGCGATCTCCAGCGTCTTGATGCCCCCAGCCAGCAGGGCCTTCGCCAGCGGCCCCGCCAATGCCGCATCTTCCAGCGTCACCACCGGCATCACCGGCGACAAAGCAAAAACATCCAGCGCTTCAAGGCTTCTTGTCATGCTTTCAGTTTAGCTCGGTTGCACCGGAAGGCGAACTCTAGTTGTGTGCGTTTCTGCATGGCAGAGTTTATTCCCGTCCCAGCATTCGATCTGGTGGTCTTTGGCGCGACCGGCGATCTGTCGCTCCGCAAGCTGTTTCCGGCGCTCCTGCACCGTTATCTCGACGGTCAGATACCGGAGAATTCCCGCATCATCGGCGCCGCGCGCGGTGAAATGTCCACCGAGGCGTTTCGGGACATTGTCCAGGAAGCCAGGAAGAAATTCGCGCCCGACGCCTGCGCCGACGAGAAGAAGTGCGACGCCTTCCTCAAACTTATCACCTACGTGCAACTTGATGCGCAGGCCCCCGCCAAGGAATGGGGCGACTTAGGCAAGGCGCTCGAAGGCGGCGGCGACAAGGTGCGCGTGTTCTATCTCGCCACCGCGCCGGCTCTGTTCGTGACGATCGCGCAGCGCCTCGGCGAAGCGAAGCTGGCGACGCCCAATTCACGCATCGTGCTGGAAAAGCCGATCGGCCGCGATCTCGCCTCGGCGCGTGAGGTGAACGCCGGTGTTGGCGCCGTGTTCGACGAACACCGTATTTTCCGGATCGATCATTATCTTGGCAAAGAGACGGTGCAGAACCTTTTGGTGCTGCGCTTCGCCAATACGATGATCGAGCCGCTCTGGAATCGCGATCACATCGATCACGTGCAGATCACTGTCGCCGAGCAGATCGGCGTCGAGGGCAGGGGCGATTATTACGACAAGTCCGGCGCATTGCGCGACATGGTGCAGAACCATCTGTTGCAACTGCTCTGCTTGGTCGCGCTCGAAAGTCCGAACTCGATGGATGCGGACGCAATCCGTGCCGAGAAGCTGAAAGTTCTCTCCGCGCTGAAGCGCATCAACGCGAAGGACGCCGCCGCCAAAACCGTGCGCGGCCAATATCGCGCCGGCCTCGCCGGCGGCAAAGCCGTGCCGGCCTACACCGACGAGATCACCGGCAACAGCTCGAACACCGAAACCTTCGTCGCCATCAAGGCTGAGGTGGACAATTGGCGCTGGGCCGGCGTGCCGTTCTATCTGCGCACCGGCAAGCGCATGAGCGCGCGTCGCTCCGAGATCGTGGTGCAATTCAAACCAACGCCGGTGAACATTTTTGGCGCAGGCGGGCCGGATCGTCTCGTGTTGCGCTTGCAGCCGGATGAAGCCGTCGATCTCTGGATCAACATCAAGGAGCCGGGGCCGGGGGGGCTGCGTGTGCGGCAAGTGCCTCTGAACGTCAGCTACGCCGAACTCAACGTGCGCTATCCGGATGCGTATGAGCGCCTGCTGCTCGATGTCGTGCGCGGCAATCTCTCGCTGTTCATGCGCCGCGATGAAGTCGAAGCCGCCTGGAGCTGGGCCGAAGCCTTGCTCGCCGCCTGGGACGGCGCCGAAGTGCAGCCCTACAACGCTGGCACCAACGGCCCGCTCGCGAGCGCACTGCTGCTCGATCGCGACGGTAGGGCTTGGTGGGATCCGGAGTGAGGTTTCGCGTACTATCTATGAAGCACCCATCCCCGGATTGGCCGTGAGGCCAAGTCCGGGGCCCATAACCCCAATCGCTTGAGCTTATGGGCCCCGGACTTCGCTTCGCGAATCCGGGGATTGGTGTCGGAGAATTTTGATGTCGACGCTCAACTCAACCCTCGAAGCCGTCACCGCCCGCATCGTGCAGCGCTCGGCCAAGCGCCGGCGGCGCTATCTCGATTTGATCGACGCGTACGACGCATCCGTGCCCGCCCGCACGCGCCTCGCGGACGCGAACCAAGCGCACGGTTTCGCCGGCTGCGCGGCGATCGACAAAGGCCTGCTCAAAGAAGGCAAGTGGCCGAACATCGGCATCGTCACCGCTTACAACGACATGCTCTCCGCGCATCAGCCGTACGAGCACTATCCCGAACGGCTCCGCGCCGCCGCGCGCAAAGCCGGCGCGACGGTGCAAGTCGCGGGCGGCGTGCCGGCGATGTGCGATGGCGTCACGCAGGGCTTCGAGGGCATGGAGCTGTCGTTGTTCTCGCGCGATGTGATCGCGCTGAGCACCGCAGTATCGCTCTCGCACGCGACGTACGACGCGGCGTTGCTGCTCGGCATTTGCGATAAGATCGTGCCGGGCTTGCTGATCGGCGCGCTGCGGTTTCCGTGGCTGCCGGTCATCCTCGTGCCCGGTGGGCCGATGCCATCGGGCTTGCCGAACAAGGAAAAGGCGCGGCTCCGCCAGCTCTTCGCCGAAGGCAAGATCGGCCGCGCCGAATTGCTCGAAGCGGAAAGCCAAAGCTATCACTCGCCGGGCACCTGCACCTTCTACGGCACCGCGAACTCCAATCAGATGATGATGGAGTTGATGGGCCTGCACCTGCCGGGCTCGGCGTTCGTCAATCCGAACACGCCTTTGCGCGATGCGCTCACCGAAGCCGCCGCGACGCGCGCCGCGAGCATCACCGGCATGGGCGATGATTATCGCCCGATCGGGCGCGTCGTCGATGAGAAGGCGATCGTCAACGCTATGGTCGGCCTGATGGCGACAGGCGGCTCGACCAACCATTTCATCCATTTGCCCGCGATCGCCCGCGCCGCGGGTATCGAGATCGACTGGAGCGATTTCGCTGAACTTTCGCACGTCACGCCGCTCATGACGCGCATCTACCCTAACGGCTCCGCTGACGTGAACCATTTCCACGCCGCTGGCGGCATGGGTTTCGTGACGCGTGAATTGCTCGATGCGGGTTTGCTGCACGCGGACATCGTAACCGTTGGCAATTCCGATCTCAGCGCTTACGCGCAAGAACCGTTCCTTGTCGGCGAAACGCTGGCCTGGCGCGATGCGCCGGCGAAGAGCGAGGATGAAAACGTGTTGCGCGGCGTGCGCGCGCCGTTCGAAGCCGATGGCGGCCTGCGTCTGATGCAAGGCGGTCTTGGCCGCGCCTGCGTGAAAACCTCCGCCGTGTTGCCGGAGCATCGCATCGTTGAAGCGCCCGCGGCTGTGTTTGATTCACAAGCGGAAGCGCAAGCCGCGTTCAAAAATGGCGATCTCGATCGCGATGTCGTCATCGTGCTGCGCGGGCAGGGGCCGCGCGCCAACGGCATGCCGGAACTGCACAAGCTTTCGCCGGTGATGTCGTCGCTGCTTGATCGCGGCTTCAAAGTCGCGCTCGTCACCGATGGCCGCATGTCCGGCGCCAGCGGCAAAGTCACCGCCGCGATCCACGTGACGCCCGAAGCCGCCGATGGCGGGCCGATCGCCAAAGTGCGCGATGGCGACGTGCTGCGTGTCGATGCGGAAGCCGGTGTGCTCGACGTCGTCGCGCCCAGCGATTGGCAGTCACGCGCGCCATCTCAGCTCGACCTCAGCGGCAACGCGCGCGGGCTCGGCCGCGAACTCTTCGCGATGTTCCGCGCCAACGCGTGCAGCGCCGAACACGGCGGTAGCGCGTTTCCGGATTACGATCCGATCTAATCCTCGTCCGCGATTAGCCGCGCCTCGAACGCAGCGTCGCGCGGCGCTGGTGCGAAGCCTTCGCCGATCGAGATTTCCAGATCGCGATTGATGCCGCCGCCGAGCGGGATGCTGAGATGTTCGGTGCGCCGGAACGTCGTGAAATCCCCCGCCACCACCGGCGCGTAACCGGGCGTCATGTGCACCACCAACACCCGTGCGCCTTCCTCCGGCCGCATCGGATCGACTTGCTCAGCCGAATTGCGCGCCTCGCCGTGGAGCAGCCACATCCGCACCGGTGGCAAGGGCAGCCCAGCCCGGCGTGCGTCGCGCCAATAATAGGCTAGCTCAAAGTACAGAGCCCGGTGGTCCACCAGCACCGCCGTAAACGGCGGCTCGCCAGGCTGCGCCGTCGCGCGCATAGCGATCTCGCGCGCCGTCTCGTCCCAGCCGCGCGCTCGTTTCATGCCGTTGGCGATGAAATCGACGCTGTTGGCGAACGCCGTGTTGAGGCCGGCATATGAGATGACGCCGCACAGCAACAAATTCACCGCCACCGCCGCGCCGAGGAACAGGCGCCTTGGCTTGGTCTGGATCAGCGTGCCGGTGATCCACACCACAGCCGCAGGATAAGCCGCGGCGGCCCAATTGGCGTTGGCGCGCGCAAAGAACGCTTGCGCCAGGATGATCAGCAATGGCGGCAGCACGAACGCCATCAGGAATTTGTCTTCGCCGGTGAGGTCAGCGCTGCGCCGCACGCCGCGCCACACGAGCCAGAACAGCGCGATCAGCATCACTGGCCCAATCACGCCGGCTTGGCTCGTCAGAAACTCGAGCGCCTCATCGGGATTGAGCAAATCCGTTTCATCGATGCGCGCGTTGGCGGCAGTGTGCGAGACGGTGACGAAGCCGTTCTGCAGATTCCACACGAGGTTCGGCAGCAGCACGATCAGCGCCGTGAGCCCGGTGATCATTCCGAGCCGGCTGCGCAGCGCCGCCCGCGCCGGCATCCACCACCAGGCCGCCAGAGCGGCGCAGAGCGGGAAGTAGAGCATCGCGTATTTCGCCAGCGCGCCGACGCCGACGAACACGCCGAGCATCAACGCCCAGCCCCAATGCCGTGTCTCGATCAGCCGCCACAGCGCGTACAAGGCCCACGCCCAGAGCGGCAGCATCAAAGCGTCGGTCGAGATGATCCCCGACGAGAACGCCACCGCCGGCAGCAGCAGCCAGCCCGTTCCTGACCAGAAACCAGCCCAGGCCCCATACATGCGCCGCCCCAGCAGGAAGAGGGCGATCGCGCCGAAGGCGTGCGCCAGCGGCGCGGCCAGCCGCACCGCCCATTCCGAATCGCCAAAGATGCTTGTGGTGGCGCCAATCGCCCAAGCGATAAGCGGCGGCTTAGAAAAGTAGCCCCACTCGAACGCCCGCGACCACGTCCAGTATTGGGCTTCGTCGAAATGCAGATTGAGCGGCGAGAGCCGCAGCGTTTCGATGCGCAGCGCCGTCAATGCTAGCAAAAGCACAAGGAAAACAAGCGTCGCCGTGTCGGGCAGAGATTTTCGCGCGATCACTTATCCACACCCCGCCAGCGCCAGTTCCAATCTCCGTTTAGCCCACCTGTGACCACAGCGCCACGCGTTGCGCTTTTGCCCGGGGGAGGCGTAACGAAAGTGTCAAAATAGTGTTACTCGGGTGTCCTTCTTCGGCGCCAAGAGGCGCACGTGAAATCGGACGGCCGCGAGGGGCGGCCTACGGGGGTGTTTATGTTCTCCAAGAAGCTCTTGGCCAGTGCGGCCGTCATCAGCTTTGCAGTAGCCGGCGCGGCGAGCGCCCAAGAAACGACTTCGGCGGTGCGCGGCAACGTCCGCTCCACGGACGGCACGCCGGTCGCCGGCGCGCAAGTCACCGTGACGCACGGCCCGACGGGCGCGGTCAGCGCGGAATATGCCGACGCGGCCGGCGTGTTCGACTTGCGCGGCCTGCGCGTCGGCGGCCCGTACACGATCGAAGTGACGGCGGACGACTTCCAAGGCCAGCGGATGGAGAACGTTTTCCTCGAAGTCGGAACACCTTTCCGCATCGCCCTCGACCTTGAGCCCTCTGACGCCGAAATCGTCGTCACAGCGACGCGCTCGGGCCTGAGCGACAGCGTCGGCTCCGGCTCGGTTCTCTCGCGCTCTGACATCGAAAGCACCGTGTCGGTTACGCGCGACATTCGCGACCTCGCGCGCCGCGACCCGCTCGTCACGCAAAACTCGCGCGGCGACGGCGGCATCTCGATCGGCGGCTCAAACCCGCGCACCAACCGCATCACCATCGACGGCGTGCAAGCGCAGGACGATTACGGCCTCAACACCGGCGGTCTGCCGACGCGCCGTGGCCCGATCTCGATCGACGCCGTGCGCCAGTTCGCGGTCGAAGCCGCACCGTTCGACGTCGAGAACGGCGACTTCATCGGCGGCGCCATCAACATCGTTCTGCGCGAAGGCGGCAACGATCTCGATGGTTCGGCGTTCGTGAACTACCTCAATGAAGGCCTCGTCGGCACCCGCATTCAGGGCCAGCGCATCGACAACACGACGGTGCAGGAAAACTGGGGCGCCACGGTGCGCGGCCCGCTCTGGCGCGATCGTTTGTTCTTCGCGCTTTCGTACGAGACATATGAATCGCAGGACCCGACCTCGGTCGGCCCCGCTGGCGGCGGCTTTGCGTCAAGCATCATCGGCCCGAGCGGCGTTCCGAACTCGATGACGCTGGCGGACATCGCCGCGGTGACGGACGTGTTCGACGGCGATTACGGCTCAACGTTCGAGTTCGGCGAAATCTCGCTCACGAAGCCAGTCACCGACGAAAAATACACCGGCCGCTTCGACTGGAACATCACCGACGACCATCTGGCGACGCTGACCTTCCGCCATTCGGAATCGGCGCTGCGGCAACGCACGAACCTGTCGGCCACCAGCGCCGGCCTCGACAGCCAATGGTACACGACAGGCGAAGATGACTACACGACTGCGCTGCAGATCAACTCGCGCTGGACCGATTCGCTGTCCACCGAAGCGCGCGTCAGCTTCCGCGACTACACCCGTCTGCAAGCGCCTCCCGGGGGGCAGGACTTCTCCGACATCCGCGTCTGCGCGACGCCGGGAACGAACGTCGGCGGCAACTCGGCCTCCAACAACGCACTGCTCGCGTGCAGCACGCCGGCCGCTGTCAGCCCGCCGGCGGTCGCCGTCGTGCGCTTCGGCCCGGACCAATTCCGTCACGCCAACTTCCTGCACACCGAGAATACGCAAGCGCAATTCTCAGCCGAGTACCAAGTTGGCGCGCACTTGTTCAAAGCCGGCGTGCAATACCAGGATCAGCTGATCTTCAACTTGTTCGTACCGAACAGCGACGGCACCTACTACTTCGACTCGATCGGCGACTTCGACGGTTCGTCGCAAGGCACCGCTGGCGTCACCGGCTATGCGAGCGAGCTGATCTATCGCAACGCGCTCTCGGGGAATCCGAACGACGCGGCCGCCGATTTCTCCTACGCGACCACCAGTCTTTTCGTTCAGGACACGTGGGACGTTACCGATCGGCTGACGCTCAATTACGGCCTCCGCTATGATAGCTATTCCGTCGCTGATGATCCGGCGTTGAACCCGAACTTCGTAACCCGCCACGGCCGCACCAACCAAGTCACGTATGACGGTCGCGATGTGATCATGCCGCGCTTCTCAGCGACGTATGACATTACCGACGACATGCGCCTCTCGGGCGGCGTCGGCTTGTTCTCCGGCGGTCTGCCGGACGTGTTCATCGCCAACGTGTTCGGCAACACCGGCATTCTCGACAACACCATCACCTTCCAGCGTTCGATCCTGAACAACGATCCGGTGACCAGCCTGGCGACGGCCTATGGCTTCATCCGCGAGACGTCGGGTGCCGTGAACTGCTCAAGCGCTGTGGCGAACCAATACGGCGCCTTCAGCGGTCAGCAGGTCTGCTTGGCGGCCCTCAACGTGCCGATCAACAGCGCCTTCGGCGACAACATCCCGGCCGAAGTGCAGGCAGCACTTGGCGGTTCGTCGGCCTCTCCGACGTCGGAAACCAACGTGTTCGCGTCGAACTTCGAGATTCCGTCAATTTGGAAGGCGAACCTCTCGTTCAACTGGGACTTCCACCGCAATCTGCGCTTCGGCGCCGACGTGTTGGTGCTGCAGGACGAGCAGGGCCTGGCGTTCCGCGATATCCGCGCGCAACGTCTGATCATCAACGGCGTGCAAGCGCTGACGCCGGATGGCCGCATCCGCTACGATGGTCTCGGCCTCACCGCAGGCCAACGCACCACTGCGGGCATCACCTCTGTAAACCCGGGCGCGAACCGCGATATCGAAGCCTTCAATCCGGACGAAACGCCGGTCAGCTGGGTCGCTTCGGTGAACCTGCAAGGCACGTGGGATAACGGCATCGAAGCCGGCATCTCCTACGCCCGCCAGAACATCGACGAATATTCCAACGGCGCGCGCTTCAGCTCCACCGCCAGTTCGCTCTATGGCAGCCAATTCGCTGCTGAAGACCCCAACGCCGCCACGCGCGGCCGCGGCCAGGAAGAAATCACCGACAGCATCAAGTACAATTTCAGCTTCCGCCACGACTTCGTCGCGGATCTGGAAACGCGCTTCACGCTGCTCGGCGAATGGCGTACGGGCCGCCCTGTTTCGTTCACGATGTCCGGCGGTTCGAGCCGCAACAGCGTGTTCGGTGTCAACCGCGGCGCTCAGCTTGCCTGGGTCTCGAACCTCGAGAACATGACGCAGGTCGCCGGCGGCGCGACCGTAACGACCACGGACGACGTGTGGCGCACGGCCGACAACCGCATGACTTTCGCCGGCAACGACACGGTGACACGCGCGAGCGGTGTTGAAACCGCGGGCGCCGATGGCGTCCTCGACGACATCGCCCGTCTGCGTGATGCGCTGAATCAGTTCGGTCTCACCACCGGCGGCACCATTGCGCGCGGCGCCTACGAGAATAACGACATCCACCGCCTCGACCTGCAGATCAGCCAAGAACTGCCGGCGTTCCGCGGTCACCGCACGCTGCTGACGTTCGACGTCGCCAACGTGCTGAACCTGCTGAACAGCGATTGGGGCGTGATCTCGGAGTACACGGAAGACGTGCGTCTCTTCAACGTGGCCTGCGCCGACCTCACGGGCGGCACCACCGCCACAGGCGGCACGGTGAGCTGCAACACCTACCGCGTGAGCAGCATCAACACCACGCAGACCGAACAGCGCAACACCGACCTGTCGCGCTGGGCGATCCAGATTGGTCTGAAGTACGAATTCTGATCTCTCACCAGATCGGAACCGGGAAGGGGCGGCTTCATGGCCGCCCCTTTTCGTTTGGGCGCAACACGCTTATCTGACGCGGGTTTGTTTCTCGGAGCCGCGCGCCCATGTCTCACATCCCCGCCGAATGGGCGCCGCATAAGGCGATCTGGACGGCCTGGCCCTCCGCCGCCGATCTCTGGGGCGAGGATCTCGAGCCCGCGCGCGCCGAAGTCGCCGCCATGATCCGCGCGCTCGCGGAGGACACCGCTCACGGCGAGGGCGACCGCATGCGTGTGTTCGCCATGGGGCGTGAAGCCGAAGCGAGCGCCAAGCTGCAGCTCGCTGGCAGCGCCGAAATCATCCAGGGCCGCTTCGGCGACATCTGGTTCCGTGACACCGGCCCGATCTTCGATGGCAAGGGCGGCGCGCGCGCGTTCCAGTTCAACGGCTGGGGCGGCAAATACGTGCTGCCGCACGATCCCGAAGTCGCCACCCAAATCGTCGACGCCGCCGAGACCGACCTCCAGCGCTTCGCCTTCATCCTCGAAGGCGGCGCCATCGAGATGGACGGCGAAGGCACGCTTATCACCACGCGCCAATGCCTGCTCAACCCCAACCGCAACGCCGGCTGGGAAGAGGAGAGCGCCGAAGCGCATCTCAAGGCCGCGCTCGGCATCGAGAAGGTGCTGTGGCTCGATGAAGGCCTCGCCAACGATCACACCGACGGCCACATCGACAATCTCGCCCGCTTCGTCGCGCCCGGCCGCGTCGTCGTGCAGGAGGCGTGGGGCAAGGATGATCCAAACGCCGAGGTGCTCGATGAAATCGCGCTCGCGCTCGCGGCGATGAAGGACGCGAAGGGCCGCAAGCTCGACGTGATCCGCATCCCGTCACCCGGTCTCGTCGTTGACGAAGACGGCGACGCGATCCCCGCCAGCCACATGAATTTCCTGATCGGCAATTCAACCGTCGTCGTGCCGATCTATTCCGGCAGCGGCGACGACGCCGTCAACGCGCTCGCAAAACTGTTCCCGACGCGCCGCGTCATCGGCCTCAGCTCGCACGCCATTCTCACCGGCGGCGGCTCGTTCCACTGCATCACGCAGCAGGAGCCAGCGTAATGGCCCGCACCATCAAAGTCGCCGCCATCCAAACCTCGTACGGCGAGGACATGGCCGCCAACATCGCCAAGACCGAGCGCTTCATTCGCGACGCCGCCAGCCAAGGCGCGCAAGTGATCTTGCCGTCGGAGCTGTTCCAGGGCCCGTATTTCTGCACGACGCAGGAAGAGAAATGGTTCGGCACGGCGTATGAGGCGAAAACGCATCCGTGCGTCGTAGCGCTCGCGCCGCTCGCGAAGGAGCTGGGCGTTGTCATTCCCGTGTCGATCTACGAGCGCGACGGGCCGGCCTATTACAATTCCGTCGTCATCGTTGATGCCGACGGCCAGCTGCTCGGCACGTATCGCAAGAGCCACATCCCTGACGGCCCTGGCTATCAGGAGAAATACTATTTCCGCCCTGGCGATACCGGCTTCAAAGTTTGGAACACCAAGCACGGCCGCATCGGCGTCGGCATTTGTTGGGACCAATGGTTTCCCGAAGCCGCCCGCGCCATGGCGCTCGCCGGCGCGGAGGTGCTGTTCTATCCCACCGCCATCGGCAGCGAGCCGCACGATAGTTCGCTCGACACGCGCGACCCGTGGCGCCGCGCGATGCAAGGCCACGCGGTGTCGAACGTGATCCCCGTCGTCGCCAGCAATCGCATCGGCAAGGAAGCCAGCGGCCAGAATTTTTACGGCTCAAGCTTCATCGCCGACCATCGCGGCGATCTCGTCCAAAGCTTCGACCGTGCCGAAGAAGGCGTGCTCGTCCACCAATTCGATCTCGACTTCCTCGACCGCCACCGCGCCGCCTGGGGCTTCTTCAGGGACCGGCGCACGGAGTTTTACAAATAGAACCCTCTCCCTCCTTTGGGAGGGAGAGGGCAGGGTGAGGGTGGAGCACCGGAGCTTGAGGGTGTGCGTTGCTTCACGCTTCTAAGCGCCACTACACCCAACATCGCGCCACCCCCTCACCCTGCCCTCTCCCCCAAGTGGGGGAGAGGGTTGCGAGCGGCGCCAATCGAGCGCAATCCTCAAGCGGTAGCCAGGGGAGCTTACCCATGCGCCGTGTAGCTTTGCTTTTCGCCGCCGCTGCGCTCATTGCCTGTGGCCAGCCCGCCACCGAGGCGTCCGCCGATCACGCACCGCCTCCGCCGCGCACGGACGACATGGCCCAAGGTGGCGGCCAGGGTGGCGGCGCGGCCGCCATCGAGACGCAGGACGCCTTCGTCGCCCGCTGCACGCGTGAGCTGATCGCCGCCAATCCGGAATCGCGCCGCTGGGCTGGCGATCAATGCGGCCAGCAATGGCAAGCCGTGGTCGCCGCCGGCCCGTGGGCGGAAGCCTTCCTCACCGCCGCGCCGGCGACCGGCGAGCGCGTCGCCGCGAACCAAGTGGGCACGCGCGTCACGCAAGTGAGCTGGGCCGCGCGTCCGCAAGGCACGCTCGTCGCGGAAGGCCGCCTGGGAAATGCCGGCGCGCAAGTGATGGGCGGCTCCGCCCCGAGCTTCTCGCTCTCGTGGGGCGCGACGGGCGAACTCATTCCTTACGACGTGATCGAAGCTCTACGCGGACGCGGCGCGCAAGTGACGATGATCGGCTGCGCGCAGATGGGCGTGGGCGAAGGCACGAAAGCCTATCGCGTCGCCGCCGCTGGCCGCGCGCCGTTCCAGCTCAATATCTACGATCGCACCGCACCGACCGCGAACGCGGAATCCTTCTACAACGCCAGCATCGATCTCAGCGGCCGCGTGCAAACGCTCTCACAGCTCCGCACTGATGGCAGCGATTGGACGCCGACGTGTCCGTACTAGCATCGTAGCTTGCAGGTTGGACCGCAGGCCTTCAGGCCCGCATGCGGGCCTGAAGGCCCGCGCTCCAACTTATCCAACATCGCGCAAATGCCGGCGAGACGCCGGCGTCCGCTTCTGTTTGTTGGATAGACCGCTATCTATCCCCGCATTCCGCACCCATCCCCGGATTGCGCAAAGCGCAAGTCCGGGGCCCATAACCCAATCGTATCAAGCAAAAGCGCGATGTTCGTCGCGCATGAAGTTTGAAGAACAACCCCCAAACAATCCGACCGAGTTCAGCCGCGCTTAAACTGCGCGCAAATGACCACGAGCCCCTTCGCCACCGATTTCTACAGCGCCCCAGAGACAGCGCTCTCGCCGATCGAGGAACTCTGGGAAGCCGTGCGCGAATATCTCCACACCGGGTACGTCATGTTCGGCAGCCCGAAAGTGCTCGCGGAGAAAGCCTGGCTCTCTCTCGCACAATATCGCGCTTGCGCCGATTGGCTGTTCCGCTGCGAAGAATTGCTACGTCGCCTCATCTTCATCAACGCGATGAAATTCTTCGCATTGCCGCTGCGCAGACTCGCGCGCGCGTTTCCTAGCGCGAGCAAATACAAACCGCTCGCGTTCGATCCCGATCACCCCGCGCGCTGGCGTGTAAGCTTCGCCATGACACTTGGACCGCCGGCGCCCTCGCCGGCGTACGGCTCACGCATTGAAACCAAAAGCGCCGGCGGGGACGCCGGCGGTCCAAGAAACGAACCTCCGAACGTCGTGTCGTGCCTCTCACTCGCCCGCCGCTTCGAAGCTTTGCGCCGTGCTGCGTTGCAGCCCATGGGCCCAACACTGCGCCTCGTGCGCATCCTGCAACGCCGCAAGAACGTCGCTCAACTCGCCCGCAAGCTCGCGCGGCCGACGCGTTCCTACGCCAGCTTCAACACCAAGCCCGGCGATCTCGCGATCGCCGATGCGTGCAAGATCGTGGTTGAGGATGGCGACGCGTGGACACGCAAGTACAAGCCGGATTCTAGTTGAACCACGCGCATCGCTGGCCCGCCAAACCTCCAACGCAGACGCGTTGCGAGGTTAAGCGCGCTTGCTTGCAGGCTGGAGCGCGTCGCCTCCGGCGACGCAAGCGCGGCCGGAGGCCGCGCGCTCCAACTTTCAAACCCGCCGCGCTGAAAAGCTGAACAGCGCATCCCAGGCAGCGTCGAGGCGGTTCAAAGCCTCAGCGGGCGTCACCGCGCTATAGGCGTCGCCGTTGCGCGTCACGAGACCCAGGTGCTCGAGTTTCTTCAGCGCATCCTGGATCTCGAAATCGACGTCTTGGCCGAGGTGCGTTTTCAAGAACTCTTCGGCTGAATTGTCGATTTCGCCCTTCGCCATCGGCCGCCCCGCGCGGCGCAGCGTGCAATAGGCGAGGTAGGCTTCTTTGGCGTCCTGTTCCTCGCCTTGGCCGATGACGAGATCGATGACACCGGCATTGTTGGCGAGGTTGCGGAAGTACACCGTGTCGGCGAGACGCTTTTGATAACGCAAAGTCGTCGCTTCAAGCTTCATGCGCTGGCGCATCACGAACGCGCCGACCGCGACGAGGCCGCCGAGCGCACCAACCGCGCGCGTCAGCCGCTCGTTATCGATCACCTGGCCCGCCGTGAAATACGCCGCCGCCACCGCAGCCAGAACCGTCAGCGCCGGCCACAAATTCAGCAGCACCGGCACACCGCCCGCGAGCGCCGGCGCTGCGAGAAACACTTGATCCCGACCACGCATCGAAGGCTTGGCGCCCGGATGCAAGGTGACAAGCTCAGGCGCAGCGACATTGCGGAAATGCTTCACCAGCGCCGAACCGGGCCGCACGCCCCGCCGCATTTTCGCGAAGGCGCCGCGATCGCTCTTGCCGATTTCACCTGCCGCTTTGAAGCCGACGAGAACGACCACATCGTTCATCACTTCGCTTTCGACGATGCGCTTCTTCAGCCCGAACCATTCCTTGATCTCGAACTTATCCTGGCGCTGCCCGCGCGCGAAGAAGCGGATGCGGCGAATGCCGGCGAGCGAGGCTTTGATCGAAAGCCCGGTGAGGTGCTTGGTCGCTTCGCGCGTCTGCACGTTCTCGGCTTCGATCTCGCGAAAGTTCGCGCGCTCGAGTGCGGCGATCATCGCCGCTTCGAACAGTGCGAACGCCTCGGGCGTCGAGTCGCGCTTCGCCGGCGGCGCGTCGGGATCGAGCGGATCGTAGAGCGATTTGAGTTGTTCAAGCTCGTCATGCGCGCCGTGGTGGAGCAGCGCGCCGAGCAGACGCAGCACCTCTTTCATCGTCGCCGCATCCGGATCGGCCTCGGCCTGCGCGGCGATCGCCGCGGCCAAATCCGCCTTGCGGCCCGGGATGTAGCCGTCCAGCCGCGCCGGCGGCGATGCGATGAGCTCGTCCGTCATGGGTCCCTTGCTAGCTCAGCCGGAAGGCATAGGCCACGTGGGACAACCATGCGTGCGCCCGGCTGTTGCGCCGACGCCAGGGGGAGGCCAGATATCGTCCAAGCGGAGGCTGATTTGATGGGGAAAGCGTGGGGGTTGGCGCTGGCTTTGATGGCCGCGTGCTTGGCGGGGCCGTCCGTGGCGCAGACCACGCAAGCGACGCGGCCGCCGCCTCAGCCACAGCAACAACAGCAAGATCCGTTCGGCGGCCGGTTCGGCGTGTTCGAGATCGCGCCGCCGCCCGGCGAGGCCGCGCAGCTCGCCATGCTGATGGGGGATTCGCTGCGCAATCTGCAGTCGCAGCGGCCCGGTACTGTCGATACTTATCTTGTGGTCGCCTCGTTTTGGAACGACCCGGTGTTCGAGCGCGAAGCCACGCAAGCCGAAGCCATCCTGCGCCAGCACTTCCGCTCCGAGGGTCGCTCAATCACGCTCAGCGCTGGCGGGCAGGGCGGGCGCCGTTATCCGGCGGCGACGCCGAACAATTTTGCCGCCGCGCTTGGGCGCATTGGCCAAGTGATCGATCCGAACGAGGATCTCGTTGTCGTGTTCGTCACCTCGCACGGTTCGCCGGATGGGTCCGTGGCGATCCGCGAAGCCGATCGTATGGGCGCGGCTTTGCGCCCTGTGCACATGCGCGACGCGCTCGCGCAGGCCGGCATTCGCAATCGCGCTGTGATCGTTTCTGCGTGTTTTTCGGGGGCGTTTGTAGCGCCGCTTATGGACACGAACACGATTGTGCTCACCGCCGCCGCGCCCGATCGCTCGTCGTTCGGCTGTCAGCCGGAGCGCGATTGGACATATTTCGGCGACGCCTATTTCAATCAATCGCTGCGCAATGGCGGCACCTTGATCACGGCGTTCGATCAAGCGAAGACGTTGGTCGACCGCTGGGAGCGCGAGCGCAATCTCACGCCGCCCTCGAACCCGCAAAGATATGTGGGCCCGCGCGCGGCCGAATTGCTCGCCCGCGCCGAGCGCGCCGGCCGCTAGCTTGCGGCCTGGAGCCGATCCTGGATCAGCTCCAACGGCGCCGCGGTCGTCCGCTTCGGCACGCGCATGACGATGCGGGACTGGACGTCGGAGACGAGCCCGAGCGCCAGCATCTTGTCGCGCAGGAAGTCGTCGTAAGCGTGCATGTCGCGATTGACGATGCGGAGCATGTAATCGACGGCGCCGGTGACGGTTGCGCATTCCACAACCTCCGGCCAATCGGCGATGGCGGTCTCGAACTTGTCGAGGTTCTCGCGCGTCGGCAGCTGCAGCTTCACGGTGGCGAAGACCTCGAAGGTGAGGCCGAGCTTTTCGTGGTCGAGCAAAGTGACTTGGCGCAGAATCACGCCGGCCTTTTTGAGCCGCTCGATCCGCCGCCAGCAGGGCGAGGACGAAAGCCCCACGCGGTCGGCGATTTCGGCGATGGACAGGCCGGCATTGTCTTGCACCAGTTCCAGGATCTTGGCGTCGATGGCGTCGAGTTCCTCGGACAAAGTTTCCTCCCTTGCCGCCAATGGCGGTCAATTTGTTCGCAAGCTGCGGCAAAGAGGTCCGGAAATCAAGGCAATGCCGACCGATGGCGGAAAAGACGTTTCTAGCGGGCCTATTCCGCCAGCATCGCCGCCGCGCTGGCGCTGAAATACTCTCGAAAGCCGGTTTCGGTGCGCTCGCTGAGGATGGCGGGCAGCCCCACCCGGTCGGCGAGGGCGACGCCCCGGTCCGGGCCGAGCACCTGGATCGCCGTGGCATAGGCGTCGGCGGCCATGGCCGAGGCGTGGAGCACCGAGACCGCCGCGACGCCGTTGCGGAGTGGGCGGCCGGTGGCGGGGTCGAGGGTGTGGGCGATGGTCTCGCCATTGATCTCCGCGGACCGCCGATAATCGCCGCTCGAAGCGACGGCTTGGTTGTAGAGCGCGAGCAGGAGGCGGGCGGCCTCATCGCCCGGCGCGCGCTCCAGATCGACCCACCAGGGTTGGCCGTCAGGCTTCACGCCAGCACTTTTCAACTCGCCGCCGATCTCGATGAGAAAGGAGACGACGCCCGCCGCGCTCACGATCCGTGCCGCTTCATCGACGGCGTAGCCTTTGGCGATGCCGTTGAGATCGAGGCGCAGGCCGCCAGGCTGAGTCAGCGTTGCTCCGTTGCGCTTGAGCTTGCGCCAGCCAGCGGCGGCGAGCGCCGCTCTGATCTCGCTGTCGCTTGGAATCTCGCGCGCCGGCGGTTTTGCGCCGAAGCCCCAGAGATCGACGAGCGCGCCGAGCGTTGGATCGAAGGCGCCTTCGGTTTCTTCCGCAATGCGCAACGCACATTCTAACACCGCGCTGAAATGCGGGGATAGATTTATGCTTTCGCCGGCGCCGAGCGCATTGAAGCGCGAAAGTTCAGACGCATCGTCCCAAGGCGACATCTCGCGCACGATGGCGTCGAGCATCGCTGCGATTTCATCGTGCAAGCGGCGTGCGTTGAAGCCGTGTGGCGCGAACGCGCGCAGCGTCCAGCTTGTGCCCATCGTCGCGCCGCTCAGTTCAAGCGGCGCGACGTTCCGGGGAGGAAGGGGCGGTGTGTCGAGTTCAGGCGCGAGAACACGGTTCATGCGCTCTTATGGGAGAACTTCCACGACGCCGCTATATTGCGCACTGCGCGTGGCGTTGCGCACTTGGCTTGGCAGATCGCGTACAGAGGCATTGATCCACCACATGCCGGCGTTCGGCCACGTCACCGAGAACGAGCCATCCGCGCCGGTCGTGACTTTGATCTCGCCGGTGTCATTGCGATAGCGCGCGCCGCCGGGCGCGATCGTCACTTCAAGGTTCGCGGCCGGACGGCCGTCGAGCAGGAAACGGAATTGCGCGGCTTCACCGGCCACGAGATCGTTGGGATGCGTCACTGGCGCGAGCGCGAGGCCGGTGTTCACCTGCGCGATCGGCGTGGGCGCGCCGCGCGTGACGAACGTCTCGATGCGGTTGGCGTTTTCGGTGACGGTGACGTTGCTCGCACCGGCTGGGATCGCGGTCGCGAACTCGGAGGCTTGGCCGCGCCAGTTGCGGTTCTCACCGTTGAGCGTGTAGCGCGCGTTCACGCCGGCGTTCGCGTTCACAATGCGATAGGTGCCGTTCTGCGTGAGCTGCAGGTCGAACGTCGAGCGATAGCGGTTGCGCGTGACGTTCGCGGGCGCGACCGTCGAGCCATCCGGCGCGGTGATGACGAGGCCATCGATACGCATGGCGTTGTGATCGGCGTGGAACAAGGTGTTCGACATCGCCGCGTCAAAGCCAACCCACACATCATCGCCCGTGCCTGAAAGCACGGTGGCGGTGGGCGCGATCCAAGCGCGGTGCGCGTGCGCGGCAATCGGTGTGGCGACGGCGGCGAGCAGAGCCGCAATGAACAGAGTGGTCTTTTTCATGGATCGCCCCTTAGCGCGTGATGGTGACATTGACGGCGCCGAGCTCAGTCGAGCCCTGCGCGGAAGCGTTGGCAGCGCCGCCGCCCCAGCTAAACGGCACGCGCACGATTTCGCGGCCGCCGAGCTCGCGCGCGGCTTCAACGGCGATCGTGTATTCGCCGGGCGGCAGATTGCGGAGCGTCGCATTGTCGGCGCGGAAAGTGATGCTGTGGCGGCCCGGCGCGCGCGTCGCGCCGCTGACGCCGTCAGCCGGCAGCGTCAAAGTGCGGCCGGTCTTGCGCCACCACGTGCGCATGTCGGCAAGCCAGGTGAGGCCTTCATTGTTGCGCAGATCGACATCGTACCAAACCGAAAGCGTGCCGACCGCACTTTGATCGGCGCGCTCAAGCCACACCGAAACGTACGGCGCGTGATATTCCGCGCTCTGCAAGCGTGGCACCTCGATCTCGACAATGATGTCAGCGGCCAAGGCCGGCGCAGCGGAAAGCGCGAGCGCGGCGGAGGTCAGCAAAGCAAGTCTCATGGGAGGAGGAGCCCCTTAGTGGATAAACAGCAAAGCAAGGAGAAGCGGAATGACGAGCCCGGCGCCGACCAGCGGCCAGGTTGATGGGCGAGGGCCGGCCTTTAGCCAAAGAATGCCAAGCCCGCTCAAGCAGAAAATCACGCACGCGACTGCGAAGATGTCGATGAACCACGCCCACCACGTGCCGGTGTTGCGGCCTTTGTGCAGATCGTTGAAATACGCGACCCAGCCGCGCCATGTGTCTTCGTGCAGCACCTCACCGTTGGCGCGGTCGATGCTGATCCACGCGTCGCCGCCGGGGCGCGCCATGGCGAGATAGATTTCATCCGCCGAAAACTCAGCTTCACGCCCGCCGCTGCGGACGGAGAATTCATCGTCAGCCCAAGCCGCCACATTCGCGGGCAGCGCGTGGCGGCCTACGGCTGGCGCGTCGGCCAACGATGCGAGCAACGGCTCAGGCAAAGTCGCGCTCTGCTCTTTCACCACTGGCGTCGCGTTGATGTCGCCGGCGTGGTTCAGCGTGATGCCGGTGATCGCGAACACGATCATGCCGATCAGCGAGATTGCCGCGCTGATCCAATGCCAGTTGATGAACTGGCGCACCCAGAACGCACGGGTGAGGCCGGTCTTCGCTTTAAGGGCGGCCGGCTTTGGCGCGGAAACTGTGCTGGTCGTCATCGCTTGGCGTCGCTGCCCCAAAAGTCCGCCCGAAATCCCGGCGCGACATTCCGGCCCGCCACTTTCGAAATGTAGCCAGTTGACAATAATTCGCAACAAGCTAGACGAACCCTAATGCAGTTGAGATTGACTTGCAATAACGCTGGGGTCGCATGATGAGAGACGGTGGGGTGAAGAGCTTTTCGCGCAATGCGGCGCGGTTCGTGGCTCTTGGGGCGTCTTCTCTGGCTCTCAGCATGGGCGCCGCCTGGGCGAACGACGTCGATGCGCCGGATGAAGGCGATCCGATCACTGTCACCGGCCAGCGCCCCGGCCTCGACTCGCCGCGCTACACCGCGCCGCCGCTCGAGACGCCGCAAACCGTGACGGTGGTTTCGGCTGAAATCGTCGAGCAGCAAAATCTGCTTGGCCTGCGCGACATTCTCTCGACGCTGCCGGGCATCACATTCGGCGCCGGCGAAGGCGGCGGCGGCTATGGCGACAGCATCAACCTCCGCGGCTACTCGGCCAACAACGACATCAGCGTCGATGGCGTCCGCGATAGCGCCCAATACACACGCACCGATCCGTTCAACCTCGACCAGCTCGAACTGACGAATGGCGCCAATTCAGTTTATGGCGGCGCCGGTTCGCTCGGCGGCTCGATCAACATCGTCACCAAGCGCCCGCGTGGCAATGATCAGACGACGCTGGGCGTCGCCGTCGGCACGGATGAATATCGCCGCATCACGCTCGATAGCGATTATTCGCTCGGTGAAAATGTCGGCGTGCGCCTCAATGTGATGGGGCACCAGAACGATGTCGCGGGCCGCGATGTTGAGACGTTCGAGCGCTGGGGCGTTGCGCCGTCAATCACGTTCGGCCTCGGCACGCCGACGCGCTTCACGCTGCTCGCCGCCTACCAGGAAGACGACAATATCCCGCAATATGGCGTGCCGTACGCATTGGGCGCGTTCAACAACGGCCCGCTGCCGGGCGCGGATATCGAGAATTACTACGGCTACGCCAACGTTGACACGCAGCAGATCGAAGCCGCGTCGCTGACCGGCATTTTCGAGCACGATTTCAGCGATCGTCTCTCGGTGCGCAATCTCACGCGCTACCAGGAAGTGTCGCAATTCATCGTCGTCGACCCGCCGCAAGGCACGTGGTGCGTGACGCCGGGGATCAATCCGTGGACAGGCGCCGCTTGTGCGACGCCGGGCGTGTATCAGCCAAGCGGTCCGCGCGGCACGACGCGGGATTCGCACAACGAGATCCTGATCAACCAGACCGATCTCACCTTTAATTTCAACACCGGCTTTGCCGAACACACGCTCGTCGCCGGCGTGTTGATCTCGGAAGAGAGCTATTCGCTCAATTCCGGCAATTCGCTGCGCAATCCGAACGGCGCCACGCCGAACCCTACCTTGCCGCCGATGGACATCGCCAACCCGAACAATCTCTACACTGGCCCGGTGAACTTCATCATCGGTGGCGGCGCGCTCGCGAACGGCCCAGGCGGCACATGCGTCACGGCGACGTTGGTGAATTGCGTCGCGCCCTCTGGAGGCAATGACAACGAGGTCAGCAATCGCGCGATCTATGTGTTCGATCGCGTCGAGCTCGGCGATCATTGGGAGCTGAACGGCGGCCTGCGCTTGGAGCGCACGGAAGGCGAGGGCTACGCGCGCTTCTATACGCCGTATGGCTTCGCGGCGTCGGGCAACGGCAACGTGCTTGGCGCGCAAACGCCAGGCGCGGCGGCGGGCGTGCTGAACGGCATCGGCTCGCGCTTCGAGACGGACGCTGATCTCTTCTCGTATCGCCTGGGAATTGTGTATCAGCCGGTCGAGAACGCGAGCATCTATCTCGCCTACGGCAATTCTGAAACGCCATCGCAAGCAACCGTCAACGGCACGTGCACGGCGACGAATTGCAATGTCGAGCCGGAAGAGGGCCAAAGCTACGAACTCGGCGGCAAGATTGATCTCAATGGCGGTCGTCTGTCGCTGACGGCGGCGCTGTTTTCGAACCAGCGCAGTGCGTTCCGTGTGGACTCTGGCGTTCCGGGTTTGCAGCAACAGCTCGACGGCGCCTCGCGCGTCGAAGGCGTCACGCTTGGCGCCTCGGGCCTGATCACGGACGATTGGAGCGTGTTCGCCAACTACACCTATCTCGAAAGCGAGCTTGAACAGAGCATTTCGAGCGCGCTGGTTGGCGGCGGTCAGGTGGACTTCCTCGCTGGCGATCCGCTGCCGAATACGCCGGAGCACTCGTTTGGTGTGTGGACCACGTATGAGTTGAGCCAGGTGCGTCGCGGCTTCCTGATCGGCTACGGCGTGAACTATCAGGGCGAGTACACGTTCACGCGTCAAAGCGCGGTCGCGCCACTCTATTACACGCCGGACTATTTCACGCACCGGGCGATGGTGGCGTATCCGCTGACGGACCGCGCGGTCCTGCAGCTCAACGTCAACAATCTGCTCGACGAGGAATATTACGAGCGTGTGCGCAACAATGCCGGCAACGGCTGGGCTACGCCTGGCGCCGGCCGCTCAACCACGTTGAGCCTCTACTATCGCTTCTAAGTGGGAGTGCGCTCCGGCGGCTTGTCAAAGAGCCACCGGAGCCGCATGAAACTCCCATGTTGCTGCAAATTCCCCAAGTGCTCGACGCGGACGGCGTGGCGCGCGTGCTCGCTCTGATCGACGCGGGCGAGTGGGTTGATGGCAATGTCACCTCCGGTCCACAAGCCGCGCTCGCCAAGCGCAATGCGCAACTGGTCGAGAGCTCGGACGCGCGTGCGCAGGCCGCTGACATCATCCTCCGCGCGCTGGAGCGGACGCCGCTCTTCACCGCCGCCGCGCTGCCGCTGAAAATTTTCCCGCCGCTCTTCAACCGCTACGAAGGCGGCCAGAATTTCGCCAACCATGTCGACAACGCCGTGCGCCGCAATCGCGCCGGCGATCTGAACGTTCGCACCGATCTGTCAGCGACATTGTTCCTCGCCGAGCCTGAAAGCTACGAAGGCGGCGAGCTGGTGATCGAAGACACCTATGGCGGCCACATGGTGAAGCTCGCCGCTGGCGACATGATCCTCTATCCGGCGTCGAGCCTGCACCACGTCCGCCCGGTGACGAGTGGCGCGCGCATTGCGAGCTTCTTCTGGATTCAGTCGATGGTGCGCGAGGACGCCAAGCGGGCGCTTCTGTTCGATCTCGATATGTCGATCCAGCGTTTGGCGGCGAAAGCGGGCCTCGACGATCCGTCGATCGTGTCGATGACTGGTGTCTATCACAATCTCCTGCGCATGTGGGCGGAGATGTAGGCGTCAGCGCGCGCGGATCGCTTCCGTGACGCTCTCGGCCAACGCCTTCGCCATGATCGCGAACGTGGCTTCGCCTTCAGCCGCGCTCGCCGCTTGCGGTGCGCCGAAATAAGCGTCTGGGCCGCCGGCGTCGTGGAAGGTCTTGGCGCCGGTTGCGAAGGCGTCGAGCAGGCTGTGCGGATTTTCCGGCAGCGCGGCGCGCGCGGCTTCGTCCACCAGATCGGCGCGATCGGCGAGCACGAGGCTCGTTTCAAATTGACCCGCGTGACATGCGCCGGAGATGAATTCCGCCGTCAGCGTCTGCGCCAAAGCGCGGCGCGTGAAATCAGGGAAGGCGACGGGCAGGCCAAGCGCGCGCACGCCATCGGCGGCTTCGCGCAACATCGCCACGTTCGCCGGATCGAAATGGCTGTTGGCGAACGCAAGGCATGAGAAGCCTTGTGCTTTGAGTGTTTTCGCGATGTCGAGGATGAGCGCTTTCGCGAGATCAGCGCTCACAGAGATCGTGCCGGGAAATTCGCTCGCATATTGCGCCGGTGCGTAAGCGAGCGACGGCAGAACGAACGCTTCGACCCCATCCGCCGCGAGCAAACGCGCCGCCCGCGCCGCCATCCCGTCGGAGATAATCACATCGGTGTTGAGCGGCAGGTGAGGCCCGTGCGCCTCCGTCGCGCCGCACGGCAGGATGGCCGCGACCGGCTTACCGCTCGCCAGCGCGTCGCGGACGCGCGTCCAGGATTGCTCGGCGAGGTTCATGAGTAGGTCTTCCGAAGCGCTTTGCGATCAATCTTGTCGCGATCGTTGCGCGGCAGTAGTGCGGCGGAGAACGCCACGCCATGCGGCGCCTTGTAGCGCGCGAGCCGTGCTTTACAGAATTGCACTAACGCATCTTCCGCCGCGTTAGCGCTTTCCTTCAGCACAACAATCGCGAACGGCTTCTCCAAGCCCGCGCCGTCCTTTTTGCCGATCACGCAGCACTCAAGCACCGCCTCGTGCTGCATCAGGCAATTTTCGACCTCGAGCGGGCTCACATAGATGCCGCCGCTCTTGATCAGATCGTCGCCGCGGCCCTCGAAATACCAATAGCCGTCGGCGTCCTGGCGAAACTTGTCGCCGGAGACGATCCAGCCGCCGCGCAAATGCTCCTTCGATTTCTCGTAGGCCGCATGATAGTGCGTCGCCGCGCTATCGCCCTTGAGCCACAACGTGCCGACATCGCCTTGCGCGACCTGCGCGCCGTCATCATCGACCAGCTTCGCTTTGTAACCAGGCACGAGCTTGCCGAGACTGCCGCGCCGAATGTCGCCGGGGCGGTTGCTGATATAGATGTGAAAGCTCTCGGCTGAGCCGATGCCGTCGATGATCGGCACGCCGTGCGTTTGCTCCCAACGCTCATGCAATTGCGCCGGCAGCGCCTCGCCAGCGCTCCACATGAAGCGAAGCGAGGAAAGGTCGGCGCCTTCCGGCTGCTCCAGCATCTTGTTGATGAGCGTTGGCACGCTGGTGAGCACGGTGGGCTTGTGCATGGCGATCAGCGAATAAAGCACCTCCGCGCTCGGCTGTTCCTTGAACAGAATGCTCGTCGCGCCGACGGCGAACGGGAACATGATGTTCGTGCCGGTCGCGTAGCCGAAGAAGAGACGCGGGCCGGAGATGGTAACGTCGCTCTCGCGCATGCCGATGAAGGCCTTGGCGTACATTTCGGTGTTGAAGGCGAAATGCGCGTGCGTGTGCACCGCGCCTTTGCTCTGGCCGGTTGTGCCGCTGGTGAAGAGCCACACGGCGGGGTCGTCCTTGCGCGTGGGCCAGGGTGCGGCGTTCGGCGCGACGGGGCGGGCGAGCCATTCTTCGAATTTAGCGTCAGCGTCGATGATGCCGCCGCTGCAATGGCGCGAGCTTTCGGCTGCTTCGCCGAACGCGGCGCGGCTGGCCGCGTCGATGAATGCGAATTGCGGCTTCACGTAACCGAGATAGTATTCGTAATCGCTCACAGGCAGCAGCGGGTTGACTTGCGTGACGACAGCGCCCGCCTTGAGCGCGCCGAACCATGCATACACAAATTCAGGCCGATCGCGCATGCAGACGAGCACGCGCTGTTCCGGCAGCAGACCATCGCTCACCAATCGTTCCGCGACGCGTATCACATTGCGCGCGACTTCGTCGTAGCTGATTTCGCGGCCTTCAAAGATAAGCGCCGGCTTCGCGCCGCGGCCGGCGTCGATGTTCGAGAACACAAAATAGTCGGCCATGTTGAAGGCGTCTGGAAAGTCAGGGCCTGACATGACCGTTCCTCCTATTGCGCGCGCACGTAGTGGCGGCGGCTCGGGCGGGCCTTGGCGTTGAGTTCCGCCTGTTTCTCGTTGATTTTCTCGGCCTCGCGATAGAGCTGATACTCGCCCGAACGCAATTGCTGTGGCCAGCCCATCGCGTTGCGCACGCCATAATGCCCAGCGGCTTGGCGCGTGAAGAACGGGTTGTTCAGCATCGGCCGCGCCAGCGCGCAAAGATCAGCGCGGCCGGCGGCGATGATGGCGTTGATCTGTTCCGGCAGGGTGATGTCGCCGACTGCGATGGTGGGGATGTCGGCGGCGATGCGGATGAATTCGGCGAACGGCGTCTGCCACATGCGGCCGTAGGTTGGCTTCTGCCACGGCACGGTTTGGCCGGAGGAGGCGTGGATGATGTCGACGCCCGCTTCTTTGAAGAGGCGCGCGTAGATGGCGAGATCGTCCAGCGAAAGCCCGCCGGGCGCCCAGTCGGAGCACGAGAAGCGCACCGACATCGGCCTGTCGCTCGGCCACGCGGCGCGCATGGCGGCGAACACCTCAAGCGGGAAGCGCGCGCGGTTCTCGGCGCTGCCGCCGTAGCTGTCCGTGCGTTGGTTCGTGAGCGGCGAGAGGAAGCTCGCGAGCAGATAGCCGTGCGCACAATGCAGCTCCAGCATGTCGAAGCCCGCGCGCGCGCCGCGCTGCGTTGAGGCGACAAAGCTTTCGCGCACGTCGTCCATCTTGGCGCGATCGATCGCGATCGGCGTGTCGGAGCGATCGGCGAAATAGGGGAGCGGCGATGCGGAATAGATTGGCCAGTTCCCTGCCGGCATCGGCAGATCTTCGCCAAGCGCGGGCACGTTGGTGGAGCCTTTGCGGCCGGCATGGCCGAGTTGCAGCGCGATCTTCGCCGGCGTGGTTTCGTGGATGAAGCTGACGAGCTTCGCCCATTGCGCCTCTTGTTCATCGCTCCAAAGGCCGGTGCAGCCAGTAGTGATGCGCGCGTCCGGCGTCGGGCAGGTCATCTCGGTGAAGATGAGGCCGGCGCCGCCGATGGCGCGCGATGTGTAGTGGGTGAAATGCCACGCGTTGATGTCGCCGTCTCGTGCGCAATACTGCGCCATCGGCGCCATGACAACGCGGTTCGGCAGCGTCAGCCCGCGCAAATCGTAGGGTGTGAACATCGGCGTCGGCTTGTGCTTCGCGACGGCGCGGCCGGTCTCGGCTTCGTAGCGCGCGTAGAATTCGTCTTCGACCGCGTGCAGAAAGTCGCCGTCGCGCATGGCGATATTGTCCCAGGTCAGCGCCTTGGCGCGCGACATGAGCGAGAACGCGAACTGATAGCGCGGCTTGTCCCAATGCTTAGGCATGTCCTCGAACCAGCGCAGCGAGACTTGCGCATTGTGCTGCGTGATCTCGACGGGCGTGCGGCGCTCTTTCTCGTAGGCGGTAAGCGCGGCATCGATGTTGGCGTTCTCGACGACCGCGTCAGAGAGCGCGACCGCGCATTCCATCGCGAGCTTGGTGCCCGAACCTATCGACCAATGCGCCGTCGCTTTCGCGTCGCCGAGCAGCACCATGTTCTTGTGGCGCCAGGACGCGCACGAGATCGTTGGAAAGTTGCGCCAGATCGAGCGGTTGGTGATGAAGGGGTGGCCTTGCAGGTGCTCGGCGAACACGCCTTCAAGATATTTGGCGCCGTCCGCTTCGCTCATGCGATCGAGGCCGCTGGCCGCCCACGTCTCCGGCGTCGTTTCGATCACCCAGGTCGAGTGGCCGGGTTCATACTGGTAAGTATGCGCGCAGAAATAGCCGTGCGGCGTTTGCACGAAGAAGAACGTGAACGCGTCGAGCGGCCGCGTTGAGCCGAGCCAGGCGAACTTGTTGCGCTGCTCAACGATGCGGACGCCGAATGGCTCGGCATACTTCGTGCGGATCGGGCTGTTGATGCCTTGCGCCACGACAACGAGGTCATAGTCCGCGAAGCGCTGCTCAACGCTGTCCGCATCGACGGGCGCTTCAAAGTTCAGCTTCACGCCCAGCGCGCGGCAGCGCTCCTGCAGCAGCGTCAGCAGCGCCACGCGGGAGCAGCCGGCGAAGCCATTGCCGCCGACGATGGTGCGCTCGCCGCGATGCTCGATGACGATATCGCTCCAATACGCGAAATTGGCGCGAACGGCATCGTACGATTCCGGATCGGCGCTCAGGAATTCGTCGAGCGTTTCGTCCGAGAACACGACGCCGAAGCCGAACGTATCGTCGGCGCGGTTCTGCTCGAACACCACGATCTCGCAGGCGGGCAGGCGCTTCTTCGTCAGCAGCGCGAAATAGAGGCCGCCGGGGCCGCCGCCGATCACCGCGATCTTCACGCGATCACCGCCGTCGTTTCCATCTCGACCTTCGCGGCGTCTTCCATCAGGCCGGAAACTTGCACGACCGCCATGCACGGAAACACCTTGCCGTAAACCTCGCGCCACGCCTCGCCGACGGCGCGCACATTGTCGAGATACTCGCGCTTGTCGGTGACGTAGCAGGTGACGCGGACGATATCGTCCGGCGTCGCGCCGGCTTCGGCGAGGATGGCGCGCGTGTTCAGCAACGCCTGGCGGAACTGGCCGATGAAATCCGCGTGCTCGAATTGCTCCTGCGCGTTCCAGCCGATCACGCCGGCGGTGAACACGAAGCGGCCGCTGGCAGCGATGCCGTTGGCATAGCCTTTCGGACGCACCCAGCCTTCGGGTTGAAGCGTTTGCCGGCTCATCTCAATCGCCCTCGAACACTGGCTTTTGCTTGGCGACGAAAGCTTGATAGGCGCGTTCGAAATCTTTCGTCTGCATGCAGATGGCCTGCGCCTGCGCTTCGGCCTCAATCGCGGTGTCGAGGCTCATGTCCCATTCCATGTTGAGTTGGTTCTTGGTGATGCCATTCGCGAACGTTGGCCCCGCTGCGAGCTTGCGCGCTGCGTCCATCGCGTGCGCGTCGAGTTTGTCGGCGGGGACGACATCGTTGAAATAACCCCAAGCCTTGCCTTCGTCGGCGCTCATGGTGCGGCCGAAGAACAGGAGCTCGCTGGCGCGGCCTTGGCCGATGAGGCGCGGCAGGATCGCGCACGCGCCCATGTCGCAGCCGGCGAGGCCGACGCGGTTGAAGAGGAACGCAGTCTTGGCTTCCGGCGTCGCGTAGCGCAGGTCGGACGCCATGGCGATGATCGCGCCGGCGCCGACGCTGACGCCGTCGATCGCGGCGATGATTGGCTGCGGGCAATGGCGCATGGCTTTGACGAGATCGCCGGTCATGCGGGTGAAGTTCAGCAGCTCCGGCATGCCCATCTTGGTGAGCGGGGCGATAATGTCATGCACATCGCCGCCGGAGCAGAAACTGCCGCCATTGCTGGCGAAAACCACGACTTTGACGGCGGGTGTGTAGACAAGCGCGCGGAATGTGTCGCGCAGTTCGGCGTAGGAGTCGAACGTCAGCGGGTTTTTGCGATCCGGGCGGTCAAGCGCGATGCGCGCCACGCCGCTCTCGAACGACCAAAGAAAATGGCGCGGTGCGAAGCTTTCGGGGTTCATGCGGCTTCTTCTCCACGGAGCGCGTCCGGTGTTGGCTTGAGCGCGGACAGGAGCTGCCGCAGCGTTTTTGTGTCGGCAGGCGAGAGGCCGCTGAACGCTTCGGCGACCCAGGCGCGATTGTCCTCCGCCATGCGGGCGAACAGGCGCCTGCCCTTGGCCGTGAGCTTGAACATCGCCACGCGCCCGTCCTCAGCGGAGACGCTGCGCTGCACGAGGCCGTCTTCAATCAAAGGCGCGGTGACTTGTGTGGTGTTGCCTTCGGTGACGCGCAGCCATGCCGAAAGCCCGCCGCCGGTGAGGCCGTCTTCGCCGGCGCGATCGAGCGCGGCGAGCACGTCGAAGCGCGAGAGCGAAAGGCCGAATTGCGCTTTCATGTGCGCGTCAGCCCGCTTCTTCAGCGCCATGGCGACGCCGAGAAGGTCGAGCCAGGCGCGCAGGGACTCGCGATCATTGCTCATGAATATACTTTAGGGCTAAAATAAATGCACGTCAATCGCTTAGTGGGCCCAAAATGAAGCAGCGCCCTCGCTTTCGCGAGAGCGCCGCTTAAGCCGTAGTGGATGCAACTAGTTCAGTTCGACCTTGCCGCTCTTGCCAAGGTCCTTAGGCTTTCCCCCGGTGGCTGCCGCGGCGAGCATCATAACGGTCGCGGCGAGTGCGTTGGGGCCGAGCCAATATTGCGCTTCGGTGGGCGTTATTTCGAGCACGCGGATGCGCGGATCGTCGGCGCCATCCCAAAATGCCGAAGCCGCCGGCGACCAAAGCTCGCGGATCATGTGGCGATCATTGAGCACGCGGGCGTGGCCGCTCAATGAGACGAAATCGTTGCCGCCCGGATCGGCGAAGGTGAGACACACGCTCGGCTGCGCTTCGATCTCTTCGACCTTCGGGCTGTTGTCGTCGGTGAGGAAATAGACGGCGTTCTCTTCGCGGCGCACGCGTGGGCCCATCGGCCGGGCGCGGTGCACGTTACCCTCCATCGTCACCAGCATGCAGACATGGATGCGCTCCATGAGCGACCAGACTTTTTCGAGGTCTTCAGCCGGGGTGGTGTCGCGTACGTCCATCTCTGATCTCCCTGATCAGAGTTCAACGCACCAAGGCGACAGCCGTTCCGGGCGTTGGTCGCTATTCGTGGTGATGCGCGCAGGCTTCGATTTTGTTGCCGTCCGGATCGCGGACGAACGCGCCGTAATAATCGGGATGGTACTCGCTACGGAGGCCGGGCCGGCCATCCTCGATGCCGCCGTGCTCCATCGCCGCGAGGTAGAACGCGTCAACTGCAGCGCGATCTTCGGCGTGGAAGGCGATATGGACGCCATTGCCCATGCTGGCGGCTTGGCCGTTGATCGGAAACTGAATCCAGAAGCTCGGCTTGCCCGGTTTGCCGTAACCTACACCCACAAGACTGCCGCCAATCTCAACGGGCATCACGGCTTTCATCCCGAGCGGCGCGAGCGCGGCGTCATAGAAGGCTTTCGAGCGGGTGATGTTGCTGACGCCGACAGAGACGTGATCGATGCCCATGGTTCCGCTCCTCAGCGCCAGCGCGCGAACCAATCGACGGTCCGCGACAGCGCCAGCGCGCTCGCCGCTTCATTGTAATCGTGGCTGGCCTTGCGGCAGAAGCCGTGGCCCGCGTCGTAGATATAGAGCGGCGAGTCCGGACTTGAAGCCCGCACGCGCTCGACTTGATCCATCGGAATCGACGCGTCGCGCGCGCCGTAGTGGAGCATGACCGGTACTTTCGGCCGTTCGTCGAGCTTGTCGACGATCATGCGGCCATAAAAGCAAGACGCCGCTTTCAGGCCCTCGCATCGTGCCGCCGCCACCCAGCTCACCGCGCCGCCATAGCAGAAGCCAGTGATGAAGGCGGGCTTTGGCAGCGCATCGATCGCCGCTTGCACGTCGCCCATCACTTGTGGCCAGGGCGAGGCCATTACCGCGTCGCGGCCCTTGCCGATGCCTTCGCCGTCATGCCCCGCAAGAAAACCCGGCTCGATCCGATCGAACAGGCCGGGCGCCAGCACCTCGTAGCCTTCGCGCGCGAAGTGTTCGCACATCTCAGCGATATGGTCGGTGAGCCCAAAGATTTCTTGGATCACAACGACGCCGCCAATTGGTGCGCCGGCGGGTTTGGCGTGAAGCGCCTCGAACGCGAATCCGTCGTGGCGGCTTTGGAGTTTTGTGCGCTGCGTCATGGCTCTTGGGTCGCACGGCGGGCGGCGAGTTGACAAGAAGTTGAGCGCTGGACCGCCGCATCGCCCTGGCAGGGCGGCGCGAGGCGGATCATGGTCAGCTTATGGACGTAGCGGGCAAGTGGATCGCGCCGGCGCTGTGCGCGGCGGCGCTCTGTTGGGCGCCCGCCGCGTTTGCGGAATGCTTTGACGTCGATCAGTTGCAAGCCGCACCGTCGCCGTTGTTTATGGACGAAGCGTCCGCGTCGGGCGTGACGGATGAGGACCGTCGCGGCCGCATGGTCGCGCCGGTGATGGTCGCTGGCCAAGGGCCGTTCCGCTTTATCGTCGACACCGGCGCCAATCGCTCGGTGCTGTCGCAAGCTCTGGCGACGCAGCTTGGGCTGACGCCGACAGGTTCGGACGAGGTGCATTCCGTACACGGCGTCACTGTCGCGCCGATCGTGAACGCCGGCTCGCTCAGCTACGGGCCGTTGCCGCTGCCCAGCAATCAGATGCCGCTACTGCAAGGCGCAGTGCTGGCGGGCGAGCAGGGGCTGCTCGGTGTCGACGGCATGCGCGGCCGGCGCTTGCGCATGGATTTCGAGCGCCGCTGCATCGAGATCCGTCCATCGGTGGATGCGCCACGATTACGCAATTGGGTGGAGATCCAGGGCGAGTTTCGCTTTGGCAGCTTGGTCGTGATCCCCGGCGAGATTCGCAACCAGCGCATCAATCTGCTGATCGACACCGGCTCAGACACCAGCATGGCGAACGTCGCGCTGCGCGAGCAGCTGCGCGGCGGCGTGCGCGTCGACTATTCGCGCACCGACGTGGCGCGTGCGTTCACGGCCGGCGAGCCGATCGTGCTCGATGCGGCGGTGCTCATTCCGCGCTTGCATGTTGGCGGCGGGATCGAGGTGGACAACCTCATCGCGTATGTCGGCAATTTCCACATCTTCAATCTGTGGGGTCTGCAGGACGAGCCGACTTTGCTGATCGGCATGGACGTGCTCTCGCAAGCGCGCGCGATCGCCATCGATTACGAGCGCGGCACCGTGCATTTTCGCGTCCGCCGCTTTGAAACTGGCACCCGGATCAGGCGCTAGTCGGTTCGCGGAAGAGCTTGCCGCGTTCCACCCAAAACACGGTCGCGACCATCAACAGGCTCAGGATCGTGAAGCCGATCAGAAACGGCAGCGCCGTGCCGTCAAAGGCGCGGGCGATGAGGCCCGCGAGCACCGCGCCGCCCATCGCCGTAAGCGCCCCGAAGAGAGCCGATGCAGAGCCCGCATTGCGGCCCATCGGCTCCATCGCCAGCGCGTTGAAATTGCCGCCCACCATGCCGAACGGCAGCAGCGTGATTCCGAGGGCGATGATGAACACCCAGAGCGAGGTGAAGCCTGCCGCGTCGATCAGCGCATGCAACGCGCCAGCGACCATCATCCAGATCGCCGCCCAGTGCGAGATGCGGCGCATGCCGTGACGCATGACGATGCGTGAATTGGCGAACGTGCCGACGGTGATGGTGATGGCGATGGACGCAAAGGCGAATGCGAAATTCTGCCCCAGGCCAAACACCTCGACGTACAATTGCTCCGAGGCGGTGATATAGCCGAACAACGCGCCCGACATGAACGTGCTGGCGATCATGTAGCCGACGAATTGGCGGTCACGCAGGCAGGACGCATATGCGCCGATAATTGCGTTGGGCCGAAACGGCGTTGTGTTTTCCGGCTTCAGCGTCTCGGGCAGGCGGATGAGCGCCCAAGTGAGAATGACGAGCGCGTAGATCAGCAGCGCGCCGAAAATCCACTGCCACGGCGCAACCAGCAGCACCAACTGGCCGATGCCCGGCGCAATGATGGGCACCAGCATGAACACCGTCATGGCCATCGACATGATCTGCGCCATGCGTCGGCCCTCGACGAGGTCGCGCACGACCGCGACGGAGATCACGCGCGTCGCCGCCGCGCCGAGGCCTTGCAGCACGCGCGCCGCCAGCAATGCTTCGAAGGAGGGCGCCAGCACCGAAAGCACGCACCCAAGCGCGAACAGCCCCAGCGCGCCGACGAGCACGCTGCGCCGCCCGTACGCGTCCGCCAGCGGGCCGTAAACAAGCTGCATCACGCCGAAGGCGGCGACGTAGACGATGATCACCAGCTGGCGATCGTTGTCGTTCGCCAGCGCGAACGTCTCTCCGATATTCGGCAGCGCTGGCAGCATCACGTCGATCGCAAGCGCATTCAGCGCCGAAAGCGCCGCCACCATCGCCACGAGTTCAAAGGTCGAGAGCGTGTGCGTAGGGCCCGCGCCGCTACGCATTGAAGCGGAAATGCATCACGTCGCCCTCGCGGACGATGTAGTCCTTGCCCTCAAGCCGCATTTTTCCGGCTTCCTTGGCGCCGACTTCGCCGTTGAATTTGACGAAATCGTCGTAGGCGATCGTCTCGGCGCGGATGAAGCCTTTTTCGAAGTCGCCGTGTATGACGCCGGCGGCCTGCGGCGCCGTCCAGCCTTTTTGGATCGTCCAGGCGCGCGCTTCTTTCGGGCCGACAGTGAAATAGGTCTGCAGGCCGAGCAAGTCGTAGCCGCTGTGGATCAGCTTATCCAAGCCGGGCTCATCCAGCCCGGCGGCAGCGAGAAATTCCTTCTGATCTTCGTCCGAAAGCGCGGCGAGTTCGGCTTCGATCTGCGCGGAGATCACCACACAGGCTGCGTTCTCTTTCTTCGCGTACTCTTGCACCTTCGCGGAATACGCATTGCCGGTCGCGGCGCTGGCTTCATCGACATTGCACACGAACAGCACTGGCAGCGCCGTCAGCAGCTGCAGCATCTCGAACGCTTTTTCTTCTTCCGCCGCGCGCTTCGTGAGGCGGGCGGGTTTGCCGTCTTCGAGCAGCGCCTTCGCGCGTAGCACGAGTTCAAGCGAGAGCTTGGCTTCCTTGTCGCCGCCCTTGGCCTTCTTCTCGAGATTGGTGAGACGCTTCTCCAGGCTTTCGAGGTCGGCGAGCATCAGCTCCGTCTCGACCGTCTCCAAATCCGCGAGCGGATCGATGCGGCCTTCGACGTGGGTGATGTCGTCATTCTCGAAGCAGCGCAGCACGTAGGCGATGGCGTCGCATTCGCGGATGTTGGCGAGGAATTGGTTGCCCAGGCCTTCGCCTTTCGACGCGCCGCGCACGAGGCCGGCGATGTCGACGAAATTCATGCGCGTCGGGATGATCTCTTTCGAGCCGGCGATCTTCGCCAACACGTCGAGACGCGGCTCCGGCATCGCCACCTCGCCGACATTCGGCTCGATAGTGCAAAACGGGTAATTCGCCGCCTGCGCCGCAGCGGTGCGCGTCAAAGCGTTGAAGAGGGTCGATTTGCCGACGTTCGGCAAACCGACGATGCCGCACTTGAAACCCATGTTTTCCTCTGATCAGGCCGGCCAGCGTTCCGCGGCGGCCAAAGGCCGCGTGCAGATACGCTATTTGGGCCGGCGCGTCACCCTTGGCGGGCCGCCGCGACTGCCTGTGCGGCCATGTCGCGCCAGATGCGTGCTTCGGCACGCAAGGGCGGAGCGATTTTCTGCAAGCGGCGGTCGAGTTCGGCGAGGCCGATCTCGGCGTCTTCCCTCCGGCCGGTCTTGGCCATGAACGCCACGTAGCGTCCGCCGGATTCGAGGCCCGGCACGCGGTCGGCGGCGAAGCGATAGGCTTGATCAGCCTCGTCGTTGCGGCCGAGCCCTTCGAGGGCGCGCCCGAAGGCGAGGGCGACTTGCGGCGTCTCGCCGTCGCGGCCGAGCTTCTGCACTTCCTCCAGCCGCTTCAGCGCGTCGGCATAATTGCCCACCTCCAACAGCGCATGCGCGTGGCCAAGCAGGATCGCCGGATCCACAGCCCAATGCCCGGTCACGCATTGCGCCCATTGCGCCTCGGAATCGTGCCAGCGGCCGAGCGCGGCTGCGGCCTGCGCCACCTTCATGCGATTGCCGACGGTCGGCGTGTCTTCGAGATTGCGCATCGCGTTGCGATATTCGCGCTCTGGATCGAGGGCGCGCTGGGCTGCCTTACCGACGCCGCGCGCGGTGCGCCCGCCCATCATTTCCGGCAGCAGCACAGCGAAGAAATAGAAAGCCGGCGCCAGCAGGGGCGCGATCACGAACAGCCAGAGCCAATACATTTCGCGCCCGGACCGAACGACGTGCACGCCGCAGAGCAGTGACGGAAGGTAGGAAAGGATCAGAAGAAACATCGCGCGTCCCCGCGCAATTCCTAGCTGGAACTCGTTTCGCTTGCGAGCCTTCGCTGTAATCCGCGCTCCGTTTGGGTTGGCCAGAGTCGCGAACACATGTACCGGCGATTCTAGCTATCCACAGGAGCAGGCCATGGCGCGCTCGTATGTCTGGCGGGACTTGGACATCTTGGACTTTGACGCGCCGCGCATGGCCGAGCCGCCGCTGGCCCGCCGCCGACGCCTCAACCAGAAAGCCAAGGACGGCAAGCGCAACGTCGCCGTGGATCGCTCGGGCTCCTCGCGTCACCTCGAACGCGCCGCCAAAAGCCTAAAGCACGCGCCGGCCGAGCGCCGCGTTCTCCGCGTGCCGCACTGGGACATGGAGAAGGCCGAAGCGGCGATGCGCGCGGCGGGCGTCTCGGGCTCGGTGCGCAATCTGTGTGGCAGCCAATCGAAGCGCGTGCGCAAGCGCAGCTAGGCGTCCTCGCCGTTGCTTGAGGGCTTGCGCGGATCGGCCTTCGCGGCCGGCGCCAGCCGCATTACTTCGCCCTGATATTTTTCGTCGTCGCCCTTCGCCAGCATCGGCGCGGCCTTGGCGATCGCGTCGAGCATCTTCTCAACCCACTCGGCTTCGCTCTTGGCGAAGTCGCTGAGCACGTAATGGTGCACTTGATCCTTGTGCCCAGGATGGCCGACGCCGAGCCGCGCGCGGCGAAAGCCTTCGCCGATCGAGGAAGCGATCATCGAGCGGATGCCGTTGTGTCCCGCCGCGCCGCCGCCCGTCTTCATGCGGAAGCGGCCTGGCGCGAGATCGATCTCGTCATAGAACACGACGACATCCGGCGCGGAGAGCTTGTAGAAGCTCGCCGCTTCGCCAACGGCGCGGCCGCTTTCATTCATGTAGGTCTGCGGTTTCATTAGCAGCGTGCGCACGCCGCCGATCGCGCCTTCGCTCACTTCAGCTTGAAACTTCTTGCGCCACGGCGCGAAACCATGCGCGCGCGCGATCGCGTCCACGGCCATGAAGCCGATATTGTGCCGGTTTCCAGCGTATTTCGGGCCGGGATTGCCGAGGCCGACGAACAGCAACATGGCGCAACCCTACCTCACCGCGCGTACGCACGGCCAGCAACGATAGCGATGCGCTTGTCTGCTTAGTTGGCGGCGGGAGCGGCAGGAGCAGCGCCGTCGGCGGGGGCAGCGCCCTCGGCCGGCTTCGCTTCTTCGGTTTCCGCCTTGCGGCCGGCGATCGTCGCAATGGTGAAATCGCGATCGGCGATCACGGGCTTCACGCCTTCCGGCAGCTTCACGGACGAGATGTGGATCGAGTCGCCGATGTCGGCGCCCGAGAGGTCCACAACGATCTCTTCCGGAATCTTATCCGCCGGCACCTTCATCTTGATGGTGTGGCGAACGATGTTCAGCACGCCGCCGCGCTTCAGGCCGGGCGAAGCTTCGTGGTTCTTGAAGTGAACGACGACATCGATGGCGATGATCGCGTTCGGCTCGACGCGATAAAGGTCGAGGTGGATCGGCGCGTCGCTGACCGGGTGGAATTGCACCGCGCGCGGGATGACCGGCTGGCGCTCGCCCTTCACGTCGATCTCGATCTTGTGGGACAGGAACTTGCCGGAACGGAGCGCCGTTTCGACTTCCTTCCGGTTGAGCGTGATCGGGATCGACCCGCGCGCGCCGCCATACAGGACGCCCGGGAGCAGGTCGGCCTTGCGCGTCGCGCGGGCGCCGCCCGTGCCGACTTTTTCGCGCTTCTCAACGTTCAATACGATGCCCGCCATGGGCTGGCTCCCAAGGAGTAAAGTCAAACCGGTCCGGTTCGGAAAAACGAAGGCGGGCTTCTAGACTAAGGCCGCAACGAGAGCAAGGCGGCGCGCGGTATTGCGGGGCGGCCTTGCATTCTCGGGCCGGAGATAATAGTTAGCCGTATAGATAACTATTGGTGAGGCCGCATGTCTTTGGTGTTCTATTACCACCCGCTCGCGTCGTACTGCCACAAGGTGCTGATCGCGCTCTATGAGCGGGGCGTGCCGTTCGAGCCGCGCCATGTGGACCTCGGCGACCCCAATTCGGCGGCGGAGCTGAACGAGGCCTGGCCGGTCGGGAAAATCCCGGTGCTGAAGGACGGCGGCCGGATCGTGCCGGAGACCAGTGTCCAGATCGAGTATCTGGACCGCAAGCCGGGCTGGGCGCCCATGATTCCGGCCAACCCCGAGGCGGCGCTGGAAGCGCGACTCTGGGACCGGTTCTTCGATTGCTACGTGATGAATCCGATGTCGAAGATCGTCACCGACCGCATTCGGCCCGCGGGCAAGAACGATCCGCACGGCGTTGAAGAAGCGCGGGCATTGTTGAAGCTCGCTTACGGGGTCGCTGAGAAGCATTTCGCCACGCGCGAATGGGCGGCGGGCGATGCGTTCAGTTTGGCCGATTGCGCGGCGTCGCCGTCGCTCTTCTACGCCGAATGCGTCGAGCCGTTCAGCGCAACGCACCCGAACCTCGCGCGCTATTTCGACCGCCTGTTCGCACGGCCCGCATTCAAGCGCGCGATCGACGAAGCGAAGCCGTTCTTCCAATATTTCCCGTATCGCGAAGCGATGCCGGCGCGCTTTCTCGCATGAGCGCAATGGAGCTAGAGCGCGTATTTCATGCGCTTTCCGACCCAAGCCGGCTGGCGATCGTTGAGCGCCTCAGCCGCGCGCCGGCCTCGGTGAAGGAGCTGGCCGCGCCGCTGCCGATGGCGCTGCCTTCGGTGATGAAGCACCTCAAAGTGCTGGAAGAGGGCGGCGTCGTGCGTTCGCAGAAAAGCGGGCGTGTGCGGACCTATGAGATCAACGCAAGCATGCTCAGCGCCATTGATGCCTGGGTCGCGGCGCGCAAGGCGGCGCACAATCGCGCCTTCGATAGGCTCGAGCGCTTGTTGGACAATGGAGAAGATCAATGAGCGTGGCGCATTCAACCTTCGCAATTGAGCGCCGCTTCAAGGCCTCGCGCGCACGCGTGTTCAACGCCTGGGCCGACCCGCAGATCAAGAATTCCTGGCGGTCGTGCCACGAGGATTGGCGCAGCCAAGGCTTCACGCTCAATTTCTGCGTCGGCGGCGAGGAATGGGAGGACGTGATCGAGCCGGGCGGCACGATCCACGGCTTCGCCGCGCGCTATCACGACATCATCGACAACGAGCGCATCGTCTACGCTTACGACATGCGTCTTGATGGCCGGCTTATCTCGGTCTCGCTCGTCACCGTGACGTTTGAAGATTCTGGCGCCGGAACGAAAATGCTATTCACCGAACAGCTCACGATCCTCGACGGCCTTTGCGACGCCGCCGAGCGCGAAGAGGGCGCCGAATTGGGCCTCGACCGCATGGTCGCGGTCATCGACGCCAACTAGCCGTTAACGAACGGGTTGCGACCGGCGCCGTACAAAGGCGGGATGGGTGCGAAGTCCGACGGTAGGCGCGATCTCGCGTTGATCCGCGCGAGCGGGTCGACGGCGCGCGTGCTCAATCTGGCTTTGGTCTATGAGCGCTCTGGCGCCGAACCCGAGTTCAACGCCCAGCCGCTGTTCAAAAACGCCAAGCTCAACCGCGTGCTGATCGTAAAGCACGCCGTGCGCAAGCATGAGCGCGAGCTGTTCGAGCGCCCCGAGCCCAACACCACCAAGATCATCTTCCCGTATTCCGCGACCGAACTCGGCCTCGGCGGCACTAGCGTGATGGTGGGGGAGCGCAAGTTCGAGGGCTTGCTGCGCGCGGCCATCGGCAACAGCGCCGATGAAGCCGCGTTCTTCAGCGATCTCGAACTGATCCTCGCGCTGCACGAAATGCCGTCGTTCGACCCGTTCCTTATGCGCGAGCAATTGCGGGCGCGTGGGCACGAGCCTGCGCGATGCTATTTCGACATTTCCGAGGGCGACATCGCCCGCATGATCGAGTTCGTCGCGCAAGAGATCGAGCCGCTCGCCCGGCTTGCCTTCGGCGCCGGCGGCCGCCGCGCGGCGCAGATGTCGCAACGTCTCGCTGAAAAGTTGATGACCGACGAGAACGCTGCCGCGCTTGATCCGCTGCGTGACACGTTGCGCTTGTCGCCGGGCGAGTACGCGCGCGGCGTGTTCGCGTGGAAGGGCTTCCTCTATTACACCTGGGCGATGCAGAGCATCGAGGCCAAGCAAGCTTTGTTCAAGCCAAGCTTCATCGGCTGCACCATCGCCCGCAGCGACGCCAACAAGTTCAAGGAGGCCGAGCAGCTGAAGCGGAGTGTCGCGCGCGGTGTCGAAGTCGCGGCGCGGCGGTGCCGCGAGGTGGTCGATGGCTACGCGGACGCGTTCTCAGCGCTCACGCGCGGTCAAGCCAACGTGTTCCGCGAATTCCTGCTCAACGCGCCCGCCACCTACGGCCCGCTTGGCGAAGCCACTGGCGCGCTGATGCACATTCACTCGTTCTGGGGCTTCCGCTTCAAGGACAAGGCGATGCCGTATCTCGAAGCCGATGAGGCGCTTGAGATCTACACCGAGTTCGATGCCATGCTCGATGGCGTCGAACTCTGCACCGACGTCGCCCGCGCGCCGGAAGATTTGCTGCTGAACTAGCGACGGAGCGCAGGTCCGCCGGTTGGATCCGGATCAGCCGCGGGCGGTGGGGGCGCAGCGCTTTCGCGGCCCTCGGCTTCCGCAATCGCTTGCTCAACCGCGCCCAGCAAAGCCGGCACGCAGCACGCGTTCAAGAAATGATCGCCACCCGGCACGGTGATGAGCGTGTGGCCGTATTCGTTGGCGATGCGTTGGTCCGCTTCGAGCGGCACGAAGCTGTCATTGTCGCCGTGAATGAACACGAGCGGCTGTCGCAAGCCGCGCAGCGCCGTCCAGACGGCAGGCAGCTGATCCGTTTGCGCACCCATCTCCGTGATCGAGTTGCGGAAATCGCGCTGCAGCAGCGGCTTCACGATACGACCGACGCCGAACAGGCGCCGCGCTGTCGGTCCGCGATCGCCGAAATACGCGGACACCAGCACAACAGCCGCCACGCGATCGGGATAGCGCGACGCCATCAACGTCGCGACCGGCGCGCCAAAGCTTTGGCCGATCAGCACGACCCGCTGGCCTGGCCGCGTCTCCAGCATCGGCGCAAGCGCTTCGGCCTGCTTGGCCAAATCGCGCACGGCGTCCTGCGGCTCACTCGTTTGGAAGCCCGGCCGATCGGCGACGATCACCTCGCGGTTCGCGGGCGCGGCGGCGATCGTCGGCGCCCAATATTCGCTCCAGGATGGCGTGCCGGTGATGATGACGATCTTCCAATCCGCCTCCGCGCGCTCCGGCGTCGTCAGCGCCGAGATGCGCCAGCCTTCGGGAACGCCAGCGGTGAAGCTGATGCGTTCCATCGTGCCTGCGGGATAATCCGACGAGATCGGGAAGCGCGTTTGCTCGGCTTCTTCCGGCTCGGAATGGGCCGCGCAGGCGCCCAGAAGCGCCAGGGCGAGCAAAGATGTGAGAACGATCCGCATCCGCGCAGATTTAGCCGAGCCCGCGCGCTTAGGCAGCGGGCAAATTGATCAGGATCAATGCCGGCGCGACCAGTGGGGCGCTCCATAAAACTTGACGCTAGCGTCATTTTTATAGGGAGGCCCTTGATGAAGGTCACTTTGGTTGATAAGCCCCCGCAAGAGGTGCGCACATTCGACGCCCACGATCTGTCCGAAAAGCTGACGGCGGACGACGTCGAAACCATCCGCGAAATCTTCAAAACACCGCTGACTGGTTCGTTCAACTGGGACTACGACAGCGCCAACGCAAAAATCCGCCGGCTCTACGAACTCGGCAAACGCTACAATTGGAACCCGACCGCCGACGTCGATTGGGACGCGCCGTGCGACATGAACGATTTTCCGATGGAAGCCTCCATCGGCGCGCTCAACGGTTATCCCGAGTACGAGGCGCTCTCGCACGAAGAGAAGGTGCGCTTTTCCTGGAAAGCGCACGCGCAGACGATGAGCCAATTCCTGCATGGCGAGCAGGGCGCCTTGCTGGTGGCGTCGCAGCTCGTTTCCTGCGCGCCGACGGCGGACGCAAAGCTCTACGCCGCCTCACAAACCTTCGATGAAGCCCGTCACGTCGAGGTGTTCAACCAATATTTGCGCCGTCGATGCGGCATGATCTATCCGATCAACAAGAACCTCAAAGCCCTGATCGACAAGGTGCTCGCCGATGAGCGCTGGGATCTCAAATTCATCGGCATGCAGCTGATCATCGAAGGCCTGGCGCTCGCCGCCTTCGGCACGCAGGTACGTACGACGAAAGATCCGCTGCTGAAGCAAGTGGTCGAGCTGGTGATGCGCGACGAGGGCCGCCACGTGGCGTTCGGCGTGAACTATCTCGAAGACTGGATCAAAATCCTGCCACAGGAAGAAATCGAAGATCGCGCCGAGTTCGCCTACCAGGCTTGCGCCATCATGCGCGACCGCCTGTTCGGCCTCGATGTCGTGCGCGAGTATGGCTTTGACGAAGAAGCGGCCAAGAAGCACATCATGGACAGCATGGTGATCGGCCTGTTCCGCGAGCTTTTGTTCGAACGCATCATGCCGAATCTGAAGCGCGTCGGATTGCTGACCGAACGCGTACGGCCGAAGTACGAAGCGCTCGGCGCGCTCAAGTACGAGGACTTGGCCGGCGACGTGATGATCGACTGGGCGCAGCTCGAAAGCCCGCTGCCCACGAAGGAGAACCTGGCCGCGGCGAAAGTCGCCGCGGAATAGGGGGCGCTCAAGCGTGGAGCGTGCGCGTCGCTCCACGCTTGGCGTTCGTCGCAAGAATCCGCCGCTTCGCGCAAGTGTGATCGCGGTTCGCCCTCAGGCGGTGCTTCTCTCGTCAGCGCAATGAGGGAGGCGGCGATGCGTTTGCTTGTTGGCGTAATGTTCGGTTTGGTTTTGGCGGTGGCGCCAGCTTTGGCGCAGCAACCGCAGGCGCAACAACCGCCTGCGGTCGAGAGCATGAGCCGCCAGCAATTGCGCGACGAGGTCACGCGGCTCAGGCCCATCGTCAACAATCGCATGGTGCAGCCGCGCCGCCCTGCGGGATGCACAAGCGCCGAGGCACGGCAGTTCGATTTTTGGCTCGGCGAATGGGATGTATCGCCGAGCCAAGTCACGTCCGGCGCGATCATCGCCGAGAGCTCGATCACCTCGGTGGCGCAAGGCTGCGTGATGATGGAGCATTGGCGCCCGTTCGCCGGCGCACACGGACACTCGATCAATTCGTACGATGCGACAGATCAGAAATGGCATCAGAGCTACGCCGACGCGACCGGCTTGCGCACCGACTATGCCGGCACGTTTCATGACGGCGCGATGTATCTCGACATGCTGAACCCGCCGCCAAGTGCGAATGGCGCCGCGCCAGCGCCGCAGCGCATGAATTTCCAAGCGCTAGACGCAAACACCGTCCGCCAATGGGGCGAGAGTTTTGACGCGGCGACGAACGCGTGGACCATCACCTTCGATCTAACCTATCGCCGCCGCGCCGGAACGCGTTAGACGCCGAGTTCAGCCAGCGGAGTTGTCCAAGTCACGCTTGGCAATTCCGACTTGAGCCGCGCGAACAAGCCCGCGCCGTGCGCGAGCCAAGCTTGCTCCGCCTCGGGCGAGGGGAAGGCGGAGTCCGGCGGGTAGTCCTGGTTTAGTGTCGCGTAGTGCTCGTCTGACCAAGCTTCCAACGCATCGCAAAGTGCGGCGCTGAGCGGCAGCGTGCGTGGATCAACGTTGTAATAGTACGTCCCGTTCGGTTCGGGATTCCAGATCGGCCAGCAGCCATATTCCGGCGCGAGCCGGAGCGTCTTCGGCAGATCGCTCACTCGAACAGCGAGCTGACGCTCTGTTCGTTGGCGATGCGCCAAATCGCGTCGCCCATCAGCTGGGCGATGGAGATGGTGCGGAGCTTTTCGCACGGCTTGTGCGAATGCGGGTCGATCGAATTGGTGACCACGAGTTCGCTCAGCTTCGAATCCGTCACGCGCTGCGTCGCGCCGTTCGAGAGCACGCCGTGGACGACGTACGCCGCGACGGATTTGGCGCCGTGCTTCAACAAGGCGTCCGCCGCGTTGCAGAGCGTGCCGGCGCTGTCGACGATGTCGTCCACCAGAACGCAATGGCGGCCTTCGACGTCGCCGATGATGTGCATGACTTCGGACTGCAGCTCGACCTGCGCGCCCTTCATGTCCTTCTTCGGCTTCTCGCGGCGCTTGTCGACGATGGCGAGGTCCGCGCCCAGGCGGTTCGCCAGCGCGCGAGCGCGCACGACGCCGCCAACGTCCGGCGAGATGATCATCAGATCGCCGGCGTTCTTCTGGCGCTCACGGAGATCGCGCTCGAGCACCGGCGTCGCGAACAGATTGTCCGTCGGGATATCGAAGAAGCCTTGGATCTGGCCGGCGTGCAGTTCGAGCGTTAGCACGCGGTCCGCGCCGGCGGTGGCGATTAGGTTCGCGACCAGCTTCGCCGAGATCGGCGTGCGGCCGCCGACTTTGCGGTCTTGGCGGCCATAGCCGTAATAGGGGATCACAGCGGTGATGCGGCGGGCGCTCGCGCGGCGCAGCGCGTCGATGCCGATCAGCAATTCCATCAGATTGTCGTTCGCCGGGTATGACGTCGACTGGATCAGGAAGACATCTTCGCCGCGCACGTTCTCGTCGATCGCGACAAACACTTCATTGTCTTTGAAGCGTTTGAACTGCGCACCGGCGAGCGGTGCGTCGAGATGGTCGGCGATCGCTTGCGCGAGCGTCTTGTTGGCGTTGCCGCTGATAAGCTTCATGGATAACGGGCCCCACGCATCCATTCGCGTTTGGCCGGCTCTTAACGTGCGACTCGGACAAGCGAAAGACGTTTTGCTGCAACAGAACGACAGTTTTGCATTGCGGATGTGACGGCGCTTTTTTGGGCGCCTGATGTCACAGGCAGATCGCGGCGCAGTTGCGACCGTAATCGGGGGCGCCTTCGTGCACGCCACGGCGGTGGCTGAACAATGTTTCAACGCCCGAATAGGTGTCGCAGGGCAAAATCTCCACGCTGGCGAGGCCGAGTGCGTCGAGTCGCGCGGCGATGAAGGCGGGGAGATCAAATTTTAGTCTGTCGCCCGCGCCCGGAACGAAAAACCGCTTGTAGGCCGGATCGCGCGCGACGAACTCCGATTCGAATTCCGGGCCGACCTCGTAGGAGGCCTGGTGAATGCAGGGGCCAAGTGCGGCGGCGATACGGCTTTGTTGTGCACCGGCTTCGACCATGAGCGCGACCGTCGCTTCCAACACGCCGCCAATTGCGCCGCGCCAGCCGGCGTGCGCGGAGGCGATGACGCGCGCTTGCGGATCGGCGAACAGAATTGGCCCGCAATCGGCGCTGAGCGCGCTGAGCACCAGGCCCGGTGTTTTGGTGACGAGCGCATCCGCTTCCGGCCGCGCGCCAGGGAAGGGCGCGTCGATCAGCACCGCGCGCGCCGAATGCACTTGGTGCAAGCTCACAAGCTTGTCCGCGCCAACGCCGAATGCGCCGGCGATGCGCTTTCTGTTTTCAGCGACTGCGCTCTGATCGTCGCGCGAGCCAGGTCCGGCGTTGAGGCTTGTGTAGATGCCCTCCGACACACCGCCACGGCTGCCGAAAAAGCCGTGACGCACGCCCGCGCGCGCAAGCGTGTCGGCGTAGAAGGCCGGCGGCGCGTCCGCGCTTAGAAGCCCGCGGGCGGCGGGAGGTTCGGGCTCGATAGACATATGGCTTTGAACAATTCGCCCATTTGCTCGGGATGGGTGAGGCGCGTGAGTTCGCGCGCGATGCGCTCGGCGCGGTGCGGGTTGGCTTGCGTCAGCGCTTCGGCGCGCGCCTCGATGCCGAGTGCGCGCAGGAAATAGCCTTGCGGCGCGGGGCCGGCGACATGGAGGCCAGCATCGCTTGCGAGTTTCGCGACAGCGGCGAAATCGACGTGCGCGGTGAGATCAGCTTCGCCCGGTTGTTCGATTGGATCGATCTTGGTGTGCTTCACCAGTGCTTGCAGCGTGTCGCTGCCTTCGGGGCGCACGTAGCCGTAATCGATGAACAGAGCGCGGCCCGGCGCGTCGTGCAGGCGTTGTTCGATTTCATACATGATGGCCGGCAACGCCGGTGCGATCTCGCGGACAGCGCCGATCTCGTCGTCAGTATCCGGCGCGGGCAGCGCGTTGGAGAGGCCAAAGATCAGTTGCTCGTTGTCGTCGACGCCAACCAGCTTTTCACGCCAGCCATCCTCGTCGCGAATGAATTGGCGGATTGGCAGGCAGTCGAGGAATTCATTGGCGATGATGATGGAAGGGCCGGGCGGCGCATCTTCCAGGCGGACCGCCCATTCGCCGTTCGGCACGCGCTCGGCTTGCTCCTCGCGCAGCGGCGCGCTCACCTCCACGAACACCACGTTCAGCGCATCGTGAAAGCCTTCAACGCGCTTTGTCGCGCGCAATGCGTCTTGCATTAGCACGCCGCGGCCGGGGCCGAGTTCGATGAGGTTTAGCGCCGGCTTGCCCATCGCCGCCCATTCATGCGCGCACCAAAGCCCGATCAACTCGCCAAACATCTGGCTCGCTTCCGGCGCGGTGATGAAATCGGCGCCGTGTCCGCCGATGGCGGGATGGGCTGCGTAATAGCCGTATTCCGGATCGTACAGGCACGCCGCCATGTACTCCGCGACCGTCATCGGCCCGTTTTCCTTGATCTTCTCGATAAGGTCGGCGCGCAACGTCATCGCTTCGCTCGCGACGGAAATTTGCGGTTCGCACGCGTACGTCGGCGCAGATGCGCCGGAATCTCCCCCTCCTCTAGAGAGGAGGGGGCCGGGGGGTGGGGTGAACCTCCGGCGTTCAAAATTGCTGCTGCTGCTGGCGAACCTTCAGACGTCGGTGGCTCACCCCGCCCCCTGCCCCCTCCCCTCAAGGGGAGGGGGAGTGCGGCGCGCACTTTGTCGAGGAGTGCTTTGGTGTCGTGCGTTTCTTCGGAGCGGAAGCGGACGAAACTCCAGCCAATGTTTTCGAGATGCTGTTGACGCATCGCATCGTATTCAGCACGGCCTTCCATGTCGTGGACGCCGCCGTCGATCTCAATCGAAATGCGTGCGCGGCGAATGGCGAAGTCCACTGTGTATCGTCCGATCTTATGTTGGCGCACGACATGTACGCCTTCGTCTCGTAGCAGGCGCAACGCGTGCCACGCGCGATGTTCGCCAGCGCTCACGCCGCGGCTAATTTCGGCTGAGTATAAGCCCGCCGCAGCAGCCAGGCGCCGATCAGGATCATCGGGATCGAGAGCAGCATGCCCATGGTGACGATTCCACGCAGTGCTTCCGGCATATGCGCGTCCGGCTCGCGCACGGTTTCGAGCAGAGCGCGGAAGAGGCCGTAGAAGATCAGGAACAAACCGGTGTTCACGCCCGGACGGCGCAGCGAGTCGAAGCGCAACGTGGCGATGTTGATGATCGCGAACAGCGCGACGCCCTCAAGAGCGGCTTCGTACAATTGGCTCGGATGGCGCGGTTCGTTGCCGGCTGGGCAATTGCCGGTGAAATCGCGCAGGCGATCGTTGCAGAAAATGACGCCGAACGGGCCATCGGTGGCGCGTCCCCAAAGTTCGCCATTGATGAAGTTGGCGAGCCGGCCAAAGAACAGGCCGATCGGCGCGGCGGCGGCGGCGATGTCGCCGAGGCGCAGCAGGTCGACCTTCTCCGTCTTGGTTTTCGCGCGCAGGCTTTCGGCTTCGCTCTTCTTCAGCCAGCCAAGCCCTTTGAACTCCATGTACTCGCCGCGCTTGTCCGCAGGCGGCTCCGCGACGGCATGCTTCTTCGCCAGCGAGGCAAATTGCGTTTCATCGACATGCAGCTGGCGCGTGAACCAGATCGCGGCGATGGCGACGCCGATCAGGCCGCCATGGAAGCTCATCCCGCCCTGCCAGATCTGCAGGATCTCGACCGGGTTCTTCCAGATCATGTCCGGCTTGTAGAACAGCACGTAACCAAGCCGGCCGCCGAGGATGACGCCGAGCGTCGCCCAGAACAGGAAATCATCCGCCTGCGGCACGCTCAAAGCCGGCTTGTTCGGCGCCCAGAGCTGGTCGCGCCGGATCAGCCACACCATCCAGCGCCAGCCGAGCACGAGGCCGGCGATGTAAGCCAGCGCGTACCAGCGCAGGTGAAACGGCCCAAAGCCAAAGATTGGCGGGATGGTCAAAGCCGCCGGATCGATGCTGGGGAATTGAATCGCCTCGAAAATCACCCGCGTTCATCCTTGGCTGAAAGCTGATCGGCCGCATTGCGTGGCCGGCGCCTGGTTCTTAAACAGGGCCCCATGCAATCGCAAAGCTCCGTGTTCGACGATCTGGCCCGGCTGATGACCGGGGCCATGGGTCTGGCTCAAGGCGCAGGGCAGGAGGCGCAAGGCTTCTTCCGCGCCCAGGCGGACCGTTTTGTGGCCGAGATGGACCTTGTGAGCCGCGACGAGTTCGAGGCGGTCAAGCAAATGGCGACCGACGCCCGCGCCGAGGCGGACGAATTGCGGGAACGGGTGGCCGCGCTCGAGGAGCTGCTTAAAAAGTAAAACGCCGAGGACCGCCGGCTTCCAGCCGGCACGTGCGTGCGCCAGCCTTCGACAGGCTCAGGCAGGCGCATGGATGGACCTGCGCGGATTTTAAGTGGCGCCTCCCGCTTGCTCGGACAAAGATGCCGGCTGGAAGCCGGCGGTCCGCCAACCTTAAGCCACGCTCTCAGCCGGCTCGTACATCTTGTTCGCAACCAGCGCGTCGAGCTGCGCCTGGGTCAGGCCGTCGAGTTCAGCGAAATAATATTGCGTCCAGCCGCGATCGCGGGTGTGGACACGAACCGGCACGGTGATGCTGAGGTGCGGCGCGACCGGCAGGCGCAAGGCCCAGCCGAAGCTGAGATTGTCCGGCACGCGAATCCAGCCGACCGGCTGATTGGATTTGTGCGCCATAAGCTTCGCCATGAGAGACCCCCGCGATTGGTAACCATCGCGCTCTGTTCCAGTTTTGGTCAGAACGCGCGTCTTTGCGCGAGGTTCTGCAAATTGCGAACCTGAGTTAACGCGGGGCGTCGGCCCAATAGGGCGCGCGCAGGGCGCGCTTGTTCACCTTGCCGAGCGCGTTGCGGCCGACATCGGGGACGAACTCGTAAGAGCGCGGGCGTTTGAAGCCGGCGAGGCGCTCCTTGCAGAATGCGTCGAGCTCCTTGTCGCTTGGCGCTGGTTTACCTTGCTCAAGCACGACGAGCGCGCGCACCTCTTCGCCCATCTCTGCGTTCGGCACGCCGATCACGGCGACATCGTGAATGGCCGGATGTTCCAGCAAAGCATGCTCGATCTCGGCAGGGTAAATGTTGACGCCGCCGGAGACGATCATGTCGGATATGCGGTCGGTGACGAACACGTAGCCCGCGTCGTCAACGTAGCCCATCTCACCCAAGCTGAACGTGCCGGGCTTGATATGCGAGCGCGCGGTTTTCTCGTCGTCGTTAAAGTAGCGGATGCCGCGCAAATTCGTGTCGTGGAAATAGAGCACGCCAAACTCGTTGGGCCCGAGGCGCGCGCCATCTTCGGAATAAACCTCAACCTCGAACGGCGGCAGGCAGCGGCCGACGGAGCCGGGGCGTTCCAGCCATTCCTCCGAAGAGATCGACGTCACCGGCCCGGATTCCGTCGCGCCGTACACTTCGATGATCACTGGCCCGAACCATTCGATCATCGCCCGCTTCACATGCGCAGGGCAGGCCGCGCCCGTGTGGCGTACTTTGCGCAGGCTGGAGAGGTCGTACTTGCGCCGCGTCGCTTCCGGCAGATCGAGCAGGCGCACGAAATGCGTCGGCGTCATGTGGATGGTGCTTACGCCGTATTTCTCGATCGCCGCGAGCATCTTTTCGGCGTCGTAGCGCGCCATCGTCACCAGAGGCGCGCCGCCCGCGACCAGTCGCACCGCGCGCAGCGGGCTCGTGTGGTAGAGCGGGCTCACTGAAAGCACGGGGCCGATGAAGCCGGTGTCGCGCACCTCCTTCGCGAACGCTGCGAACGCTTCAGCGACGCTCGCGCCAACAACGAACATGTTCGGCGGAGTCTCGACGCCTTTCGGCTTGCCGGTTGTGCCTGACGTGTAGTGCAGGTGCGCGAGCGAGAGCATGTCGGACGGCGGCTCGCCATCGGGCGCGTTCGCAATCCAATCCTCGAAACTCTCGACGCCAGCGACATTCGTGCGCCAGCCGATCACGCGCTTCACGCCGGCGATCTTCGCGGCTGCCAATCCCACTTCCGCCGTCTCGGGGCTCACGAACAAAACCGAAGCGCCGGAATCCTGCAGAATGTAGGCGGCTTCTTCCGGCGTGAGATGGAAATTGAGCGGCACGCTGGACACGCCCGCGCGCAACGCGGCGATGTAAGCGAGCACTGTTTCGGCGCTGTTGGTGGCGAAGATCGCGACGCGCGGCGTTTGCGGCAGGTTGAGCGCCAGCAGCGCGCTCGCCGCGCGTGTCGCTGTCTCCGCGACCTCGCGCCAAGTCAGCGCCACGCGCTCATCGCTCAAGGCCGGCGCGTCGGGCGTGTCAGCATATTGGACTGAAGCAATCAGCACGGTTTTCTCCAGGGATTGTTTTCAAACCGTGATGATCCGAACGCAAGTGCGCCGCGCGGTCGCAACACCGGAGCGGACCGCCGGCTTCCAGCCGGCATCTTTGCGCCAATGTTGGATAACTTGGAGCGCGGGCCTCCGGCCCGCATGCGAGGCGGAGCCTCGCGCTCCAACCTGCAAGCGCCGGCGCCCGACTGAAACGTGCCGGCTGGAAGCCGGCGGTCCGCTTTAGCGCCGAATTGCGTTTCGTTTTCGACACGATAAGCGCTTGCCGCACTGATGAGCAAACCTCTGAGCAAAGGCGCTTATGCCGTGCTGGAAACTATCAAGTAACGAACTGAGCGCTTAGCTGGTAGCGGGGTTCGATTCGACGCGCCGCTTAAGCGCGCCCAAGGCGAAGAGATCGCAACCGGTCGCCAGTCGCGGCGGCCCATAGCGCGAAGGGGATGCGCAATGGATCTCTATCTCGACGACGAAATCGAAACGTCGTCCGATCCGATGGAAACCGTCGAGGCGGTGATCGCCTCCGATGATCGTTTCTCTTCCGAACGCGCTGAGGACGGCGACGTCCATTTCAGTTTCAAATGCGCATGGGGCGAGACGGTGGGCTATTTCAGCTACCGCGAGGAGCTGCCGGCGCTCTTGTTCACTTTGGGCTTCGATATCCAGGCGCCGGTCTCGCGCCGGGCCGAAGCGCAGAAGCTCGCGTGCCACATCAACGAAAATCTCTGGCTCGGCCATTTCGACGTGTGGTCCGACGACGGCACGATCATCTTCCGGCACGCGATGCCAATGATCGGCCGCGACGAGATCTCGATCGGCGAGGTGCAAGCGATGCTTGCGGCCGCCCTCGATGCGGCGGAACGCTTCCAGCCCGCCTTCAACTTCCTTATCCTGGGCGGGATGCCGGCAGAGGACGCATCGGCCGCCGCCCTGTTTGAGACACTCGGCGAGGCTTAATCGCACGGTGACACACACGCATGGCTGACATTGGCGGATTTACGCTGATCGTGCTGTGTGCGTGTGTGTCACCTAAAGGAGCCGCATGAGTTTGGACTCGCCCTCGGTCGCGCTGATCGGCGCTGGCGCCATGGGCGGGGCGCTCGTGCGCGGCTGGATCGAGGCCGTGCGCCGGGGCGGGGGCCTCACGCTCACGGTGGTCGAGCCGAATTTCGATGCTGAGCTAGAGCAAGCGCTTGATGCTGTCGGCGCCGTCATCAACCCGCCGGCGCCCGGGCCGGTTGATGTGCTGGTGCTGGCGGTGAAGCCGCAAAGCTTCGCGCAAGTCGCGCCCGCCGCGCGCACGTTCGTCGGCCCCGATACCCGCGTGCTTTCGGTGATGGCGGGCCTCACTTTGGAAAAGCTTGCGCGGGAGCTGGGCTCGCAGCGCGTCATCCGCGCCATGCCGAACAGCCCCGCGCGCATCGGCAAGGGCGTCACGGCTTATGTCGCTTCGCCTGGCTGCACGGCGGAAGATCGCCAGCTGATCGAGCAATTGCTCGAACCGCTTGGCAGCGTCGAGCCGATCGCGGCGGAGCGGCTGATGGATGTCGTCACCGCCGTTTCGGGCTCCGGCCCAGCCTACGTGTTCCTGCTCGCCGAAGTGCTCGCCGCCGCCGCCGAGCAGGAGGGTTTGGACAAGGACACCGCCATGCGCCTCGCGCGCGGCACTGTCGCCGGCGCTGGCGCGCTTATGCTGGAGACGAACGAACCGCCCGGCCAATTGCGCAAGCAGGTGACCTCGCCCGGCGGCACCACCGAAGCCGCGCTCGACGTGCTGGGCGCCGCTGACGGCCTCGGCCCGCTGTTGCGGCGCGCCGTCAGCAAGGCCGCCCAGCGCTCGCGCGACTTGGGCAAGGGCTAAGCGCGGCGCCGCATCCGCTTGACGCTGGCCGGCCGCCGCGTTTCAGCTTTGGCCATGAGCCTCCACCTCGATACCGCCATCCGCCGCGACCTCGCCCGCGCCGCGCTGTCGCTCGCCGCCACGACGCCCTGGCGGGAGCTGACGATCGTGCGCCTGGCCGACGCCGCTAGCCGCCCGGTGGCTGACTTTTATGGCGCGTCGCTGTGGGAGGCGGTGGATTGCGTGGAGGAGGCGTTCGACCGCGCTATCGCCGACGATCTCGACGCGCTCGATCCGAGCCAGAGCGTGCGCGACCGCCTGTTCGACCTGATCATGCGCCGCTTCGAGGCGATGGAAAGCCATCGCGCGGCTGTTATGGCTATGGAGCAGGGCGTCGACCGCGATCCGACGCTGCTTGCTTCGGCACACCAGCGCCATGTCCGCTGCGCGCGTTGGGTGCTCTCGCTCGCTGGCTTGGAGGCGGACGGCATGACTGGCCAGGCGCGCGCGCAAGGGCTGGGCGTCATCATTGGCCAGGCCCGCATCGCCTGGCGCGGCGATAGCGCGGGTGATTTCGCCAAGACCATGGCCTCGCTCGATAAGAACCTCCGCCGCGCCGAGGAAATGTTCGGCCGCTGGGCAGGCTTTGATCCGAAGCCGAAGGCCGATGCCGAGACGCCCGCTTGAGCGGTGTCGTCCGCATCGCCGGGACGGGTGAGGCGACGGTCGAGCCCGTCGCCGCTGATCGTCTCGTCGAAGGCGCGCCGATGACGCGCACGATCGTCGACTACGAAGATGCAGAACACAGAACTTTCGTAGGTGAATGGTCCGCCGATATTGGCGCGTGGCGCGTCAAGTACGACGAGTTTGAGTTTTGTCACGTGCTCGAAGGCGCGTGCGAGCTCGTCGGCGACAATGGCCTCACGCAAAAATTCAGCGCCGGCGAAAGCTTCGTGATCGAGCCCGGTTTCACCGGCGTGTGGCGCGTCATCACGCCGATGAAGAAGCGCTTCGTCATCCGCTTGTAAGAAATCGCGCATCAAATGCTGTGTGCAGTGCGCGAATTGCTGCGAAAATTGCACGCGTAAACTTTTTGGTCAGCACTTGTTTACCTTCCCAGCTAAAATGTTGATGCAGGGAAACGAGGTGCAATCATGTGGCAAATCGATCTGCATGAATGGCGCGCGCGCTGGCGCGATGCGACGCACGCGGTGCTGAACACTTGCCTTGGCGCGGTCTTCGTCGCCATGGCGGTGGCGACCATCCAATATGAAGAGACCATCGCGCCGAACCTGGATCGCCTCAGCCAAGGCTGGTCCAGCGTCACGGCCGACATCTCCAAGCGCTTCGTCGAGCAGGCCTGAATTAACCTCTTGGCGAGCGAAGCGGCGCTTTATCGTACCGCATAAGGGGCGGCGATGGCGCAGCATTACGACCTGATCGTGATCGGTTCAGGCCCGGCGGGGCGTCGCGCCGCCGTGCAAGCGGCCAAGCTCAAAAAATCTGTTCTGGTGATCGAGAAGGGCCGCCGCGTCGGCGGCGTTTGCGTTCATACCGGCACCATTCCATCGAAGACGCTGCGCGAGACGGTGCTGAACCTCTCCGGTTGGCGCGAGCGTGGCATCTACGGCCGCGCCCATCGCGCCAAGGCGGACATCACCGCCGAAGACCTCCGCCGCCGCTTGCAGATCACGCTCGACCACGAGGTCGAGGTGCTGGAGCACCAATTCGCCCGCAACGCCGTCACCTGGATGAGCGGCGCGGCGCGTTTCCTTGGCCCACACGCGATTGAGGTGACGACGGATGCGGGCGAGGTCCGCCACGTCCATGGCGACCGCATCGTGCTGGCTGTCGGCACGCAGCCGTTCCGGCCGGCCTATGTCCCGTTCGATGGCGAGCTTGTCGTGGACGCAGACGAGGTCCTCGATCTGAAGCGCCTGCCGCGTTCGATCGCCGTGATCGGCGCGAGCGTCATCGGCGTTGAATACGCCACGATTTTCTCGGCGCTCGATGTGAAGGTCACAGTGATTGAGCCGAGCGATGGGCTGCTGAGCTTCGTCGATCGCGAATTGGTGGATGAGTTCATCCACGATCTGCGCGACCGTGGCGTGACACTGCGCTTCCGCTCCAAAGTCGAAAGCGTCGAGCGGATCAACGACGCGTGCCTGATCCAGCTCGACGACCGCAGGCAGATCTGGGCGGAGATGGTGCTGTTTGCCGCCGGCCGCATGGGCGCGACCGCGAGCCTCAATCTCGAAGCCGCTGGCCTCATTGCCGACGAACGCGGCCGCATCGCCGCAGACAAAGCAACGTTCCGCACAGCCCAGCCGCACATCTACGCCGTCGGCGACGTGATCGGCTTTCCTTCGCTCGCGTCCACCTCGATGGAGCAGGGCCGCATCGCTGCGTGCCATGCCTTCGGCGAACAGGCGCACAAGCCGCCGGAATTCTTTCCGTACGGCATCTATTCGGTGCCTGAGATTTCCACCATCGGCATGACGGAAGAAGAGGTGCGCGAGAAGCGCATCCCCTACGAGACCGGCATCGCCCGTTTCCGCGAAACCTCGCGCGGGCACATCATGGGGCTCAATTCCGGCTTCATGAAAATGATCTTCGCGCTCGAAACGCGGCGTCTGCTCGGCGTGCACATCGTTGGCGAAGGCGCGACCGAGCTGATCCATATCGGCCAGGCCGTGCTCAATCTCGAAGGCACGCTGGATTATTTCGTCGAGAACACCTTCAACTACCCGACGCTCGCTGAAGCCTATAAGATCGCCGCACTCGACGCCTGGAACCGCATGCCGAAGCAACAGCCAAGCGCGGACAGATTCGCTCAGGTCACGCAGACCGCGCTTGAGCGTCTAAACAATATCGCAAAGAGCGCTTAAGCGGGCGCCATGCGCTCCACCAGCGCGCCGCCGACGGACATGGCGATCTGCGGGAAGGTGCTCGAGAGCGCGGGATCGATCGTGTCGTAGTACGAACTTGCTGGCGAGAGCGGGCCGACGCGCAGCGAGACATTGCCTGGGAGATTGCCGGCCACGTGCCGCACTAGGTTCGGCAGGAACGGCAGATGTGATCCGCCGCCGGCCAGCACGACATCAACGGTGCCGCCGCCAACTTGCATCGCCCGCTGCACCACGGCGCCGAGGCTCGCCGCGATCAGCCGCGCCAGCGCGCCCTGATAGCCGCGGAATTGTTCGTCGTCGGCCAGATCCTTGGCGTTGATCGTGGTGCTGATCCAGCCGTTCTTGAGTTGGCACTTGCCGGTCGCGAACAGCTCTTTCTTCATCTCACGCGCGGCGAGCTTCAGTGAACGCATCGCACGCGCGTCGTCGTCCTTGGCGTGGCGCTTGCGCAGGATTAGCTCAACGATGATGCGGTCGATCTCGTCGCCGGCGAGCGCGCTGCACTGACGCGCGGGCTTCACCTCGGTGAGCGAAGGCGGATCGCTGGTTTCGTCGAACTCGAACGCGGCGATGTCGGTGGTGCCTGCGCCCATGTCGAACACCATCACGAAGCGCGTGGGCGAGGAGGTGAACGCCAAGCTCGCCGCTGCCGCCGCGTGCGGTTCGAAGATGCCGGTTTCCAGATGACCATTGCCGGGGGCGGCCGCGGCTTTGTCGAGCGCGTCCTTGCACTGGGCGATGGAGATGCCGTCCGGCGACAGCAACAGGCGGCCGAGCTTTTGCGAGATCGCCGCCGCTTCGTTGAAGATTTGCTCGAACGCCAGATCGACGCCGCCGCCTGGCTTCCACACCGGGCTCGTATAGCGGCGCGGCGCTTCGGCGATGCCGGGCGGCACGTCAGCGGCGTAGCGCAGCGCTTCGCGGATCAGCTGGTCGAGATAGGCGAGATAGAGCGTGAGCGCGTCGCGCGCGCGCAGCGTGCCGGTCGGGTCGATGGAGGGCGGCATGCGCTGCGCCAGGGCGGCGGGCACGTCCGCCGCGCCAAGCACGGTCTTGAACGAGAGGATCGGGTCGCGGCCTTCGGAGATGCCGGCCTGCGCGTGCTCAAGCGCCGGCGGGCCAAAGAACAAGCGGCCGCCGTCCACGAACAGCACCGACGGCGCAAGCAGATGGTGCGACGCCCCGGCGACTGCGCCAATCGGGATCGTCCGCACGCCCACCTCAAGCGGCAGGTTCGCGTCCAGGCACATGCTCGCTTTCGAGAGCGCGGTGCCGAAATCGATGCAAATTCGTGCCCGATTGATCGGGTCGCCGCTGTCCGCCATGTCCGCTCTGCTCGTGGGCCTGGGGAATGCCTTTACGATTTATAAACGACGGCGCGAACTCCACCGAGTCTATTTATCCACAGCTCGGCGCCGGCCATCCTCAAGCTTCAGGCAGGACGCGGCACGCGCAAAGTCGCCCGCAAGCCGCCGAGCGGGCTCTGGCGCAGATAAATCTCGCCGCCATGCGAGCGGGCGACGTCGCGGGCGATGGCGAGGCCAAGGCCAACGCCCTTTTGATTTCGGGAGCGAGTCTCGTCGAGGCGCGAGAAGGGGCGGAACGCCTCTTCGTAGAGTTCCTCGGGGATGCCCGGGCCGTTGTCGTCCACCGACACCGAGATCGCATTGGCCTCGCCGGTGACGCTGACGCGCACCTTGTCGCCATGGGCGGCGGCGTTGTCGATCAGGTTGGAGAGGCAGCGTTTGAGGGCTCGCGCGCGACCGGGGGTTTGCACCTCGCCGGTGCGTTCGATGGCGATATCGACGCCGGTGCGCGCGCATTCGTGCGCGACCTCTTCGGCTAGCGCGCCAAGATCGACCGTCGCCGGGGCTTCCTCGGACGCGCCTTTGGCGAAGGCCAGATATTCGTCGAGCGTCTGCTCCATCTCGCTGAGATCGCGCTTGGCATCCTCAATCTCCGGCGAGGGCGTCATCAGCGCTAGCTGCAGCTTGAGGCGCGTCAGCGGCGTGCGCAGATCGTGGCTGACGCCCGCCAGCAATTGCGAGCGCTGCTCGATGTGGCGCTTGATGCGGTCGCGCATGTCGAAGAACGCCGCCGTCGCGCCGCGCACCTCGCGTGCGCCGCGCGCACGAAAGCTATCGTCCGCGCCTTCGCCGCGCCCGAAGCGCTCCATCGCGTCCGCGAGTTTCTCGATCGGCCGCACCTGGTTGCGGATGAAGATCACCGATACGACGCAGAGGAACAATGTCGCGCCGAAGATCCAAGCCACGAACAGCGGACCGGAGCGCGCCTGTACGCGGTCGCGGAAGGCGCGCACTTGGAGAATGCCGCCTTCGACCGGCACCCGGATGACGACTTGATTGCCCGGGCAGCGGCTATCGTACCAAACCTCGCGGCCAAGATCCTCGCTCAGCGCGCGCGTGAGGTAGCGATCGGACACAGACGTGCCGCCGCGACAGCGCGTCTGTTCGAGCTGTGCGTCCGGCTCCATCTGGATTTGCAGGCGCAAAGGCTGAAGCGCCAGGCCACGCAGATACTCAAACCTCTCCGGCGTCGGGTCGCGCTCGTAAAGCTGGATCAGCAGCGACACGTCCGACGCCACCGCCTGGCTCATACGCTTCGACGTCGCCTGCCAATGGTCGTCGAGAAACACCATCGAGATGATCAGCTGCAGGATCGCCGCCGGCGCGACGATGATCAGCAGCGTGCGCCAATAGAGGCCCTTCGGCAGATAATTGCGGAGACGGAAGCCCATAGTGCGCTAGTTAGCGCAAATTCAACTTCATTTGTTGGGCTTTTGGTCCAGGCGATCGAAGTCGGGCCGAAGATAAGCGAACTCTGAAAGCTCTGATCGCGAGAACATACTCGGCGAAGGGCGTTCGACCACTTGCTCGACCAGAGGCTCTCTGTCGCTTTGGCCAGTCGGAAGAGCAAGTGAAGAAGCTTGGCGCTGACCGTTCATTTCAGGCCCTCAATAACTGCTTCAGAACTGATTCCCACTCGGACAGGATAACCGTCAGTTCCCTGCTGAATAGTTGATTCGTGCTGGAAGATCGCGTTAGCCACCCAGTGTCCTCCAGCGGTGTCATGGCGTCGATGGCGCAGACTGCGACGGGCCGTGATCGGGAGTGGGGCGGTATATCGGAGCCGGCCCGGATCGGGAAGGCCAAAACAGCACGTCGTCCTTCCGGTACGCGACCGTTCGTCGGGTCGGGCTGCGCTGTGGAGGACAGCCTTTCGAGATCGTCTGCCGCGAAACTACCCGTTTGAAAGCAACGGCCCACGATGCCGTCTTGCTCACCGAAGACCAAGCTCTGATCTTCGTGATCAGTTCCGAATCCATGGCTGTAAGTCAGCACCAGCCGAACGCGTCGGTCTGTATCGAGGATCGGAAGCCACAGCGAAATGCGGAGATCGGGCGATGTCGAAATGCGCCCTTTTTCAGAGGTGAAGCGGAACAGATCGTTGCCGATCGCTCGGAGCACATTCTCGAAGATTTTTCTTGGACCGTACGACGCGATAAGGCGCCAGGCGAGTTCATCCTCATCCTCTGCATGCTCAGCGAACGCCTTAAAGGCAGGCCATTCGACTAGCCTCTCACGCGCTCGCTCGTAGCCCCCCTCGAAGAAGAGATCGACCTGGCCGTGATCCAATCCAAGACTCATTGGTCGGAAGGTCGCCGGAATTGGCACGCGCACAGTGTATATAAGCGGTGACGCGTCCTCGTCACGAAGCCGGTCCGATGCGTTGACCGCGATGTCGAGCGCGGCCTCGACATATTTCTCCAAGCTATTGATGTTTGGCCGTTCAAACGAACTGCGCTCTCTTTCGAGCTGAAAGACAATGATCGGGACCCTGTGGCGTTTTGCATCGTTCAGGAAGAGGAAGGTCGGGGTGTTGCTGCAAAGGCCGCCATCCACCAACAGTTCCCGATTGCGGCTGCTTTGCACGGGCTGGATAAGAAACGGATATGCGGCCGAAGCGCTTACGCCCGCCGCGACCTTTTCATTCGGCGTTTGATCTGGCGAGAAAATCTCGCTTCGCCCTTTGCTCAGATTGGTCGCGAGAACCTTTAGTTCGACATTGGCGCGCTCGCGCAGAAGTCCGAAGGTGAGTGGCTCACCCTTGCTGATGATCCTCGATTCAGTTGCGGCTTCCTCGAGCGCGGCGCCAATTCCGGAAATGCGCTCCAGCCCGAAGGCGCTCGCGACTTCGCCCGTCATGCGACGGAAATCCGCATTTGTGACGAAGCGACTGCCAGCTCGGAAGATTGACGATAAGCCCGGGTTCTTCAGGAGTGCGAATACACCACCAAGATCAGCTTGATACGATTCAATCTGTTGTCCGGCCTCACTGAGGATGTTGCGTGGATGTAGCGTCGATTTTAGTAGGTCGCGCATCTTTTCGGGGGCAACGCCAACTGCCGCGAGCGAAGCCACAATCGCGCCACCGGATGTGCCTCCGTAGCCCAGGAATTTTATCCCTAGATCCTTCGCCGCCTTCAGCGCGCCCACATGGGCTGCGGCCCAGGCGCCGCCGCCTGAAAGAATAGCGTACGCCTCCAATTCCGCGCCCCCAGGTACCGCCCAAATCAATCCATAGTTGCTGGGCTCTGGCTGTTCAATTGAAATTCAATCCGCCGCCAGGCGATAGCCGACGCCGCGTACCGTTTGCAGATACACCGGCGCGCGTGGATCGATCTCGATCTTGCGGCGGATGCGCGTGACTTGCACGTCGACGGAGCGCTCAAGCCCTGCGCCGGTGCGTTTGGCCAAATCCTCGCGGCTCATCACTTCGCCGGCGCGCGCCGCAAGCACGCGCATCAAGGCGACTTCCGCTTCCGTCAGCCGCACCGGCATGCCGTCGCGCGTGAGTTCGCCGCGCACGGCGTTGAACGTGAACGGCCCGAACGTCAGCATTTCCGGCGGTTCGCCGCGATTGGTGACGGTGCGCCGCAGGATGGCGTTGATACGCAGTGCAAGCTCGGCCGGCTCGAACGGCTTCGGCACATAATCGTCAGCGCCGATCTGCAGGCCGCGAATGCGATCTTCCGGCATGCCGCGCGCCGTGAGCAGCACGATCGGCACGTTCGAGGTTTTGCGCACACTCTCCGCCAGCGAGAAGCCGTCTTCCACCGGCATCATCACGTCGAGGATCAACAGATCGAAATCGATCGTGGTGAGGAGGCGCTTGGCGGCGGCGGCATCGCCCGCCGTCGACACACGCGCGCCGGCTTGCGCGAGATAGCGTTTCAAGAGTTCGCGGATGCGATCGTCGTCATCGACGATCAGCAGATGCGGTGGACGGTCGAGCGCGTCGAAGCTCACTTGCTGTCATCCTCCGCCGCGAGCGCGGCGAGCACGACGCGCGCGCCGGCGACATTGTCGGCGCCGGCGAGCCGGAACACGTGCGCGAGGCGTTCGCGCAAGGCTTCGGCCGTCGCGCGCTCGGCGGCGCGGCCGGTTTCGGTGAGCCGCAGCAGACGCTGGCGCCGGTCGGCGCGGCCAGGTTCGCGTTGGATCAAGCCCGCTTTCTCCAATTCGTCCAAAGTCCGCGCCAGGCTCTGCTTGCGGACGTCCAGCGCCGCCTGCAGATCGGAGATCGACAGCCCCTCGGCGCGCCGGATCGCCGCCAGCGCCCGGTAGTGCGCCGGCCCCAGATGCGCCTCCGAAAGCGGGCCTTGCGCCGTCTTCCAGAAGCGCCGCGCGGCAGCGAACACCAAAGCGACGGCCCGATCTAGTTCATCTTCCCTCAAATATAGGCGAGGGTCAGAAAAAGATTCTACAGGCGGCTTGGATTGATTGACAGGCATGTCCCGATACGAACAATACGGCGCAAATCCATCCCACCCAGAGATGGCTTTCGCGAACACCAGTATAGCAGGAGACACCCCATGGCCGGCCAGCCCTTTGACGACCGCGACGGCTGGGTTTGGTTCAACGGCGAGTTCGTGCCCCACCGTGAGGCCAAGGTGCACGTGCTCAGCCACGCGCTCCACTACGCCTCGTGCGTGTTCGAGGGCGAGCGTTGCTATGATGGCGTGATCTTCAAGAGCCGCGAACACAGCGAACGCCTGATCCAATCCGGCAAGCTGCTGGGCTTCGAGGTGCCGTACACCGCCGAGCAGCTCGATAAGGCCAAGCGCGAGCTGGTTGAGAAGCAAGGCTGGAAGGATTGCTATCTGCGCGCGCTTGCTTGGCGCGGTTCGGACGAGATGGGCGTCTCGGCGCAGAACGGGCGCATCAATGTCGCCGTCACGGCGTGGCCGTGGGGCGATTACTTCGCCGACAAGATGAAGGGCATCCGGCTGATGATCGCGCCGTGGCGCCGGCCCGCGCCGGACACCGCGCCGTCAAACTCCAAGGCCGCCGGCCTCTACATGATCTGCACGCTCTCCCGTCACGCCGCGCTCGATAGCGGCTTTGACGACGCGATGATGATGGATTGGCGCGGCCAGATCGCCGAAGGCACCGGCGCCAACATTTTCTTCGTGAAGGATGGCGTGCTGTACACGCCGCTGCCGGATTGCTTCCTCAACGGCCTGACGCGTCAAACCGTGATCCAGCTCGCGAAAGCGCGCGGCATCGAGGTGCAAGAGCGCGCGATCTGGCCGAATGAACTCGGCACGTTCTCGGAAGTGTTCCTCACCGGCTCCGCCGCTGAGATCACACCGGTGCGCGAAATCGCCGGCATGAAGTTCACGCCCGGCAAGATGACCGAGCAGCTCATAGCTGACTTCTCAGCGCTGGTGCGCCGCAAGAACGCGTCGTAAAGGGCGGGCATGCAGCTCGCCCGTTTTCCGCGCCGTCGTTATACGCCTGGCTTCACGCCGCTTGAGCCCGCGCCGAATCTGAGTGCGGTGCTAGGCGGGCCGGAGATTTGGATCAAGCGCGACGATCTGCTTGGCCTCGCCGCCGGCGGCAACAAAACGCGTAAGCTTGAATTCCTTGTCGCTGATGCGATCGCGCAGGGCTGCGATACTTTGATCACGGTCGGCGCGCCGCAATCGAACCATTGCCGGCTCACGGCCGCAGCTGCCGCGAAAGAGGGGCTGAAGTGCCAGCTCGTGCTCGAGCAGCGCGTGCCGGGCTCTTACGATCCGAAAGCGACCGGCAACAATTTTCTCTACGGCCTCTTGGGCGTGGAGAAATACAAGGTCGTGAACGCCGGCGATGATCTCAACGGCGCGATGAACGAACTCGCTGGCGCGCTGAAGAATGAAGGGCGCAAGGCGTATCTGATCCCCGGCGGCGGCTCCAACCCGCTTGGCGCGCTCGGATACGTGTCGTGTGCGCACGAGATCGTGCAGCAGAGCTTCGAGCTTGGACTGACATTCGATCACATTGTTGTCGCCAGCGGCTCGTGCGGCACGCATTCGGGTTTGTTGGTTGGGTTCGCGAGCGTGAATTTTGACGCGCCCGTCACCGGCATCAATGTTCGTCGTCCGCGCGCGGAGCAGGAGGGCAACCTCTACGCGCTCGCGCAGCCGACGGCCGCGCTGCTGGGCGTCGCGCCGCCGGCGCGCGAGAAGGTCGTCGCTCTCGATGATTGGGTCGGCGGTGGTTACTCGATTCCAACGGACGAGATGGTCGAAGCCGTACAGATGCTCGCGCGCACCGAAGCTGTGCTGCTCGATCCGGTCTATTCGGGCAAAGCCATGGCGGGCCTGATCGGGCTGACGCGTCGTGGTGTGTTGAAGCGCGGCGAGCGGGTGCTGTTCGTGCACACGGGCGGCGCGCCGGCGCTTTACGCGTACCAAGACGTGCTGCGTGGCTGAGCCGAAAACCATCGGCATCCTCGGCGGCATGGGGCCGGCGGCGACTGTTGATCTGTTCGACAAACTCGTCCGCGCCACCAATGCGCCGACCGACCAAGATCATCTGCGCCTTTTGATCGACAACAATCCGCGCATCCCCAATCGCAACGAAGCCATCGCCGGCCGTGGGCCGTCGCCTGTGCCGGCTTTGATCGCGGGCGCGCAGGGGCTGGAGCGCGAGGGCGCGGATTTCATTCTGATCTCCTGCAACACCGCGCATTTCTTCGCGCCGGATATTCAGGCCGCGATCTCGATCCCGATCCTCAACATGATCGACGCTGTCGTCGATGCCGCGAAGGCGCGCGGCGTAAAGCGTGCGGGCGTGATGGCCGGGACGGGCTGTATAGAAGCGCGTCTCTATCAAGACTCGCTCAGCGCCGCCGGCATCGAACCGGTTACGCACAATGCCGACGAACAAGCGCGCATGATGGCGCTGATCTATCGCATAAAAGGCGGCGATCTGAGCGAAGCGTCGCGCGCCGAAGCGCGTGCGCTCGCTGACGTGCTGATCGCGCAGGGCGCTGAAGCGATCATCGCCGGCTGCACCGAGGCGCCACTCGTGCTGTTCCAGAGCGATCTTTCGGTCCCGCTGCTCAACTCGACCGATATCCTGGTCGAGCGCGCGCTCGCTGAGGCATGGGCCTAGCGCGCCTCCGCCGCTGCGAGATTGTCGAGATAGGTTTCCATCGTCGATGTGTAGCCAAAAACGTAGCGCGCGAAGAAGCGGTAGAGCAGATCGCGCACCACTCCGTCTTCGCGAATGCTGACGCGCGAACCGTTGGCGGTTGGCGCAATGTCGATCGTCCACGCGCCGCCGAACGGCAGCGTTTCATCGGTGATTGTGGCGATGAAGCGTGCGCCGGTCTCTGGCTCGGTGAGCCGGTAGGCGATCCGATCACCTTCGGCGATCTCCACATAGGTGGTCGCGTCGGCGCTGACAGTCACGTTCTCCACTGCGACGCCGTCGCGCCATGTTGGATATGCCTCCACCGCGCGGATACGCGCGGCGATGCGTTCCGGTGGCGCGGCGATTTCGCGTGTCGCTTCGGCGCTGTGTGACGCCGGCGTCGCCGCGCCAAGCGCGTAGACGCCGCCCACCAACAGCGCGATCGCCAGGGCCGCGCCCGCGAGAATTTTCGGCAAGCTCATGCTTAGTCCCCCGTGATTTGCGCCGCGTCCGCAAGCAAGCTCAAGCCCTGCACCACAATCGCGCGCTGTTCGGCCGTCAACGTCGCAAGCGCAGAGCGCACACGTTGCATATCGAGCACCGACGTGGATGCGAGCGCCGCTTGGCCGGCCGGTGTGAGGTGCGCCACGCGACCGCGCGCATCGTCGGCAAGGGGCGAGAGCTTCACGAGCTTCATCTCCACGAGACGCTTCAAGGCTTCCGAAAGTGTCGAAGCGGAAATGGCCAGATGCTGCGTGAGCTGTTGCGGGCGTATGCCTGCGTCCGGAATGTGCGCCAAGATTGTTTGATCGCGCGCGCTGACCTCCGGTCCTTTGCCTCTGCGGCGCTGATGGTCGGTGTGGCAAGCGATGTAGATGCGCGGATAGTGCCGCAAGACGGCGCGCGCGAGGTGATCCAGTTGGGTCATGACGGTGATGTTTTGCAAACGGCAGATAGTTCGTCAAAACGAACGATCTCCGTGATCGTGGGCCGCATCGACCGTTAAACCAGAAACACGAATTCGTCCGCAGGCGGAACCAGGCGCCGCTCTATCCGTTTAGCCCGCTGGGGGCTGGATGGGAGACGCGCGCATGATTTCCTATCGGTTCGACCCCGATTACACGATCGAAGGTCGCCATTATTCGCACTCGCTGGTGACATGGGATGGCATTATCGCTGGCGCAATCGCCGCGATTGCCATCGGCTTCGGGTTGAGTTTGCTCGGCGTCGCGATCGGCGCGAGCGCGTTCAATCCATACGAACTGAGCCGTCAGGACGACACGATCAGTGTTGGCGGCGCGCTCTATGCGATGTTCGCGAATCTGGTGGCGTTCCAGATCGGCGCTTACATCGCTGCGCGCTCCAGCCGCAACCCGGATCATTTCGGCGGCCTGCTGACGGGTTTCATGGTGTGGGCGCTCGCGGTGTTCGTGGGCGTGGCGTTCGCAGTGCTCGCGACCGCTGGCGCCGATCCGACCGCAGGCGCGACCAACGCTGTTACCGACACGCTGCGCGAATTGGGTGACGCTGCTGACGGCGCGCCAGCGGATCCGGACGCGCTTGCTGACGCGGAAGCGGCCGCGGATGCGCTCTCGGCGCTGTCTTGGACCGCGTTCGGCGCGATCGGCCTGGGCCTTGCTGGCGCGATCGCCGGCGGCTGGCTCGGCGCTGCGCATCCCAAATGGGAAGGCCGCGCACGCTACTCCGATCGCGCGCCGTATCAATCCAATCCGAGCATCTGAGGAGACGCAACCATGGAAGAACTTGGCAAAGGTTGCGTCCTCTGGGCCGTCGGCATCCCGCTGCCGATCATCATTCTGCTCTTCTTGTTCGGCGTGCTGAACTAGGTCGAGCGCTAGTTGCGGAAACAATGCGCGAGGCTTCGGCCTCGCGCATTTGCGTTTAGGATGCCGCGTCCTGCTCTGGCACGAGGAAATGCCCGTGCATCGCCGCGATCGGGTTGGCGCGATCGCTTTGCCAGGCTTCGCACTGCACGTTGGCGATGCGGCGGCCAATTTTTACGACACGCGCACGCGCATACGTATCGACCGGGCGGCCGGAACGCAGATAGTCGATGCCGATATCGATCGTCTTCGGGAATTTCTCGCTCTTCGAGGCGATGGCGAGCTGCGTCAGCGCCGTGAGCTCCATCAGCGCGCCGACAACGCCGCCATGCAGCGCCGGCAGCAGCGGATTGCCGACGAGATGATCCGCGAACGGGAGGATCAAAGTCAGCTCATCGCCCTTCAGCTCCGCGCGCACGCCGAGGAAATTCGCGTACGGCACACGCGCCAACGCATCGGTGAGTTTCTGCTGAACCTCGTTCATGTGCGCGGCGGCTTGTAGTTCGAGCCGATCTTCCGGCCGGCGTTGGAGTTGATCATGAAGGTGGCGACGGCGCGCGCGATCGGGTCGCTTGCGTCTTCCTCGTAGGCGAGCGCTTCGACGAACGCGACGCTGCGGCCCACCTTGGTGCAATGCGCTTCGGCGAGAATATCGCGGCCTGGTATAGCCGGGCGCATGTAGTCGATGCGGATATCGACGGTCGCGATCGTGCTGGGCACAGGCATGCCAAGCACCGTGGCCATGCCGCACACCTGATCGAGGAAGGTGGTGATGACACCGCCGGCGATGACGCCGGTTTCCGGGTCGCCGACGAGGTCGGCGCGGTACGGCGTCTTGCAGAACACCTTCTTGTTTTCGACGCGCAACAGCTCAAAGCCGAGCGCGCGGCCCTGCGGCGTCCACTGCATCATGGCCCTGATGCGCTCGAGCGCGCCTTCGCCTTGGCCGTAAGCGGGAATCTGGTCGCTCATCTCGTCTCGCGTGCTACGCGCCTAGACTGTATCGCGCAAATTACAGAAGTTGACGCCGCGTCATATTTGTGACGGTATCACGACAACCAGCCCGTTGGGAGAGTGCATGAACGACGCCGCCGAGATCGAGCCGATTGGCAAGCGCGAACGCGCCAAGGCCGCCAATCGCCAAGCGATCCTGATCGCGGCGCGGCGCGTGTTCGCGCAGCTCGGCTATGACGCCGCCACCGTGCGCGACGTGATCCGCGGCACCGAATTGGCGTCGGGCACTTTCTACAATTATTTCCGCTCGAAAGAGGAAGTGTTCGAGGCTTTGGCCGATGACGCCGCCGCGCGTTTCCGCCCGATCCTCCGCGCGGCCCGCGAGCACACGCAGACCTTTGAGGATTATCTGCGCTCGGCGTTGATCGCCTATTTCACCTTCCTCGCTGAAGAGAACGCTGCGGAAGGCCGGCCGATCGAAGAACGGCGCCCGCATGTGCAATCGAACACGCCCGAAATCATGGCGGTGTACGAAGAAGTGCGCCTCGGCATCGAGGACGCTATCGAACGTGGCCTAGCGCCGCGCCTCGACGCGGACTATCTCGCTTGCGCGTGCATCGGCATCGGGCAAGAGGTTGGCACGGCGATGCTTCGGCGTTCGCCGCCGGATATTGAAGGAGCAGCGCGCTTCGCGGCGGGCCTGATCCTCAACGGCTTGTCCGGCGCGTCGAAGACGTAAGAGAGCGGGGGAACGCGCGTGCTTTGGTTGCGCAAAATGATCGCGCATATGGCGTTGTCGCGTTCCGACGACGCGCTTGTGCGCAGCTCAGGCGGTGAGCCGCGCGTCGTGCGCGGCATTACGCTCGATCCGCGCATGCAATTCATGGAAGATCAGGCGCGCAAACGCCCCGTCGATTGGGACAATGTCACCGCGCCGCAATTGCGCCCGCCGTTTGAGCAGATGTCGGCGATGTTTGGCGGACCGCCTGTCGCGGGCGTGCGCATCGAGAAGGCCTACGTCACCGGCCGCTCGCACTCCGTGCCGTGCCGGCTCTATCTGCCGCAAGTGCGCAACAATTCCGCGGCGATGCTCGTCTATTTCCACCAGGGCGGCGGCGTTATCGGATCGCTCGAAAGCTGCCATCGCCTCTGCGCGTTGATCGCCAAGCATTCTGGCGCGCCGGTGCTTTCGGTGGATTATCGTTTGGCGCCGGAGTTTCGCTTCCCCGCTGGCCTCGATGACGCGCGCGCCGCGTATCTCTGGGCGGTCGACAACGCCGCGCGCTATGGCGCGCCAGCGCGCAAGGTCGGCATTGGCGGCGATTCCATGGGCGGATCGCTCACCGCGATCCTGGCGATGGAAGCGCGCGAAGGACGCATCCCGCAGCCAGCGCTGCAGCTCTTGATCTATCCGGCCGTCGATGCTGTGAGCGACACGGCGTCGATGCACGATTTCGCCGACGCGTTTCCGCTTACCGAGAATCTGCTCAGCTATTTCCTGAAGCAATATTTCCCGGAAGGCACCGATCTCGCCGATCCGAAAATCTCAGTGCTCCGCGCGCCGAGCTTGAAGGGCCTCGCGCCGGCGCTTGTCTACAATGCCGGCTTCGACATGCTGCTGGATCAGGGCGAAGCCTACGCAGACCGGATGGCGGAGGAAGGCGTGCGCGTGACACGTGCGCGTTTCGATAGCTTGCCGCACGGCTTCGTGTCGTTCCCGTCAGCCACGCCAGCGGCGGAAGCCGCGATCCAGCGCATCGCGCATGAGACTGCGGCAGCGCTGAAAGCCTAGCTCTTCTCCCTCCCCACGAGGGGAGGGTGTCGCGAAGCGACGGGTGGGGCGGTTGCGCAGACGTGGTGAGTCACCCCCACCCGTCATCGCTGCGCGATGACACCCTCCCCTGAAGGGGAGGGAACTAGGCGACTTCGCCGAGCTTTCTTTCGACCATGCGCTTCAAGCCGTGGGCGAGCTTCTCGCGTTCGCTCATGAGCGCTGACGGCAACAGCGCAAGCTGAAACAGCGCCGCCGCGTGGGTGCGCGCCGCGTCCGGATCGAGCGCCAGGCCGCTGATGCAAGCCTCGATGTAGCGCGCCAATTCGCGTGAGCCGAACACGAGGTACATGTCGTTGACGTCCTGCGCGGCGTTGGCGAGTTCGAGCGCGCCGGCGCGAATTTCACGCAATGCCGCAACATCGCCGAGCGCCAGCGCACGAACGCGCGTGTCGAGCGCGGCCGCAAGCGCGCGTGCGCGCTGGCCGCGCTTGTCAGCTTCGGCCTGCTCAGCGGAAACCTTCGGGCGCACGAACGCGTGGCGGACGCGCTCTTGAATGGCGATCACCGAAACCGGTTTGCGCAGATAGCCGTCGACGCCGGCCGCGCGCGCGGTTTCCACGTCGTGCAGCTTGCCGGCGCTGGTGAGGAAGAAGAGCGAGATTTCAGTATTGGGCGAGATCGTCGGGTTGCGCACGCGGCGCACGAACTCAAGCGCGGGCTCGCGCGGTTCGACCCATTCGATCAGAATGACGTTCGGCTGCTCGGCCACAAGCGCCGTCCACGCTTCGTCGAAATTCGGAACGCCGCTCACGGTCCCGAACTGCATCAGCCGCAATTGCTCAAGCGTGAGCTTGCGCTGGAAGTGGTTGGCGTCGATCACCAACGCCGCCATCGTGCTGGGATCGAACTTGGTCACGCCGCGCTCGCTTGCCGAAGCTTCTTATCGACCATGCGCTTCAAGCCGAGCGCCACGCTCTCGCGTTCTTGGCCCAGCGCATGCGGCAGGTGCACGAGCTGGTGGAGGGCGGCGACGTGCGTGCGCACGACGTCCGGATCAAGCCGCGCCGTGGCGCCCTGCGCCTGCAAATAGCGCATCATTTCCTTGGTGCCGAGGATCAGATTGTGATCGCCAATCTGCTCGGAAACCTTGAGCAAATCCTGCGCCGCCGCGAACACGCCGCGCGCCGCTTTGGAATCGCCAGGCTGGAAATCGCGCGCCGCGGCTTCGAGCGCGGCCACGCGGGCGCGCGCGAGCTGCGTCTTGAGATCGATTTCCTCGTCGTCGGTGATGCTCGGCCCGAGCGCCTCGTCATCGAGACGTCGCCATGGGCCGGCATAAGCGGGATCTTGCCGCCGGCGCCGGCAGGGGCCGACATAAGTGGCGGTGATGATAAACGGCTGCGGATTGGTGAGCGCCACGCGCACGTGCTGCTGCAGCGCCAAAGCTGACACCGGCTTACGCAAATAGCCGTCAACGCCAGCGCGGCGGGCGGCTTCGACGTCGGCTTTGTAGCCGCGGGCGGTCAGCATCAGGATCGTGACGGCGCGGTTCGGCGTTTCTTCGCTCATACGCACGCGGCGTACGAAATCCAGCGGATCGGAGGTGGATTCAAGCCACTCGACCAACAGCACGCTCGGATTGACGTTAAGCAGCTGGTCCCAAGCTTCGATCATGTCGGTCGCGCCGACGGCGCGCTTGAAGCCCATGCCGCGCAACAGGTCGAGCGAAATCCCGCGCTCGTAATGATTGCGATCGAGCACGAGCGCCGTCATCTCCGATGGATCGAAGGTTTCGTCTCGGCTCATTTGATAGGCGCGTTCCCCCACTTGAAGGGTCGCTTATATCCAACATTGTTTAGCAATCGCTGAAAGCAAAGGCGCCGGTTTACAGGACGTAAACGCTCACTCGCCGCCGGCTTCGCCGGTTTTCTGCTTGTCGCGGGTGATTGTCGGCATCGGCGCGGACGGCGGCTCGCCGCGCAGTTCGTAATTCACGTTGGTTGGGAACGGGATGACGATGCCGTTCAGGTCGAACGCTTGCTTCACGTGCTTGGTGATGGCGTAGCGCATGTCGAGGTGGTCGCGCGTTTTCACCCAGGCGCGCAGCAGCAGCGTCACCGAGAAATCGCCCAGCAAGGAAACGTTTACTTGTGGGGCGGGCTCCTTGAGCACGTGATCTTCCGCGGCGACCACTTCGCGGATGATGGCGATGGCGCGATCGATATCTGTGTCGTAGGCGACGCCAAACTCGAGATCGAGCCGGCGGCGCGGATGCGCGGTGTAGTTCACCATCGGCGCGCCCCAGCAAAGCCCGTTCGGCAGGATCACTTTGAGGTTCTGCGGCGTGGTGAGTTCGGTCGTGAACAAGTTCACGTCCTCCACTGTGCCGGTGCGCCCAGCCAACTCCACGTAATCGCCCAGCCGATAGGGGCGGAACAGGATCAGCATCACGCCCGCCGCCAAGTTCGAAAGCGTGCCCTGCAGCGCCAAGCCGATTGCCAGCGCACCCGCGCCGATCACCGCGACAATCGACGTGGTGGCGACGCCGAACTGGTTCAGCACCGCGACCGCGACGAAGCCCATCAGACCGTAGCGCACGATCCACGAGAAGAACGCCGCCAAGGTATCGTCGATGCGCGGATGCGTGCGGGCGACCTTGCGCATCGCCCCCGCCGCCCACGAGGACACCCACAAGCCGACGATCAGGATCAGCGCCGCGGCGACGACATTCAGCGCCGCGCCGATGACGTGCTCGCCATAGCGCGTCCACAGCAGGCCCGGGTCGGCGGCGATCTGCTCGACGTCGCGAACAGCGCCCTGAGCGAAATTCGCGGTTGTCATGAAGGCGCGCCTTCCTCGATCTCGCCGATCAAGGTGATCTTCTGCCAGATCTTGCGCGCGAGCCCAGTCGTCAAATTCTCGATCTCCGTCACCGCTTCGATAACGACTGGATCGCGCATGCGATCCGCGTAGAGAGCGGCAAGTTTGCCGATCAGCGATAGCATTTCGGCGCAATAATCGAGATAGCGCGTCAGCTCAAATTTGGTCATCTGCCGCGGCGGCGCCCGTTCCTGGAGAAGCGCGGTGGGGTCTTTCGTCAGTTGGTGCATGTCGATGACGTGCGCCATGGAACGCAGCTGATGCAGCGCATCGAGCGCGCGCTGGCGCTTGAAGCGCTCCTCCAGCGTCATCAGGAACCACGCCGCGCCGCCAAACAGGATGAGCAGATTCACCGCCGCTTCCAAGCTCTGCAGCAGGCCTATATTGGTCTCAACGTCCTCAAGATGCAGCAGCTCGGCCGCCTCGAATTGCGCCCACACGCCCGCGACGATGATCAGGCCCACAGCCACCCGCAGCGGCCAATTGGGCGCAGCAAGCCGCGCGGCTTTTTCGGTGGTGAAACGCGCCGTGTCGATCAGTTCGCGGCAGACACGGCCAATGCCGTAATTCGGAAAGCGCGCGTCGATCCGGTCGCGCAAGCGCTCCAGCGTTTCCAGGATCCGGACCGGGTCGAGGCTTTGATACATGCGCACCGCGTTGCTAGCGCGAGCGCGGGCGACCTGTCGAGAATTAAAGGGGGCCAGGCCTAAGGCGCAACCAAATTGCTCGCGCGTTGCGTGGAGCGCTCGTTGAACGCCTGGCCAAACGCCGTGCCGCGCATCTCCGTCTGCGTGTGGGCCGCATAGCGACGACCGTTCGGCGCAACCGCGCACTCGATCACCATGTTGAACGCCGCGAGCTGCGTCAGTGGGATCGGGCTGAACGCTTCCGGCGCGAACACGCGGACGCGGGTGACGTCAGGATTTGCTTTGGTGATAGTCACTTCGCCGCGCAGCCGATCAGCGAATTGCCGCGCGCTCGCGCCGCGAATGCTTTCGCGCGTCGGCTGGAAGGAGTACGTCGCGGTCTCAGCATCTTCGCGCATCAGCTGGACGTTCGCCACGCGGTCCATGCCCTCGCTCGCGCACCAGGAGACGCCGTCCATCTGATCGGCGAGGCTGTCGAACGCGCGCCGCGCGCCGCCTTCGAGCTGATCACGGTTCGGCGAGACCAATTGCAGGCGCGGGTCGTTGTTGGGGTTGAAACGCGCCTGCCAATTTTGGTCAGTCGTTTGCAGGTGCAAATCGAACGCGTAGTCCGCCTTGGCGGCTTGCGTCGCCGCGACGGCCGCCGCCAGCGACGTCATCGCTGTGGGCTGGGCGATGGCGGAGGCGCCGCAGAGCGCGGCGACGCTTAGGGAAACGATCAGACTGGCGATGCGCATGGTCCGCCTTTCGCGTGCAATCGGGGCGGGAACATGGCGCGAGCAGGGGTTCCGCTCAAGTGCGGGCGGACGACTTCGCCGGGTCCTTCGCCTATATTTCCGACGTGGACGCCAAAGTTCCAGCTCTGCCGCCGGCCTTCGAGGCATGGTTCGCCCGCCGCGGCTGGCGTCCGCGGGCGCATCAGCTTGAGCTGGTGAAACGCTCGGCGGCGGGGCAATCGACGTTGCTGATCGCGCCGACCGGCGCCGGCAAAACACTTGCCGGATTTTTGCCCAGCCTGATCGATCTCGAGCCGCGCTCGCGCGAAGGCGTGCGCCGCCCGCATCGCTTGCACACGCTCTACATCTCGCCGCTCAAGGCGCTGACGACGGACGTCGCCCGCAATCTCGAAACGCCGGTGCGCGAAATGAACCTCGATCTACGCATCGAGACACGCACCGGCGACACACCCGCGCACAAGCGCACCCGCCAGCGCGCGCATCCGCCGGATGTCCTGCTGACGACGCCTGAGCAGCTTTGCTTGCTGATCGCCTCTGAACACGCGTGTGTGTTTTTCGAAGATCTGCGCGTCGTGATCATCGACGAAGCCCACGCACTCGCGCCAACCAAGCGCGGCGACCTGCTCGCGCTTGCTCTCGCGCGCCTGCGCCGCTGGGCGCCTGAGCATCGGCGCGTGGGCCTGAGCGCGACGGTGGCGGATGCGGAGAGTCTTGCTGAGTGGTTGGTAGGGATCGAACCCCCGCCCCCTTGCGGGGCGGGGGCAGGGGGTGGGGGGCGTAGACAACAAAGCGCGCTGTCGCCGCTTGCGTCACATTCTGAAACGCCCCCCACCCCCGGCCCCGCCCCGCAAGGGGGCGGGGAGATTGTCGTCCGCGCCGCGCCCGGCGCAGCGCCCATCGTCGATGTCCTGGACTCTGACGCCCGCATCCCCTGGGCCGGACACACCGCCAAGCACGCGCTGCCGGAGCTGTACCAGCGCATCAAGCAAGCACGCCTCGCGCTCGTCTTCGTCAATACCCGCGCGCAAGCGGAGATGACGTTCCAGGAACTCTGGCGCATCAATGACGACGCGCTGCCGATCGCGCTGCATCACGGCTCGCTCGACGTCGCGCAGCGCCGCAAAGTCGAAGCCGCTATGGCGGCAGGGAAGCTCAAGGCGGTTGTCTGCACATCGACGCTCGATCTCGGCATCGATTGGGGCGATGTCGATCTCGTCATCCAGATCGGCGCGCCGAAGGGCGCGGCGCGTCTCGTGCAACGCATTGGCCGCGCCAATCACAGGCTGGACGAGCCTTCGCGCGCGTTGCTCGCGCCCAGCAATCGCTTTGAGGTGCTCGAATGCCGCGCGGCGCAAGAGGCGGTCGCCGAGGGCGCGATGGATGGCGGTGGCCCGCGTCAGGGCGCGCTTGAGTGCCTCGCCCAGCACATCATGGGCTGCGCATGCGGCGAACCGTTCCACGCGGATGAATTGTTCGAGGAGGTGATCTCAACGGCGCCCTACGCTGATCTCACCCGCGCGCAATTCGATCGCGCCATCGATCTGGTCGCCACGGGCGGCTACGCGCTGCGCACCTACGACCGCTATCGCCGCATCGTCCAGGATCAGAACACCAATCGTTGGCGCGCGCGCAATCCGGGTGTGGCGCAGCAGCATCGCATGAATGTCGGCGCGATCATCGAGGAGGAGATGCTCAATGTCCGCCTCGCGCATCGCGCCGCGCGCAGGCCTGGGCAGATCGTGCAGACGCAATCTAATCCGCTGATGCCGGGCCGCCGCTTGGGCCAGATTGAGGAATATTTCATCGAAGGCCTCACCGCCGGCGACACCTTCATCTTCGCCGGCGAGATGCTGCGCTTCATCGAGCTGCGTGAGGAGGATGTGCTCTGCGTGCGCGCAGCTGGTGAGGAGAACCCGCGCATTCCGTCTTACGCAGGCGGCAAATTTCCGCTCTCCACGTTCCTCGCCGAGCGCGTGCGCCGCATGCTGCACGATCCGAAGCACCAGAAGACGCTGCCGCCGCAGGTGCGCGATTGGATCAAGATCCAGAAGCGCCGCTCCGTCGTGCCGTCGCCGGATCAGATGCTGGTCGAGACATTCCCACGCGGTCACAAGCACTACCTTGTCGCGTATCCGTTCGAAGGCCGCCTCGCGCAACAGACTCTCGGCATGCTGATCACGCGCCGGCTCGAACGCATGGGCCTGCATCCGCTCGGCTTCCTCGCCAGCGAATATGCGATGGCGGTGTGGGGACTCGAGCCGATGGGCGGGCTCGATATGGACAAGCTGTTCGACGAGGACATGCTGGGCGACGACCTCGAAAGTTGGCTCGCCGAAAGCGCCTTGATGAAGCGCACGTTTCGCAATTGCGCGGTGATCGCCGGCATGATCGAGCGGCGCATGCCGGGCGAGGCGAAGAAGACAGGCAAGCAGGTCACGTTCTCCGCGGACCTGATCTACGACGTGCTGCGCCAGTACGAGCCGGATCATCTGTTGCTACAGGCAGCGTTCGCGGACGCGGGCGAGGGTTATCTCGATCTCCGCCGCCTCGGCGCGCTGTTGCGGCGCGTGAAGGGCCAGATCGTGCACAAAGACCTCGATTACGTCTCGCCGTTCGGCGCGCCGGTGATGCTGGAGGTCGGCCGCGTGCCGATCCAAGGCGCGGCGGAGGAGGCGATCTTGGAAGATGCGGCGGCTTTGATCGAAGAGGCGATGCGTTGAACCCCCTCCTCTTGAGAGGAGGGGGCAGGGGGTGGGGTGAACCTCGCTGATTGAACAGACTGCGTTGACGCAACGGCCAAAGGCTTTGCACCGAGGCTCACCCCACCCCCTGCCCCCTCCCCTCAAGGGGAGGGGAACGCGAGCGTTGCGCTTCGTTCGCCTCCGTCGCACCTTCGTCGAAACACAACGGGGGAAACGATGCGGATCATGTTGGCGGCGGCGCTGGCGTTCATGTTCGGCGCCAACGCGCACGCACAAATCAGCGACGCCACGCGCACGGCGAACGCGGCCATGGCGCAGACGCTGCCGCTCGGCGACGTCGAGGACGAAGATTTCGCGCGCCGCGGTTTCATCGCCAGCTGGGACCAGCCGCAAATCCGCACCGCCGACGGCCGCGTCGCCTGGGACTTCGCCTCGTTTGACTATCTGCGCGGCGACGCGCCGGAAACCGTGAACCCTAGCCTCTGGCGTCACGCGCGACTGCTGGCCCTGCACGGTCTCTTTCGGGTTAGCGAGCGCGTCTATCAGGTGCGCAGCTTCGATGTGTCGAACATGACGATCATCGTCGGCGACACGGGCCTCATCCTCGTTGACCCACTCACCACCGCCGAACCCGCTGCAGCCGCACTGGCGCTCGCGCGCCGCACACTTGGCAACAAGCCCGTCGTCGCCGTGATCTACACGCACAGCCACGCCGACCATTTTGGCGGCGTGCGCGGCGTGGTGGAGGAGGCGGACGTTGCGGCCGGGCGCGTGCAGATCATCGCGCCGGAAGGTTTCATGGAGCATGCCGTCAGTGAGAACGTGATCGCCGGCAACGCCATGGGCCGGCGGGCGATCTACCAATTCGGCGCGACTTTGCCGCGCAATGCGGAAGGGCAAGTGGGCTCAGGCGTCGGTCTCGCCATCTCCAGTGGCCGCATCACTTTGATCCCGCCGACGCGCACGATCAGCCACACGGGCGAGACGCTCACGATCGATGGCGTCCGCTTCGAGTTTCAGATGGTGCCTGAAACCGAGGCGCCGGCGGAAATGAATTTCTTCCTGCCGGATTTCGGCGTGGTCTGCATGGCCGAGATCGCCAACGCGACGATGCATAACATCCTCACGCCGCGCGGCGCGCTGGTGCGCGATGCGAAAGCCTGGGCGGATTATCTCACCGAGGCGCTGCGTCTCTATGGCCCGCGCACCGAGATCATGGTGACAAGCCACGCTTGGCCGCGTTTCGGTCGCGAGCGGGTGAGCGATTTCCTCGCCAGCCATCGCGACGCGTACAAGTATCTGCACGATCAAAGCGTACGTCTGATGAACGCTGGCTACACGGGCCGCGAGATTGCCGAGCGCGTTCGCTTGCCGGAGCCGCTCGCCAGCCGTTGGTTCAATCGCGGCTATTACGGCACGATGATGCACAATTCGCAGGCCGTGTATCAGCGCTACATGGGCTGGTACGACGCCAATCCCGCGCATCTCAATCTGCTGCCGCCGGAAGAAAGCGCGCTGCGTTTCTTGCGTGCGATGGGCGGCCCGGCGAATGTGCTCGCCGAAGGTCAGCGCGCGTTTGACGCCGGCGATTATCGCTGGGCGGCGGAGGTGCTTGATAAGCTCATCTTCGCGGCGCCGGACAACACGCAAGCGCGCGCCTTGCTCGCGCGTACGCATCGGCAGATGGCGTACCAGGCCGAGAGCGCGATCTGGCGGAACATGTACCTTACCGCCGCGCAGGAATTGGAGCAGGGGATCGTACGCCGCGACGCGGCCGCGCAAAGCGTCGATCTCGTCGCCGCGACACCGACCGCGCAAGTGCTGGACTTGCTCGCCATTCGTTTGATCCCGGAGCGTTTGGGCGCGCGGCGCTACGCGTTCAACCTCGTTTTCCCCGAACGCAACGAGCGTTTCGCCGTCAGCATCGCCAACGGCGTGCTGGTTCACGAGAGCGGCGTTACAATTGATAGCGCGCCGACCATCACCGCCGCACGCCCGGTGTTCCTGCAGGCCATGGCCACGCAAAGCATGGCGCGCGCCGTGATTAGCGGAAACATCCGCATCACCGGTAACCGTCGTTCGCTGGAAGGCTTGGGCGAAATCTTTGAAACGCCAGACATAAATTTCAACATCGTCACGCCCTAGCGAAGCCTGCGCGAATCTTGTGTAAGCTCCGAAACGATGGCTTTGCTTGCACGCCCCGCACCGAGACCGCCCCGCCCGCGCACAAATGCGCCACTGGCGCCTGTGGCGATCGTGGAAAAGTGCGTCGAGGTGCGCATCGCTGGCACGATGGTGTGTGCGCTGCCGGATGGCGCGCTGTGGATCGAAGCGTCGCGCGCGCTGGTCGTGTCGGATCTGCACTTCGAGAAGGCTTCCTCGTTCGCCAAGCGCGGCCAGATGCTGCCGCCCTACGATACGCACGCAACGCTCACGCGCGTCGCGCGCCTCATCGATACGCACCAGCCGGATATCGTCGTCTCACTCGGCGATAGCTTCCACGATGGCGGTGGTCCCGCGCGCATGGACGAGCGCGATCGTGCGCTGCTGCAAGAGCTGATCGGCCGCGCCGATTGGGTGTGGGTCGAAGGCAACCACGATGGCCGCGCGCCGGAAACGCTCGGCGGCGCCGTGCGCGACGCGCTGCACATCGGCCCGCTCGTGTTGCGGCACGAACCGACGGGCGCGACCGGCGAGATCGCCGGGCACTTGCATCCGTGCGCGAAAGTCGCCGGCCGTGGCCGCAGCGTGCGCCGCCGCTGCTTCGCAACGGATGGCCGCGCCTTGGTGATGCCGGCGTTCGGCGCGTTCACCGGCGGGCTGAACGTGTGCGACGACGCGTTCGCGCCGATCTTTCCCGATGGCGTGACGGCGTTGGTGCTCGGCAAGGATCGTGTGCTGCCCGCACCGTACTCTCGGCTGCTGCCGGACGTATAGCTTCCGCGTACCGCCGGCTTCCAGCCGCATTCTTCTTTGTGATCTTAGTGAGGTTCTTTGTGTCTTCGTGTTTAAACACCAAGACACAAAGCTTGCACGAAGGACACGAAGGGCGGCCGGCTGGAAGCCGGCGGTACTAGAACCGCCTGAGCGCCGCCGCGAAAGGCACCAGCAGGCACGCGATCATCACGCCGCCCGTCAGCACTTGCCGCAACAGCGGATACCAAGCCGGCGCGCCGGTATCTGTGCTGCGTTGGTCCCAAACATATTGCGCGGCGAACAGGCCGGCGAAGATCGACGATGCGCCGAGCAACGCCGGGAACAAGATCATCACCACCGCCAACGCCCAGCCACTCAAAGCCGGCAGCGCGCTGAACAGCAGACGCATGCCGTCCGGCGTTTCCGGTGCGCGCGTCACTTCGATCCCGCACCGCACGCCGCCCAAAAACGAAAGCAGCGCGGCAGCGTAAACGACGAAACTCACCGCGCCGATATGCGCCGTGCCTTCGTGTTGGGAGAGCGAGACAAGCCCGGAGATGACAAGCGGCGCGAGGCCGAGAAAACCAAGCCGCAAAGCCGCGCGCGGGATGAAGGGTGGAGGCGTTGGTTTCACTGTCGGCGGAAGAGATAAGCCGCCAACGCGCCCGCCGCCAGCGCGAGAAGCACCGTGAGCAGGCCGTAGAGCACCGAAGCGTTGGTCGCGAGATCGTGAACAGTGCGCTCAAAGCCGACGCGGGCAATGCGGATCGGCACGCGTTGCGATGAAATCAGCCGCCCGTCGCGAAAGAGATACGTGTCGGCGTGATACTCGGCGATCGGCGCGTTGGCCGGCAGGCGCACGACAGCCCGGAACAAACCGCCTTGATACATGCGCAAGCCTTCGCGGCCGAGTTCCTGATAGAGCCCTTGCTCACGCCGCAAGCGCACGAGCGCGGCGCGATACGCGGCAGGATCAGCGCCCGGCGGCACCGCGCTTGAGAGCTGCGCGGACGCAGCTGGATCAAGTTCCAGAGACCAGATCGCCTGCGGGCTGGCGATTTGGCGGAGCGGACGATTGCTCATCACCGCGAAGAAGCTTGGCGCTTCGGAAAAGCGCACGGGCGGGCCGTTGACCCATAGCCCCAGGAACCGGCGCTTGCGCATCACGCTCGCGGGTTCGTCCGGGCCGCGCACGACAACGACCACATCGCCGCGCCCGCGCCGATCCGGGTTCACGCCAAACACAGTGATCACCGAGCCGCGATAATCCGAGCTCACGGTGATCTGTTCTTCAGCGACCGCCGCCGGCAATTCGCTCGCGGCATTGCCGGGAATTGTCGGCGTGGCGGAGGTCTCCGCCGCAGGCGCGGTTTCAGGCGCTTGCGCCAGCGCGCTGCTGGCGCTCAGCGCGAGAGCGAGAGAGAGGAGCGCCGCGCGGACCATCAGGCGCCCAATGTGAAAAGTTCGTCGGGCGTGACGACGAGATCGAACAGGAATTTCAAGCTGCACGCCAGCAGCAGCGCGCCAAGCAGCGCGCGAATGTGTTCGCCCTTGAGGCCCGCGCCCATACGCGCGCCGAATTGCGCGCCGATAACGCCGCCCAACATCAGCAAAGCCGCCAGCAAGAGATCCACGGTCTGCGTCGCCGCCGATTGCAGCACCACGATCAACGCCGTGACGATCAGCACCTGAAACAACGACGTGCCGATGACGACATTGGTCGGCATGCGCAGCAGATAGATCATCGCCGGGATCAGAGCGAAGCCGCCGCCGACGCCCATGATCGCCGCCAGCGCGCCGATGAAGAAGCCGATCACCAGCGGCGGGATGATGCTGATGTAGAGGCCAGAGCGCGGGAAGCGGATGCGGAAGGGCAAGGTGTGGGCGATGCCGCGCACCGGGCGCTTCAAGAGCGGGATCGATGGCAGCGGCTTGCCGCGCATGATCGCCAAGCCTTCCGCCAACATCAATGCGCCGATGATGGCGAGGAACACGACGTAGAGCAGCGATACGATCAGATCGAACTGCCCCATGTTGAGCAGCTGCTCGAACAGCGACACGCCGAAGATGCTTCCGGCGATGCCGCCGATGGAGAGCAGCATGCCCATGCGCCAATCGACGGCCTTGCGGCGCGTTTGCGTCATGATGCCGGAGAACGAGGTCGCCGCGATCTGGCTGGCGCCGGTGGCGACAGCGACGGGGGCGGGCACGCCGAGGAAGATCAGCGACGGCGTCATGATGAAGCCGCCGCCAACGCCGACCAGACCCGACACAAAGCCAACCGCGCCGCTGACCAATAGGACAAGCAGCACGTTCACCGGCATTTCGGCGATCGGCAAATAGATCAAGTCGTTCGCTCTGGCTGGATTGGCCCGCGTTTTCCGCTCACGACCTTATGGGCGCCTCGGACGCGAAGAGCAACGCAGAATCCTGAGCGTTTTACGTCCCTTGGCGTGGGGCGTTCCAGGCGCGGGGGCCAAACTCACCATTGGCGATGGCGCTCGACGCGCGCGGCCGGAAAGCCGCCGCGCGGGCGCGCGCTTGCTCAACCTGGTTGGCCTGCAGCGTGGGCTCCAGCGAGGCCGCGCGTGCAGCCGCGTCTTCGTCACCCTGACGCGCCGCGACCAGGAACCAGAACATCGCCTCAGCCGCCGAAGAATTCACGCCACGGCCCTGCTGGTAGAGGACGCCCAGATTGTACTGGCTGTCGGCGACGCCAAGCTCAGCCGCTTGCCGGAACCAGCGGAACGCCGCGGCTTCATCGAGCTGAGCGCCTTCGCCGCGCGCGAAATAGACGCCGAGATCGTGCATCGCCCGGCGATTGCCCGCCGCTGCCGCGCGTTCGGTCCATTGCCGCGCCAAAGCCAGATCGGCCGGCACGCCTTCGCCACGCTCGTAGAGCTTGGCCAAGCGATATTGCGCCATCGCCAAGCCGCGATCGGCGGCGCGGCGGAGGAGGCCGAGGCCGTCAGCCGTGCGGCCGGCGCTGATGCGCTGCAGCGCCAGTTCGTATTGCGCGACCATGTCGCCGGATTGTGCGGCTTGATCGAGCGAGACGCTGCGCGCTGGCAACGGGCCAGCGACCACGGCGGGCTGCGCTTGCGCGGGCGAAGCTGCAGCCGGCGTTGGCGCCGCTGCGGCGCCCGCGGGCTCAAGCGAGATGCCTTCGCCGCCCGGCGCTGCTTCTTCGCCTTCAACCGGCGCGCCGAACGGTTGGTTCGGATCGAACGCTGGCGTTTCGGTGGCTTGCGTCACCTCCGGCTGCGGCGGCTCCGGCGTCGGCTCGGGCGCGGCTTGTTGGCCCTGCGAGTTCACGTACCAGGCGCCGCCGGCGATCAGCAGCGTCAGCGCGCTCGCGGCGCCCCACAGCACGATGCGGCTCGAACCGCGCAGCGAATAGGCCGGCTGCGCCGCCATTTCCGCTGGCGTCTTCGCCTTCGGCAGCGATTGCGCCTGCGCGGCTTTGCGCGCGGCGTTGAGATACGAGTTCTTGCCCGGGGGCGGCGCATCCTCAGGCTTCTCTTCGTCGAACAGCGCAGGGGCCAGCGGCTCGACATCGCCGCTCAGGTCGAGCGGCTCTTCTTCCCGTGCGGGCGGCGCGCCGAACGGGATCGCCGTCGTGTCGTCATGGATCGCCGGCGCCGCGGCGCTCGTCGCGTGCGGCTCGGGCGACCAGAACGGATCATCGTCCGCGGGCGGGGGCGGGGTTTCGGCATCGGCCTCGGCGACGAACTCATCCTCGAAGGTCAGATCGTCATCCGGCGCGGCGAACACATCGCCCGCAGGCGCGGTCGGACCATCGACATCGAGCAGCAGCGCGTCGTCGCTAGCGTCGGCTACCGCGATGTCATCATCAAAATAGATGTCGTCGTCGTGCGGCGGCGGCGCATGCGTCGTCGGCGGCAGCGGGCCGGCGCGGACTGGCTGCGCGGCTTCCATCGGCGAGACGTAATCGTCGTCTTCCTCGACCACGTCGCCGAAAGCGTCGAAATCGCTGAAGCGGCGTGACGGCGTCGGCACGACGTCTTCGCCTTCAACGTGATGCGTCGTCGGTTGGGCGCTGTTGAATTGCTCGAGCTTGCTCGCAACGCTCGATACCGCGTGCTTCACCGGCGCGATCGCTTCGGCGGAGTTCGCCTCAACCTCGTTCAGCCGCTGCATGATCGAGCTGATCGCGTCCGACACGCGGGCGCCGGCGCGCTCTTCGCTGTCAAGCATGCGCTCGCCCATTTCGCGCGACAGCATTTCGTGGCGCTGGTTGAAGCGCTCGGCCATGCGCGCGACTTGCTCGCCCACTTGTTCGATCGCCTGCGCGCTGCGCACCTCGACCGCGCCAACGCGATCTTCCAAGCGCTCCGACAAACGGCCGACCTCAAGGCCCATGCGATCGAACGCCGCCGCTTCGCGGCGCTCGATTTCATCGAAGCGCGTCTCCAGCGTCGTCGCCATGCGCGACAGTTCTTCGCGCACAGCGGAGGCAGCCGCGTCGTCGTTGCGGGCTTCGACAGCGCGCAGGCGCTTGTCGACCGATTCCGACATGCGCTTGATCTCGATCGAGATGGCTTCGATCGTTTGCGCTTGCCGGCGCTCGGCCGCGGCGAGGCGTTGGTTCACGTCCGCCAGCGCATCCTCAAGGCCCGCGCCTTGTGCGTTCTCAAGCGCCGCATGCACTTGGGCGGCGAGATCGTTGCCCATCGTATCGAGGCGCTGTTCGAGCATCGAACGCAGAGCTTCGGTTTCCGGGCCGTTGGCTTCCACGCGCGCGGCGAGGGAGGAGACCGTCTGCTCCAGCGTGCGGATCGCGGTGTTGGCGCTCGATTCCGTTTCCGCGAGGCGCTGGGCGAGGCGCTGCAGCGCGTCGTCGAGCGTTTTGACTTCGGTTTCCTTCGGCGCCGAATTCACCTTCGCCGAGATGTCGTCGATCCGCTTGGAGAATGCGTTCATCGCATCTTCCATCGGCGTTTCGCGAATCTTGGCTTCAAGCGCGGCAAGGCGTTCGGCGATGTCGGCCTGCGCGTGGCGCATGTCCTGCACATCGACGCCGCCGGACTTGCCGGATTGTTCCTCAACCTGCTTCAGGCGCGCCGCCAGCGAGAGCTGCGCATTGCGCAGATCGGCGATCGCCGCACCCGCGGCTTGGCGCAGACCCGCCGTGCTTTCGCGCGCACCGGCTTCCGCGCGTTCGATGCGCGAGATGAGCTCGGCTTGATCGCCTGCGAGTTGGCCGGCGGCGGCGATGCGCGCGCTGATGTCGGAGAGGCTTTCGCGGACTTCGTGGGTTTCCGAGCGCGTTTGCTCGATAGCGGTTTCGATCGCGCGGCGCGTTGAGCTTTCGCTTTCGCTGAGGCGATCGCTCAAAGCTTCCTGGAGGCGGCGCAGTTCCGTGATGGCGTCGTTGGACGCCATCGACGCTTGGCGCGCGGCTTCTTCCGCCGCATGGCGCGCTTCAACCAAGGTTTGACGCGCAGCGTCTTCGAGCGCGCCGAGCTTGTGGCCCAGCGCGGCGTCGCGGTTCTCAAGTTCAGTGGCCAGGAAATTCGCCGCCGCTTCGGCGCGGCGCGCGACTTCTTCAGCGGCGCTGGCTTGCGCTTCCAAGCGGTCACGCGCGGCGTAGAGGTCGGCCTTGCTTTCCGTCAGCTCAGCAGCGGCGTCGCGCAAAGCTTCGCGCGTGATCTCGAAATCCTGCTCGGCGCGCTCCAGGCGCCCACCCAGCGTATCGCCAGCGATGCGGAAATGATCGAGCGCCTCAGCGATGCGCTCCGAGCTTTCGCGCGAGACGGCTTCCGCTTCCTCGATGCGCGCGGCGAGGCCGAGCACGGAACGGTCGATCGTCGACACAGCGCGATCAAGGCCCGTCACCGCGAGTTGCGTGCGGCGCTCGATCGCTTCGATGCGCTGGACGATGCGCGTGTCGCCGCTGCTTGTGCGCGTCGGCTGCCAATCGTCTTCTTCCTCGTCCTCGATCACCGGCGCGCTCAAGCGCGTTGAGCGGAGGCGCGAAGCGGCGGGCGCCGGTGCGGCGGCGGCCGATTGCTTCTGCAGCGCTTGGCTCAAATACTCGCCGAGGCTCAGGCCCTCGCGTGCAGCAGCTTCGCGGACAGCTTCCCGAACCTTCGGGTCGATGCCCTTCAAGCCATAATTCTGCGCACCGCTCATAGCGTCTCGCCCCATTCGAACACGCGCCCGTCCATCACAGTCGCGTGCACGCCAAATTCCAGTGATTCCAAAGAATCACCCACGACTTTGCAGTGTCGATCAGAAGATCGGCCGTGTTAATGTGGGGTAAAGTGGTTAACGGGGGAGAAACCATGTCTGATGCAGCGCGGCCGCCAAGAAATGTCGGAGGCGAAACGCAAGGTGCGATTTATCTGCGCGGCTTGAGCGGCGCGAAGCCCGACATCCCGACATCGTTCACCGAACTCGAAGCCGCGGCGAAGGCGAAGATGTCGCCAGAAGCATGGGCTTACACAGCTGGCGCGGCGGGGCTTGAATCCTCGATGGAGGCAAACCGCGCGGCGTTCGCGCGTTATCCGATTGCGCCGCGCATGCTCGGCGGCGCCGGTGTGCGAGAACTCGGTTGCGAAATATTCGGCGTGCGCGCGGCTGCGCCGATACTGTCTTGTCCGATTGGTGTGTTGGAAATGATGCACCCCGACGCTGACCTCGCGGTGGCGCGGGCGATGAAGCGGCTCAATCTGCCGATGATCATTTCGAGTCAGGCATCAACGCCGATGGAGAAGATCGCCGAAGCAAACGGCGATGGCCCGCGCTTCTTCCAATTGTATTGGGGCAAGTCCGACGCGATCGCCGAAAGTTTCGTGAAGCGCGCCGAAGCGATTGGCTGCAAAGCCATCTTCATCACGCTCGACACGACGATCCTCCGCTGGCGTCCGCGTGACCTCAATCTGGGCTTCCTGCCGTTCCTGAAGGGCCAGGGCATTGCTCAGTACACGTCCGATCCCGCGTTCCGGGCGATGCTCAGCCAAACGCCGGAGGAGAATCTCTTCGGCGCCGCCGTGCAGTTTACGCAGGTGTTCTCCGATCCCGGGCTCGATTGGGCGCGGATCGCCAAGATCCGCTCCTGGACGAAGCTGCCGGTGATCCTCAAGGGCATCATGCGGGCGGATGACGCTACGAGAACCGTGGCCGAAGGCTATGACGGCATCCTGGTGTCCAACCATGGCGGCCGGCAAGTCGATGGCGGCATTGGCACGATGGACGCGCTGCCGGGCATCGTCGCCGCCGCGAACGGCAAAATCCCGGTGATGTTGGACAGCGGTATTCGCTGTTCCGCCGATATTTTCAAGGCCTTAGCGCTCGGCGCGAGCGCTGTCGGCATCGGCCGGCCTTACGTCTATGGCCTCGCGATTGGCGGCGAAGAGGGCGTTCATGCGGTGATGGAACACCTCATGGCGGACCTCGACATCCATATGGCGCTCAATGGCTGCCGCACGCCAGCGGAGATCACGCGCGCGAATCTCGCGCTTCCGTGACGCAAGCGTCAACTTACCGTTGACGTGCACGTAAAGCGATGCTTACGTCAGCCCTGCCGTTAAGAGCAGGGAGGATGCGCGATGCCGCAATTGGATCGGACGTACACAATCTCGGAATTGGCCCGCGAGTTCGGCGTCACCGCCCGCGCGCTGCGCTTCTATGAAGACAAAGGCCTGCTGACGCCGCGTCGCGACGGCCTCAACCGCGTCTATTCGCATCGCGACCGTGGCCGTTTGCAGCTCATCATCCGCGGCAAGCGCGTCGGCCTTTCGCTGATCGAAATCCGCGAGCTGCTCGACCTCTACAAGATCGACCAGCGCGCCCAGGCGCAAGCCGCGCTCAAAAAGTACAAGGCGCGCATCGTCGCCCTCGAACAGCAGCGCGATGACATCGACGCCGCCATCGAAAGCCTGCAGCAAAGCATCGGCCTGACGGAAAAGTTCCTGTCGAAGCCGGCGCACCCTGCCGCGATGGGCGCCGCGCGCGCGTTCGAAGCGGAAGCCAAGAAGCGCCTCGAAGAAGCTCACTAAAGTCAGTCGTCGGTAGGCATTAGTCAGTAGCGCGCGATCGGCGTATGGCTACTGACCATTGACTACTGACCAAGCACCGATCCCAGGAGCCGGCGATGCCGACTTATTCCGCGCCTTTGCGAGAGTTCAAATTCCTGTTGAAGGACGTGCTCGATATCGAGCGCTATTCGAACCTGCCTGGCTTCTCCGAAGCGCCGATGGATCTCATCGAGCAAGTTCTCGAAGAGGGCGCGAAGTTTTGCGAGGGCGTGCTCGCGCCGCTCAACAAGGTTGGCGATGAGCATGGCTGCGTGCGTCACGATGACGGCTCGGTGACGACGCCGCCGGGCTTCAAGGAAGCCTACAAGCAATTTGTCGAAGGCGGTTGGCCGGCGCTCTCCAGCGATCCGAATTATGGCGGCCAAGGCATGCCGCACGTCGTGGCGTTGGCGTGGAGCGAGATGTGCTCAAGCGCCAACATGGCTTTCACCATGTATCCGGGCCTCAGCCACGGCGCCTACGAGGCCATCCACCAGCACGCCAGTGAAGAACTCAAGAAGACCTATCTCCCGAAGCTCGTCACTGGCGAGTGGACGGGCACCATGAACCTCACGGAGCCGCATTGCGGCACCGACCTCGGCATGCTGCGCACCAAGGCGATCCCGCAAGCTGACGGCACCTATCGCATCACCGGCCAGAAGATTTTCATCTCCGCCGGCGAGCACGATATGGCGGAAAACATCATCCACCTGGTGATCGCCCGCATCGAAGGCGCGCCGCAGGGCACCAAGGGCATCTCGCTCTTCATCGTGCCGAAATTCGTGCTCAACGCGGACGGCACACCAGGCAAGCGCAACGGCGTCGTCTGCGGCAAGATCGAAGAAAAGATGGGCATTCACGGCAATTCGACGTGCGTGCTGAACTACGACGACGCAGTCGGCTATCTCTGCGGCATCGAGAACAAAGGCCTCGCGGCCATGTTCACGATGATGAATGTCGCGCGCTTGGGCGTGGGCCTGCAGGGCCTCAGCCAAAGCGAAGTCGCGTATCAAAACGGCGTCGCCTACGCGAAGGATCGCATTCAGGGCCGCTCGCTCACCGGCGCGAAAAATCCGAACGGCCCCGCCGATCCGATCATCGTGCATCCCGACATCCGCCGCATGCTGCTCGACGCCAAGAGCTTCAACGAAGGCGCGCGCGCGTTTGCGTTCTGGACAGCGCTGCACGGCGATCTGCTGCATTCGTCGCCGGACGAGAAGGTCCGCGAGAAGGCGGGCGATTACATGGCGCTGCTGACGCCGGTGATCAAAAGCTATCTCACCGACAAGGGTTACGCGAACGCCACCAATTGCCAGCAAATCTTCGGCGGCCACGGCTACATCGAAGAGCATGGCATGAGCCAATTCGTGCGCGATGCACGCATCGCCATGATCTACGAAGGCGCCAACGGCATTCAGGCGCTCGATCTCGTCGGCCGCAAGCTCGGCGCCAATGGTGGCCGCGCGATCTTCGCGTTCCTGAATGAGATCGATGATTTCATCCACGCCAACGAAGCCGACGCGGATTTGAAGCCGTTCCTCGACAGCCTCGCCTCCACCAAAGGTCAGCTGCAGGAAGGGGCGATGTGGCTGATGCAGAACGGCATGGCGAATTTTGACAATGCCGGCGCCGCGAGCCACGATTTCCTCAATCTCTTCGGCATCACCGCGCTCACCTATATGTGGGCGCTGCAAGCGAAGGCCGCGTTCGGGGCGAAGAAAAACGGAAACGGCGCCGATCCGTACTACGATACGAAGCTCGCCACCGGCCGCTACTTCCTCGCCCGCGTCACGCCCGACGCTGGCGCGCACTTGGCGAAGCTGAAGAGCGGCGCGGAGCCCGTGATGGCGCTCAGCGCGGAGGCGTTTTGATGGCGTCGGCGCGTAACATCTTCCCCCGCGTGCGGGGGAAGTGGTTGAGCGAAGCGAAACCGAAGGGGGGGCGTTCACCCCCCCCTCCGTCGCTCGCTGCGCGCGCGACACCTCCCCTGCAAGCGGGGGAGGATTAAGTGGCCACTTACACAGCCACCATCACTTGGATGCGCGGCGAGCAGCCGTTCGCGGACAATCTCTATTCGCGCGCGCACGAGATTTCGTTCGATGGCGGCGTGTCGATCCCTGGCTCGTCGTCGCCGCATGTCGTGAAAGTTCCGCTCTCGCGGCTCGACGCGGCGGATCCGGAAGAATTGCTCGTCGCCTCGCTCTCGAATTGCCACATGCTGTGGTTCCTCGATTTCGCGCGCCGCGGCGGCTTCATCGTCGATAGCTATATCGACAATCCCGAAGGCGTGATGGGCAAGAATGCCGCCGGCAAGATCGCGATCACGAAAGTGACGCTGAAGCCGGCGATCGAATTTTCCGGCGAGAAGCGTCCAAGCGCGGACGAGATCGCCGATCTGCATCACAAATCACACGAGGCCTGCTTCATCGCCAATTCGTTCAACGGCGAGGTTCTGGTCGCGACTTGAGTTTGCCGCGCTTGCGCCGGCCCGGCGCGAGCGGTCTGCGGAGTAGGCGCTGTCGGCGCCAGGGACGACTCCGGTCCCGTTCAGGGTGATCGCTCCCCCGTTTACGGGGGAGCTGTCGAGCGAAGCGAGACTGATGGGGCATTGGGTACGCGCCCCCTCCGTCGCCTTCGCCGACACCTCCCCCGCAAGCGGGGGAGGAACTTGGGAGAGTACGACGATGAGTGAAGCTTATATCTTCGACGCGGTCCGCACGCCGCGCGGCAAAGGCAAGGCCACCGGCACGCTGCACGAACAGACGGCGCTGCAATTGGCGACGCAAGCGCTCGCCGCCATCCGCGACCGCAACAACCTCGACACCTCGAAGATCGACGATGTCTATCTCGGCTGCGTGTCGCCGATCGGCGAGCAGGGCAGCGATATCGCCCGCGTCGCGGTGCTGAACGCGGATTACGCTGAAAGCGTCGCCGGCGTGCAGGTCGATCGCTTCTGCGCTTCGGGCCTGGAAGCGGTGAACATCGCCGCCGCGAAAGTGAAATCCGGCGAAGCCGCGCTCGCCATCGGCGGCGGCGTTGAAGCCATGAGCCGCGTGCCGATGGGTTCGAACGGCGGCGCGTGGTCGGGCAATCCAGAAATCGCCATGAAGACGCACTTTGCCCCGCAAGGCATCGGCGCTGACCTCATCGCCACCAAGTACGGCTTCTCGCGCGACGACGTGGACAGCTACGCCGTGCAATCACAACAGCGCGCCGCGAAAGCTTGGAAAGAAGGCCGCTTCAAGAAGTCGATCGTGCCGGTGAAGGACCAGCTCGGCGTGACGCTGCTCGATCACGACGAGCACATGCGCCCGGACACGACTTTGCAATCGCTCGGCGCGCTCGAAGCCAGCTTCAAGGCGCAAGGCGAGATGATGCCGGGCTTCGATGCGGTGGTGCAATTGCGCTACCCGGAAGTCGAGCGCGTCAATCACGTCCACCACGCCGGCAATTCCTCCGGCATCGTCGATGGCGCCGCGGCTGTGCTGATCGGCACCAAGGAAATGGGCGATGCGCTTGGCCTGAAGCCGCGCGCGCGCATTCTCGGCGGCGCGTCGATCGGCTCCGAACCGTCGATCATGCTCACCGGCCCGGAATTCGTGACGGCGAAGCTTCTGAAGAAGCTCGGCATGACCAAGGCGGACATCGACCTTTGGGAATTGAACGAAGCCTTCGCCGCCGTCGTGCTGCGCTGGGTGCAAGCGTTCGATCTCGATATGGAGAAGGTCAACGTCAATGGCGGCTCGATCGCCATGGGCCACCCGCTCGGCGCCACGGGCGCGATGATCCTCGGCACGATGGTCGATGAGCTTGAGCGCTCGAACAAAGAGCGCGCTTTGATCACGCTCTGCGTCGGCGCCGGCATGGGCACGGCCACTGTGATCGAACGCGTGAACTGATGAAGGGCGGCATTCATCCGGCCGGCATCGCGTTCGGCATCGCCATCGGCACGGCGATCGGGATATCTCTCGACAACCTTGCTGCTGGCCTCGGACTCGGCGTCGCGCTGGGTGTCGCGTTCGGCATTGGCCTCGCGAACCGCAAGAAAAAAGAAGACGACAACAAGCCGCCTGAAGGCGGCGCGTGAAAGAGGGCGATCCGGCGTCGCGCGCCGCCGGATCGCCTATCACAAACACCAGTGCGTGCGACGACGAACGAACCTGTAAGGCAGGAGGGGAAGCTCCGATGGAAAATTTCAAGATCGAACTCGACTCGGACGGCATCGCCCTCATCCTTTTCGACGTGCCTGGGCGGTCGATGAACACGATCACCGGCGGCGTGATCAAAGACCTCTACGAGGTGGTTGATCGCATCAAGACCGATGCGGCGATCAAAGGCGTTGTGTTCGCCTCCGGCAAAGCCAGCGGCTTCTGCGCCGGCGCCGATCTCGGCGAGATGAACCAACGCGGCGCGGGCGACGCGAAAGCGGCGCCGAAGACCGAAGAAGAAAAGCTCAAAGCGCAATTCGACCAGGCGTTCGCGCTGAACAAGGTTTACCGCGCGCTCGAAACTTGCGGAAAGCCGGTGGCGTTCGCGCTGGAGGGCCTGGCGCTCGGCGGCGGTCTCGAGTTCGCGCTCGCCGGCCATTATCGCGTCGCCGCGGACAATCCGAAGATCAAGCTCGGCCTGCCGGAAGCGAAGGTCGGCTTGCTCCCCGGCGCCGGCGGCACGCAACGCTTGCCGCGCCTCATCGGCCTGCAAAACGCGGCGATGATCATCCTGCAAGGCGGCGACAAGAACCCGCAAGAAGCCAAAGGCCTCGGCTTCATCAACGAAGTCGTCGAGCCCGGCAAAACAATTGAGGCCGCGAAAGCGTGGCTCAAAGGCAAGCCGACGGCGGTCGCGCCGTGGGACGTCAAAGGCTATCGCGTGAAGGACGGCCCGTTCACGCCGGGCGGCGCGATGGCGTCAGCCGGCGGCAACGCCATGGTCGCCAAGCAGACGAACCTCAATTACCCGGCGCAGAAGAACATCCTCTCCTGCATCTACGAAGGCATGCAGGTGCCGATCGACGCCGCGCTGCGCATCGAGAGCCGCTATTTCGTGAAGACGGCCAACACGCCGCAAGCGAAGGGCATGGTGCGCACGCTGTTCGTGTCGATGCAGGCGCTCGGCAAAGGCGGCAACCGCCCCGAAGGCTTCCCGCCGACGGAGATCAAGAAGGTCGGCGTCATCGGCGCGGGCCTGATGGGCGCGGGCATCACTTACGTGCAGGCGAAGGCCGGCATCGAAACCGTTTTGATCGACGTCTCGATGGAGAACGCCGACAAGGGCAAGGATTACTCGCGCCGTCTCGTTGAGAAGGATGTGGGCCGCGGCAAGTCGACGAAAGAGAAGGGCGACGCGCTGCTCGCCCTCATCAAGCCGTCGACAGATTACAACGATCTCAAAGGCTGCGATCTCGTCATCGAAGCCGTGTTCGAAAATCCCGCGCTCAAGGCCGAGATCACCAAGAAGGCCGAAGCCGTGCTTGGCGAGAACGCCGTGTTCGGCTCCAACACCTCGACGCTGCCGATCACCGGCCTCGCCGAAGCCAGCGTGCGGCCGGCGAATTTCATCGGCATCCACTTCTTCTCGCCGGTGGAGCGCATGGGCCTTGTTGAACTCATTCTCGGCAAGCAAACCAGCCAAGCAACGCTCGCGAAGGCGATCGATTACGTGATCAAGATCCGCAAGACGCCGATCACCGTCAACGATCATCGCGGCTTCTACACCTCGCGCTGCTTCGGCACCTACACCGTCGAAGGTATGGAAATGCTGCACGACGGCATCGCGCCGGCGATCATTGAAAACGTCGGCCGCCAATGCGGCATGCCAATGGGCCCGCTCGAAGTGTCGGACTCTGTCGGCCTCGACACCGCGCTCAAGGTCTCGAAAGCGACGGCGGAAGCGTCCGGTGTCGATTACTCGAAGGACCCGCGCGGCAAGCTGCTGACGTGGATCGTTGAAGAGAAGGGCCGTGTTGGCCGTAAGGCCGGCAAGGGCTTCTACGAGTACGGCCAGGACGGCAAGCCGTCGCGCATCTGGCCGGAGCTGTCCGAGAAGATCGACATCAAGGTGAAGGAATGCCCGCCTGATCTGAAGACGGAGCTCACCAAGCGCTTCCTCTTCCGTCAATGCATCGAAGTGGCGCGCTGCTTCGAAGAGGGCGTGATCACCGATCCGCGCGACGCCGACGTCGGCTCGATCCTGGCGTGGGGCTTTGCGCCCTACACCGGCGGCTGCGTCAGCTACATCGATCTGTTCTGGGGCACGGCCGCGTTCGTGAAGGAGGCCGACCGCCTCGCCGACACGTACGGCGATCGCTTCCGCCCCGGTAAATTGCTGCGCGACATGGCCGCCAAGAACGAAAGCTTCTACGAGCGCTTCGGCGCCAAGGCGAAAGCGGCGGCGTAAGTCGCGCAACGCCTGACCTAAACGAGCGCCGTCCGTGGTTGCACGGACGGCGCTTTCGTTTGGCGGTTTACTTAGCGGGAGCCTCCCGCATAGAATCCGCGCGCAGGGCATGTTGCGTGCATGCTCGCGCGCAGGCGTCGGGCCGCGGGGGCGTTCGAGACTATGAATCAGCAGATTTCCGCGCGTGCGCCGGGGCTCTCCCGCGTTCAGCTCGTCTTTCTCGCGCTGCTGCTCCTCACTGCGGCGCTGCACCTGTCCTTTTTTAACTCACTGACGCTCGACACCCAGATATCGGTGCTCCCGTGGTTTGAGCAGCTGGCGCAAGCGGGCTTCCAGGGCCTCGGCGTCGATACCGTCGACGCCGAAGGGCGGACGATGGGGAATTACGCGCCGCCTTACTATTATCTGCTGCTGATCGGCACGGCGTTCAGCGATCTGCTGCCGTCGCTTTGGATCATCAAGCTGATCACCGTGCTGTTCGAGGCGTTGGGCGCGTTCTTCGCGTACAAGATCATACGCCTGCGTTTCTCGGAAGAGCGCGCGCTGTTCGCCGCAGCGATCATGCTGCTGGCGCCAACCGCGATCGCCAACGGCGCCTGGTGGGGCCAGTGCGATATGATCTGGACGAGCCTGCTGATGGGCTCGTTTTATTTCACGGAGACGCGCCGCCCGATGGCGGCGGTGGCGATGTTCACGATCGCGCTGGCGCTCAAGGCGCAAGCGTTCTTCTTCGCGCCGTACCTGTTCATGCTGTTCGTGCGCGGCGAAATTCCGTGGCGCGCTGTGCTGGTGGCGCCGGTTCTGTTCGTTGCGCTGATGGTTCCGGCGGTGATCGCGGGGCAGACATGGGAGCACGTGCTCACCGTCTATGGGCGGCAAGGCAATCGCTTCGACGAATTGGCGATGAATGCGCCGAACCTCTATTATTTCTTCCGTTACAATCTCAGCGTCTACGCCATGGTCGTGCCGATCGGCTTGGCGCTCACGGCGATCGTGTCGTTCGTGTTGGGCGTGTTGCCGCGCTTGAAGAAGGCGGAGCTGACGCCGGACGCGCGGCTGCTCGCGGCGGCGATGTTTCTGGCGCTGTCGCCATTCCTGCTGCCGAAGATGCACGACCGCTATTTCTTCGCGGCTGACATGTTCACGATCCTGCTCGCGTTCGCGATACCGCGCCTTTGGTTCGTGCCGGTGGCGATGCAGATCAGCTCGTGGCTTTCCTATCTGCCGATCGCCATCATCATGGCCACGGGCCACATGGAATCCTGGTCGATCCCGTTCGCGGCGTTGCTCAACACGGTGACAATCAGCTATCTCGTCTACGAATATTGGCGCGCTTGCACGAAGCCGGGCGTTCAATTCGGGCCGACGCGGCCTGTCATTGTGGCTTGGGCCACCGTCATTGTCGCCAACGTCGCGTGGCTCTCACTTGGCGCGCTGCATGCGTCGGCGCTGCAGAGCATGTGCCCGGCGACGGGCCTCGTCGACACGCTCGTCTGCCAGCGCGATATTCCGCTCGACGTGAAATGGGGCACCTGGCGGCACTTGCTCATGTATCTGGCGGTGTTCGCGGCGAGCTTCGTGGCGGTGTGGTTCGCCGTGGCGCAAGCGCGCAAATGGCCGTGGAGCGAGTGGACGGCGCGCATACAAACGCAACTGCGCGCGGCCGTTCTCGGGCGCGCCTAAACTGGCCGCGCCACGATGTGTGACCACGTCGTGTTCAGATCGACGTCGCTCAGATTCTGAAAGCGGCCCCAGAGCGGCAGCGTCTTGACCTCTTCCTCGATGCGCCCATCGCGGATAGGGCGCTCGAGCACCAGCTCAAAGCCTGCGTCCTTGATCATCGCCACGTAGGAGCTGTGCCGCAGCCGGTTCGTGTAGTCGAGCGGATCGATGCACAAGAGCCGCCACGTCGCATCGCTGTAGCGCAGGAAATCGATGCGGCTGAGGTTCGGGTCGATGTGCGAGCGGTGGTCGCTGTGATCGATGCCGTGCGAGATGATGCCGCCCGGGCGCAGTACACGCTTTGAATCCGCGAATACGCTTTCGAGAATGTGCGGTGGAATGTGCTCAAGGCAAGTGTGGCTGAAGATGATGTCCACCTCCGGCACGCGCGACCAGCCGTCGTTCACCATCACATAACTCAAACCGAGCTGCGCCAGCATAGCGTCGCGATCGCCGCTGAGCTGAACGCCCAGCACGCGCTCAAAGTCCGCATCGCTAATGCCGAGGCCTTCCAGCACTTGTGTCTTGTGCTTGCGCAGGAACGCCACCGTCTTCACCAGGTTCGCGCCTTGGATCAGCGGCTCGGCGTCGCTCAGCACCACGTGCTCAGCGCCGCCAAGGCGGAACACCAGCGGCATGATCGGATACCAGCCGGAGCCGATCTCCAGCGCACGCTTGCCGCGAAGATCGAACGCGACCTCGCTCAGCACTTTCACCTGCCAGATCGCGCCTTCGACGACGGTGTGAAAATGATCCGGCACCGGCGCGCTCGAGCGCCGCGCACGCCACGCGCGCAGCTGGTTCTTGAACGGCAGCGCCGTCTTCAAACAATTTTTGGCGAACGCCAGACGCCAGTCCGTCACGATGGTCCCTCGATCGGCGGCACGCTCTCACGGCCCTATAGGGGCATCAAGCACACAAGCTTTGCGATTTGCTTGCTTTCGCGGCCATGCGCCCAAGGCGCGAAAATTTAGGCGCGCTTGCGCTCCGGCTCGACCGCTTCTGCCGCAGGCCAGCGGCCCATTTCTTCTTCCCAGTGCCGCCGGCAGAGCGAGACGTAGATCGTTTTCTCGATCGACACCTGATCGCCTTCGGTCAGCGTCACGCCGTTTTCGTTTTGGCGCACCACCATTGTCGCCTTCGAGCCGCAATGGCAGATCGTGCGCACCTCGCGCAGCGAGTCCGCGATCGCGAGCAGGGCGGCGGAGCCCGGGAACAGCTCGCCGCGGAAATCCGTGCGCAGTCCGTAGCAGAGCACTGGAATGTTCAAGCGATCCGCGACGCGCGCGAGCTGCCAGGCTTGCTCCTGCGTCAGGAATTGCGCCTCGTCCACGAACACGCAGGCGATCGGCCCGATCGCGGTGAGCGTTTCAATCCGCGCATAGAGGTCATCCGTCGCCGCATAGAGCTCAGCGTCGTCGGCGATGCCGATGCGCGAGGTGATCTGGCCGTCGTCGGTTTCGGCGTAGAGCGACGAGGTAAACAGCAGCGTCCGCATCCCGCGCTCGCGATAATTGTAGCTCGCCTGCAGCAGGATCGTGGACTTGCCGGCGTTCATCGCGGCGTAGGAAAAATACAGCTTGGCCAAGGCAATGCCCCCGCGGACGTTTCGTTAAATATTCGCGGATTCGTCATTTAGGGCTAACAGGGCCCGTTATTGACTTTTCAACGCTTTACGCCGATATCCCCGCTTAGCGACCGTTCCCGGCCATAAGGTTCCGGTGAACGCGGTCCCCCGGAACGCCACCATCGACGTTCGGCTTTGAGCGCAAAAGCATCGCTCGCCGCCCTTCTTCGCCGTCGCATCGTTCCTGATCTGATGACGCCGACGCGGCCTCCGCGCGGCGCGAAAGTTTATCTGTGACTCAATTTGAAGATCTCGGCCTCGCGGCGCCCATTCTCAAGGCGCTCGCCGCGGAAGGCTATGCCAACCCCACGCCGATCCAGCAGCAATCAATCCCGATTGTGCTCCGCGCGCGCGACCTGATCGGTCTCGCGCAGACCGGCACCGGCAAGACCGCGGCGTTCGCGCTGCCGATCCTGCATCGCCTCCACAACGAGCGGAAGCACGCGGGCGACCGCGCCTGCCGCACGCTCGTGCTCGCGCCGACGCGCGAACTCGCCGGCCAGATCGCGGATTCGTTCCGCACCTATGGCCGCTTCCTCGGTCTCTCGACCGCCGTCGTTTACGGCGGCGCATCGATGCACAAGCAGAAGCTTTCGGTGTCGCGCGGCGTTGACGTGCTCGTCGCCACGCCGGGCCGTCTGCTCGATCTCGTCAGCCAGCGCAGCGTGAAGCTCGACGCCGTCGAGATCCTCGTGCTCGACGAGGCAGACCACATGCTCGACATGGGCTTCATCCACGATTTGAAGCGCATCGCGAAGCTGCTGCCGCAAAAGCGTCAGACGCTGTTCTTCTCCGCCACCATGCCGGCGCCCATCGCCGACCTGGCCGGCCAGTTCCTGACCGATCCCGAGCGCGTCGCCGTGGCGCCGCCGTCCACCACCGCTGAGCGCGTGGAGCAGGCGGTGATCCACGTCGACAACGCCAAGAAGCAGGATCTCCTGCACGCGCTGCTGAAGGATCAATCGATCTCGCGCGCGCTCGTCTTCGCCCGCACCAAGCACGGCGCCAACCGCATCGTGACGAAGCTGTGGGACGCTGGCTTCAGTGCTGACGCGATCCACGGCAACAAGAGCCAAGGCCAACGTGAGCGCGCGCTCGAAGCGTTCAAGAAGGGCAAGGCGCGTCTGCTCGTCGCCACCGAGATCGCCGCCCGCGGCATCGACGTGGACGAGGTCAGCCACGTCATCAATTTCGATCTGCCCAACGTGCCTGAGCAATACGTGCACCGCATCGGCCGCACCGCGCGCGCTGGCCATACGGGCCTGGCGATCAGCTTCTGCGCGCCGGACGAACGTGCGTATCTGAAGGACATTCAGAAGCTCACCAAGCAAGACGTGCCGGTGATGCAGACGCCATTCTCGCTCGCCACGCCGAGCCCGGATGAGCGTACGCCGCGCCCGAAGCCGCATGGCCGGGGCGGGCGTCCGCAACAGCAGAAGCGACCGCCGCGTCATCGTCCGGAAGGGCGTTCGGAAGAGCGCGGCGAAGGCCGTCCGCAACAGCAGCGCCCGCAGCAGCAAGATCGCAAGCACGCGCCGAAGAAGCATCATGCGTCCGACGCACACGGCCAGGCGCACGCCAAGCAAGAAGGCCGCAAGGCCTCGCATGCGCGTGACGGCGAAGGCCGCGATCGTGGCGATCGCCGTGACCGCAAGGGCAACGAATTGTGGTCCAACAGCGGCCCGCCGCGCCGCCTGAACCGCAAGCCGACGCGGGTTTAAAACGCCACCCATCCCCGGATTCGCGTAGCGAAGTCCGGGGCCCATAACCCCAACTGTCTAAGTCTATGGGCCCCGGACTCGCCGCTGCGCGGCGCTGCGGGGATGGGTAAAGCGCCTAAACGCTCCGCCCGCAGCCGTTCAGCGTCGTCCCGTCGATCACGATCTCGACTGTCGCCGGGAAGTTCTCGCCGCTCATCACGTCCTGGCACGGCGCGCGCCGTGTGGTGATGACGAGCGTGTGGCCATCGGCCTGCGTCTCGTAGCGCGTCGCGCCTTCCTGCGGATATTGCGGCGTGGTCAGCGGAAACGCGACGCGCGTCTGTGCGTAATTCCAGGCCAGCACGATGCGATCGTGCGTGTAGATGTCGAGCAGCCAGCCGGGCTCTTGGCCCAATGCGCGGAAATCGACGCCCGCCGCACGCGCGCCTTCCCATGACGGATCGCTCGCCGGCAATTGCGCTGCAGCGGCAGCTGCGGCCTCGGCAACGGGCGTTTCTTCAGGCGCTTTCGTTTCTTGCGCAGGTGAGCACGCAAGCAGCGCGAACGCGAACAGGGAAGCACTCAAACCAGCGCGCATACCTAATCTCCTCGGAAACAAAAACGCCGCCGCACCCGTCAGGCGCGGCGGCGTCGATTGTTAGGCGTGAACCAAATTAGCCTTGGAACGCGCTGATATAGACTTCAACGCGGCGGTTACGGGCGCGGCCCGAATCCGTCGAGTTGTCAGCGATCGGGCGAGTTTCGCCGAAGCCGGTGGCCACGAGGCGTTGGCGAATGACGCCGCCGCTCAACAAGATCGACGACACGTTCATGGCGCGGCGTTCCGAAAGATCTTGGTTGTACGCGTCAGCGCCAACCGAGTCGGCGTGGCCGTACACGTCGATTGTCGTTTGCGGATATTCGCGCAGCACGCCGGCGACGTTTTGCAGCGTTGGCACGAACTGACCTTTCACCGCGTCGCGGTTGAAGTCGAACGTGAGGTCGGCCGGGAAGTTGAGCAGGATCTGGCTTTGGCTCACGCGCGTGATGCCGACGCCGGTGCCGGCGAGACGTTCACGCAGGTTCTGCTCTTGGCGGTCCATGTATTGGCCGATGCCAGCGCCGGCGAGTGCGCCGATGCCCGCGCCGATGAGCGCGTTGCGGCGATCATCGCCGCCAGCAAGCGTGCCGAGGGCGGCGCCGCCGAGCGCGCCGAGAATGGCGCCGGTGCCGGTGTTGTTGCGCGTACGCTCGCCCGTCACCGTGTCAGTGGTGGTGCAGCCGGCCATGAAGATCACGGCCGACAGGCCGATCAGAAGTTTGCGGATCATCTTTGGAATCCCTCCGTATGAATCAGTCGGGCGGATTGGCCCGGTATCGCGGCGAATTTTCGTCAGCGCGTCCTGAGCCCAAGATGAATGTGGTGCTCAATTAAGCGTCTCGCCACGCGAATAACGAACGAGACGGTCGAATTGTTCACTCATGACACCATCCACCACAGGCGCAAGGGCGTCGAGGCCAAGGCCCGGGTCGCCCGTGACGCGATACGTCATGGTGATTTTCGCGCCCGCGGGATCTTCCGCAACCAGGAACGTTAAGACGCCGTTTGCCCCCATATCCTGTAGCGGCCCCAGCCCGCCGACCATCCGCAATGTCCGCGTGCCCTCGTGCTCCATAACCAGCACCACCCGTGCATGCTCCACGGACTGGCCCTGACCCCAGGTTTCGCAGAAACAACCGCCGGCGCGGGTTTCGAGCCGCAGGCGCCGCGCATCGCCGGAATAGGTGTGGGCGCTGTTCCACCAACGCCCAATCTGGCCAATCGCGCGCCAAACTTGGTCTGGCGAGGCCGAACTCACGCCTTCGGCGCGGAGCATGAAGGCGCTGGGCGATGCGCTCTCGACGTCGGCCGCGGCGGGGGAGGCGAACAACAGGGCCAACAGAAATATTGCGTGTCTCATTGGACGTCCCCGTTGAATGATCAATCAAGGATGCGCTCGCTCGGGACCACCTGCAAGGCGATGTCTGTCGCGAAATGCAACCAAATTTGATGCAGCCGCGTACTACTCTGATAATTAACGTTTTGTAGATGCCTTTACGGCAACCCTGGGTCGCTCAGACTGCGAAAGCTGTGGCGCGGCATATCCAAGCCATCTATATCGCGAGTGTGGGAACGCAGGGAATCGCCCCGCAGGAGAGTTTCGGATGACACGTCCGGTGCACAGACCGCGTATTGGCCGCATCCGCCCGGTTCACCGGGTGTAAGCCCGCTATTCATCTTCGACCAGGTCGAAATAGCGCCTCCACCCGGCTTCGAGCCGCCACTCTCTGCACGCATCAGCAAGCTCTCGCTCGTGTTCGGGCGCGGTTCGCGCGGCTTCAACGCAATCATCGATGCCTAACCGCACTTCCTTTTGGCAGGCTCCGAAGACGATTTGAAATAGGCCGCGGCTATCGAGGGCGGCCGACCTGTATTCTTCGTCCTCAAAATACCGATCATCAAATATCCGAGGCCGAAGGCGTTCAGCCAGCGCAGCGCGGGCGGCAGGTTTCCGGCTCGGCCGCAAATGCTCGCGTTCAAGCAGGAAGCAATCGCGATTGTACTCGATTGACGCGATGTCGTCGGGTGTGAGTTCGGCCAAGAAAGGCGGCTTCATAAGGCGCTCCGAGTAGTCGACAGCTCGCGAGAAGTCGCCGGCGACGTAGAGCGCCATCGGTACGTTCTGTATCAGCCGCGAAGGGTGCTTCAGCTTTTGCCCGTCATGAGCGCTTTGAAGAAATCTATCGACGTGGTGCGCGGTTTCTCGAGAGCGGTCTCCCAGCGCGCCGCCGCAGGCCAGGCGCGTCATGAGCAGCCAACCCCATTCAGGTCTGTTGATCTGTTCAATGTTGGCCGCGACGGCGTCGACTTCACTTTGCTGCGTGTTTGCGCGACGGCTCCAAAGGTCATCGACGCGCGCGCGCAGTTCGCGAATGTCATCAGTCTCTTCGCCAAGACTCTCGGTTCGGCCGGGGGCGTTCAGAAGCGCGAACATAACGTCACAATTTGCACGAAAAGCGCGCGACTCCAACGCGTGCCGGCCTGCGATCATCTTCCGAATAATGGCGCTTTGCTTCTCCAAGCCTTCCAGCACGAAGCCAATCGATGTCATCAAGTGCGACATGCGTTGGTCCATCGCGCCCTGGGGCTTGTATGTGAGGTCGTGCATTTTTGCCGACCACGCGTCGTGTAACACTGTTTTGAACTGCACTTCACATTTGAGGCCTACATAGGCGCCGGACGCGCCCCTCAGCGTTACATGCGTAGCGAAATAGCCCTCATCCTTGCGGTCAATCTCGCCGTGCAGCAGAATGTTGTGCGGCCCTAGGAGTGTGAGGAGGGTCTCGATGAGGTGGGTTATGTGGTCCGGGTAGTGGGCCACGATAGTGACGCCGGCAATGTCGCCGACATCCCGCAACTTTGCGTCCGTGACTGGCGGCTCGACCTTCTCAAGAATTTTCGAGGCGTCCTTGAGTTCGCTGTCCTGCTTCTGACCTCGGCTGTAATATTGGTGGATGTAGGAGCCGGTGTCCGGGCGTTGCTTCATCTCCTCGCATGCGTCTTTGATGACCTCGACGAGCTTCCCATAGGGCTGCTGCATCTTGCCTACGAAGGCTTCGACTGCGAGTAGGTCGGACATCAAACATCCTCTGGTTGTTTGATCCTGGATAACTCAATCTGGCAGCCGCGTTAACCTCGACGTTCGGTGAGCGGGGAGGCGAAGGTTGCCCGCCTTCGCCAGCGCCAAAATCAGAAATTTCTGCATGACTGCCCCTTTGTTTGAACGATCAATCAACTGAAACTACAAGCTCTGCATGTCAATCTGACAGCGACGTTAACCTTGCTTCAGGCGACGTTCTCCACACTCGTTTGGATTGTCCGACGCGCACTCGCCCCCGCCGCTGTTGCTCGGTCCGGCCGACCAAGCAGAGCCGAGCCTGAAGGCTAGGCGCGCGCGCGCGTTCATCGCGCTCGGGGAGGCGCGGCAGGCAAATTTCTGGCCGCGGGGGATCGGCACCGGCATCGTCGCGATCGTTGCGGTCGCGATCCTGAACTCGCTGGCGCCCTTGTTCTGGTTCGCGTTGTTCGCTGGTCTCATGGTGATCGACCGCACGCTGTTCACGCAGCTGGCTCAGCGCGCCGCCGAAGGTCATGCGCCGTCCGACAACCGCGCCATGCTGGCGTGGACGTTTGCGCAGAGCCTCTACGGCAATCTTATCGTACCTGCGCTCTGGTTCGCGCCCTACGTTCACGGCGAGATATTGGCGATCACCTACCTTGCCGCTGGCATGGCCAACGCGGCGGCGACGTTGCGCTCTTACACGCCGATCGCACTCGCGGGGCTGCTGCCGACGTTCGGCATGCTGCTCGGCCTGCCCGTGGCCGAATTTGTGCTCGGCGGCAGCCGCAATCTGTTCGATCTGATGCCGCTTCTCGCCGGTGTGATGTTCCTCGCCTTCGGCTTCAATCTGTGGCGCAGCCTGCAACAATCAGACGAAGCGCATGCGCGCGCTGAGGCCGCCGCCGCGCGCGAACGCCAATCGGCCGCAACCGCCGCAGCAGCGAAAACCGATACAATTCGCAGAATGCGCGATGAATTGCGCACGCCGATGGCCGCACTCATTGGCGCCGCCGAACATCTGCGCCGCGCCGCGACAACGCCGGAAGCGCGTCAGCACATCGCCATGTTGGCGCAGGCCGGCGAAGTGCTGCGTCTCGTGCTCGACGATCTCTCCGATCTCGATCGGCTTGAAAACGGCATGCTGCGCGTCGAGCCAAAGTCAACCGATCCGCGCGAACTTGTCCGCCACGTCGTCGATGCGTTCCGCACCTCCGCGCACGACAAGGGCCTCGAACTCTTCCTCGACATCGCCCCCGATGCGCCCTCGCGCGTCGACATCGATCCGCTGCGCGTGCGTCAGATTTTGTTCAACCTCATCGCCAACGCAGTGCGCTACACCACGCATGGCGGCGTGCGCGTGGAATTGGCGTGGCAGCAAACGCCGACGCCGGGGCGCGTGAAACTTGGCTTCATCGTGTCCGACACTGGCGCCGGCATGTCGCGCTCGCAGCTCGCCGTGGTGCTCGGCCGCACGCGCGTCGCCGATGCGGAAGCGCACGGCCAAGGACCGGGGCTTGGGCTATCCATTTCGCTACGCCTGGCGCGGCTGATGGGCGGGCAGATCGTGGCGCAGAGCGAGCTTGGCCAAGGCTCGGTGTTCTCGTTCTCGATCGAAACCGCTCTCGCGCGCGCCACCGGCCTGCAGAAGGGCCGCTCGGCCGCCTAAACCGCGCAAACCGCAGCCGCCAGCTTGACGTTTCACGTCAATAAGATGCTAATAAGAATAATTCGCAATATGGAGGCCGGCGATGGCGGTCATCCGAGTGATCGGGGCGGGGGCTCTGGCGGCGTTGATGGCCGAAGAGCGCACGCACGCGCCGAGCGAGACGGAAAATATGGACCGCCGGCGTCTCGCCGGCCGGCGCACGTCCGAAAAGTCCGAGCGCGAGTTTGAACCATCAGCGCCAGCCGGCGGGACGCCGGCGGTCCATATTGCGCGCTAACCGAGGAAACGCTTCAGGCGCCGCTTGAGTGCGTCCGCATCGCGTGTCTCGCATTCCCAAACCACCAGCGCATCCCAGTCTGCATCAGCAAGCTCCGCCACGACACGCGCATCGCGCGCGCGGTTACGCGCGATCTTGGCGCTCCAATAGCTCGCATTGTCTTTCGGTTTGCGCGCGCCGCGTTTGCAATCGTGGCCGTGCCAGAAGCAGCCATGCACGAACACAGCTTTGCGCAACGCGCCGAACACGAGGTCAGGCTTGCCCGGCAAACCGCCGCCGCTGAGCCGATAGCGCCGCGCGTAACCCGCAGCGCGCGCCGCGTCGCGCACCGCAAGCTCAGGCGCGGTGTCGCGGCTCTTCACCGCGCGCATCACGTCGGAGCGTTTGGCTTTGTCGAAAACGTCGTGCGTGCGCGGCGTCACGCGCTCAGCTCTGCCCGCGCCGCGCCCGCGAGCGGGGCGAGCAAGCGTTGCGAGAGCCAGCGCACGGCGGAAACGCACACCGCGTCGCCGATCAGCTTCAGCGCAGCGGTTTGGCTCTCCGGCAGCGGATAATGATCCGGCACGCCCATCAAGCGCGCCGCTTCGCGTGGCGTGATCAGCCGCGAGCGCACTTGCCCGCGCTCCACCATCATCAGGATCTGCCGGCTCGAACCGCCCGCCGGCGTCCGTAAACAGCCAGCAACGCCATCAAACCGCGCTTCCGCGCGCTGCACGCGTTCGCCATTCTCGATGCGGATGCGCCGGAACACGGCGCCCGCTTCGCGATAGCCGCTGGCGCGAATGCCATCGAGCCGCGCACGCTGCAGCGGGCTCATCTGCGAGATCAGGCGCTCGGTTTTTTCCTGCGCGTCCCATTCCGCATCGTCGAGCACGTCGACCAGCCGCGTGTTGCGCTGTGGCGGCGCATCGAGCCGCCACCAGATCCAATTCGCGCGCACGTGCTCCGGCAGCTTCGCCACCGCGCTTTGCAAAGCTGGCGAATGAAATGGCGCAACCGGTTCGCGCAGAATGAAATGGCGTGGCGCCGCCGTGCGCAGCGCGATGATGAACAGCCGCGGCCGCGATTGCGGCACGAACAGCGCAGCATCGATCTCCAGCGCGCCGACGCGATAGCCAAGCTTCGCCAGCGCTTCGACCAATGCGCCAAAGTCAGCGCCGCCGCGCGAGCTCAACAGCCCGCATACATTCTCCAAAGACAGCACCGGCGGCGCGCGATCCTCGGCGACCAATTGTTCGATCAGCCGGTGGAAGCTCCAGAACGTGCCCGAGCGCGCCGCGTCCAACCCGCCACGCGCGCCGGCGAGCGAGAGGTCCTGGCAGGGAAAGCTGGCCCACGCTAAAGCGGCATGGCCGGGCAGGTCGGCGGTTGTGAGTTGTTCGATACCGCCCGTGCGCAAACCGTCTGGTCCGAACGCGGCCTCGTAGGCGCGCGTTTTGGCCGGTTCGATGTCATTGGCGAAAGAGCAGGCAAAATCCGGCTCTAGCCCGAGCCGGGCGAGGCCGCCGCCGGCGAAAAACTCATACACTGGGGCGCCGGAATCACCGTGCATGTTGCATGATACCTACTCGCGGCGGCGTTGGCGTCTGCTATGAAGAGCCAAGCGCACCTACGTCGGGAAAGGGCAGTATGCGAAGCAAGGTCGCGGGGATCGTCACGGCGCTGGCGGCGGCGGCCTTTTTGGCTGCCTGCCAACCACCTGCACAGCAGGAAGAGGCGGCCGGTCCCCCCACAGACGCTGAACGCGAAGCTCAGCTCGCGGCTGAGCAACTCGCAGCGCTTGGCGGCGTGGCGGACGCGGCGACGCGCGCGAATTACGAAGGCGATTTCCAAGCCTCCGGCGGCATCGGCGCGCTGGGTGGCGAAGAGGGGGCCTGGGAACTCAGCCTGCTGGCGGACTATGCGCAATTCTCGCGCCCCGGCCTGGGTGATGACGGCGCGCTGACGGGTGAGCGGAATTACCGCGCCAACGGCATGCAGGTCGTCGCCGGCCCGCTGACCATCACCTTGATGCAGCAGGAATGCCAAATCTCCAGCGGCGCGGCGCTGCCTTATGTGGCGCATGTGCTGTTTGAAGGCGTCGCCTACCAGGGCTGCGCGCGCCGCGGCGTGAACGCGGGCGAACGCGCAACCTGGGCCAGCGTGTTGCCGGAGCTGATCCCTGCGATCGACGCATGCCTCGGCCGCGTCAACGCGCGCCCGGCGCGCATCATTTTCGCGGGCGCGATGGATGAAGGCGTTGTCGCCGTGCGCATCCGCGAGTCCGATGGTTCGCGGCGCGAATGCGTCGCCGACGCTTCGGGCGCGGGCGTGCAGGTGTATGAGCCGATTTCGGATGAGGATCGCCGCGCCGGTGAAGGCGAGGTCGAATTCCAACGCGGTGGTTCACAGCCGCGCGCGCCAAGCGGACGCACGATCGAGGAAGCCATGGGCCGCGACGGCGCCAGCCTCGGTTGGCTGATCAAACGCGCGAGCTAAGCTTAGAACCAGAGTTGGAAGAGTTGCTGAGCCCGCTCGGCCAGCCATTCCACGCCCTGAATGCCGTACTTGGTGAAATAGAACACCCAAGCCACCGAACCGACCGCGCACGGCACCGACAGCAACATCAGCAAGCCGTCACGCTGCAACAGCGCCAGCGCGGTGAATGTCACCGTGACGCCCGGGCTCAAATTCGCGCCCCAGATCGGCAGGATCAGCACCAAGGCCATGATCAGAGTCTGGAAGCCCACGTAGGACGTCGCCGGCCAGCGCGTCAGGAACGACAGTCGCGGCTTGATCAGAAACTCGACGCGCTTCAGCGCCGGGATCGCCAATTTGAGCGCCTTGCTGAAGCCGGACCGATCGAACGTCCAGGCCCGCACTTTTTCGGGCATCCACATGCGCCGTTGACCAAGCATCAGCGCCAGCGCGGGGGGCAGCATCAGCACGCCGAAGATGGTGGAGATGCCCGGAATGTTCGGGATCAGCATCGGCAGCGCCAGGATCAGCATCAGCACGCCGTGGGCGCGCGAGTCCAACCGGTCCAGCAGCTCCCCGACCGAGATCTTCTCGTTCGGAAACGCTTCCACCAGGTCTTCGAGCAATTCCGAGGCTGCCGGCGCGGGAGGCGGGCGGTGGGAGATTGTCTGATCCATCAGGCTGTTGCGGTCACATGGGGCGCCGAATGTGGTTTGACCAGGGCGGCTCGTCGTTCAGAACCCGTCAACCGTTGCAGCGTAGCGGATTTGCCATGGCGCGCGCGCGACCGCTCCTCGCCGTTTTCTGCTTCGCCGTCGCCGTGACAAGTTGCGGCGGCCAGCGCGCGCCTGCGGAATTGTCCGGCTTGTGGAGCGCGGGGCAGGCGGCATGCGCGGCGGGCGTCGGCGTTCGCTTCGGCTCCGACTCGATCGCCGCCGTGTACGACAGCCAGCAAGAAATCCTGTTCGACCGCCCGCGCTACGACGTGATGCGCGACGCCGACACCTTCCGCGTGCGCATCACCTACGATTTGCCGCACCGCCCCGGCGGCGCGCGTGCGCACAACGCCCATGGCGTGCTGGTGCTCGCCCGCGGCGCGGACGGCAGCCTGCGGCCGCTAACCCACAACATGGTTGATGGCCTCACCGGCACGGCCCGCATGCGCATCGGCGACGACCCGGCCATGTCCGCGATGACGCTCGAGCCCTGCGGCGCCCATCCGTGGCGTGAAGAATTGCGCGGCCGTTCAGGCGCTTAGCCCAAAAAGAAGCGCGCCGCCGGCTGGGAGACCGACGGCGCGCACTGGGCAAGCGGCAAAAGTGGGTTGGTGCTCAGTTCGCCGCTTGGAGCGATTGGCCGTCGAGGATCGAGTTGCACCGGGCCAGTTCGTCAGCGCTCAGCTCACGGCCTTCAGCGCCATAAGCGACGACCGGCGCGCCGGCTTCGCGGACGAATTGGCGGCAAGCGCGGACCGAAACGCCGTGGTTCGGACGGGCGACGCAGGTGTCGCCTTCGCAGTTCCAGAGCGCGTTTTCAGCGATCACGCGGGTCACTTCGACGGGCGACGCGAACTTCACGGTGTAAACTTGGTTGTTGCGGGCGATCGCCGAGCCCGAGAACAGCGCGCCAGCGACAATTGCGGCGGCGAGGACGGTTTTGGCGGCGGTTTTCAAAGACATCGCAGGGCTCCAGGCTTTTGATTTTCGGTCGACGCTTCCGGGAGGAGGCGTCTTTGTTATTGCCGGACTCCTGAGGGCTGACAAGAGAAAATTGAACAAAACAAAAAATATTCACCGGAAAGTGTGAAGCCCTTGAAATTCCCTTCCTTGGTTCCATTCCGTACGGGCAGGCCCGCCAATTACGCCTTCGCCAACGTGGTTAAAAAAGCCCAACCCGATGTCATCGCCATACGCTAGAGAGGTTGGCCGAGCGCGCGGAGCGGGACCCGCGCGACGACGACCAGAAGGGGATGGCGGCCATGACGTTCTACAAATTCGCTGTCGGTGTAGTGCTCGCGCTGGCGATGATCGCGGTGCTTGGGCTTTCCGCGCTTGTGTTCAGCTCGCGCGATTTCCAGTTCGGCGTCGCGCAGATCGCGCCGACGACCAACGGCCTCGTCGACATCAATCATCTGGTTGAGGTCGACGCGCAGATCCAACAGCTCGAAGCCGAATCCTCCGCCCCGCGCGGCGAACTGATCGAGATCGAGCAAGGCATCGCGGCGATCGATAACGCCGTCACCAGCGCCGAAGCCGAAGCCAACCAGGCCCGCAGCGAAATTGTTGGCCAGATCGCCGAGATCGAAACGCGGGCCAACGTCAACGCGCCGAGCGCCGCCGCCGATCTCAACACCGGCGCGCTCAACACCCGCATTCAATCGCTCGCCGGCCGCCCGGGCTTGTCCGCCGCGGACCAGCAAGCGGTCGCCTCGCTGAACACGCAGGTGCGCCAGCTCGCGACCACCGAAGAGGGGCTCGATAGCCAGAGCGCCGATCGCAGTGCGCTGGTCGCACGCCAGCGCCTGATTGGCGGCCAAGTCGCGGAATCCAACCGCCGCATCTTCGCGCTCCAGCAAAGCGTCGTGCCGGAATACGAGCATTACGGGCGTATTCGCGGCGAAGCCTTCGCACTGCGCACGTTGAGCCCGCTCGGCGTCAGCGCCTTTTTCGCGCAAGGCCACCCGGCTTTGCTCTCGACGATGCTCGTGCTGCTGATGGGCGCGTTGGGCGCGCTGCTCTATCTGTTCCCGGCGTACCTCAACCGCGCCGTGCCGGTGACGATGGCGGAGATCGTCGTGCGGCTGATTTTCGGCATGTGCGCGGCGCTCGCGTTCTACGTGCTCGCCAACGCCACCATCGCCGGCTTCTCGATCGCCTCGTCGGTGCAGCAGGCCGGCACCTCTGGCACGCTGAACCCGTTCACCGTGTCCTTGATCGGCATCGTCGCCGGCGTGCTCGCCGAAGACATCGCCAAATGGATCCAGGATCGCGGCCGCGGCATCTTCCAGCAGGGCGGCGCCGCCGCGTCACCGGTCGCCGCGCCGCCGCCAACGAGTGAGGATGTCGGCTTCAGCGGCGTGAACCCGCACGGCGGCCCGAACGCGCCGTAACGCCCGATTGACGTAGCGTGCAGGTTTTTTGACGAGCGAACGTGCTTCCGAAGCGAACGCGCGCGCACTAGGTTGCGCGTCAGTTCAGGGAGAACGCTTATGGGTCGCGCAGTTATCGTCTCTTACGCCCGCACGGGCCTCGCCAAGTCTGGCCGTGGCGGGTTCAACAACACGCACGGCGCGACGATGACGGGCCACGCCATCAAGCACGCCGTGGCGCGCTCCAAGCTCGACCCGGCGGAGATCGAAGATGTGGTGATCGGTTGCGGCGCGCCGGAAGGCGCGACCGGCCAGAACATCGCCCGCCTGTCGCTGATCCGCGCCGGCCTGCCGGTGACGACGTCTGGCGCCACCATCAACCGTTTCTGCTCCTCCGGCCTGCAGGCGATCGCGCAAGCGGCGCACTACATCACTAACGAAGGCGCGAAGGCGGCCGTCGGCGGCGGCGTTGAATCGATCTCGCTGGTGCAGATGAGCGGGCAGGCGAACCGCTATCACATCACCGAAGAAGAGCTGATGAAAACCAAGCCGGCGCTTTGGATGTCGATGATCGAAACCGCCGACATCGTCGCCCAGCGCTACAATGTCGCCCGCGATTATCAGGACGAATATTCGCTGCGCTCGCAGCAGCGCATCGCCGCCGCGCAAGCCGCGGGCCTCTTCAACGATGAAATCGTGCCGATGCAGACGAAGATGAAGGTCGTCGACAAAGAAACCAAAGCCGAGAGCTTCGTTGATTACACGGTCACGAAAGACGAGTGCAATCGCGCCGACACGACGCTTGCCGGCTTGCAAAAGCTTGAGCCGGTGCGCGGCCCGGGCAATTTCGTCACCGCCGGCAATGCGAGCCAGCTCTCCGACGGCGCCGCCGCCGTCGTGCTGATGGACGAGAAGGAAGCCGAAAAGCGCGGGCTTGAGCCGCTCGGCCTGTTCAAAGGCTTCGCCGTCGCCGGTTGCGAGCCGGACGAAATGGGCATCGGCCCTGTGTTCGCCGTGCCGCGTTTGCTGGAGCGCCAAGGCCTGAAGGTCGATGACATCGACCTCTGGGAGCTCAACGAAGCCTTCGCCTCGCAATGCCTCTATTCGCGCGATCGCCTCGGCATCGATCCGGAAAAGTACAACGTCAATGGCGGCTCGATCGCCATCGGCCACCCGTTCGGCATGACCGGCGCACGCCTCGTCGGCCACGTGCTAATGGAAGGCAAGCGCCGCAAAGCCAAGCGCGCTGTCGTCACCATGTGCATCGGCGGCGGCATGGGCGCCGCTGGCTTGTTCGAGGTGTTCTCGTGAGGCGCATCGCTTTCGCTTTGGCGCTTGCGCTGGCCGCTTGCGGGCAATCCACGCAAGCGCCGACGCAGGAAGAACCTGCGACTGAAACGCCTGCCGCCGAAGCCGATCTCAGCATCGGCTTCGACGGCGCGGCGGGCATCAACGCGGCGCTGGCGATGAACGTCGATGCGATCCGCGGCGCGGCGCCTGGCTTCACAATCGCTGAAACGCCGGATCAGATCGAAGGCCATTCCTTCACGGCGATCACGCTCTCCGCCAACGGGGCCGAGCAATTCCGCGTGTTGCCGACACACGACGCGGAATACATCCACTCGATCGTCACGCGCTCGCCCGCCGTTCGCAGCAGCGCAGGGGAGACGATTGGCGTCAGCACACACGCGCAAGCGCCGCGCGCGGAGGCGGCGTTCTGCGGCGGCGAACATGTCGATGGCGCGCCGGGCTTTGCCTGCTCAACCTCGGAATCCGGCCGTTTCTGGCGCGTCTACGCGCTGCCCGCCGGCTATGACGGCCCGAGCCAGCCGTTCGATGCGATCGATCCGGATTATGCGGAACGCGCCGTCTTGACGGAAATGCGCTGGGTTGCGCCGCGTACAGCGGCGATGGAAGAGCCGTAATTTCTTGGACCGCCGGCGCCCTCGCCGGCGATCTTTCCGTCAATCCGAACTACGCCGGCGAGGGCGCCGGCGGTCCAAGAGCGTCATTCAACGCGGTGAACACTTGAGGCGGAAGCAACGCGCACGCCGTCAGCGCCAAACCCGTCTGCGCTCATAAACACCAGCGTCCGTGTCTTGCGCACGACGCGCGTTTCAACGCGCGCGACATTGCCGCTCGTCAGCCAAGTGATCTCAACCGAAACCAGCGGCGCGCTCGCGCCTTCGCCCAAAGCGCGCACGATTTCAGCCGCGCTCGCCGCTTCGCTCATTTCTTGCGCTCGATCGCCAGCTTGATGCGCTCGTAAGCGACATCGAGCGTCGACCATTCGCCGACGCTAGCTTGTTTGCCGGGCTCAAGATCCTTGTAGTGCTGGAAGAAGTGCTTGATCTGCGCGACCAGCAGCGGTGGCAAATCCTCGTGCGTCTTCACGTCCGAGTAGAACGGATTGAGCGAATCCACCGGCACGGCGAGCACTTTTTCGTCCACGCCTTTCTCGTCGCTCATCATCAGCATGCCGACCGGCCGCGCGCGGATCACGCAACCCGCCACCACGGGCATCGGCGTCACCACCAGGATGTCGATCGGATCACCGTCCTCACCGAGCGTGTTGGGGATGAAGCCGTAATTCGATGGGTAGAGCATCGAGGTGTGCAGAAACCGGTCCACGAACAGCGCCCCGGATTTCTGATCGAGCTCATACTTTACCGGCAGGCCGCCCTGCGGAATCTCCACGAAAGCGTTGACCTCATGCGGCGGATTGCGGCCAGGGGGGATGAAGCGGATGTCCATGAGTGACGTTTAGCGGGATTGGGGGTTGGGGAATAGGGATTGGGTTTTGGGGATTGGGGATTAGGGCGCTGGGTCCTTTAGGCGGCTGTGTAACCGATTGAGCATCCGGCTGACGCGCTCGATCTCGGAAAGGAGAGCATCTGCACGCTCCGCGGAGACGAAGCTCGCGCGTTGGGCGAGAAGGAGCAGCGTTTCAAGTTCGGCGGCGGAACCGCGCGACATGCTTATGAAGTGAGCGTAGTCCTTGCGTGTGGCGCGCGCATGACCTTCGGCAATGTTTGCAGGCACGGAAACCGCGGCTCGGATCATTTGGCCCGTGAGCCGGTACTCCTCTTGCTTAGGCATCTCACGCGCAAGCGCGTAGATTGCCTCAGCGACGTCCATCGCCTTCTGCCAAACCTCCAAATCGCGATAGGTCAGCGCGCCCATCCCAATCCCCATTCCCCAGCACCCAATCCCGACGTTCACATCTTCCGTCGCAGCGGATGCAAATCCGGAAACACAGCCGCCCGCTTTTGCGCCTTCGCGGCGAAGGCTTCCATCATATGCGGCGGGGCGAGCATCGAGGCGTTCCAGGTGGCGATGTAGTCCAGCCCATCGGCGATCGTGTGGTCGCGCGCGTAATTGATCATGCGCTTCGAGCCCGCGACTGCGAGCGGCGCCTTCTCGGCGATCGTGGCGGCCACCTTCATCACATGCTCCAGCATCGCCGCCTGCGTCGGGAACACTTCGTTGACGAGGCCGATCTCCTTGGCCTTCGCCGCGCTCAGCCGCGCACCGGTGTAGGCAAGCTCTCGCACCCAGCCTTCCGGCATCAGCTTGCAGAGCCGCGGGAACGTACCGACGTCGGCCGTCATGCCGATATTGATTTCGGCGATCTGAAAGAAGCCGTCTTCGGTCATGTAGCGCACGTCGCATGCGCTCGCCATGTCGACGCCACCGCCGACGCACCCGCCTTGGATCGCCGCGAGCACCGGTATGCGCGCTTCGTCGAGGCACGAGAACGATTTCTGCAACAGCATCACGAAATGCCGAAATGCTTCGGCCACCATGTAGCGATCGCCCTTCGCCGCACCGAGCGAGCTATCGTCGCTGAACACGCTCACGTCCATGCCGGAGGTAAAGTGCTTGCCTTCGGCTGAGATCACGATCACCCGCGCCTGCGCCTCCGCATCGATCTCACGCACGATCGCCGGCAATTCGTTCCAGAACGGACGGATCATGGAGTTCATCGCGTCCGGCCGGTTCATGACGATATGGGCGATGCGGTTTTCGATTTTGACGTCGAAGCAGGTGCTGGACATGCGTTTTTACCCGTGTGGAAGATAATAGAGGTCGTATTTGGCGTCTGCGAACGCGCGCAGCGCCGCGAGGTCACGCTGATAGTCGTTGCTATCTGTCCACGTGCTCAGCGTGGACAAGAGTTGCGCGACGGCAGCGAAGTCGATTCTTGCAGGATCGATTTTGTGTTGATTGAAGTCCCACGCGTCGTCCAGACCGAGTGCTTCCGCAAGGGCGATGCTTGCGTGCGTGCCCTCCACCAACCCGAATAACTTCCGGACAATTGGCGCCCCTTCGCGCGTTTTTGCGTATCGCTGCTCTGGGTAATCGTAGTGCGCAACCAACTCCCGACTAAACGGTCCGATCGCAAGCACCTCGGCGCACATAGGCATGGATCACCTCGTAACCCAGCGCTAGCACGCGCCCCGCAACCGGTCCATGATGACGCTAGGGCGGGGAGGCGCGCAGCTTGAATCCACTCGAGATCCTAGCGGCGATCCTGATTGTCGCCTGCGTGCTGCTCGCGGTGCACCGCAGTCTCTGGCAATACCCGATCGGCATCGCCGGCACGCTGCTTTACGTCTACATCTTCGCCGAAGCGCGGCTCTATTCGAGCGCGGCGCTCAACGTGTTCTTCACGCTGGCGCAATTTTACGGCTGGTGGTTCTGGACGCGCGGCGCCAAGGGCGGCGCGCCGAAGATCACCACCTGGCCGTGGCTGATGCTGGCTGTCGTCACCGTCGCCGGCCTCGCCATCGCCGCATTGCTCGCAACGTTGCTCACCTATTTCACCGACGCCGCACTGCCACTAGCGGATTCCATTATCTTCGGCCTCTCCGTCGCCGCCCAATTCCTGCTCGACCGCAAGAAGATCGAAAACTGGATGCTGTGGGGCGTGGTGAATGCGCTGTCGGTGATCGTCTACGCGCAGCAGGGGCTATGGCCGACGGCGGCGCTTTATGCGGGCCTGTTCTTCAACGTGTTCTACGGTTGGCATGAGTGGCGCAAGGAATTGCGCGCTTACGCAAACACAACACCCGTCAGCACCGCCGCGTAGTGCACGCCCGCGGCTGCGAGCACGAAGCCGTGCCAGATGGCGCGGCGGAAGGGGAGTTTGGAGGCGTAGAACGGCACGCCGATCGTGTAGATCAATCCGCCGATCGCCAGCAGGATGATGCTCGCCAGCGGCACTTCTTCGATCATCTCGCTGGTCGCCACGAGCACCAGCCAGCCAAGCGCGATGTAGAACGCGATCCAGATTTTCTTCGACACGCCGGGCAGGAACAATTTCCCCGCCGCGCCAATGATGGCCAGCGCCCAGACGATGCTCGTCATGCTGATCGCCCACGCGCCGTCGAAGCGGATGGTGGTGAACGGCGTGTAGGTCCCGGCGATCATCAGGAAGATCGCCGCGTGATCGAAGCGCCGCAGCAGCGATTTGCGCTTCGGCTCTTCCACCATGTTGTAGGCCATTGAGCAGCCGATCATGGTGAGCACGCAGATCGCGTACACCGCGACGGCGCTCGCCATGCCGAGCCCGCCTTGCCAGATCGCCAGGCCAAGCGCCGCGAACACGGCAAGCGTGAACACGACAAGCCCGACGCCATGCACCCAGCCGTCGGCCAATTTCTCGGCGCGGGTGGGGTAGTGCAGCTTCGGCAAGAGGTCTGAGAGCGTCATGCGAAACGAAGCATGGCTGAAAGCGCTGCGATTGTCAGTGGCTCTCGCGTCAATGTGGCGCCGCGCTAAGATGCGGGCATGAAGAATCACCGCCGCGCCTTGGTTTTGGGCCTTGCCGCTACGTTCGCCATGCCTGCGCTGGCGCAGCGCCCGCTGCTCGACAGCCTCACCCAGGCTGACGCCAGCCGTGGCGTGCGCGACGCATTGGGCCTCGCGGCGATGAACGCGACGACGCGGCTCGGGCAACCTAACGGCTTTTTCAACGATGGCCGCGTGCGTATTCCGCTGCCGGGCCTGCTTGGCGAAGCGCAACGTAATTTGCGGGGCATGGGCATGGCCGGGATGCTTGATGAATTGCAGGAAGGCATCAACCACGCCGCTGAACGCACCATGCCGGATGCGAGCCGCGCCTTCGTCAACGCCGTGCGCACCATCACCATCGGCGACGCCATCGAAATCGTGCGCGGCCCGGAAAATTCCGCGACGACTTATCTACGTGGCCGCACCGAGCCGCGGCTGACGACATTGCTGCGCCCGCCGATGACACAGGCGCTCACGCAATCGGGCGCGTTTACGTTGATGCGCTCGGCGCTGCGCGAGGTCGGCATGGCGAGCATGACAACGCAGCTCCGCACCGAGGTGATCAATTTCTCCACCGGCAAGGCGCTCGACGGCTGCTTCTTCTTCATCGCCGAAGAGGAGCGCGCCATTCGCCGCGACCCGGTGCGGCGAACGACTGACATTCTGCGGCGTGTGTTTGGGTAATTCCTTGATCCGCGCGCCGCGCCTCGCCAGTGTCCGCCTGTGAACGACGCTTCTCCCACATTCTCCGCTCCGGAAACCTTCCGTCGCGTTTCCTTCGAGCTGCCGAGCGGCCGCGTCGCCGGCATCGCCTTCGGCGCCGAGATGCCGACGCCCGATATTCTCTTCCTGCACGCTACCGGCATGAACGCGCGGTCCTATCGCGTGATGCTTGAGCCGCTGGGCGAACGCTATTCAGTGCTCGCGCTCGATCTGCGTGGACACGGGCTAACGAGCTTGCCGTCGCCAATCTTCGGCTATGCCGGTTGGACGAAGCATCGCGACGACGTGCTCGCCATCATCGAACGCAATTTCACGCGCCCCGTGACGCTCGCCGGCCATTCGATGGGCGCGACGGTGAGCACGCTCGTCGCCGGCAAGCGGCCCGATCTGATCAACGGCCTCGCGCTCATCGATCCGGTGATCCTGCCGGCGATCGCGCGCGCGGTGTATCAAATCCCCGGCGCGCCGCTCTACCAACGCTGGCGCTTCCCGATTGCCCGCGGCGCCGCGCGTCGGCGTGCGAATTTTCCGGACAAAGCGGCGGCGGTCGCGGCGCTCACCGGGCGCGGCATTTTCAAAGGCTTCACGCCGGAGATGATCGCCGATTATGTCGGTGACGGCTTCGTCGATGATCCCAAAAACGGCGGCGTCACGCTTGCGTGTCGCCCGCTCTACGAGGCGGCCACGTTCAGCGCGCACCGCCACGATCCGATCGGCGCGCTGAAGCGCTACCAGGGACCGCTCGTCGTGCTGCGCGCCGAGCATGGCTCAACGCTGCGGCCTGACGCAGTGCAGGCTATCGCGACGATGAAGCCAGATGCGCGCATCGCCATGGTCGAAGGCTCGGGTCACATGATCCCGATGGAGCGGCCGGACCGCGTGCGCTCAGCGATCGAGACGGCGCTCCTCATGGCGCGCCCGAACTTCGCGCGCGAGGATTTGGAGTAGGCGCGCCCCAAAGCGTCGCGTAGGATCGCCGCGCCTGGAGGGATCATGCTACGATTTTTCGCGCTCGTGTTCGCGGCTTTGGCCATATTCGCGACGCCCGCCGCCGCGCAACGCGTCGCGCTTGTCGGCGCCACAATCATCGATGGCAATGGCGGCGAACCCATCGCTGATGGAATTATCGTGCTGCGCGGCGATCGCATCGAAGCCATCGGCCCGCGGGCGACGACGCGCGTGCCGCGCGGCGCCCGTATGGTGGCTGCGACAGGCCGCTGGATCACACCCGGCCTGATCGATGCGCACGTGCACTTCTTCCAATCCGGCGGCCTCTACACACGGCCAGACGCGTTCGATCTGCGCGCGCAACGCCCGTACCTCGACGATCTCAATTGGTCGAAAGCCAATCTCGACACCACGTTCGCGCGCTACCTCGCCAGTGGCGTGACGACCGTTGTCGACGCCGGCGGGCCGCTTTGGAATTTCGAGATGCGCCGCCGCGCCAATGCTTCGCCGCGCGCGCCACGCGTCGCCGCCGCCGGCCCGCTGATCGCCACTGAGCCAACTCGCACGGCGCCGCTTAACGAAGGCGGCGATGCGCCGATCATCTCCGCCGCCACGCCGGAAGAAGCACGCACGCTGACGCGCGCGCTGCTACCGCATCGGCCGGATTTCATCAAGATATGGGGCATTGGTCGTGGCCCCGAGGGCGCCGCGCGCGTGCGGGCGATCACACAGGCCGTCGCCGAACTTGCGCACGCCGCCAACATCCGCGTCGCCGTGCACGCCACCGATCTTGAGATCGCCCGCGCCGCTGTTCAGGGCGGGGCGGATATTCTGGTGCACAGCGTCGATGACGCGCCGGTGGACCAAGCGTTCATCGATGCGCTCAAGGCGCGCAACGTTGTGTACGTGACGACCGCCGCCGTCAGTGAAGGCTACGCGGACGCGTTGCGCGGCTATCCCGATCTCACGCCCATCGAGCGCGCTTTGGCGGATCCGAGCATCGTATCGTCGCTTTACGAAGCGCCGCCGAACCTCCGCGCCATCGCCCGCCGCCGCCCCGCTGATCGCGAATTGCAGCAGATTCAACAGAACGCCCGTACACTATTGAACGCCGGCGCGCGCGTCGCCGCTGGCACCGACGCCGGCAATATCGGCACTGTCCACGGTCCGGCGATCCATCGCGAACTTGAATTGCTCGTCGCCGCTGGGTTCACGCCCATGCAGGCCATCGTCGCCGCCACGCGGGATGCGGCCTACGCATACTCACGCGAGCCGGACGTCGGCGTGCTGCGCCGTGGCGCGCGTGCGGACTTGCTGGTGCTCAACGCCGATCCGCTGGCGAACATCGCCAATCTCACCCGCATCGAACAGGTGTATGCGCGCGGCGTCGGCTATGCGCCTGATAGCCTGATCCCCGCGTCGCCAGAACTGGTCGTGCAGCGCCAGCTTGAGCACTACAACGCGCACGATCTTGACGCCTTCCTCGCCACCTACGCTGACAACGCCGAGATCTTCGATCTGCCGAACACGTCAACGCCAACCATGTCCGGCGCCGCCGAAATGCGCACGCGCTATGGCGAACTCTTCACCCGTGCGCCGGAAGTGAATTGCCAGGTCGTCGATCGCATCGTTGAAGGCGATTACGTGATCGATCAGGAATTCTGTTCACTGAACGCCGAGCGCCGCATGCGCGCGACGGCGATTTATCAGGTCGAAAACGGTCGCATCCGCCGCGTTTGGTTCGCCGTGGACGAGTAGATCAAGCCGCGCGCTTGCCGCGCAAATCGGTCAAGCCGGCGATCGCCGCGACGAGCAGATAGATCGCCAGGATCATCACGCCGCTTTGTGCTTCAAGCTCTCCCGCGGGCTGCGGCGAGAGCATCGCCACGATCTGCAGCGCGACCAGACATGCGATGAACGCGATTGCCGGCCACGCAAAGCGGCCAAGCGTCTTGCGGCTCGCCACCCACGCCGCGCCGCATATGGCGAGCAGGCCGATCTCCAGAGCTTGCTCGGGCACGGGATAATTCCAAAGCCCAAGCCCGACGCTTTCGCCGCCTGGCCACAATTGCAAGTCTGGCCGATGCACGAGAAAATCGAGCAGCCAGTGCGAGAACACCGTGAGCCCAACGACAACGCTCGCCCAATTCGGAAGGCGCAGAACGAGCTTCACCAGCAGCGCCGCGCCGATGCTCCACGCGATCACGCCCGGAAGCGAATGCGTCCACGGCATGTCGTAGAGCACGAGCGTTGAGCCGGGCAGCGATGGGTCGACACGCGCATGTTCGACGCCAGCGACGATGAAGGCCGACCAGCCGATATCGATCAGCTGCGTGGCCGCGGCCAGCGTCCACATCGGCGCTTTCGGCTCGATCGCCTTCGCCGCCATCGCCGCCGCGTAATGCCCTACGAACATGCCGCCCCCTGAACCCGCGACTACAGCGGCGCGGTCGCTGTCTCCAACCAGGCCTTTGCGTCGCCATCGAGCTGCGGGCCGATCTCCGCGCGCACGCGCGCGTGATAAGCATCGACCCAGGCGCGCTCTTCCTTCGTCAGCAATTGCTTGACGATGAGTTCTCGCGCGATTGGCGCCAGCGTGATGGTCTCGAAGCCCAGCATCGGACGCTCGCCGCCCGGCAGATCGGCGGCGGGCGTGACGACAACAAGGTTCTCGATGCGGATGCCGTAGGCGCCGGTCTTGTAATAGCCCGGCTCGTTGGAAACGATCATGCCTGGCTCAAGCGGCACGGCGTTGAGCGCTTTGGCGATGCGATGCGGCCCTTCGTGCACGCCGAGATACGCGCCGACGCCGTGGCCGGTGCCGTGATCGTAGTCGAGGCCCGCATCCCACAGCGACATCCGCGCCAGCGCATCGATCTGATGTCCGCTGGTGCCCTTCGGGAAGCGCACGCGCGCGATGGCGATGTGGCCCTTCAGCACGCGCGTGAAGCGGTCCTTCATCTCCTTCGTCGCGCGCCCGATCGGCACGGTGCGGGTGATGTCGGTGGTGCCGTCGAGATATTGGCCGCCGCTATCGATCAAGAACAGCTGCCCGCGCGCAAGCTTGCGGTTGGTTTTCTTGGTGACGCGATAGTGCACGATCGCGCCGTTTGGCCCCGCGCCGGAGATCGAGTCGAACGAGAGATCCTTCAGCGCGCCTGTGGCTTGCCGGAAGCTCTCAAGCTTCTGGCACGCTTCGATCTCCGTCACCTTGCCGGTCTGCGCGTCTGTTGCGAGCCAATGCAGGAAGCGCGACACCGCCGCGCCGTCACGCTTGTGCGCTTGGCGCGTGCCTTCGATCTCCGCGTCGTTCTTGCACGCGCGCGGCATGATCACCGGGTCTTGCCCGCGCACGATCTCGGCTCCGGCGTTCTTCAATTGCTCGAAATACCAAGCCGAGGCGCTCGACGGATCGAGTCGCACCTTCTTGCCGCTCATCGAGGCAAGCGCCGGCGCCAGTTCATCGCTGCGGCGCACCGCGACCTCATTGCCCAGCCATTCGCGCAGTTCACGCGAAACCTTCGCTTCCGCCAAGAACAAATCCGCCGTGCCGTCCTTGCGCAAGATTGCTTCGCCCAGCGGCAGCGGTGAGCGCGCGACATCGCCGCCACGCACGTTGAACAACCAGGCGATCGAAGCCGGTGAGGTGATCACCACCGCGTCCGCATCGCCCAGGCCCTCGCCCAGGCGATGGCGTTTCTTGTTCGCGGCTTCGCCGGAGAATTTCTCGGCATGCGGCGCGACGGGCGCCGCGGGAATCGCCGGGCGATCATCCCAGATCGCATCGATTGGGTTCGGCGCCAGCGGCACAAGCGTTGCGCCCGCCGCATCAGCCGCCGCGCGCAAGCGATCGAGCGCATCCGGGCTGTGCAGCTTCGGATCGTAGCCCAAGCGTTTGCCCTTGCCGCGCTCGCGCAAATATTGCGTCACGCCGCCTTCGATCAGATCGCGATACTCGAACAGCTTGCCATCGACCTGCGCGCGGACCTGCAGCGTGTAGCGCCCGTCCACGAAGATCGCCGCCTCATCCGTCAGCACGACAGCCGCGCCAGCCGAGCCGGTAAAGCCGGTCAGCCACGCCAGCCGATCATAGGCCGGCGGCACGTATTCGTTTTGCCATTCGTCCTCGTGCGGAACGATCATGCCGTCGAGCGAGAGCGCCTTCAGCGCTTTCCGCAATTGGGGCAGGTGCTTGCGCCCAAGCGCCGGGCCGCCAGGATCGTCATAGGTCTGGAACACGTTGAAATGGTCCTTGATTACAAAGTTCAGGGCGGGTTCAGCGGGCCCTGCATATGCTGCCCACAAGTTTAGGTGCTTCGGCGCGACGGTTTAAGTGCGCATCGTCGTTTTTTAGGCGCGATTTCCGGGTTTGAGTGCGTTTCCATGGGCATGCGGTGGGTTAAAGCAGTGACGGGTGCGGCTCTGGCCGCCGCGCTCCTGTGCGCGCCCGCCGCAGCGCAGGTGCCGGACCCGTACGCCCGCGCGATGGCGCAGGCGCTTTCGCGCACCGATCAGTTCGTCGCCCAGCAAGGTTACCAGCGCGCCGCCGGCCCGTTCGCGGGCGGCTTGGCGCAAGGGCAGGGTCGGCGCGTGCCGATCACGCTGCGCGCCGGGCAGGAATATCGCATCGTTGGCGTCTGCGACGATCGCTGCCGCGACGTTGATCTGCGTGTGTTCAATGTGAACGGCATCGTCATCGGCGAAGACGTCGCGCGCGACGCGCTGCCGATCGTGGACGTACGCCCGCCGGTGACGGGCCAGCATTTCGTCGAAGTGCAGATGCCCGCCTGCGGCGCGAGCGATGTTTGCTATTACGCGTTCAACGTCTACGCGCGCTGATTGGGTCAGTAGTGAGTAGTCAATGGTCAGTAGCCGACATGAGCCGCTATTGACTACTGACTATCTGACCACTGACTTTTTCCATACCAACGTCGTCCACGCTTCCTTCGGAATCCTCCGATCCAGGATCAAGCCGCGATTCGCGTACGCCTCGCGCACCAAAGGCGCTTGCGTGCGCAGCAGGCCTGAGAGGATCAAAGTTCCGCCCGGCGCGACGGCGTTCACGAGCTTCGGCGCCAGCCGGATCAGCGGCCGCATCAGGATGTTCGCGAACACCAGGTCGAACTCTTGCCCAGCGATGTAGCGCGCGCCGTCGCCGGCGATCACGCGCACGCTCTGGCCGACATCATTCTGCTTCGCATTGATCGCCGCGATCGCCGCGGCGCGATGATCGATCTCGATCGCCAAGCCTTTCGCGCCAGCCTTCGCCGCCGCGATCGCCAGCACGCCGGAGCCTGCGCCAACGTCGAGCACCTTGCGCACGCGCCGCTTCCGCAGCTCGCCCTCAAGCGCCATCAGGCAGCCCCAGGTCGTGCCGTGATGGCCAGTGCCGAACGCTTCGCTGGCTTCGATCCAAACTTTCTCGCGCCCGCCATGCTCGTTCGCGAGCGCATGCGCGCCGGCGACGATGAAGCGCCCCGCACGCACGGCGGGCAAACCTTCGAGCGCCATCGCCACCCAATCGGCGTCCTTCACCGGCTTCTGCGTCAGCGTCAGCTCCGGCGCCGCGGCGCCGACGATCGCTTCCGCGCTCGCGCCGTCCTGCTCGGTCGGCACGTAAATCTCGATGCGGAACTTGTTCGGGCTTTCCTCGAACCAACTCACCGCGTCCGCGGGCGAGGGGTCGTGGCGATCGAGTTCATCGGCGGCGGCTTTGATCTGCGCCAGGGGCCCGAGGGCGGTGAGGACGAGCATGGCGCTGGATAGTCGGGCCGTGAACTTCTGTCCACGTCATGCGCCGTTCAGGCTGGATTCAGGCGCGGGCGGCTGGGGTGGATGCGGTTTGTGGGAGCATACAAATGAAACATCTCGCCATCCTCGCTGCAGCCGCGGTCCTGCTCGTCGCCGCGCCCGCCTTTGCCGGCAATACCAGCACGAACACGTCCAACAACACGAGCACCAACACCTCGTCTGACCCATGGAGCTCGAACAGCTCGTCCAATTCTAGCTCGAACTCCTCCAGCGACAGCGGCAACCGCCGCTCGCGGATCATTGATCGCCGCACCGATAATGTCGTCGATCAACGCGGCGGCTGGGTGCGTGAGACCTATCGGGAGTACGAGTACGATTCTCGCTACGATGAGGACCGCCGCGACAGGGATGACGACTAAGCCGCGCTCGCAGGCACAACAAAGCTATCGATCACGCGCTTCTCGCCCGCTTTATCGAAATCCACCGTGAGCTTGTTGCCTTCGACGGAGCGAATGCGCCCGTAGCCGAATTTCTGATGGAAGATGCGGTCGCCGCGTTTGTAATGGCTGTCGTCGCCGCCGCTGCGGGCGACGAGCCGCGCTTCGCCTTCAATCAGAGGCGGCTTGCCGACGCGGCCGGCGTTTTCCTGCGCGCGGCGCCAGCCGGGCGATTGGTAGGCGCTGTTGAAACCCGCGCCTGGCGCGTAGGCGTCAAACCGCGAGCCGCTGCTGTCGCGCACCGCGCCGGGCTGCATCGAATAGCCGGTTTCGCTTACTGCATCGACATTCGCTGGCGGTAGCTCGTCCACGAAGCGCGACGGCAGGACCGTCTGCCAGCGCCCGTAAATCTGCCGGTTCGCGGCGAACGAGATACGCGCGCTTTCACGCGCGCGCGTGATGCCGACATACGCAAGCCGGCGCTCTTCCTCCAAGCCCTTCTCGCCGCTCTCATCGATCGCGCGCTGCGACGGGAAGACCGTTTCTTCCCAGCCGGGCAGAAACACCAGCGGCCATTCCAGTCCCTTCGCCGCGTGCAAAGTCGAGATGTGCACGTTATCGCCGTCGCTCTCGGCCTCGATGTCGAGCACAAGAGCGACGTGTTCGAGGTAAGCCTCCAGCGTATCGAACTGACCCATCGCCTGGACCAATTCCTTCAAGTTTTCGAGCCGCGTCTGCGCTTGCGGGGACTTGTCGTTGCGCAGCATCTCCGTGTAGCCGCTTTCATCGAGCACGATTTCCGCGAGTTCAACATGGCCGAGCGTCAGCGATTGCGCGCGCCAGCGATCGAGGTCCGCCAGGAACGAGCGCAAAGCCGTGCGCGCTTTCAGCGGCAGATCGTCCGTCAGAATCATCTCGCGCGCCGCGCCGACGAGCGAGCGGAAGCGTGTCGCGCCGCCGGGCGCTTCCTCTTGCGTTGTCACAACTTCGCCGGTGTCCTGATCGAACAGCGGGCCATTATCCGTCACGAACCGCACCGGCGCCTTCGCCGCCATCGCATGCAGCTTCGCCAACGAGCCATCGCCGAACCCACGCTTCGGATTATTGATCACTCGCTCGAACGCGAGGTCATCATCTTCGGAGCGGATCAGGCGCAGATACGCGTGCGCGTCGCGCACTTCGGCGCGTTCGAAGAAGCGCGGGCCGCCGATGACCTTGTAGGGGATGCGCAGCATGAGGAAGCGTTCTTCAAACGCCCGCATCTGCCACGCCGCGCGCACCAAAACCGCGCAATCGGCGTACGAGCGATTGCTCTGCTTCCAGCCCTCGATGTCGTCCGCCACCAGCCGCGCTTCGGCCTCGCCATCCCAAACGCCGCGTACTTTGACGCGATTGCCAAGCTCGTCGTCGGTGAAGAGCGTCTTGCCGAGTCGCCCGCGGTTGTGGGCGATGATGTGCGAGGCGGCGGCGAGGATGTGTCCTGTGGAGCGATAATTGCGCTCCAGCCGCACGACCACAGCGCCTGGAAAATCGTGCTCGAAGCGCAGGATGTTATCGACCTCCGCGCCTCGCCAGCCATAGATCGATTGATCGTCATCGCCGACGACGCACAAATTCTTCGATTTCTGCGCCAGCAGCCGCAGCCACAAATATTGCGCGACGTTGGTGTCCTGATACTCGTCCACCATCAGGTGGCTGAGCTTGCGGTGATACGTCTCCAGCACATCGGGATGGTTCTGGAACACCGAGATCATGTGCATCAGCAAATCGCCGAAATCGCACGCGTTCAGGATTTTCAGCCGCGCTTGATATTGCGCGTAGAGCTTCACGCCGGCGCCATCGCCAAACGAAAACGCTTCGCCCTTCGGCACGCGATCGGGCGTCAGCGCGCGGTTCTTCCAGCTATCGAGCAAGCCCGCGAGCTGCCGCGCCGGCCAGCGTTTTTCATCGATACCTTCGGCTTCGATGATCTGCTTCAGCAAGCGGATCTGATCGTCCATGTCGAGGATCGTGAAGGTGTTCTTCAGCCCGACGAGTTCGGCATGTGTGCGCAGCATGCGCGCCGAGATCGAGTGAAAGGTTCCGAGAAACGGCAAGCCGCCGCCGCCAGGGCCGACGAGCTTCTCCACGCGCTCGCGCATTTCGCGCGCCGCCTTGTTCGTGAACGTCACCGCCAGCACGCCCCACGGCTTGGCTTTGCCGGTGGAGAGCAGGTGCGCCATGCGCGTCGTCAGCACGCGCGTCTTGCCGGTGCCCGCGCCTGCGAGCACCAGCACCGGCCCGTCCAAAGCCTCGACCGCCGCGCGCTGCTCGGGGTTCAGGCCCTGGAGGTAGGGCGGCGCGGCCATCGCACGCTGCGAGATAGGAATGAGGTCTTCTGACATCGAATCTGTATGTAGCGCGTCGCACATAGCACGAAACGGGAACGCGATCAGGTCTTTAACAGCAATTGCCGCGTTCAGGCCGGGCGCAGCGCCGCCACCAGCACGACCACGCCCACCGCGACCCAGCAGCCCGCGATCAGCGCCCACATCCGCAATTTGGATTGGAATTGAGACATAGCTCACCCCTCAGCTTCATGGGGGAGCGCAATTTGTCTCGCAGTCGCCGGCGCCCATACGGTTCGATGCCAGCGATGAACTTAAACTACGCAGATCCTTGAGCGTGTCGCGCCCATTTGATTTTCAACCGAAAATTGCAAACGCCTGAATATGTGTAAGTTTCGAACTCCGAGCGACGGCGCCCGCCGCGTCACGCTCACCCACACGGGCTGGGAGCGCATGGAAGACGGCGCGCAAATGCGCGAAGGCTACAGCGTCGGCTGGGAAAATATCATCGAGCGGATTTTTGCGGATTACGCGGCCTAAACCGCGAAAAGCGAGCCTTACAGGCCCGCCGTCACCGACGTGAACGTACCCGTCAGATCCGTGCCGATCACGGTCGCGCCGCCGATGAGGGCGACGCTGATCAGCGACGCGATGAGCGCATATTCGATCGCGGTGGCGCCGCGACGGTCGCTCATAAAGCGCTTGAACATTGTCATCGTCCGCTCCACTCGATCAGCCGATCGACCAAAACCACATCCGCCGGCGGCATCTCGTAGCCGCGCAATTCCTTCGCCTGCACCCACGCCAAGGCTTGCGCCTCATATGCGACCGGCTCACCCGCCCAGCTCTTGATCAGATAGAGCGGCATCAGCAGGTGAAAGTCCGGGTAGGCGTGGCTTGCGAACGCGAACGGCTCAAGCGCATTGGCCTGAACATCCACGCCCAATTCTTCCTTCAATTCACGAACCAGAGCCGTCTCCGGCGCCTCGCCCGCTTCAACCTTGCCGCCTGGGAACTCCCACAGGCCGCCTAGCTGTTTATCCGCCGGCCTTTGTGCGATCAGCACGCGCCCGGCGGCGTCAATCATCGCCGCGGCCGTCACAAGGAGCAGCCGCTTTGAATTGTGATTATGCATGGACAGCATGAAAAAGCCGTGAGCTAGGGTGGTTGATCGGCGCTAAGGTTAGCGCGCCTTAACCCACGCCCGCCACGCGTGTTTCCAAAGCACTAGCGCTCCGCGCGAACACACAGCAGGCTGCACCCACGAAATCTCGTGGGGGAATCATGAGCGCGTTGTCGAAGGGCCGGATCGCAGTCCAGGTCATCATTCTGGCCTTGCTCGGCGCCTGCGCCGGCGGCGGCGGAGGTGGTGGAGGCGGTGGTGGCGGTGGTGTCGTCGCGCCGCCGGTTTCGCCGCCACCTCCACCACCTCCTGCCGGCACGCCACGGCCGCCGCCAATTGCGCTGCCGGTGCTGCCGCCCGCGGCGCCTCAGGGCAGCTTTCCGGGGACCTCGTCACAGGAATATTTGAACAATTGGGGGCCTGGCGGCATCCGTTCGCCGGCTGCATGGCAATTCCAGAACGGCCACGGCGAGGGCATCCTGATCGGCGTCATCGATGACGGCATCGATCCCACGCATCCCGAACTGGTCGGCCGGATCAGCGGAAACTCGATCGATATCGTCGCTGGCCGCAACGCGCTGACGACGACGCAATCGCACGGCAGCGAAATCTCGTCGCTGATCGTCGGCAATTTCAACGGTTCGCAGACCGTCGGCGTCGCCTACCAAGCGACCGTGCTCGCCGTGCGCGCTGACAACGGCAATGACGGCTTCTTCGACAACGATCTCGCCAACGCGTTGAACTATGCCGTGGCTCAGGGCGTTGACGTCGTCAATTTCTCGCTCGGCAGCGATAGTCCCACCAACGCTGCTCTCCGCAACGCGATCCAATCGGCAACCGCGGCGGGCGTCATCCTTGTATTCTCTGCGGGCAATTCAGGCCCGAGCGCGACGAGCCCGAATTATCCCGCGCGCTACGCCGCAGATTCCACAATCTCGAACGGCTTGATCCTTGTCGCCGGCGGTTCAAATCCGGATGGCACGTTCAACACAGTGTCCAATGGCGCGGGCGTTGCCGCGAACCAATACCTCGTGGCGCCGGGCTGGCAGATCATCGTGCCTGACCACGGCCCGCCGGGCGCCGTACCAGGCTTCCAAACTTGTGGGCTCGGACCGGGCGGCACGCTCTGCCGCATCCAAGGCACGTCATACGCCTCGCCGCACGTAGCCGGCGCTGTCGCCGTGCTGAAGAGCGCGTTCCCGGGCCTCACACCACAGCAAGTCGTGCAGATCATTCTGCAATCCACTGACGACATGCATATCTCCGGCATCGATCAACTCACCGGCTGGGGGCACCTCAATCTCGAGCGCGCGTTCGCGCCGATCGGCAGCGTCTCGTCGCCGCTTGCGTTCGCGAATGGCGTTGAGATCGGCACGACACAAACGCTCGGCGTTGCGGGCCCTGCTTTCGGTGACGGCATCGCCCGCCACACCGCGGCGTGGAATGTCGCGTCGTTCGATAGCTTCGGCCGCACCTACAACGCCAATTACGGTGACAATTGGATCGCGCAAGCCGGCGGGCCGTCGACTGTGGTGCAAGCGCCGAGCTTGTGGCGCGCTGAGCGCATTCGCGGCACGCGCGTCGAAATGGCGTTCGCCGAAGATGTCGCGCCAGAGAGCTATCGCACCGCGATTGATCGCAGCGAATTGCAGCAAGCCGCCACGCGCATCGAAACCGAAATCGGCGCCGGCCTTTCCGTGTCATTCGCCGCGCACGGCGCGAGCGCCGTGGAGCGCGATACAAGCGAATCCGTCGGCCATTTGTCGTTCGTGAATGCGGACACATCGCTGCAGCTCACGCATCGCCTGAACGACAAGCTCAGCTTCTCGCTGATCTCGGAATCCGGTGAAGCGCTGCAGATGATGGGCGGCGACGCTGAACGCAGCGCCGCGGCGGGCCGTGCTTCGGTCGATCTTGGCATGGTCGGCTTCAACGTCACCGCTGGCCGTATCGACGAACAGACTGGCGTGCTGGGCATGGCCTGGAACAACGATATCGGCCCGATGCCGGGCGGCGAGACGGAATTCTTCGGTCTCTCCGGTCACGTCATTCCTGCAGCCGGTTGGCGCTTGAGTTTCGACGCGGAATGGGGCGTCGCCGATCTCGCCAGCACGGGTTGGCTCAGCGTCGACCGCCGCTTGGAGACGAGCGCCTATTCGATCGAAGCCGCGCGGCGCCTCACGCCGGCATGGCTGGGCGGGCATGGCGTCTTTAGCCTGACGCTCTCGCAGCCGCTGCGCATCGAGGAGGGCGAGATGTCCTTCATGGCGCCGGTGGCGACCAATTACGGCCGCCGCAGCTTGCGCTTCGAGCGTCGCTCTTTCGAACCGACGCCGTCCGGCCGCGAAGTGCGCGCGGCTTTGGGCTATCGCTATTTCGAAGGCGACACGCTCTCGGCGTTTGGCGAGGTCGTTTACGTCAACGAGCCGGGCCACGTGTTCAAGGCGGAAGACGAAGGCATCGCCCGCGTCGGCGTGCGCATCCGCAACTAGGTGATGCTGGCCTGAATAGCGGCGAAGATTTTCTCCGCCGCTTCGGTCGCGCTGAGTTCAGCCGTGTCGAGATGGATGTCGGGCGCTTCCGGCGCTTCGTACGGAGAATCGAGCCCGGTAAAGTGCGGCAGCAGACCGGCGCGCGCTTTCTTGTAAAGGCCCTTCGGATCGCGCTGTTCGGCGATCGCCAACGGCGCGTCGACGAAGATTTCTACGAACTCGCCCTCGCGGAAATGCGCGCGCGCTAGAGCGCGCTCAGCTCTGAACGGCGAGATAAACGACACCAGCACGATGAGCCCGGCGTCCGCCATTAGCTTCGCCACCTCAGCGACGCGGCGGATATTTTCGACGCGATCCTTATCGGTGAAGCCAAGATCGCGATTGAGGCCGTGGCGGATATTGTCGCCATCGAGCAGCATCGTGTGCTTGCCCAGCGCGTGCAGGCGTTTTTCGACCAGATTGGCGATCGTCGATTTGCCGGCGCCGGAGAGGCCGGTGAACCAGAGCACCATCGGCTTCTGATTCTTCAGCCGCGCATGCGCGTCGCGATCCACCTCGATCGCCTGCCAATGCAGGTTTTGCGCGCGGTGGAGCGCGAAATTGAGCGTGCCGGCGGCGACCGTGTGATTGCTGATCGTGTCGATCAGAATGAACGAACCCAGTTCGCGGTTCTGCGCGTACGGCTCGAACGCGATCAATTGATCGAGCGAGAGATTGCAGACGCCGACGTCGTTGAGCTCAAGCTGCGAAGCCGCGAGGTGCTCAAGCGTATCCACATTGTAGCGGAAACGAATGTTGGTGACTGAGGCGGAGACCGTCTTCGTGCAATGCTTCAGCAGATAGCGACGGCCCGGGAAAAGCGGCGCGTCGCTCATCCAGATGATGGTCGCCTGAAACTGGTCGGCGGTGGCGGCCGCGGAATCCGCAGCGGCGATCATATCGCCGCGCGAGCAATCGACCTCATGGTCGAAGGTCAGCGTAACAGACTGGCCAGCCTGCGCTGACGCGAGATCGCCGCTATCGCTGACGATGCGCGCGATCTTGGTCTCGCGGCCGGACGGCAGCAGCCGCACAGCGTCGCCGGGCCGGACGCGCCCAGCAGCGATGCGACCGCAAAAGCCGCGAAAATCCTGGTTCGGCCGGTTCACCCATTGCACCGGCATGCGGAACGCTTGCGCGGCGCGATCATCCGCCTCGACATCGACCGCTTCGAGATGCGCGATCAGAGTAGGGCCTTTGTACCAAGGCATCTTCGCGCTCTGCTTGGCGACGTTCTCGCCGTGCAGCGCCGAGATGGGGAGCGCGACGATGTCGGTAAAGCCGAGCTTCGCCGCGAACGCGCGATACTCGCTTTCGATCGCGGCGAAGCGGGCCTGATCGTAGCCGATCAGATCCATCTTGTTCACCGCTAGCACGATCTGGCGCACGCCCATCAGCGAGGCGATGAACGAATGCCGCCGTGTCTGCGTCAGCAGGCCTTTGCGCGCGTCGACAAGAATGAGCGCGAGATCGGCGTTGGATGCGCCCGTCGCCATGTTGCGCGTGTATTGCTCGTGCCCCGGCGTGTCGGCGACGATGAAGCTGCGTTTGCCGGTGGCGAAATAGCGGTAGGCGACATCGATGGTGATGCCTTGCTCGCGCTCGGCGCTGAGGCCGTCCAGCAGCAGCGAGAAATCGAGATCGCCGTTCTCGGCGCGGCGTGCGGAATCGGATTTGAGCGCGGCGAGCTGATCTTCGACGATGGCGTTGGCATCATAGAGCAGCCGGCCGATCAAAGTGGACTTTCCATCGTCCACCGACCCGCAGGTCATGAACCGCAACAGCGATTTGGCTTTCTGCACCTGGAGAAAATCAGCGAGGGCGCTCATCAGAAATAGCCCTCTTGCTTCTTCTTCTCCATCGACACGGCCTGATCGTGATCAATCAGCCGGCCTTGGCGCTCGCTGGTGGTTGCGGCGAACACTTCCTCCAGCACCGCGTCGAGCGTCGTGGCTTCGCTCTCGATCGCGCCGCTCAGCGGATAGCAGCCGAGCGTGCGGAAGCGCACCATGCGTTGCTCGACCTTCTCGCCCGCTTCCAACCGAAAGCGCGCATCATCCGCCATGATCCAAGCGCCCGCGCGACGCACCACGGGGCGCTTGGCGGCGAGATAGAGCGGCACGATCGGAATGTTCTCGCGGCGGATGTAGAGCCAGATATCAAGCTCGGTCCAATTCGAGAGCGGGAACACGCGGATGCTCTCGCCCTTATGAATACGCGCATTGTAGAGCGACCAAAGCTCGGGCCGTTGCAGCTTCGGGTCCCAGCGATGCGCGGCGCTCCGGAACGAGAAAATGCGCTCCTTGGCGCGGCTTTTTTCCTCATCGCGCCGCGCGCCGCCGAAGGCGAGATCGAAGCCATGGGCGTCGAGCGCTTGCCGCAGCGCTTCGGTTTTCCAGATGCGCGTGTGCGTATCGGCGCCGTGATCGAACGGATTGATGCCGCGCGCGATCGCGTCCGGGTTTTTGTGAACGATCAGATCAAGCCCGGCCTCGCGCGCGACCCGGTCGCGCATCTCGTACATCGCCTGAAATTTCCAGGTCGTGTCGACATGCAGGAGCGGGAAGGGCGGGCGGCTTGGAAAAAACGCCTTCTGCGCCAGACGCAGCATCACCGAGCTGTCCTTGCCGATCGAGTACAGCATCACCGGCCGTGCCGCTTCGGCGACGGCTTCGCGCATGATGTGGATGGCTTCCGCTTCCAGCCGATCGAGATGGGAGAGGCGCTCAGCGCTCATGCTTCAACGCGCCAGCCCTTGCTCCCACGCGAGCGCGTGGCGGATGATGGTTTGCAGATCGTCGAATTGCGGCTTCCAGCCCAGCACGTCGCGAATGCGGCTCGCGTTGGCGACGACAGCGGCGGGATCGCCCGGACGGCGCGGCGCGTAGCGCACGTCGAACGATCTGCCCGAAACCGCTTTCACGGCCTCGATCACCTCAAGCACCGAGAAGCCCTGGCCATAGCCGCAATTGAACAAAACCTTCGACGCCCCGCCGCGCAGATGATCGAGCGTCAGCAAATGCGCCGCGATCAAATCGCTGACGTGGATGTAGTCGCGGACGCAGGAGCCGTCCCGCGTTGGGTAATCGGTGCCGAACAAATCAATGTGTGTGCGCAAGCCGAGCGCTGCTTGCACTGCGACTTTGACGAGGTGCGTTGCATTTTTGGTGGATTGGCCGACGCGGCCCGCTGGATCGGCGCCGGCGACATTGAAATAGCGCAGCACGCCGCAGCGCATCTCCGTTGCGCTCTCGGTATCGCGCAGCATGCGCTCGCTCATCAACTTAGAAGCGCCATAGGGATTTGCCGGGCGGATTTGCGCGTCTTCGGCCAGCGGCGCGGTGTCCGTCGGTTCCCCGTAGATGGCGGCCGTTGAGGAGAAAAGGAAATTGGCGACGCCGTGGCGCGCGGCCGTCGAGATGAGCGCATGGGTTTTGACAGTATTCGCGCCGTAATAAAGCAGTGGCTGCGCCACCGATTCCGGCACCACAGTCTTAGCTGCGAAGTGGGCAATGCAGTCGATTCCGTGCTTCTGGATGATGCCGCCGATCAAATCGGCGTCAGCGACATCGCCTTGATAGAATGTCGCGCCCGGCGGAATTGCCGCCTGAAAACCGGTCGAAAGGTCGTCGACGACCACGAACGCCTCGCCGCGCTCCGCCAGCGCCCAAGCCATGTGGGCGCCGATGAAACCCGCCCCGCCAGTGACCAGCACGCTCATGCCGCGCCTCGTTGCCTTCAAGTCTGGGTTTGGTACAAGGCCCCCACGTGGGGTTCAACGCATTGCACGCGGTCCGCGGCAGTCAATTTGCTGCGGACGGCGTTGTTTTGACTGTAGATTGCCGCGGCGGGATTTCGGATTGAGGCCGAGCATGGCGATGGAACAGCTGACTAACATGATCAAGCGCGTGACCGGCGGAGACTCCGCCGAGGGCAAATGGGACAAGCATTTCCGCCAATGGATCACCGACGCTGAAGCCAAGGGCCTCGATCCGAACGATGTCGGCGACCAGGCGTGGGCGAACGACTATCTCGCCGAGACTTTGAACGAGCGTTACCTCGATCTGGTGACGCCCGGGAGCGTCGTGCTTGAACTCGGCCCCGGCAGCGGCCGCCTCACGCGCCACCTGATCAAGAAGGCCAAGCGCGTCGAACTGATCGATAGCTCGAGCTTTGTGATCGAGTGGATGGATCGCTACCTCGCCGGCAAGGGCGATTTCCGCGCGACCTACATTCCGAATCCGGCCTCGCCGCACCTCAAAGACGGCAGCATCGATCTCGTCGTTGCGCACGGCGTGTTCGAGCATCTCGATTTCGACGAGACCTACTATTTCCTCGAAGAGTTCGCGCGGGTGCTGAAGCAGGGCGGCAAGGTGTCGTTCAATTACGACAACATCGCCAGCTCCGGCGGCAAGGATTGGTGGCTGAGCCACAAGCGCGGCCCCGGCGTGCGCTCGATTTTCCGCTTCTACACGCCGGAATTCATGATCCGGCTGGCCGAGATCGCCGGCCTCAGCGTCGAGAAGAACTACATCTCCGACGATCGCTTGGCGCATCTGGTGCTCGTGAAAAAATGAAGGAGGCGCGCGACGTCCTCATTCTGATCGAGCATGTGGACCGCGAACTGGATGCGGTCGCGAAGCTAGTGGCTTTGTTGGAAGAGCGTCACGGCCTGCGCGCCGAGGTGCGAAATTTCTATTCCGACATGCTGTTCTGCCTCGATCGCTACGAGCCAGCGGTCGTGGTGACGCCGTTCTTCTATTTCCTCGATCACCACCCGATGAAGGATTACGTCGCCGCTTGGCCGAACGCGACGTTCGTCAATTTGGCGTGGGAGCAGATCCTCTACACGATGAACAAGGCGGTGAAGGCGCCGAAGGATGAGTTCGCGCGCACGCGCGTGAAGCACATCTGCTGGACCGAGACCTACGCTGACTTCATCCAAGAGTTGGGCGTTCCCAAGGATGCCGTGCATCTCACCGGCAACCCGGTGATGAAATTCTACGACGCGCCGTACCGCGACTATTTCATCGGTCGCGACCAACTCGCCGCGCAGCACGATCTCGATGCGCGCCGCAAATGGGTGCTGTTCCCGGAGAATTATCGCTGGGCGTTTCTCACCAAAGGCCAGATCAAGTCATTCCTGAAGCAGGGGGCTGACGAGGCCTTCATCAATTCCGCTCGCGAATACTGCCTTCGCTCGCTAACGACATTCTTCCAATGGATCGAGCGTCTCGACGGGCCGTCCGCGCCGCACATCATCCTGCGCCCGCGTCCGGCGACGTCAGTCGATGCGATGAATGCTTTCATGCAGGAGGCAGCGCCCGGCGCGGCGCGCAATCTTCGTGTGATCAAGGCGGAGAGCGCGCGCGACTGGATTCTTGCGTCCGATCACGTGATCTCCTCGTACTCGACCACGCTGATCGAGGCCTCGCTCGCGGGCAAGCCGCTGCACGTGTTCTCGCCTGAGCCGTTCCCGGATGCGCTCGACGACGTCTGGTACCAATACGCGCCTTTGATCGAAACCGAGGAGGCGTTTCGCGACATCGTGCTGGGCCAGCCGACCGGCGCTGACAGGCGCGACCTCGAAGCATGGGCGCGGCAGACCTTATTGCCCGCCGGCGATCCTTATCCGGCCATCACCGACGCCATCGCCGCCGCGCATGCGGGCACGGGCGCTGCCCGGGCGCCAGCGCAGGATGCTGCGCGCCCTTGGCTCTTCCCCTATGAAACGGGCCGGAAAATGCTGCAGAAGCATGCAAAATGGCACGCCTCTCTCAGGGCGCGCGACACACGTTACAGTTTCACGCTAGAAAAGCACGAGAAGGACCTGTTCAGCGCCTTCGACGTCGCGCAGCGCGTCGGGCGTTGGCGGGCGCTCGCGCAAGCCGCGGGCGGCCGCGTGTCAGCGCCGGCTTCGGCGCCAGCGATGGAAGGAGGCGCGCGTGTCTAAGCCAAGCGTTTCCGTCGTGATCTGCACGTACAATCGCGGTCCGTTCCTGAAGGAGCTGATCGAGAGCATCGAGCGCGAATGGACCGATCGGCTCGATGCTGAGCTGATCGTCGTTGACAACAATTGCACCGACAACACAGCCGAAATCGTCGCGGCCTTCGATGCGAGCAAAACGAATCTCCGTCGCGTCGTGGAGACGAACCAAGGGCTCAGCCACGCCCGCAATTGCGGCGCTCGTGAATCCACCAAGGAATACATTCTCTATCTCGACGACGACGCGACGCTCACCGAGGGCTATCTCGATCGTCTTGAGGTCGTGCTGCGGCGCTTCAATCCCGATCTGTTCGGTGGGCCGGTGCTGCCGCGCTTCGATCGGCCTTTGCCGGCGTGGTTCAACCCAAAATCCGAAATCCGCCAGTTCGAACGCATTTCCTGCTTCACCAAGACGGGAAGCGTCTCCGGCGGCAATTTCGGCATCAAGCGCGCGCTGGTTGAGCAGATGCAAGGCTTCAACACCTCGCTCGGCATGAATGGCGGCGAGATGGCGTTCGGCGAAGACCGCGAGATGGTCGAGCGCTATCGCCAGGCGACGCCGAAGGATCAGCAGAAAATCTATTACGCTGTCGAACTGCCCATCGTGCACTACACGATGCCGTACAAATACGACGAAAAGTACCAATACGAGCGCAAGCGCAAGAACGCCCGCGCGCAGGAAATCACGTTCATCCGCACCGGCAAACGTACGTCTCTACATTCCCTCGTGTTGGCGCTTGGGCATATCGTCTACTACCCGTTCTATGCGTTGCGCATTGGCCTGCAGCGCAAGTTCGATGCTGAATACAGCTACCTCATGGTGCGCCATTGGCATGGCGTGATGGGGCGTCTTGAGGGTGCGCTGCGTGCGCGCCTGTTTCCCCAGCTCGGCGGGGTGAAGAAGGCGGCGCAGCGTGTCGTGCATGGCATGCGCAAAGCCGCATCGAAGCTGCGGAGGCTGATCGCGAAACCGTTCTCCTTGGCCCGCAAGGCCGCTCACAAGGGCTGGGCGCTGACCAAGCGCGCCGGCTCAAAACTGCCTGCGATCGTGCGGCGGGTGCTGTCCGGCCGCGCGCCGGTCGCGGAAGCAGTGGGCGAGGAGCCGGTGCGAGAAGTCGTCTAGGCCCTTGCGAGCCTGACGGAGATTCAGCATAGCCGAACACCATGACCGATCTCAATTTGTCGGGTCCGCCGCGCGAGACGATCTTCGATGGCAAGCCACAGAACGTCTTCGCGGCGCTAAAGGAAGTTTGGGCCTCGCGCCGGCTGCTGATGTTCATGCTGCTTCGCGACGTGCGAGGCCGCTATCGCAGCACGTGGCTGGGAAATTGGTGGGTGCTGGTGCGCCCGCTGATCGAGTTGCTGCCGTACCTCGTCGTGTTCGGCCTGTTCCTGAACCTGCGGCCCGGCCCGGTGCCGTACATCCTTTTCCTGCTCGCGGGCTTCGCGCCCTGGCTGCTGCTGCGCGCCAGCGCCTCCAGCGCGCCGGGTTTGCTGGGCAAGTCCCGCTCGCTGTTGAAGAAGGTCTATTTTCCGAGGCTGATCTTGCCGCTCAATGCGATGATCCTCGCGCTGCTGGATTTCGCCGTCGTGACCGCCGGCGTTGTGGTGCTGACGTTTGCGTTCGGGTTCGCGCCGGACGTTCGCATGTTGGCGCTGCCGCTGTTTATGCTGCTGGCCTTGGCGCTCGGGCTTGGGGAGATGCTGGTGATCGCCGCCGCATGCTTGAAACGGCCCGACATCGCGTTCGGCGTGCAGGCCGCCATTCGCATCGTCTTCTACGGTTCGCCCATCGTCTATCCGCTCAGCGTCGTACCCGAAGCCTGGCGGCCCTTCTTCGATTTCAATCCGGTGACCGCGATTGTCGAAGGCTTCCGCTGGGCGCTGTTCGGCCTCGACCCGCCGACGACATTGGCCATCGCAAGCTCGGTGAGCGTCGCTGTGGTTTCGCTTGTGATCGGCGTCGCGGCGTTCCTGCACGCTGAGCGTACGCTGGCGGACGTGCTGTAGCCCATGAGCGCCGATACGATCATCGATGTCGAGAACGTGTGGAAGATCTACTCGCGTGACGGCAAGGGCAAGCTGCCGCGCCTGAAGCCCACGGACGTCGATCCTGGCCCCAACGCATTTTGGGCGCTGCAGGATGTTTCGATGTCCGTGCGGCGTGGCGAGGTTGTCGGGCTCATCGGTCCAAACGGCGCCGGCAAATCGACGCTTCTAAAAATCCTCTCGCGCGTCACTGCGCCAACGCGCGGCAAGGTGCACCTCAGAGGCTCGCTGGTCAGCCTGCTCGAAGTTGGCACCGGGTTTCACGAAGAGCTCTCCGGCCGCGAAAACATCGCCCTGAACGCAACCATCCTCGGCATGAGCGAGGCAGCGCTGCGGCGCGCACACGATTCCATCATCGATTTCTCCGGCATCGAGGAATTTGTGGACGCGCCGGTGAAGCACCTGTCATCGGGCATGCGCGTGCGCTTGGGTTTCTCGATCGCCGTACACGCCGAGCCCGACGTGCTCATCGTCGACGAGGTGCTGGCGGTCGGCGACGCCGAGTTTCAAGAGAAGTGCCGTCAGAAGGTCGCCGAGCTTGTGCGCGCGCAGGAGCGCACCGTTCTGATCGTCAGCCATTCGATGAACGCGGTCGATAATCTGTGCACGCGCGTGCTGCTGATGAGCGAAGGCCGGCTGGTGCGGCAGGGCGAAACCGGGGAGGTGATCGACGCTTATCTCGACTCCGTCGAGAAGCGCGTGACCTCGCATCAGCCGATTGAAGCAGTGCTGATCACGGAAGAGGAATTGTCCGGCAACACGGCCGCGCCAGAGGCGACCGATGAGGCGTCGGCCGAACCACTGGACGATCCCGAGGCGCAGCAAAGGCGGCTCGAGGCTGAGGAAGAGCAAAAGCGCCGCGACGCTGAAGCGGAGCGCGACCGGCGCGAAGCTGAGGTCCTCGCGGAGAAGGAGCGGCGCGAAGCCGAAGCGCGCGCGAAGCTGATGCGGCCATTGTTGCTGCCTGATCTTAGCTGGGCGGTTGGCCCGCGTCTTGATCGAACCGGCCCGGGTGGAATCAAGATCGAAAGCTTGACGATCTGCTCGCCGCAGGGCGTGAACTTGTCCGAAGTCGGCGCCGGCGCGGCGGTTCAATTTCGCGTGAATTATTCCATGCACGCGGATGCGCGATCTTTGTCGAATGCATCTTTTCACTTGGCCGTGCTCAACGCCCAAGAGGAGCGGATCTTCGTTCTCTCAAGCAAGGTTTCGTCGTCGGACGCGCTCCAACTCAGCGCGCATGGCGGAATGGTTTGCGAAGTGCCAGCGCTGTCGCTCATCCCCGGGCAATATTCGATCGACGTGTGGGCGCAGACCGAGAGCGGAATCGAGGATCGCGTCCGCGCGGCGGCCATTCTGCACATCGTGAGCACGCCGGTGTTCCCAACGGGCTTGTTCCCGAAGATTAGAGGCGGCGGCGCCTTTGTGACGCACACCTGGACGCCTATAGAGATGGCGGATGACCGAAAGCCCAGCTGACACCTTGTTCGCGCAGGCGCGCGCGGTCGCGCGCGAAGGCGATCTCAACCAAGCCGACGCCCTTTCTCGCGATCTGGTGACCAGCTCGATCGTGCTCAACGCGCAAAAGCTCGTTGAGCTTGCGCTGCTGCAGATCAAGGTGGCGCAGTCACTGGGGCAGGCCGAGCGCGCCTTGAACTGGGGCGTTGTCGCCTCCGTCTTCACGCGCGATCCAACCAATCTGGTCGGCAGATTGCGGCCGACAGAAATAGCATTCGCGGCGGCTTTGAGCCGAGACGAGGTGCAAGGGTTCGGCGAAGTTACAGGCTCGCTTCTGGCCGGCCTCGCGGACGATACGCGCGCGAACTGGCTGCGCGCTGTCCGCAATCATCTGGAGGCGGACGGCGGATCGGCGCATGCCGCCGGCATGGCGCTGACGCGCGTGTCGCGCTTCTTTCCGCGTGATGGCGAATATTGGTACGTCGCCGGGCGCGTCTTCGCCGCTTTGGGGCTTCCGTCCGTCGCCATCGCCAGCTTCTCCAACGTGCTGGAGGACAAGGTCTGGGGCGGGTCTGGTTATCGGCGCATTGTTCAGCTCCTCAGAACATTGCCGGACGATTTCGCCGACGCGTATCGCGCATTCCTGGAGGAGAGCGGCGCGTCCGGCCGCTTTGCGCAACAGCTATCAGGTCTTGCGCTCGCGCGCTCGGGGCAAGCGGAGCAGGCCATCGCGCGCCTCGCCAAAGTGGAGGACGATGATCCTTGTGCGCCGGAGATACTGGCCGCTTTGTGCGCCGCCTATCGCGGTGTTGAGCAATACGAGCCTCTGCTCGAATGCGCGCGGCTCCTGCTGCAGAGGGAAGATGCGCCAGCCGATCTCGACTGGACGGCGACCGCCGATGCTTGCCGCGCCGCTGGCGATCAAGACCTCGCATTTCGCGCGACATTATTCGGCGTCGCGCGCGGCGCACTGAAGCCGCGCTTGCTGGTGGCGGAAACGCCCGCGAACGCTGATGCGGTCGGCGATGCACTCTCGCCGCCTCTGGTGCTCGTCTCGCAAATCCAGCGCTCCGGCGGCACGCTGCTCTCGCAATTGTTCGACGGGCATCCCGATCTTTGGGCCTATCCGCACGAACTCAAGAACAACACCGACAAAACCATCTGGCCGATCTTTGATCTGCAGGGCGATCCGAAGGATTGGCTCGACGAGTTGTTTCCGAGCACGATCGGCTTGTTTGAAATCTTTGGCTTCGAGAAGGCGGACGGAAACGACGCGGCGAAGCGGCCCTTGCCGTTTGAGTTCTCATCCAGCGCGCTGTGCGACCGCTTCCTGAGCCTCTGCGCGGCGCGGCGGCCAAGTTCACAGCGCGATGTCTGGCGCAACTATTTCGACGCCTTCTTCAAAGCGTGGCGTGGCGCGCCGCCAAGCGCAAAGCTCATCACCGCGTTCACCCCGCGCCTGAGTTCGCGGTACGAAAGCCTGCAGGCGTTCTTCGCGAGCTACCCGGATGGCCGCTTCGTTTCCTGCATCCGCGATCCGCGCAGCTGGTTCGCTTCCGCGTCGCGCCATGCGGAAGAGTTCGAGAATCGCGCGTACGCGCTGGAACTTTGGCGAACCTCGACATTCGCCGCCCTGCTGGCGAAGAAAACCTGGCCTGAGCAAACCTACGTCCTGACATACGACGCCTTGGTGTCGCGCACGGAAGACCAAATGCGCGATCTTGCCGCCTGGATGGGCGTGGATTTCGATCCCGCGCTGCTTGTCCCAACTGTCGGCGGCGTCAGCATCGGCGCGAACTCGTCTTACAAAATCGAAGGACCTGGGGTGCATTCGGCGTCACTAGATTGGAGCGGACGCCTGGGCGAAGCCGAGGCCCAATTCATCACACGAAACTACCTGCCGCTCTACGAAGCCGCGCGCGAAGCGGCGAACTTGCGGTCTTAGCGCGCTCTATCCCCGCATCTCGTGCGCGTGAGGCGCACAAAATCAGGCGTTTCCGCCGCAAAGCCGCGATTCTATCCGACCGACCGCTCGCCGCTCCTATCCTCGCGCTGAGGAGCACGAAATGTCGGATCAGAGCACCAATCTCATGTTGGCTTTCCTTGCCGCGGGGCAGGCGCAGAAGCACGTCACCATCAACGAGACGCTGCTGCGGCTCGATGCGATCGTGCAGCTCGCGGTCGCGAGCGCCACCACCTCCGCGCAGCCAGCCTCGCCCACGGATGGGCAAGTCTACATCCTGCCGGCCGGCAAGACGGGCACGGACTGGGGCGCGATGACGAACCACGCGCTGGCCTATTATCGCGACGGAATCTGGGAGCAGATCACGCCGCGCGAAGGCTTCCTCGCTTGGGTGCGTGATACCAACCAACTCAAGGCCTATGACGGCGCGGCGTGGATTCCGGCGGTGCAGACCTTCCTCGGCCAAGCGCCGATCGTGCTCGAATACACCGACGACGGCGCAAGCGAAGGCCCGCTGCACGAACTTTACCGCGTCTCAGCCTCGCCCGCGGCGAGCGACGAACTCGGCGCGTTCTATTTCTACGGTCGCGACTCCGCCGGCGTGAAAACCTTCTACGCCGGCATGCGCGCGGTGATCACGGATCCGACCGACGGCAGCGAAGATGGCCGCATGGTGTTCCGCACCATCGTCAACGGCGCCGCCGGTACGCGCTGCACCGTGCAGGAGGGGCTGATGGTGGGGTCGCCCACCGGCGGCGACAAAGGCGCCGGCACGATCAACGCCGTCGCAGTCTATGACGACAACACGTTGCTCACCTGCGGCCCAGTTGAGCTCTTGAACACCGGCAAGATCGATCTCGAAAAATGGGACGCGTTCGCGCCGGACATCGAACATCCGGCGGAGTTCGAGGACGTTGTTCAGGAAATCGACGGCGTGCAGCGCATCGTCGGCCGCCGCGAGATCAAGCCCGCGCGCACCGAGGCGCGCACGCATGGCGCCATGCGCCATTTCGCGGCGATGCTGGAGCAAGGCTTCGATCCGCGCGACCCGGCGAATTTCTGCGCGCGGCTGAAAGCAGACGGCGCCGTGCCGGGCCTGATTACTGAGCCCGAATGGCGCGCGATGCTCGAACGCGGCGAAAAGCCCGACACCGGCATGGCGCTGACGCGCACGTTCCTGGCGCTCGACAATCTCGCAGTCGCGTTCTCGGCGTTAGCGGCGCGCGTGGAAGCGCTCGAAACTGTAGCGGCGCCTGCGCCGACCCGCTAAGGTTGCGTGGGGAGTGCGCCATGCGGGGATTGCTGTTTGCTTTGTTGCTGCTCGCGGGCGTGAGCGCCGCGCACGCGCAGGACGCGCGCGACATCGCCGTCGATCGCTTCGGGCCGATCCAGTTTGGCGCGACCATCACTCAAGCGCGCTCGCAATTGCCGGGCGGCTGGGATTGGGCAGGTTCCGCGCTCGATGTTCAAGCCGTCAACGCCGGCCCGATCACGTTCGCGAACCAGCGCTTCAACGCATCGCTCCGCTTTAGGGACAATGCGTTGGAAGCGGTGACGCTTGTTCGCTTCGAACCGACCGCTGATCCCGCGGTTTGCCGCCAGCGCCTCAATGCGCTGATCGCAATCGTCGAAAGCGAGATCGCGCCGCTCACCGGCGGCAGAACCGCGCTTGAGATGGGCCAACAGACGGATTCCGCGTCCACGTCCGGCGGCTCGGCCATCCGCATCTATCGGTACGCGCCCGCGCAGGCCGAGCTTTCCGTTGCATCGCTGTTTGCCGCGCGTGACATCCGCGCCTGGGCGTATCATGGCCGCTTCGTGATGCGGCAACCGGGCCGGCGCGACATTCGCTGCAGCCTCTATCTGTCGATCGCCCCGCCCGCCGATACAACGCCGCCGCCCGCGCCACCGACACAGGCGGAGTTCGACGCCGTCGCGCGCACCGAGCCGCCGCCATTCACAGTGCGTCCGGACAATGATCTGTTTGCGCGCTTCTATCCGTTCATGGCGTACGCGAGCGGCATCGACGGCGAGGCGACACTGGATTGCCTCGTCGGCGAGGGCGGCACGCTGCGCTGCGTTGCGCTGTCGAGCGCGCCTGAAACGCTGGGTTTTGACGAAGGCGCGTTGCGCTTGTCGCGCGTGCTGCGGGTCGCCACCGAAGAGAACGGCGTGTCCACACTGGGCCGGCGGTTCGGCACGCGTATCCCGTTCAGGATGGATTTGTGGCCAGGGGTTCGCTGATGCGCGGCTTTCTGTTTGCCTTTCTGCTGACGCTCGCCGGTGTTGCGCACGCGCAGGAACCGGCGCCGGCGCCGATCGAGCGCGTTGGCCCGTTCGCGTTCGGCATGAGCATCGACGCCGCGATGGCGGCGGCGCCCTCGCGCTGGCGGCGCGGCGAACGCGACGGTGTCGTTCAGATCGAGTCAGAGCCAGGCGCGGCAAACATCGGCGGCTTGCCGTTCCTCGCTAGCCTCACCTTCATCGAAGGCGGCCTGCATACGGTGACGCTGCTCTACCGCGATAACGAGGTGGACGCCGCCGGCTGCCAGAGCGCGTTCAGCGCGCTGCTCCCTGTGCTTGAAGCCGATCTCGGTACGCTCAACGGCGCGGCCGCCCGCATCGAACCGCCGACGATCCTGTCGCAAGACCAAACACCCGCTGGCTCGATTGTCCGCCGTTACGAATACGCCCCGCTGAACACGCATCTCGCTGTGGCGACGCGCGACGGCGCGCGCGATGCGGCGGTTTGGATGTATTCCGGTCCAGCGCGCATTTCGTGGGGCCACGAGCGGCTCATGCCGACATGCCGCGTGCATGTCGCCGTCCGCAATCTCACGCAGCGCGAAGCTTTGCCGCCGCCGCCAAGCGCGGAAGAACTCGCGGCCGCCGCGCCACTCGCGCGTGCGCGCCTGACGCAGCAGCCTGAGAACTGGGTGATTGGACAGGAATATCCCTACCTTGGCACCGAACTTCTGCTGGACGCAGTCGTGCGCTTGTCATGCCTCGTGGCAGAAGAGGGGCGCTTGCGTTGCGCCGTGGCTTCCGAGACGCCTACGGGAATTGGCTTTGGTGTGGCCGCGTTGAGGGTCGCGCCGACGTATCGCGTCGCCGAGACATCGCAGGGCGAACCCACGATAGGAAAGCGGATGACGTTGGAAGTTCGCTTCGACTACATGGACGGTCGGGAAGTGCGCCACGGCAGGTAGCGCTAGCCCCCAAACGGCGGCCGATCGATCGCGGGCAAGCTTGCTTCGCCGCGGGCGAGTTTCATTTCCAGAAGCGTCCAATCGTCCTGCCGGTTCACGTCGAAGCCTTCATCGCCTTCGGTGAGGAACGGCGTCAGCACTTCGCCGGCGATGGAATCCTGTTCGAGCACGACGCGCGACCAGGCGATCTCCAAGCTGGCGTTCTGGACGTACACAACCGGCAGGCCGGCATATTGCGTCGAGTGATACGGCACCTTCTCCGAGCCCATCGGCATGAGCGGGTGCATGCGCTCACCGCGCACGATCCACATCTTGCCGGGATGCTGCTCGCATTTCTCGACGGCGCGCAGCGAATCCACGCCGTCTTGCGCCAGGAATTGCGACCACGCGCGCTGGATCGTTTCCGGCTTGCGGCAGGGGCTTGTCGGGCGCAGCAGCGAGAATGCGTCATACGGGCGGCCGTCGCTGGCGAAACGCTGCAGCGTGTAGCGCAGCCATTCGATGTCGGGCGAGGTGTCGCCCGCGAACTCCGCTGGGCGCATGAACGGAATTTCCGCGCCATAATGACGGGCGATTGCCGCGTACTCTTCGGAGTCCGTCGACACAACCACCGCATCGAACACGCCCGATTGCCGCGCCGCGCAGATCGAGTAGGCGATCAGCGGATGGCCATTGAGCAGCGCCACGTTCTTGTGCGGCACGCGTTTCGAGCCCGAGCGGGCAGGGATCAAGGCGACGGCTTTCGGCTTCGTGCTCATAGCGGATCGATCACCAGATAGACGTCCTTGAGCTCGGAATAGACATCGAGCGCTTCCGTGCCCGGCTCGCGTGTGCCGTTGCCAGAGGCTTTGCGGCCGCCGAACGGCATGTGCGGCTCGGAGCCAAACGTGCCGGCATTGACGACAGCGACGCCGGTCTCAACGCTTTGCACGAAATTCCAAGCGCGGTCGATTGAGCGTGTGTGAATGCAGGCGGTGAGGCCGTAGATCGAGTCGTTCGCGAGCTTCAGCGCTTCCGAATAATCCTTCACGCGATAGAGCGCGGCGATCGGGCCGAACAGCTCGTGCACGCTGATGTCATCGCCAGGTTTCGCACCGGCGATGATCGTCGGTTCGAGATAATTCCCCTTCGCCAGAGCGCCGCCCGCGCGCTTGCCGCCCGCCAGCAGCTTCGCGCCGGCGCTTTGCGCTTTGTCGATGGCGGTGAGCATGTTCGTCAGCTGGCGCTCATTGATCACCGGCCCGAGATCGCAATCGTCGCCGACGCCGAGCTTTTGCGCTTTGGCGGCGGCGACGAACTTCTCGACGAAAGCATCGTACACCGCGTCGAAGATGATGAAGCGGCTGCCCGCCGCGCAGCGTTGGCCGGCGTTCGAGAACGCCGACAGCGCCGCCCATTTCGCGGCCTTGTCCAAATCCGCGTCGTCGCAGACCACGAACGCGTTCTTGCCACCGAGTTCGAGCGACACCTTCTTCAGCTTCGCGCCAGCCTTCGCCGCGATCTCGCGGCCGACGCGGGTTGAGCCGGTGAACGAAATCACGTCCGCCGCATCGTGTTCGCTGAGCAGGGGGCCGACCTCGGCGCCCAGGCCTTGCACCACGTTCATCACGCCTGCCGGCACGCCAGCTTCGATCAGCACGCGCGCCATCCAATCGGCGGAGATCGGCGTATCCTCCGCAGGCTTCAGCACGACAGCGTTGCCGCAGATCAAAGCCGGGAACACTTTCCAGGCAAAGTTCGGCGCCGGCGTATTCGCCGCCGCGATCAGCACGGCGACGCCGCACGGCTGGCGGATCGTCATCGCGTATTTGTTGGCGGTGTTCGATGGCATCGTGCGTCCGAACAGACGCTGGCCTTCGCCCGCGAAGAAGCGCCCGCACTGCACCGCGCCGCCAGCTTCGCCGCGCGCGTCCTTCAACGGCTTGCCGGCTTCTTCGGCGACGATGCGCGCCAATTCCTCAGTACGCTCTTCGATCAAAGCGCACGCCTTGAACAAAATCTCTCCGCGCTTCACCGCCGGCGTCGCCGCCCAAGCCGCTTGCGCCGCGCGCGCTGCTGCGAACGCTGCGTCCACGACGCCCGCATCGGCAAGCGAAAGCTCGGCGATCGTCTCGCCATTGTGCGGATTGAGGATCGGCGCGCGGCGGCTGGTGGTGCGCTCTTCGCCGGCGATGAGGGAGGCGATCAGTTTGGTCATGGTCTTTGCCTAGATCGCCGTGAAGCCGCCGTCCACGCAGAGATCGGCGCCGGTCATGTAGCTCGAAGCCGGCGCGAGCAGGAACGCGACCGCGCCGACATAATCGCCGGGCGCGGCCATGTTGCCGCGCTTGGCGTGCTCAGGCCCGCGTTGCAGCGGGATTTTCTTGATGTACGCGTCGAGGAAACGCGGGTCTTGGTTGTTGTAGACGCCCGCGAACGTCACCGTGTTCGCGCGCACGTTCTTCGGACCCCAATAGGCGGCCAGATAGCGTGTGAAATTGTAGAGCGCCGATTTCGACGCCGCGTACGCGACCGGCTTGTAGAAGGTCTCGCCATCCTGGCGGCGATATTCGTAGAGGCCCTGATCCGGCGACACCGTGCCGTAGATCGAGGCCACATTGACGATCGCGCCGCGCCCAGCCTCGGCCATCGCCGCGCCGAACACTTGCGAGGTGAGGAACACGCCTTTGACGTTCACGTCCATCACCTTGTCCCAGGACGCTTCCGGGTAAGTTTCGAACGGGCCGTTCTCTTCAATCGGCGCGCCGGGCGGGCTATCGAGTGCTGCGTTGTTCACGAGGCCGGTTGGTCGTCCCAAACGCTGACTGATGTCCGCGAGCGCTGCTTCCAGCGTGTCGCGCTTGGTGACATCTCCGGCGAAAACACGGATCGCGTCCGGCACGGGATCGCCAAACGCCGAGACATTGCGCGCCGCATCCGGTTTCGGCTCGATCACCGCGATTTTCGCGCCAAGCTCGGCTAAGCCCCGGCACAACGCCGAGCCGATCAGCCCATAACCGCCGGTGACGACGATCACCTCGCCCTGAAGCGAAAACAGATCCCGCGCGCTCATGCTTTCTCCTTCACCGCGGCGATCGCGTCGCACAATTCGCGCACCGCGCCGTCGCCGCCCTTGCGGCGCGTGCGGAAGAAGCCGTGCTCCAGCATGTCTTCGTGCGCGTCCGCCACGATCACCGCCAAGCCGACGCGGCCCAGCACCTCAAGATCGTTCACGTCATTGCCCAGAAACGCCGCTTCGCTCCAATCGAGCCCACGCGCGTCCAGCAGCTTGGCCATCGCAGCGACTTTGTCCGGCACGTCCTGGACGCAATCGATCTTGAGCTTCTTCGCCCGCGCGCTGACGACAGGGTTGGTTTCCGTGGAAATGATGATCGGCTCAGCGCCCGCGGCGATCAGCCGGCGCAGGCCATAGCCTTCAAGCCGTGAGCAGCGCACCGCCTCGCGGCCGTCCTCGAACACATAGACGCTGTTGTCGGTCATCACGCCGTCGAAATCCAAGCCGACGAGCTTCACGCCCCGCGCCTTGTTGGCGAAGGCGGCGTTGGCCGGGTTGGGGAAGAACTCGATCTTCATGCGGGCGCACCAGACACGAAAAAGGGGCGCTTCGGAAGCGCCCCTTTTGTTGGTTTTAGCCGCGCCGGCGCTTAAGCGACGGACGCCGCCTTGCCGATCACGTCGAAGGTCAAAGCCTGATCCTTCGACAGCGGCTGCGTCAGCTTCTGGCCAATGAACTTGTCGACCTCGTACGGGCGCAGGCCTTCGTCAGCGGGCGACTTGAAGGTGAGATCGGCTTCCGTCAGCACGCGGCCAGCCGGCAGATCGCGCGCGGCGACGATCTTCTTCTGCATCTTGCCAAGGGGTTTGGCTTCAGACGGGTAGGAGCGCTTCACGCCATCGCCCAAGGCTATGCGCGCGCGCTGAAGGTCCCGCACGACGCGCTTCATGCCGGCGGGCTCAAGCGAGAAGGCTTGGTCCGTACCTTTCCAGGCGCGGTTCAAGGTGAAGTGCTTTTCCAGAACGCGCGCGCCCAGCATGTAGCCGAGCAGCGGCATGGCGATGCCATTGTCGTGGCTGGAGAAGCCGATCACGTGGTTCGGGAACGCGTTGCGATACGTCTCGATGACGCGAATGTTCAGTTCCTCGAACGCCGGCGGATAGCCGCTCGTGCATTGCAGTATGCAGAACTTGTCATTGATCGGCGCAATCTCATCGACCATGCGCTGCACATCTTCCATCGTGCCGCCGCCTGTGGAGATGAACATCGGCTTGCCGAACCGCGCCACGTGCTTAACCAGCGGCAGGTTCGTCAGATCGCCAGACGCGATCTTGTAGCAGGGGATGCCGACACGCTCGAGCAGATCGGCGGACGGGATATCGAACGCCGTCGAGAAGAAGACGAGCCCAAGCTCTTTCGCGTAACGCAGCAGCTCCGCGTATTGCTCTTCGTTGAACTCGAGCATTTCGCGGTGCGCGCCATAGGTCGGCGCGTAGGCGTTCTCGGAATTGTACGGCTCGTCGTACATCGCCTGCGTATAGAGCGCCTTGTTGTCGCGCTTCTGCAGCTTCACCGACGTGCAGCCGCACTCCTTGGCGGCGCGGAACATCGCTTTGCACTTTTCGAGGTCGCCCTGGTGGTTGTGGCCGATTTCGGCGATAACGAACGTGTCGCTCTCGTCATTGATGACGATGCCGTCAACGACCAATTCTCGCTTTGCCATGTACCCACCACCTCGTCGTGTGTTTGGATCGGTTCTAGACCGAAGCCCGTTGAAACCGCAAGTTTCGCAGGCATTTAGCGCCTGCCGCAAAACCCCGCGATTCGTTCACATTTCTGCAATGCGCTGTGAGTTGACAGGGCTTCGTCACGGGCGCCTGATCAAGTGGCGCCGAGGCCTCTCCACTGCATTGGGAACCTTTGTGCCTAGCATGTGATGAGCGCTGTCCTTGCGGTGCGGCGAGGCGTTTTGTAGTCAAGCTTATCCGGGGAATTCAGCCAGGGGTTGGCGAGTGCGCGAACACTCAGGATCGAGGCCGATGCGCGTGCTCGTGACTGGCGCTGCCGGCAGCGTCGGTTCGGCGCTGTGCGGCCAATTTGCCTCGCACACATCAGCACTTGGCATGCTCGATCACGCCGATCACGGCCTCATCGAAATCTCCGAACGCGTCGCGCGGGACAATCCCGACATCGAAGCTCTGGATATCCTTTGCGACATCCGTGATTCGGAACGCCTGGCCCGCAGCGTCGCGCGTTTCGCGCCCGATACATTGATCCATTGCGCCGCCTTGAAGCACGTGCACCTGGGCGAGCGTCACCCTGGCGAGTGCGTGCTCACCAATCTTGTCGGCATGCGCAACGCGCTGGTCGCGGCGCATCAGGCCGGCGCGCGACGATTTATGCTGATCTCGACTGACAAAGCCGCCGCGCCAGTTTGCGTCATGGGCGCGACCAAGCGGCTGGCGGAGCTGTTCCTCAACGGCTTCCAGCACGAAACCCGCACGGACATGCAGCTCAAATTCGTGCGCTTCGGCAACGTGATGGGCTCGCAAGGCTCGGTGCTGCCGCGCTTTGAAGCACAGATCGCCGCTGGCGGCCCGCTTCAGATCACGCATCCGGAGATGAAGCGCTTCTTCATGTCGTCGGATGAGGCCGTGCGCTTCATTGAAGCCGCGCTCTTGGCCGACGGCGGCGCCGAGCCTGCCGGCTATTTCAAGGACATGGGCGAGCCGGTTTCGATCGTTGAGCTTGGCCAGCGCCTGATCGCCGAATCCGGGCGCGACATCGCCATCGAATATACCGGCCTCCGCCCAGGCGAGCGGCTCAGCGAGCAGCTGTTCGACGAGTACGAAACCGCCGCGGCGAGCGCCGTGCCGGGCATTTTCGAACTCCGCTCCGGCGCTGCCGAAATCGGCTTCGACGATGTCGCGGAACTCGAGGAGATCGCCCGCGCCATGGACGACGCGGTGGTGCGCCAGCGCGTCATGTCGATGCTGGACGACAAGCTCGGCCGCGAATTGCCGGCGGTCGGCTGATACACGCTCAACGCGTTGTCATTGACAGGCGGGCTGTTTGTGCCCTGTCTGGCCCCGAAATGGGGGATCAAATGACGAGATGCGCTCTGCTTCTGGCTGCGGCCTTGCTTGCCGCGCCCGCCGCGACGGCACAAACGGCCCAACAAGGCGCCTGGCAGCCCGCGACCAGCGCCGAAAACGCCCGCTTTGACCGCATCGCCCGCCGTACGCCCCTGATTGATGGCCACAACGACGTGCCGTGGGCCATCCGCGACGATCATGCCGGCAATCTCGACGCCGTCGATCTCAACACCGACACCACCCGGCTCACGCCACCGATGCACACCGATTTCGCCCGCCTGCGCCGCGGCGGCCTCGGCGCGCAATTCTGGTCGGTCTACGTGCCGGCGTCCTACAAGGGCGCGGCGTCGACGGTGGCGGTGTTCGAGCAGATAGATCTCACCCGCCGCATGATCGCCCGCGATGCCGACAAGCTCGAATTCGCCAACAGCGCCGCCGACATCGTGCGCATCCACCGCGCCGGCCGCATCGCGTCGATGTTCGGCATCGAAGGCGGGGAGGCGATCAACAACAATCTCGGCCTGCTGCGCGAGTTCCGTGAAGCGGGCGTGCTCTACATGACGCTGACTCATTCGCAGAACACGACTTGGGTCGATAGCGCCACTGCAGCGCCCGAGCATGGCGGGCTCACCGAGTTCGGGCTCGATGTCGTGCGCGAGATGAACCGCGTCGGCATGCTTGTGGATCTCAGCCACGTTTCCGCTGACGCGATGCGCGATGCGCTCGGCGTTGCGCGGGCGCCGGTGATCTTCTCGCACTCGTCGGCGTTCGCCGTCGCTCACCATCCGCGCAACGTGCCGGACGACGTGCTGCGTCTCGTCGCGCAGAACGGCGGCGTGGTGATGGTGAACTTCACCTCGCCCTTCATCAGCGAAGAATTCCGCCAATGGTCGGGCCGTCGCAGCGGCGCGAACGCCCAAGGCGGCGCGCTCAATCCGGGCGATCCGGCTGCCGCGGCTGCGTTCCTCGCCGCATGGGAAGCGGCCAATCCCGCCCCGCGCGTTACGCCGGCTAACGTCGCCGACCACATCGAGCACATCGTCGAAATCGCAGGCTACGACAATGTCGGCCTCGGCGCCGATTATGACGGCGTGACCTATCTGCCGGAGCAGATGGGCGGCGTGGACGGCTATCGCCCGCTCTTCATCGAGCTGATGCGCCGCGGCTGGACCGACGCGAACCTCTCCAAGCTCGCCGGCGGCAATCTGCTGCGTGCGTTGCGCGCGGCGGAGCGTTACGCAGCGGCGAACTAATATGGACCGCTGGCGCCCTCGCCGGCCCTTCGTGTCCTTCGTGCGAGCTTTGTGTCTTAGTGTTTAAACACGAAGACACAAAGAACCTCACTAAGATCACGAAGCAAGAATGCCGGCGAGGGCGCCGGCGGTCCATAGTGGCGACCAACTAACGCGGCGCGACGATCGCCCGCGCGCCCGTCCAGATCATCCACAGCGTCAGCACCAGGAAACCGATCGGCGCGCCCATCGCCGTGACGCCCGGATCGAAATCGATCACGGTGGCGAGGCCTTCGCCTAAGCCGACGAGCAGGAACGCCGCCGCGAGCCACGCCAGCGCTGCGGAGATCACGCCGAAGCGCGGATGATCGCGTTGCGTGAAGCCGACGCCTATCAGCCAGAACGCCGTCAGCGCCTGGCCGATGGCTTCGCCGATGCCGACGCCAGCGAATTGGTGCAGCGCCATGAACAAAGCTTCGATCGCGCCGCGCTGCTCAGGCTGCGCCGCCCACGCTGCGGCGATGCCCGGCACGGCGTACACCCAGCGCGACAAGCCGATCGCCTGCGTCACCGCCGCCGCGACGCCAAGCGCCGCCACGCCGTTGGGGCGCGAGCCGGTTTCCGGATCGCGCGTCAGCCGCGCCACACCCAGCGCGATCGGCGCAAGCAGCAGCGCCGCGACCGCGAACCCAAGCCATGCCAGGATGAGCGGCGCGCCGCCCGCGCTGAACGCCGTGAGAATTTCGCCGGCCGGCCGCCGAAGAATTTCCGGATATTGGAAATTCAGCGCCAGCCACGCATACGGCCCGTTGAAGCCAATCGCGAACACGATCAGCGCCGCGCCGATCCAGCGTTGTGATGTCATTTTTAGCGCTCCCCCTGTGGATAAGTTACGCGGACGCCCGGCCAATGCAATCGCTTGCGTGGCGCAACCGATCGGCCAAGCTGGCCAGTGAGGAGTGGCGGATGCGGTTTTCAGCTTTTCTGGCGGCCACGGCGTTGGCGGCATGCGCGACGTCGCCAGCTTTGCCCGTAAACCCACCCGCAAGCGCGCCCAACCCGCCGCAAAGCGTGCGTGTCGGCGCGGACGGGGAGGCGATCGGTGTTGCGCTCTCCGGCGGCGGCGCACGCGCGGCGTCGTTCTCACTCGGCGCGTTGCAGCAATTGCGGGCGATGCGCGGCGCGGATGGTGCGCCGCTGACCAACGATATCGCCATGCTCACCTCCGTCTCCGGCGGCTCGATCATGGCGGCGTATTACGTGCAGCACGGTGATGCCGGGCTCGACACTTTCCGTGCTGCGTACCTCGACAAGGATTGGGACGGCGAACTGCACACCAGCTTTGCCGCGCCGCGCAATTGGTTCGCGCTCTGGCGCGGCGGCGTGAACGACCAGCGTCTGCTGGCGGATTGGCTCGATCGCGAAGTGTTCGCCAGCGCCCGCATGAGCACGCTCGCGCAAGGCCCGGCGCTGACGCTCAACGCCGCTGACCTCTACAACGGCGTGCCGTTTTCGTTCACACCGCCGACGTTTGACGCGCTGTGCTCCGATCTCGCCCAAGTGCGCGTCGCCGACGCGGTCGCGGCGTCGATGGCCGTGCCATTGGTGTTCGCGCCGGTGATCATCGAACCGCGCCGCGAAAATTGCCCGCAAGCGCCAAGCTGGATCGGCGCAGCAGATCGCAGCGACCCCGCACTCGTTCGCAGCACGGCGCTTGCGCTCGCATCCTATCGCAATGGCTCGATGCCCTACGTGCATCTTGTGGATGGCGGCCTGATCGACAATCTCGGCCTCTCCGCCTGGACGCTCACGCGGCTCACGGCCAAAAACGCCTACGCACCATTCTCTCCGCAAGACGCCGTGCACTTGCGCCGTTTCACCGTGTTCGTCGTCAATTCCGAAATGGTGCGCGAGGGCGATTGGAACACGCGCCCCGAACCGCCGAGCGGCATCGCCACGGCGGATACGGCCTACGACGTCGTCATCCAATCCGCCAACCGCGCCAGCTACGACGCCTACCGTGCCGCGCTCGCGGATTGGCAGCGCGATCTCATCGCCTGGCGCTGCGCGCTTCCAGCCACCGAAGCGCAAGCCCTCGGCGCGCCCGCCGGCTGGCGTTGCGACGCATTGGTGATGCAAGCCGACATGCTGAGCTTCAACGATCTCGATGAGCCATTGCGCAGCGAAATAGGCACAGCATCGACGCGCGTCACGCTGCCGGCCGAACTCACGGATAAGCTGATCGCCGGCGGCGCCGAAGCCATGCGCCGCAATGAGCTGGCGCAAAGCCTAACGCGAGCGCCCGTCGAGTAGCGCCAGTAGGCCGAAGAGGCTGACGACGCTGAACCAGATGAACAGGATGAAGTTGGCGAAGATCGCCAGCATCAGGATCGGAATGCCGATCAGCACCACCGAAAGGATCGCGCCAACGCCGTAGGCGATCCAGATGATCACCGACCACCAGAACGCCGTCCACCACGTACGGATTTGATATTCGATGTGCGTCCGCGATGCGCCCGTCGCCTCCGCGCGCCCCACATAAGCGACGATCACGCCGATCAGCGCGAACACGCCCGCGCTCGGGATCGAGAGCAGATAGAGGCAATAAGCCAAGAAGGCGGCGCTGCGGCCAGGCTGCGGGCCGTAGGAGGGCGTTGGCGTCATGACCTACAATGTAGGATCAGTTGCGCCGCCGCGCCAGCGGATGCTTGGTTTCGACCAGCGTTTTCAAGCGCCCTTCGGCGACATGCGTGTAGATTTGCGTCGTCGCGATGTCGGCGTGGCCGAGCAAAGTCTGCACAGTGCGCAGATCGGCGCCGCCTTCCACCAGATGCGTCGCGAACGCGTGCCGTAGCACGTGCGGCGAAACCCGCGCCGGATCGATGCCGGCTTTCGCCGCTGCGTCTTCCAGGATTTGCGCCACGCGCCGGCGTGTCAGCTTGCCGTCCGCCGCGGTCGCGGAAGGGAACAACCAGCGTTTGGCTTTCTCGCGTTGCGCTTCCACTTTCGGCAACGCCGCTTCGCGCACCGCAAGATGCGCCTCGATCGCCGCCAAAGCCGGCCGACCTAGCGCCACCAGGCGCTCCTTGCCGCCTTTGCCTTCGATGATCATGTGCGCTTGGCCAGGCTTTGGCGCCGCGCGCAGCGGCAGCGACACAAGCTCGCTCACGCGCAAGCCCGCGCCGTAAAGCAACTCGATCAAAGCCCGATCGCGCGCATTTTCCGCCGCATCGATCAGCCGCGTGATTTCATCAAGCGACAGCGTCTTTGGCAGCGTGCGCGCCTTCTTCGGCGCATCGAGCCGCGCGGTCGGATCGTCGCCGCGCACGTTGTCTTGCATCAGGAAGCGATAGAATTGCCGCAGCGCCGAAATCCGCCGCCGCGCCGTCGCTGGTGCAAACCCACGCGCCGCGAAGCCCGCCACATACGCCTCGATCGCCGCCGCACTTGCGCCGCCCAGGCCGCCCCGCACCTCGGCGCGCGCGTCATCGAGATCGCGCTTATACGCGTCCAGCGTATTCGCCCGCGCCCCGCGCTCGGCGGAGAGCATCTCCAGGAAGGATTCAATGAGGGCCGCGTCGCTCACGGGCGGACCTTAGCGCGCAACCGTTAACAGCGGGCTCAATCCAATATGGACCGCCGGCGCCTCGCCGGCATGCGCCGGAGCCGGCCGGCGAGGCGCCGGCGGTCCATATTAGCTCGGCGCGCTCGCGAGCAGCGCCTCGACCGCGAACCGCCGCGCGTCGTCCTGCAAGCCCACAGCGCGCAGTGCGCGGATGATGCGTTCGGCGCTTTCGGCGTCGAGCCGCGCCGGCCCGGTTTCGCCGCTGCCGACGATCGCCAGCAACGCCACCTCGCCAGCCGCACGGCGCTCCACGGCGTTGTTCAACGCCAGCATCGCACCGGCATCCGCGCGTGCGCCGCCCTGCGGTGGGTTCGCCAGGACGAAGGCTTGCGCGCCTTCGTCGATCGGCAGCCCAGCGGCGGCCATGATCGCCACATCGCGCGCGGTGGCGCGCGCTTGCGGCGCGCCGGACGCGTCGATGCGGCGGCGCACGGCCATCACGCCTTCCTGGTTGCGCGCGCCGGCCATCACCGCGAGCGCGGCGTCGAGCGGGCCAAGCGCCGCGGCGTCCGCGCCGCCGTCACGCGCGGCTTGCGTCAAGCGGCGTCCGAGCATCGCATCGCCACTGGCGATCGCCGCGCGGGCGTAGAGCACGGACGCAGCCGCGTTCGGCGCGGCGCTGAGCGCGGCGATGTCGTCCTTGAAGAACGCAGAGAAGCGCGCGAACTCAGCCGGCGAGCCTGCGCGGCCGAGCAATTCGGCGATCGCAATCGCTGCATCGGGCGAGCCGGGCGCGGTTTGCACGCGGCGCAAGGTCGACGCGAGCGCGGGGAGGTTGGAGGTGATTTCCGCCGGCGTCGCCGCCAGGATCGTGCGCGTCTCCGCCGCCGGCAGCACGCCGCGCACATAGGCCAAAGCCGCCGCTTGCGCGCGCACGGGCTGCGGCGCGGCATCCGAACGCGCCAGCGAGACGAGCGCCAGTGTCGACGCGTTGTTCAGCGGGTTCGGCCCGGGCGTCAGCCGGCCGGCGAGCGAAAGTTGCGCTGTGAGGCTGTTGTCGTACCGCGCAGCAGGCGGCCGCGCCGCTGGCGCACCGCCCGCAGCGGCGACAGCGCCGGTGTACCAAGCGTCCGCCGCGTTCTGCGAACGCGCGAGCTCAAGCGCCAGATCAGCCGCGGCGCGATCGCCGCCGACAGCGGCGCAATAAGCGCGCAGGCGCAGGATGAAGGGCGGCGGCTGTTCCGAAACCGCCGAGCGTCCGCGTGCGCACGCTTCAGCGCGGCGTCCGCGTGCCAGTTCGGCCTGTGCGGCATATTGCGCGACCAACGGGTCGTTGATGGCGCTACCGACGCCGGCGGCCATCACCGCGAGATCGTCCGCGAGGCCCAGCTCGCCGAGCGCCTCGAAGCGTTCGCGTGTCGCGTTCGTTGCGTCGCCGCGCGGCGCTGCGGCGCCGGTGGCGAGCACACGCCGCGCCAGCACTTGCGAAGCTGCCGATTGCGGCGCTGCCGGCATGCGGTCGAGCAGCACGGCGATCACGCTCGCGTCGCTGTTGCTCCACAGATCGGCGCCGAGCGCGCCTTGCGCTTGGGAAAACGCACCGACGCTGAAGCCGTCGAGCTGCGTCAATTGCTGCGTCTCGATCGCCACAGGCATTTGAGATTGCGCGGCGGCGAGCGTCGGAAGCGCCGCGGTGAGGGCGCCAAGCGCGAAAGCGCGAATGTGCATCTACTTGTCCTTGAAAGCGTCCGGCAGTTCGACGCGAATTTCCTGCGGCTGCGGGGCGAGCACATCCGCTTGCCGGATGAAGAAGATGAACGCGCCGATCGCCAGCACCGCGCCCGCGCCAATGGCGATCCAGCGGCGCTGCGGATTGTGTCGGTTGAAGGAGCTGCGGCGGCGTCTGCGTCTCAAGCTTATGTTCCCCATTAGTGCTGAGCGTTGCAGCGGAGGCTATTTGGCCTCAAAATGTGGCGAGTTTCCAACCCGGCCGGCTTAACCATAGCGGTCTTTTGAGGTGATTCGTGAGCCGGCCCGACAGCAGCGACCTCGGCGAGCGCCCCGACGCCGCCGCCGAGCTGCGCCGGCAGGCGGAGGGGATCGCGCTTGACCGCACCATCGCCCTGGTCGGCCTGATGGGGGCGGGGAAAACCACGATCGGCCGCAGGCTCGCCGCCGCACTTGGCGTGCCGTTCCGGGATGCGGACGAGGAAATCGTCCGCGCCGCCGGCATGAGCATCGAGGACATCTTCGCGCAGCAGGGCGAGTGTGAGTTTCGCCGTGGCGAGCGGCGGGTGATTTCGCGCCTGGTGAAAGAGCCGCCGCACGTGCTCGCCACAGGCGGCGGCGCGTTCGTCGATCCCTCGACGCGCGCTTTGCTGAACGCCGAAGCGCTCACCATCTGGCTGCGCGCGCCGCTTGAGGTGCTGATGCGCCGCGTCGCCCGCCGCAACGATCGCCCGCTGCTTAAGGAGGACGATCCCGAAGCGGTGATGCGCCGGCTGATCGAGGTGCGTTACCCGCTCTACGCCGAAGCGCATCTCACCATCGAGAGCGCCAACGGCCCGCACAATTCCGCCGTCGCCGACGTGCTCGCGGCGATCAGGGCGCACCAAGCGAAACAGGCATGAGCGAAACGATAAAGATCGATCTCGACGCACGTTCGTACGACGTGCATGTCGGCGCTGGGCTGTTGCAGCGCGCGGGCGAACTGATCGCGCCGTTCGCGCCGAACAAGCGCGTGTTCATTGTCACCGACGCCAACGTCGCCAAACTCCATCGCGCCGCGCTTGTCGCGTCGCTGGAGGAGCACGGCATCGCCAATTGGACGATCGTGCTGCCGCCGGGCGAGGAGCAGAAGAATTTCGACGGCCTCGAGCGCGTCACGCGTCAGCTGCTGCAAGCCGGCATTTCGCGCAACGATCTGATCGTGGCGTTCGGCGGCGGCGTGATGGGCGATCTCGCGGGCTTCAGCGCCGGTGTGACCATGCGCGGTGTCGATTTCGTGCAGATACCCACCACATTGCTGGCGCAGGTCGACTCAAGCGTCGGCGGCAAAACCGCGATCGACACGCCGGAGGGCAAGAACCTCATCGGCCTGTTCCATCAGCCGCGCCTGGTGCTGGCGGATCAAGACGTGCTCGCCACATTGCCGGAGCGTGAGCTGCTCTGCGGCTATGCGGAGATCGTCAAGATCGGCTTGATCAACGATCCGGGCTTCTTCGAGTGGTGCGAAGCCAACGCGCAGAAAATCCTCGCCTGCGATCCGGAAGCGCTGGACTACGCCGTTTCAACCGCCGTCAAAGCCAAAGCCGCCATCGTCGCCGCGGACGAGCGCGAGGCGGGCGCACGCGCGCTGCTCAATCTCGGCCACACGTTCGGCCACGCACTCGAAACCCAAGCCGGCTACTCGCACGCGCTGTTGCACGGCGAAGCCGTGGGTACAGGCATGGCGCTCGCTTACGCGTATTCCGCGCGCCTCGGCCTCATGAGCCAGCACGACGCAACACGCGTCCGCGCGCATCTGGATTCCGCAGGCTTCAACACCAATCTGCGCAAGCTCCCGGGCGCGCCATTCGACGCTGACAAAACCATCGCCCTCATGGCCGGCGACAAAAAAGCCGAGGCCGGCCGCCTCACGCTCGTGCTCGCGCGCGGGATCGGCCAAGCGTTCGTCCAGAAGGGCGCGGACGCCGCCGCCTTGCGTGCATTCCTTGAAGAAGAGCTGAAATGACCACCTCACTTGTGATCGCCGCACTCGTCATCGCGGCGCTCATTCTGCTGAACGCGTTTTTCTCCGCCGCCGAAACCGCGCTCACCGGCGCCAGCCGCGCGCGCATGGCGACATTGGAGCGCGAGGGCGACAAGCAAGCCGCGCGCGTCAACAAGCTCAACGAAAACCGCGAGCGCATGATCGGCGCGGTGCTGCTCGGCGCGAACCTGGTGCAGGTGCTTGCGTCCGCCATCTCGGCCAGCATTTTCTCCACTATCTACGGTGATCTCGCGCCCGTCATCACCGCCGTTGTGCTGACGCCGCTCTTGCTGATCTTCGGCGAGGTTGGCCCGAAAACGCTCGCCATCACCGCGGCTGACAACATCGCCCGCGCGGTGGCGCTGCCGGTGCAATGGATGGTGCGGTTTCTCGCGCCGATTGTCGGTGCGGTGCAATGGATCGTGAACAACGGCCTCAAGCTCTTCGGCGTGCGCGTCGACGAAAACGTCGATGTGCTCACTGCCGCGCGCGCCGAAATCGGCGGCGCGATCGAGCTGCACGCGGAAGAGGGCGGCGTCGAGGTGGAGCAGCGCCATCGCCTGCTGGGCGCGCTCGATCTCAGCGAGCTCACCATCGCCGACGTGATGATCCATCGCAAAGCCATCAAGCTTTTGGACATCGATCTGCCGCCGCGCGAGATCATCGCCCAGGCGATGTCCTCGCCGCACACGCGCCTGCCGCTCTACAAGGACGATCCGGACAATATCGTCGGCGTGCTGCACGCCCGCGATCTCTTGCGCGCGGTGTCAGAGCATGGCCGCGACGGCTTCAACATCGCCGACATCAAGCGCGAACCCTGGTTCACGCCGATGACGACCAGCGCCGAAGATCAGCTCGCCGAATTCCTGCGCCGGCGCGAGCATTTCGCTTTGGTGGTGGACGAGTACGGCGCGCTCATGGGCCTCGTCACGCTTGAGGATATTCTCGAAGAGATCGTCGGCGACATCAAAGACGAGCACGACATCGCCGTCCAAGGCGTGCGCCCGCAGCCCGACGGCAGCGTCAATGTCGACGGCACCGTGCCGATCCGCGATCTCAACCGCGCCATGAATTGGGATCTGCCCGACGACGAAGCCGTCACCGTCGCCGGCCTGGTGATCCACGAAGCCCAGGCGATCCCCGAACCGGGCCAACGCTTCGCCTTCCACGGCTATCGCTTCCAAGTGCTGCGCAGACAACGCAACCAGATCACCGCGCTCCGCGTGGAGCGGGAGCAGGTGGAGGAGGAGACGGGTTAGCGAAAGCGGAGCGCACGGTTTGCGCTTCTCAGTTGTGCGCTCGCCGCGTAACCATTTGTCGGTTGAGTCGTTCGACGAGGCAGTGAAATGACGAGGAAAAGGCCTACGCGACCGATTGTGCCTTTGGACGACGGGCTTTTCTATGTGCGTCTAGGTAGGGAAGGGCCCGACGCACCTTTTCACAAGGTATCATACGCGCAGTCACTCGACGCCTTGCTCGATACAATTCGACCGACCAAACAGCGAGCGAATGCCAATAACGAAGTCAAGTCGGCAAGCGCCGCGACGCCTTTTGGCGATGCGATATCGGATTTCACGGAATCGATTGTGTCGTTCATGCTGGCTGCGAATTCTTTGATGTCGATCTCCGACGCTTTGCCGTCTGCCCAAATGGACCGGATGCTGCCAGCCGAGTTGGAACGCATTGCGGCCCATGTGAAGAAGCGTCCCACGTTCACGTACTTCGGCATTCATCGAGAGTACCTCGATGTCATGAGCCAGTTCGACCTAAGCTTCGAGTCATCGGCGCGCTTTTCGGAGCAGTTTCCTGGGATGCTCCTGTCTGCCTTGATTGCTCAATACGACGCGTTCCTGTCGCGGATCGTCGAGGCGATCTGCTTTGTTCAACCGGAAGTCATTTCGAGCGCTGATAAACAAATCACCCTTGCGGAGTTGAGCTCGTTCAAGACAATCGAGGATGCGCGACAATATATGATCGAGAAAGAGTCGGAGCGGGTGCTCCGCGATAGCCATGATGCGCAGATGCAATGGTTTGAAAAGAAGTGCGGCGTGCGCACGAAGGATCACGTGGAGAGCTACACAGATTTCCTCGAAATTTGTGAACGGCGAAATCTGATTGTTCACACCGACGGTCGTGTGTCTTCAACGTATCTGTCGAACTGCGCGCGCTTAAAGATCGACACGAAGAAGCTCGTAGTGGGGGACAGGCTCAGAGTGACGCCGGACTACTACAGAAAGGCGGTATCGATCGTCTTTGAGTTAGGATTCAAGCTCGCAATGACATGCTGGGAGAGATACGCGCCACAAGAGCGCGCAGTGGCAGAGTCTCGCATCGTCGGCGCTACGTTTGATCTAATAAAACTCGGAAAATTTAAGCTCGCAGCACGGACGCTAAAGTACTTTGTTGATTTCAAGAAGGAATGGAACGGTGAGCGCGTCAGACTTATGTGCCTTGTGAACTACGCTAACGCTGTGAAACTTGGCGGCGATAAGGATCAGGCGCTAGCAATACTTGGCACTCAGGATTGGTCAGCTTCTAGCCGCGATTTCAAGATATGCGTCGCGGCAGTGCGCGATGACGCGCAAGAATGCGCGATACATATGCGAGCTTTGGGGCAAAGCAATGAGATGCTTCCGAGCGCTTACCGATCTTGGCCCGTGTTCAAAGGCGTTCGTGACATGCCCGAGTTTAAGGCCGCGTACGAAGAGATTTACGGCGATATCGCGAAGCTCGAAAAAGATTCGCTGCTGGCGAGGCACTAGCACGTTGCACCGTCAAACTGCGGTAAAACCGACCTCTCTCCCCCTGAATTCCAGCTACGCGCCTTGAAACATAAGCGCGTCGCGCAAAACAATCCGACCGGGTTCATGCGCGCTTACACTGCTTGCGCATGAACCCGGCGATCGCCCCCATCAACATCGACCAATGTCTCACCCGGTATTTTGCCTGGGCGGGGCTTTGGCTTGTTTGGGCGGGGGCGGTGCTCGCGGGCGTGTCGTGCGGCTTGCGCACATCGCGCAAGCTCGAACGCCCGCGCCGGAAGATCGCGCTGATGGCGCGCTTCGTTATCTCACTTCTAGTGCTCAATGCGGCGCACCACGTGACGCGCGTCAGACGCATCGCCGGCGCCTATGGCCCGAATGCGGTGCGTCCGCTCTCTGTTGGCCGCGCCTATGCGGGCGCCGCGCTGCGTCGAGAACTCCGCGCGCCAAACCTGCTCGCCCGCATCGCCAAACTCAGCGACGCCCTGTGCAATCCCGCGCGCTATCTCGGCGCGATCGTCAAACGCATGGAGCGCGGGCTGACGAAACGCCTGCGCGTGTTCGCGCCGCTGTTCGTGGTCGACGCGCTCTGCGCGCCGCGCGCGCTGAGCGAAGCCGCGCTGGATTCTTCGTAGGTTGGACCGCGCGCCTTCAGGCGCGCATGCGGGCCTGAAGGCCCGCGCTCCAAATCTTCAAGCACCGCCCGGAGCCATGCTCCGCGCGGGCGCCGGTGTTTGTGCTGCACCCCCTCCTCTTGAGAGGAGGGGCAGGGGGTGGGGTGAAGCGCTGACGCTGAGTGTTCGCGCGCAAAGCAAAAGCAAAATTGAAAGAGCGAGGTTCACCCCACGCCTAACCCCTCCCCTCAAGGGGAGGGGGACTGGAACCCTGCGCGATGCATCATGGTTGAACTCCGAGGAGTTTGCTCATGCGTGTGTTGTTGCTTTCGCTGTTTGCGCTCGCCGCGTGTGGTCAGCCGGTGGAGCCGCCGGCCGCGCCGCTGCCGGTGGAAACCTCGGCCGCGCCTGTGATCGAGGGGCCGCGCTTTGTCGGCCTATGGGCGGCGTCGGCGGAGATGTGCGAAGACCCGGCCTGGCGCTTCGAGGCGCGTCAGGTGACGACGCAGGGCCACGTGCATTGCGATTTCAGCAGCGTCACCGAAATTCCGGGCGGCTATGCCGTGAACGCGGCGTGCAATTCCGAGGGAAATGAGAGCCAGCACCCGAACATGGAAATCAAGTTCGCGGAGGCCGATGGCGCGATGCTGATCGAAAGCGGTCCATGGACCGATCCGCCCGGGCTCGTTCGTTGCGGTCCGTTGCCGACCTGACAATTTCGATCGCGTAATGTCGCCGATCTGCGGTCGCGCGTACCGTCCGCTCTGCTAGCTTTGGCGAGACGTGATTTGCGGGGAGCGCCATGGCTGATGTCTTCATCTCGTACGCGCGCGAGGATCGCCCGCGCGCCGAACAGATCGCGCGCGGCCTGCAAGCGATGGGGCTCGAATGCTTCTGGGATACCGAGATCCCGCCAGGGCAGACGTGGGCCGATTATATCGAAGGCAAGCTCGGCGCCTGCAAAGCCGTGATCGTGTTGTGGAGCGCGCATTCCACCGGCTCGCAATGGGTGCGCGAAGAAGCGCGCATGGGGCGCGATAAGGGCAAGCTCATTCCGGCGATGCTGGATAATTCGCCGGCGCCGTTTGGCTTTGGCGAAGTGCAGGCGGCGAATTTGTCGGCCTGGAACGGGCAGACGAACCATCCCGATTGGGTGCGCTTCGCCAATGCCGTCGATCACGTGGTGCGCGGCCCAAACGCTCAGCCGCGCCCGGTTCCGCCGCCGCCGCAAGCGCAGCCGAGCTTTGCCGCGGCTTTGGACGCGACCCCGGCGGAGGAAAACACGCCGGTCGGCTACATCAAGAAATGCCTCCGGCTCTACGCCAACGGCAAAGGCCGCGCACGGCGGGCTGAATATTGGTGGTGGGTGCTGTTCGCGGTGGTCGTGTCGATCGTGGCGACGATTTTGGACGGCGTCCTGTTTGGCTGGAACATGTACACCTCGCAGCCCAACACGCCCTTGGTCTCCGGTCTGCTGGGCTTGGCGCTGCTCGCACCGGGGGTCAGCGTGATGAGCCGGCGGTTCCACGACGTGGGATTGAACGGCTGGCTGGTGGCGGCCGTGTTCGGCGCCTACGTGGTCGGCGGCGCACTCGCCAACACGGGCTCGCCCACGGGCGGCCTGGTTGTGCTGATCGCGATGATCGGCGCGATCATTGTGACGGTGCTGCCCTCCAAGCCTGGGGAGAACCAGTACGGGCCCAACCCGAAAGGCCAATAGAAGCCGCTCAAAGTGTTTTGCGGGTCCGCGCCGACATTGCTAGGAAGTCACGTACTCCAGAACGGCAGGGGCAGGGGACCGACAGATGGCGGACGTGTTTCTTTCCTACGCGCGCGAGGACAGCGCCCGCGCCGCCCAGGTCGCCAACGCGCTCCAGGCCGCCGGCATCGACGTGTTCTGGGATAGCGAAATCCCGCCCGGCCAAACCTGGGCCGATTACATCGAAGGCAAGCTCACCAGCTGCAAAGCTCTGATCGTGCTGTGGAGCGAGCATTCGACCAAGTCGCAATGGGTGCGCGAAGAAGCGCGGATGGGCCGCGACAAAGGCGTGCTGATCCCGGCGATGATCGATAGCTCGCAAGCGCCGTTCGGGTTCGGCGAAGTGCAGGCCGCGAATTTGTCGAGCTGGAACGGCGAAGCCGAGCATCCCGATTGGCGCCGCTTCATGGAAGCCGTGCGCAGCGCCACCAACCGCCCAGCGCCCGCCGCCGCCCCACGTCCGCAGCCGGCTATGAGCGCGCCGCCGCGTGATCACACGCCGCCGCCAGCGCCGGCGAAAGAGAAGAAGGGCGGCATGCCCGCTTGGGCGTGGGGCGTCATTGGCGTGGTGGCGACGATCGTCGTGCTCGGCGTGATCGGCATGAACATGGAAGACACGCCGACCACGGCCCAAACGCCGCCGGTTCAAACCGTGCAGCAGCCGACAGCGCCGCCGCCGCAAGGGCAAAGCTATCAGGATCAGATCCTCGGGCGGCTCGGCCAAGTCGAGCAGGCCTTCGCCAGCCAGGGCTGGACGCAAATCGCCGCGCCCGTCACCGGTCAGCTGAACCAAGGCGCGACGATGACACATCCGGTGACAATGAATGTCGGCGGCGAGTATCGGATCATCGGCGTCTGCGACAACGATTGCAGCGATCTCGATCTCACTTTGCTCGATGGCTACGGAAACCCGATCTCGCAGGACAATTCCACCGACGCGACGCCGATCGTCTCGGTCGTGCCCACCAGCAGCGGCCAATTCAATGTCAACGCGCACATGTTCCAGTGCACCGTCCAGCCTTGCTATTACGCACTGGTGATGTACGGGCGGCCGCTGCAGCAGTGAAACGAAAGGCGCGGCGTTCATCACGCCGCGCCGGTCACTTTCAGATTTGATCGCGGCTTATTGCCGGTGCTTCAGCACGTAAACGCGCACGGCTGACGCAAGCGAGGCGTCGGGGCCATCCTTGGCGCGGCCTTCATCGATCGAAGCGATCATCTGCGGCAGGCTGAGGCCGCGCGCGCGCGCGACCTTTTCCAGCGCTTCCCAGAACTCGATCTCCAGCGCCAGCGACGTGCGGTGGCCGGCAATACGCATCGAGCGCTTTTGCAACGCGCCTTTAGTCATCTCTGCGCGTGCTCTCTGGTTTTCGTTCGTGCCCGTCGAGCTTTCGGTTTGCGACATCGTTCTCGGCCTTCGTCTGTTTCTTTTCGTGTTTGGTGCGACCGTGTTGGACGCGGTTGGCTTGGGCGTCAGCTTCTTTTCCCGCCCGCGCCTTATCCTTGCGCGCGCGCTTCAGATTGATGATCTCACCCATTCGCCACTCATGTAGGCGCCCCGGGGCGCCGTTTCAAATGTCAGCGTAAATACGCTTTAGGCATAAAGCGCGGCGAAGCCAGGACGAGGCAAGGCGAAACCCGCCCGATTGAGGTTAAACTTCGATAAGCCTCATCACGTCGAGTAGTGCTTGCTGCCTAGACTTCCTTGTGCATCGGCCAATGAAACTGAAATCGCAGTCGATCGATTGCGATAGAATGTAGCGGAGTTCCCTGAGGTTCCCAACAATATGCGGTTCCCTCAGTGCGGCCTAGTCGTCGCTCAGCAGCGCCTCAAGGAAGATTTCCCGCCTGTTGAGAAAATTCTTGGTCACTCGAACGTGTTCGAGGTCCTCATACGCGGTTGGCATCGGGCCTTTATCCGAGAGTTCGTAAATAGTGGCGTTCGGATAGGCGAGGATGATGGGCGAATGGGTGGCGATGATGAATTGAGATCGTTGGCCGACCAATTCGTGCATCCGCGCAAGAAACGCCAATTGCCGATTGGGCGAGAGCGCAGCCTCGGGTTCGTCGAGGATATAGAGGCCGTCGCCTCTAAATCGATTGTCCAGCAGCGCCATAAATGACTGGCCGTGACTCATCGCGTGCAACGATGTGCCGCCGTGGGAATCGATGATCAGCGGACCGCCTGGTTCTGAATCGAGCCTTTGAATCTCGGTCGCGACGTTGAAGAAGCTCTCGGCCCTTAGGAAATAGCCATCGCGGCGCCGACGTGGCGAGCGCACCAGACGCAAATGCGCGTGAAGTTCTGAGTGCGAAGCGTGCGTCGAAAAGTTGAAATTGCGACTTCCGCCTTCGGCGTTGAAGCCGGACGCCACAGCGATTGCCTCGATCAGAGTCGACTTTCCGCTGCCGTTCTCGCCGACGAGGTAAGTCACCTGCGGGTGCATCAATAGCCGGTCCCAACCCCGCACGGCGGAGAGGGCGAACGGGTAGCGCTCACCCTCCCAACCCTCGCCGCGCAGCAGCTCCACCGAGTGCAAGAAGCCTTCGAACTCGTGGACCGGCTTGCTCACACGATCACCCCGGCGCGATCATTTTTTCTGGGCGCACGATGGCGTCGAAATCATCGGCCGGGATGCCGTCCTTGATGGCTTCTTCGCGGAGCGTCGTGCCGTTTTTGTGCGCGGTCTTGGCGATTTTCGCGGCGCGGTCGTAGCCGTATTTTGGCGCGAGCGCAGTGACGAGCATCAGCGAGCGCTCGAGGCCGGCTTTGATGTTGTCCAAGCGCGGCTCGATGCCGACGACGCAATTGTCGGTAAAGCTGACGCTCGCGTCCGCGACCAGGCGCACGCTCTGGAGGAAGTTGTACGCCATCACCGGGTTGAACACGTTGAGTTCAAAGTGCCCACTGGCGCCGGCGAAAGTGAGGGCGGCATTGTTGCCGAACACTTGCGCGCACACTTGGGTCAGCGACTCACACTGCGTCGGGTTCACTTTGCCCGGCATGATCGATGAGCCCGGCTCGTTTTCCGGCAAAGCCAATTCGCCGAGACCAGAGCGCGGGCCGGAGCCCAGGAAGCGAATGTCGTTGGCGATCTTGAACAGCGACGCCGCAACCGTGTTGATCGCGCCATGGCTCATCACCATCGCGTCATGTGCGGCCAGCGCTTCGAACTTGTTGGGCGCGGTGGTGAACTTCATCTGCGTGATCGCCGCGATCTTCTCAGCCACGCGCTCGGCAAAGCCGACCGGCGCGTTCAAGCCCGTGCCGACCGCCGTGCCGCCTTGGGCGAGCTGCATCAGCAGCGGCATCGTCTGCTGGATGCGGAAGATGCCGTTTTCGATCTGCGTCGCGTAGGCGGAAAATTCCTGGCCGAGCGTGACGGGCGTCGCGTCCTGCGTGTGCGTGCGGCCGATCTTGATGATGTCCTTCCACGCTTGCGCTTTGTCGTTCAGCGCGTTGCGCAGTTTTTGTAGCGCTGGGATCAGCCGATGCTCGATCTCTTCGGCGCAAGCGATATGCATCGCCGTTGGGAACGTGTCGTTTGAGCTTTGGCTCATGTTGACGTGATCGTTCGGGTGCACTGGCTTCTTCGAGCCCATCTCGCCGCCGAGCATTTCGATCGCCCGGTTCGAGATCACCTCGTTGGCGTTCATGTTCGATTGCGTGCCCGAACCCGTCTGCCACACGGCCAGCGGGAAGTGCGCGTTGAGCTTGCCTTCGATCACCTCTTGCGCGGCTTTGACGACAGTTTCGCCAATTTCAGGCTTCAGCACGCCAAGCTCCATGTTCGCTTCGGCGGCGGCGCGTTTCACGATGCCGAGCGCGCGCACGATCGGCGCCGGCATTTTTTCTTCGCCGATCTTGAAGTTCTGCAAGGAACGCTGCGCCTGCGCGCCCCAATACTTGTCCGATTGGACTTGGATTGGGCCGAATGTGTCGGTTTCGGTGCGCGTCGCGCTCATGGCTTTCCTCTTGTCGGATTGGTGCGGTCGGTTAGCCTGAAAAGTGGGGCGGGCGCAACAGAGTGGGGCTTGTTGTCCGCCCATAGGGATATGTGGGGACATGGACGTTTCAGCGATAGTCGCCGCGAAAGCCGCCGCGCGGGCCGCTTTAGCCGCGCGCTTGGGCGAAATCCGCACGATTTCCGCGCTGAAGCGTCGCGAACCGAACGCGGGCGCGGCCGAACGCGCACTGAAATCGCTGTCAGACGCGGCGTTGGCGTTCGCGGCGCAAAATTCTGACCACAGCGAAGCTGGCCAAACGCTTGCGCGCACGGCGCTCGCGCAACGTGTCGGCGAGGCCGAGGCGGATCGCCGCATCGAGGCGTTCATCGATGAAACGCCCGAGCCCGGCTGGGTCGAAGCGGCGGATATTGAGCAGAACGATCTTTTGTTCTTCGGCACGCGGCGTTGGATGATGCGCGGCGTGCTGGCGGCGGCGTTGCTGAGTGTGGCGATTTGGTTGGGGCTCTCGTGGGATGGCCCGGATCGCGAGCGCGCTTTGTGGGATCAAGCGATCGCGCAGGGGCTCGTATCATCGCAGGAGGTGGATGCGGCCTACCAGCAGCCGACGCCGAACACCAACGAACCGACAAGCCAGACGAAGCTCGAAGCGCTGCAAGAGCGTCCGGGCGTTGGGCCGCTGTTCGAGGATTACAACCGCCGCCAAGAGACGGCGGGCTTCGCGGGGCTTTGGAGCATCCTGCTCTTCCCCCTCTATACGATCTTGCTCGGCTGGCGGCAGAAGCCGGCGCGCGTGCTGTTGCTCAGGCGTTTCAACGATCCGCAGATCGGCAAGAGCATTGAGAGCATGTCGAAGAAATGGCTGAAGCCATACGGGCATGTGTTCACGCTGGCGGACAAGCATTTCCGCCGTTCGATGATCGCGCCGTTCTTCTCGTGGTTCTCGTTCAATCCGTTTCTGCTGGTGTGGCGGGTGATCAATATTCCGATCGCTTTCATCATCCGGCTGACAGATCGCTCGCGCGCCGGGCCGATCCTGGTGCGCGACGCGCGCGATTTCCGCAATTTCGCGCGGCGCATGATCGATCGCTACGGGCTCAATCTCGAAATGGAGCGCACCCAGCGCAAAGCCATCGCCGTGCGCACCAGCGATGCGTGGTGGCAGCACGTGGTGCTGCTGCTGATGCACGCGGCGGACGTGATCGTCGTGGATGTCACGGAGGTCGCCAGCGGCACCGAATGGGAGTTGCAGACGATGCTGACGGAACGTGTGTCCGAGCGCGTGGTGTTCATCGCCCGCGAGGACGAAGCGGCGGATGCGCGCGCCTCGCTGCAGGCGCATGGCTTCGGCGGACGGGCGCAGTCGCTGGCGCTCTATAAGAAGAGCGGCGCGCTGGTTGACAGCCGCGCCTTCCGCGCCGAAATGCGCGCGGCCATGCTGCGGAAGTTGGGCCGAGCGAGTTAGGAAAAGTGCGAAGCGGTTTTCCGTTCAAACGAGCGGCAACAAATACTTAGCGTCCAGAAGGGCGAGGGAATGAGCGAAGATTGGCGCAAACGCCTTCGCAATATGCGCACGCTCGCGGGGCTGAAGCGCGAGGATGCGGACACGTCCGCGCTCGATGGCCTGGATGCCGACGAACTCCGCGCCGCCGCCGATAATCCCGATCACAGCGAAGCCGGCCGCGCATTGGCCGCGAGCCGCGCCCCCGCGGGGCGCTGGCGGCTCGCTGTGCCGGGCTTCATCAACGCACGCGATCTCGCGCGTGGCCAGAAGCTCTTCTTCGGCTGGGGCCGCGTGCTGCGGAAATGGAGCGGGCTGGCGTTTTATCTCTTGTTCCTTGGCCTGATCGTCGCCGCCGGAATCTATCAGATGAAACACGACGGGCTGGTAGCGGAGGTCGGCGCGCGGATGGACGCATGCGTTCAAAGCGGCGAATGCACTGCCGAGAACAGGGCCGCCGAGATGGCGTCCCTGTATGAGCCGAGCGTCGCCTACTTCGCAGGATTGTTCGTTGCGCCGGTGCTCTTGTTCACGCTGCTCATCTGGTTCATCGCCTCAGCCCTCCGCCGCAGGCCTGCGCGCGTTCTTCTGCTGCGCAAATTCAACGTGCGCGCTTACAGCGAGCCGTTGGAGCGGGCGATTTCGAATGAGTTTCGGCCGTTCGGGCACATCGCTTCGCTGTCGGACAGATTCATCCGCCGCGACACGTTCGGCTGGGTGTCGACGGCGGTGCTCTCGCTTGGCAATCCGCTGGCGCTGGCGTGGTTCGTGATCGGCGCGCCGATCCGGTTTGTGTATCGCTTGTTCGACCGCTCCGGCATGGGGCCGGCGGTGGTGCTGAACGCGCGCGATTTTCGCAATCTGGCGCGGCGCCTGCGCGACCGCATTGGGCTCAATCTGCAAGTCGCATTCACGTCGAAGGAAGCGTTCCTGGTGCGCACGTCGGACGCGTGGTGGCGCCAGGTGATCCGGCTGTTCTTCGATTCCAGCGACGTGATCCTGGTCGATCTCACCAAGGTCACGGACGGCACGGCGTGGGAGCTCAATACGATCCGCGACGAGAATTTGTCCGCCCGCTGCGTGTTCATCGCGCTCTGGGGGCAGGTGGAGGAGGCGCAGGCCGCACTTGCGGCGCGTGGGCTCACCAATGCCTGCCACGCTTACGCGCCGGACGGCCACATGGTCGATCGTCACCGCTTCCGCGCGGCGATGCTCGGCGCGATGTCGGCGACGCATCCCTCATGAAGTTTTTGGCGTCATGACTTGGGCCGGCAAAGGCAAAGTCCGCGCCCGCGAGATCGAGGGCGGCGTTGAGATCGCCATCGACGGCATCACCACGCAAGCGCGCTATTATAAGCCGCTCGTCTACGAATTCTTCCGCAAGGAATTCGCCATCCGCCCGCGCTACGGCGAGTTCGAGGTCGAGCTGCGCATGGAATATGTCGGCGAGGTTCCGCGGCTGGATTTGGACAATCTCGCGAAAGCGCTGCTCGATGCGCTCAAGGGCCACGTGTTCGTGGACGACAGCCAGATCGCGCGCCTGCTGTGCGAGCGCGTGGCGGGTGAGCGAGATCGGATTTCCGTGCGCGCGGTGCGGCGAGACTGACTGTCGGAGCGTGCGCCGGCCTTCGACAAGCTCAGGCAGGCGCATGGATAGATTTGCGCGGTTGCCTAATGGCGCCTCCCTGAGCTTGTCGAAGGGGGCGCTTGCGCGGAAGGAAGATGCCGGCGAGGGCGCCGGCGGTCCATATTGCTTACTTTTTCCGGAACGCGTCGAGGCTGACGACGGCGCTGTCGCTCGATGCGGCTTGCGCGCTTGCCACTGGCGCGGCTTGCGCCGGCGCGGTGTCGTCGCCGGAGGCCATGCGCGGGGCTTCGTCCATCAGATGATGTTCGAACTGCAGGCCGAACTTCACGCTCGGATCGAAGAAGCGCGTGATCGCCGCGAACGGAATGGTGATCGGCTGCGGCTGGCCCGAGAATTTCAGGATGACGCGGAAGCGATCGGCGTAAACTTCGAGGTCCCAAAATTGGTGCTCGAGCACGATCGTCATCTCGTCCGGATAACGCGCGCTCAGATGTTCGGGGATCATCACGCCCGGCGCATGCGTGCGGAACGTAATGTAGAAATGATGCTTCGCCGGCAGACCACGCGGTGAGGCGGCTTGCTGCAACGCCGCGCGCACAACGCCGCGCAGCGCGTCTTGCATCAAGTGATCATATCCAATCAGGTCGTCGGCCACGAAGCCCCTCCAAGGCCCAATCCCAGGCCAACCCTTAGCCGCTCGTTCCGGCCAGTCAATTGCTGATCCACAGAGCGCGAATTGATGCGACGCGCTTGACGCATCACGCGAAACCGCACTGCGTTGCAGTGACGCGAATGCAAGAAGCGTTGCACGCGCGTTTCGTCGCGTGCAACTTCGCGCGCGACGCGAGCGCGCTTTGCGTTCATTCCCCAAGCGCCTGCGCAACAACCGAAATCGGCGAAGCTTTCGCGCGTGCGATGCGCGTGATCGAACTCTGATGATGAACGCACACGGACAAGTTTCCGCAAGTTCATGGAATGAAACGCAATACGCGCGATCATGCCGCGACAAAGCGGGACAAATTCGCGTTGCTGGTGTTGAAACCGTGGCGCCGGGCGTGTGGGAACGCCTGTGGATAAGTTGGGGAGAATTCCCGGAGGGAATAAATCCCCAGTGCCCGCCATCGCGCGAAGGAAATCCCCAGCTTCTGTTGCCGGGTGCTGGGGGACCCCGCCTTAGGATGCTACTCGTAAGGGCTTAGGTTCGGAAAACTCCGCACTGCTTACGCAGCGAGGGCGAATTCCTCAGCATTGTTGTCATTGGCAACTATTGCTGTTCGGCCTGTGACGGGACCACCCGAGCAAAAGCAACGACCTTCAACGTCCGTCGATCCTATTTCGGCCCCTCACTGGACATCCCAATGAGTTTGTCCGCCTCCGCTTTCCGCTCGAACCTTCAACCGGCCCGCCTTCGCCCTTCGGGCTTCGGCGCGGCAGCCTTCGCTCGCTGCACCGAAATCCTTAGGCTGGCTTGCCGGGCCGAAGCTCGCGCAGCGAGCGAAGGCTGGTGGAGCCGCCGGGCATCGCACCCGGGTCCGATCCGCCTATCTTCGCGCGTTTATCGCCATAGTCCGGTTGCCCGGACGATTCGGAATATAGGGGCGCTCGCTGGGGGATGCAAAAGCTAGAGCAGGTCTGCGACGCTGACCTTAATCTCGCTAACAAGCATCGCTTCGAGCGTGTCGTTGGGCTCCACAATGCGGATCAGCCGCCAAGACTCGCCGTCCGGATCTTGGTGAACGTGGCATCGTCCGGTCGCTGCCTCGATCACCCAATATTCACGCACGCCGAAGCGCGCATAGAGCGCGGCCTTCTGCTTTAGGTCGTAGCTCAAAGAGCTGTCCGCGATCTCTACCACCAAGAGGGCGTCGGGGCCGCGAACGTCGGCTGGATCAAGAGTTAGCGGATAAACAAAGAGATCAGGTTCGGGCCACACTGTGTCCGTCAGTCGGAACGCCGTGTCAGGCCCGATCCCCAAATGGTCCGGCAGCGCGCGAGCGACGCGCAATGTCAGGAGCGCCCTCAGTTTGGAATGACGCGCGCCCTCCGAGCCCATGTCCAACAACTCCCCCTCGATAAGTTCAAAGCGATTGGGCAGTGGCAATACGCCGGCTTCTTGCATCGCCAACACTTGTCCGCCGGTGAAGCGATATGGTTGCGGTGCAACCGCGCCTTGGCCCCGAAAAGCCATGTCGAGCAGTACGCCGTCGATGAGCTCGATACGGTTCGGTTGCGGCAGCACGCCAGAATCCTGCATCGCCAGCACTTGGACGCCGGTGAAGCGGACTTTGCCCGGCGCGGCGGGCTTCGGGAGGGTCGTTTGGTCGGCCATCTTTGTGATTTTTATCACATAGGCGGCGCTGGCGCACGCCGTTCCGCCGGCGCGGACGCTCGCGCTCAAAGCGAAGTGATTACCGCTGACGCAGACTCGGGCTAACCCAGATCAATTGCGCATCGGGAGGCGGGTCCATGACGCGGAAATTCGCGGCCGAGTTTGTCGGCACGTTCACCTTGGTTCTGTTTGGTTGCGGCGCAGCAGTGCTGGCCGGCTTCAACATTGTCGGCCAGGACGGCATCGCCTGGGCGTTCGGGCTGTCGATCGTGGCGATGGCCTACGGCATCGGTCCGGTTTCGGGATGCCACATCAACCCAGCCGTCAGTTTCGGCGCCTTCATGGCCGGTCGGATGAGCATGAACGAGATGTTCGTGTACTGGCTGGCGCAATGCCTCGGCGCGATCGTCGGCGCGGGCGTGCTTTACACGATTGCTTCGGGCTCTCCCGATTACGCGCTGCTCGATGATGGTCTGGGCCAAAACGGCTACGGCCTCACCGGCTCGCCGGGCGACTACAGCCTGATGGCGGGCGCGGTGTTTGAGGTGATCGCGACGTTCCTGTTCGTGGTCGTCATCCTCGGCGTCACCGGCAAGAATGGCGGCGGGCCGCTCGCCGGCTTGGCGATTGGCTTGACGCTGGTGGTGATCCACATTGTCGGTATTCAGGTCACGGGCGTGTCGGTGAACCCGGCGCGTTCGCTTGGACCTGCGGTTTGGGTGCTGGGCGGGGCGATCCAACAGCTCTGGCTGTTTATCGTCGCGCCGCTCGTGGGTGCGGGGCTGGCAGGATGGGCGTTCCGGGCGAGACTGCTCACCGAGGAAAACTGAACCTGCGTAAGCGTCCGGTCGCGGCAGGCTTCGCCGCCGCGATCGCGCTGCTGCTGGCGTATCTCTACGCGCCGCTCCCCGCGCCAAACGTGGCGCCGCCGAGCGCGGGCGATTGCGTGACACTGCATCTGTGGTCGAACGGCTATCACTCCGACATCGGCGCGCCGGCGGAGATTTTTCCGGCGGACCATCCGCTGCGCCGGCTCTATCCCGAAGCGCGCGAGTTCCTGATCGGCTGGGGCGACCAGGCTTTCTATTATTCCAATGGCGCCAACCTCTGGCTCGGCCTGGACGCGATCATCCCACCGAGCCCGAGCGTGATGCACGTGACCTACGATGCGCCGGAGGCCTCGGCCTATCTCGGCCCGAACGACGATCTCGCCATGGCGATCTCGCGCGAGGGCGCGGCGCGGTTCGTGGCGTACGTGGACCGGGCGCTGATATTGGATGAGGCGGGGAACGCGGTCGTGACGACGCCGGGGAAGGTGGTCGGGCGCTCGGTGTTCGTGCGGACGCGCGGGTCGTTCCACTTGTTCAACGTCTGTAATCAATGGATGGCGCGGGCGCTGCGGGCGGCTGGGATCGACGTGAACGCACGCGCCGCCTGGCTCGCCGGCCCGCTGATCCGGCAGGCGCGGGGTGTTTCGAACTCAAGCTGTCCCGAACAAGAATAGCTCGTCATTCCGGGGCCGCCGAAGGCGGAACCCGGAACCCAGGGGCCACCAGCTCGTCGTTTGCCCCTGGGTTCCGGATCGCGCTTCGCGCGTCCGGAATGACGAAGGTGCGGCGGCCCCGGAATGACGAGCGGTGATGTTGAGGCCGAGTCGGCTTATATCAGCGCCATGAGCGCAGAAGCGGCCCCCAAGATCAGCCCGGCGAACCCGAACCCGGCGGACATCGCCTATCTCGGCTTGCTGCAGGACATCCTCGACAACGGCACGGACCGCGGCGACCGCACCGGCACCGGCACGCGCGGCGTATTCGGGCGTCAGCTGCGTTTCGATCTCGGCGCCGGCTTCCCGCTGCTCACGACGAAGAAGGTGCACCTCAAGAGCATCATCCTCGAACTGCTCTGGTTCCTACGCGGTGACTCGAACGTGCGCTGGCTGCAGGAGCAGGGCGTCACGATCTGGGACGAGTGGGCTGACAGCGAGGGCGAGCTTGGCCCGGTCTATGGCAAGCAATGGCGCTCCTGGGAGGCCAAGGACGGGCGCGTGATCGATCAGATCGCGGGCGTTGTGAACTCGATCAAGACCAACCCGAACTCACGCCGGCATATCGTGTCTGCGTGGAACCCGGCGGAGGTCGATCAGATGGCGCTGCCGCCGTGCCATTGCCTGTTTCAGTTTTTCGTCGCGGATGGAAAGCTCAGCTGCCAACTCTACCAGCGCAGCGCCGACGTGTTTCTCGGCGTGCCGTTCAACATCGCGTCTTACGCGCTGCTGACGCAGATGATGGCGCAAGTGACGGGGCTGAAGCCGGGCGAGTTCGTGCACACGTTCGGCGACGCGCACCTCTACATGAACCATTTCGAGCAAGCGAAACTGCAACTCTCCCGCGCGCCGTATCACGCGCCGAACATGCAGATTAATCCCGCGCGCGCGGATATTTTCGCGTTCGAGTATGGCGACTTCGCGCTACAGAACTACACCGCGCATCCGCTGATCCGCGCGCCGATCGCGGTGTGATGCGTCTCCTCGCGTTCTGCGCCATTGGCTACGTGCTGCTCGCGCTGGGCTTTGTGTTTCTTTGCGTCATTGGCCTCGCGCTGTTCGGCATCGCCATGGTGCGGAGCGATTTGTTTGGCGTGCTGTTCGTCGGCTATTGGCTCATCGGCCTGCCGGTGACTACGTTTCTGGCTTGGCGCATTGCATCGCGACAACACCCTCTCCCCCGCGAGGGGGAGAGGGCAGGGTGAGGGGGCGGCGCGGTCATAGAGATTTGCCGCGCAACGCTACAAGCGTCCGTGCTCCACCCTCACCCCAACCCTCTCCCTCCCATTGGAGGGAGAGGGAGCGTAGAAAGCGCCATGATCCCGCGCGAACTTCTCGCCACAGCACGCGTCCCCGGAGGGGGCGAGTTGCGTTTGTTCAAGCGCGGCGGCGATTTCATGATTGTGCTGGGCGGCAATGAGCTGATGTCGAGCCGCATGAGCGGGTCGGAGGAGGCGCTGGCGCTGATGACGTGCGAGCGTCTGCGCACACAAGCGCCGCATCTGCTCATCGGCGGCTACGGCATGGGCTTCACATTGCGCGCCGCGCTGGCGCGGCTCGGGCGCCAAGCGCGGATCACGGTCGCGGAGCTTGTGCCGGAAATTATCGATTGGGCGCGCGGGCCGATGACGGATTTGGCGGCGGGCTGTCTCGACGATCCGCGCGTCGAGATCGTGATCGATGATGTAGCGGCTGTGATTGCGCGCGATCGCTACGACGCGATTCTGCTCGATGTCGATAACGGCCCGGATGGCCTCACGCGCGAGGAGAACGATCGCCTCTATTCGCAAAAAGGGCTCGCCGCCGCGAAGGCGGCGTTGAAGCCGGGCGGTGTGTTGGCGATCTGGTCGGCGGAGCCGGATAGCGCGTTCACGCGCCGCCTACGCGATGCCGGCTTCAAGGTTGACGAAACGCCCGTGCGCGCGCGCAGCAACGGCAAAGGCGCGCGGCACGTGATCTGGTTCGCGACTTAAACCTCAGCCAAATCCGGTTGCACCATGCGCGTCTTCTGCAGATCGGCGCGGGCTTTGTCCAAGGTGAGCGGCGTGAATTTCACGACCGAGCCCACCATTTGCGGCTCGACGGCGCACATCATCACGAGAATTTCGCCGGCGTTGGCGCTTATGCTCGTGCCCGCGCCAGCGGCGGGCGCTTTGGTCGTGCCGGTATAGCCGGCGATTTCGTGCGCGCCGGGCGTCAGCAGAATGCGCGTAAAGCGCGGGCTCTTGATCTGCGCGACCTCGCGGCCATCGATCAGCACGTTCACGCCGACAGCCTTGCCGATGAATTGCGTGCGCAGCACGTAGAGCGTGGCTTTGTCGGGCGCGGGCGCGAAGGTGAGCGCCGCGGCGCGCACGTCGGCCGGCGCGTCGGCGACTTTGCGGTTCGTCTGCAGATTGCGGAACACGATCACGCCGCCGATCGCCAGCAGCACCAGCGAGAGCAGCATCGTGAACCCGGAACCGAGCACCGTCCGCAGAAAGCCGAACAGAATGAGGCCGACGAAGACGGCGGGGATGACCATGAGAAGGTAGCGAGCCATGAGATTCTCCGGTGGTCACACTAGCCGCCATTGCTCTGCTCGCGAACCCTCTCCCCCGAGAGGGGGAGAGGGCAGGGTGAGGGGGCGGCGCAGGCGATAGATTTGTGAAGCGCCTAAATT